>NZ_JBPFDR010000006.1:88816-213390 GCF_059415085.1 Sporosarcina sp. SAFN-015
GGCTGTCAGTTTACCTTTTTCATGCTGTTTCGCAATCCGTTCGTCGCCTCCGCCAAGTTCAATTTCACGTTTTCTATTTTACCGTCCTTTAGTAATGCGAAGGATGGAGATGAAGGTAGATGGTCTTCACCGAAAATCATACGTGCATATGCAGTTGCTTCCTTATCTTGCCCTGCAAACACAGTGACGAGATGATCAGGTCGTTTATCATAATGGACCGCGTGTGCAGCGGCTGGGCGTGCAATCCCACCTGCGCAGCCACAAACAGAGTTAACCATGACAAGCGTTGTTCCTGGACGTTTGAATGCCTCTTCCACTTCTTCAGGTGTTGTTAGTTGTTCGTAGCCGCTTGCTTCCATTTCGGAGCGTGCTTGCTTCGTAATATCTTCCATATAAAAATTAAAATCCATTGTCATTGTAAATTGGCCCCTTTCAAAATATATTTTCATCATATCAGTTGGCTGTTAGACTTGCAAAAAAGTGAATTTCGAGCTTACAGAGAGTGCTTAGTTTACCTTGCAATGTATGTTGTCAATCCATTGGAAGTATGGCGTCCACAGCACTTGCAACTGTCATTTCGCCTGTCAGCAATTGTTTTTCCAGATCGGCAACAAGCTCTTTTTTCCCTTGCTGTGAAAAGAAACTATCGATCAACCGATCCCTGATCATAGAATGAAACCAATCTTTTGTCTGAGACTGTCTTCGTTCATGCCAAACGCCGCTTGCTTCCATTTTTTCGTAAAACGTTTCTATCGTTTCCCACACAGTTTCAAAACCTGTTCGTTCCAGTGAAGAGACAGGCAATGCAGTCGTCGACCACCCAGGAGTCGCAGGTTGAAGGAAATGAAGGATTTGGCGGTATTCCCTAACCGTCTTTTTGGCCAGTTTTAAATTCTCCCCATCCGCCTTATGGACAATCATGCAATCCGCCAATTCCATAATCCCTTTTTTCATGCCTTGCAGCTCATCACCTGCACCAGTCAATACGAGCAACATGAAGAAATCGACCATTCCCCTTACAACAGTTTCACTTTGACCAACACCGACTGTTTCAATGAGAATGATGTCATATCCCGCAGCTTCGCAAAGCAGCATTGTTTCGCGTGTCTTTTTATGGACGCCACCTAGGGTTCCGGAAGATGGTGAGGGGCGAATGAAAGCGTTCGGATGCTTTGCGAGCGCCTCCATTCTAGTTTTATCGCCTAATATACTCCCACCAGTCACCGTTGAACTCGGATCAATGGCAAGGACGGCCACTTTATGGCCAGCCTCTGCCAATAGAAGACCGAACGTTTCGATGAATGTGCTCTTTCCCGCTCCAGGCACCCCGGTAATGCCGATACGGATGCTTTCTCCTGTATTCGGCAGCAGTTTTCGTAACAACCCCTGCCCTGCCTTCTGGTCATGTTCCGCCCGACTTTCCAATAAGGTGATCGCTTTGGATAGATGCAGCCTCGAGCCTTTGCGTATTTCATCATATAATAAATCGATTTCGATTTTCTTTTCTTTTTTAATAAATCGTTTGCGTTTTGAGCCAACAATTCCGTCATGCCTTGACTCAATGCCATCCATTACGTGCATTGCACTGTCATCTCGCAAATGTTCTTTCTTGCTCACTCCGTCACTTCCTCGTAACCGAGAGCACGGTAAATGTTTTCGATCACTTTCTGGGCAGCGACAGGTATGACTGTACCTGGTCCGAAAATGGCTGTCGCACCGTTTTCTCTTAGGAATTCATAATCCTGGGCTGGAATTACGCCTCCAACGACGATTAAAATGTCCTCCCTTCCGATTTTCAAAAGTTCATCCCGCAATGCTGGCACTAAAGTTTTATGTCCAGCAGCAAGTGAACTCACTCCGATGACATGGACGTCGTTTTCCGCTGCCTGCAAAGCAGTTTCCTCAGGGGTCTGGAATAAAGGTCCGATATCTACATCAAATCCTAAGTCCGCAAATGATGAGGCAATGACTTTCGCTCCGCGATCATGACCGTCCTGTCCCATTTTTGCTATGAGAATACGAGGGCGGCGACCTTCATTTTCCAAAAACTCATCCGTCATCTCTTTCACTTCATCGATTTCTTCCGCATTTGAGAAATTCGAACTGTAGACGCCACTTACAGAACGTATGACCGCTTTATGTCTTCCGGATACTTTTTCAATTGCATCGGATATTTCTCCAATTGTCGCCCGAGCTCGAGCCGCATTTACCGATAACGCCAAGAGATTCCCGTTTCCACTGCGAGCAGCCTCGGTTATAGCTTCTAAGGCTTTCTTGACTTCCACTTCATCTCGTTTTTCTTTCATTTGTCGGATACGGTCAATCTGTTTTTGACGTACGACTGTATTATCGATTTCCAATATATCGATAGGCTCTTCCTGTTCAAGCCGGTATTTATTCACACCGACAATCGTTTCCGTCCGAGAATCGATTTTTGCTTGACGTTTGGCAGCGGCTTCTTCGATCTTCATTTTAGGCAAGCCGGTTTCAATTGCTTTTGCCATTCCTCCAAGCACCTCAATCTCTTCAATTAGATCCCATGCTTTTTCCATCAGGTCAGCAGTCAACCTTTCGACATAATAGGAGCCGCCCCACGGATCGATCGTCTTCGTCATATTCGTTTCTTCCTGAAGGAACAATTGAGTGTTCCTTGCAATTCGTGCTGAAAAATCAGTTGGCAACGCAATCGCTTCGTCTAGCGCATTTGTATGCAATGATTGGGTATGACCCATTGCGGCTGCATTCGCTTCCACCAATGTACGTGTAACATTGTTAAAAGGATCCTGTTCCGTCAAACTCCAACCTGACGTTTGAGAATGCGTACGCAATGCAAGGGATTTAGGATTGGATGGATTGAAAGTCTGCATCATTTGTGCCCAAATTTTACGTGCCGCCCGCATTTTCGCAATTTCCATGAAATAGTTCATGCCGATTGCCCAAAAGAAAGAAAGACGCGGTGCAAATGAATCGATGTCAATGCCAGCTTTCAATCCGGTGCGCACGTACTCGAGCCCGTCTGCCAATGTATAAGCAAGCTCGATATCCGCGGTCGCTCCTGCTTCTTGCATATGATAGCCGGAAATGGAGATTGAGTTGAACTTTGGCATATTTTTGGATGTATATTCAAAAATGTCAGCGATAATCCGCATCGACATTTCAGGTGGAAAGATGTAAGTGTTTCTCACCATATACTCTTTTAATATGTCATTTTGAATCGTACCTGCCAGCTTCTCAGGGGTTACACCTTGTTCTTCTGCCGCCACGATGTAAAACGCCATTACTGGCAGCACAGCTCCATTCATCGTCATCGAGACGGACATTTGGTCAAGCGGGATGCCGTCAAAAAGGATTTTCATATCCTCGACAGAATCAATTGCCACTCCGGCTTTACCTACATCACCTGTCACGCGAGGATGATCTGAATCATATCCTCGGTGTGTCGCCAAATCGAAAGCGACTGATAATCCTTTTTGCCCCATCGCCAAGTTTCTTCTATAGAAAGCATTACTTTCTTCAGCAGTTGAAAAGCCGGCATATTGGCGAACAGTCCACGGTCGAGCGACATACATCGTTGGGTATGGCCCCCTTGTGTTTGGAGCAATGCCTGGCATGTCTTCCAAATGATCAATGCTTTCTATATCATCAATCTTGTACATTGATTTAATGGATATGCCTTCATTCGTAAGGAAAGGCGTTTCATTTCCAGTCAAATTTACAGAGATGTTTATTTTACTTATATCAACTTTGTTGAAATTGGGTTTATTCATTTCTGAAGACCTCCCTGCCACGTAACAAACACTTTTTGCAATTTCTTAATTTTATTCTGACCGTTGTAGATCATTCCGTTAAGACCTTTTTGCTGCCAGTCATTCAATGTTTCTTCATTGATCTTTCCTGCAGCATCAAGCAAAATGCCTGTCGGCAGCTTTTCAAGTAGAGGTTCCATAATATTTTCTATCATTTCTTCAGTACCGCAAACAATTGCATAATCCGGTTTTTCATTATGTAACCATTCAACAGCTTCATCGGCACTTTCAAAGATCGGGCTCCAATTGCTTCTAATTCCACCTGAGGCTAAGAATCCTGTTACAAAATCAGCCCGTGGCTTGAAATCTTTCAATTTACCAAATACGAGTATTGCAGTTTTTGGTTGATTTTCACTAAATGAAAGACGCAGTTTCTCAAATGGTTCGGCCAGACGCGATTTAGATTGAAGGCCATTCCAATCATCAAAGTTTGTCGGTCCAATTTCAGCATATACATTCGTGCCTATGAGAGCCTTTTTCCCGGTCGCCGTTTCTAATTGCAGCTTTGAAAACTGTTCGTTTAAGCGGCCACTTTTAAGGAAATTTTCAATACCCCCAGTACGTTCAATATCAATAAATAAATTCCAAGACTTTTCCACAAGTTCTTCTGTCAGTTTTTCAATGAAATATGAGCCGCCGGCGGGATCAAGAACTTTTTCTACATATGTCTCTTCCTTTAAAACGAGTTGCATATTTCTGCTATACCGAATTGAACTTGCATTCGGGCCAGTCAATATATTGTGAGGATGCGCTTGGATAATGTCGGCTCCGCCTAGAATTGCGGCGAATGTCTCATTTCCTGCACGCAGCATGTTAACGTATGGATCTAGCTTTGAAAAAGAGCGTAATGACGTTACTGCCAACACTGGTACAAACGGTGATACATCGACATTATAAGCTTTGGCAAACGCCTGCCATAACACTCGAAAAGCTCTTAGTTTAGCGATTTCCATGAAGAAATGGGTGTCAATCGGAAAACGGACGAAGAAATTGTCCGCAAATGTTTGAAAACTTTCATAGCTAGTTGAAATACGAGAAGCTTCTGCCAATACGATGGCAAGCTCAGTCACTGCATCCGCACCTTCATGATGAGCATTCCATACATCTGCCCCTGTTGTTCGAATACCTTTATAACCGACTGGAATAGTCCAATCGCTCACCTGGATGATACCGGTAACCGCTTCCCTCAGTTCATGATGGACAAAATCAAATGCCCTTAAAATCGGGTCATCATTACGAACGTTGAAAAGAAATACTGGGTATTTAGCTAAGAATGATGATAAGTGCAAGAGCTGATCATCATTCCAGTCAAACGGATGCCCGCCATCATAAACAATTGCTTCATTCCCTTTTTCAAGCGAATCCTCCAATTGTCCCAAGAATTCAGCACTGCTTGCAGCGATTGTTTGCTGTGCAATGATCCAACCGGCACTACGCTTCATCGATTGGACTGCAGATGAGCTGTTGAGCTCTGTTTTTTCAAAATAGAGCGGCTGGAGCTCAATGCCTTCTAATGTCGCTGTCGTCAATTTCGCATATGGCTTTCCTTTTAAAGAAGTAATAGCGAGTTCTTTCCATTGCTCGAAACCTGCTTTTTCAAAGGTCGTCTTTTTCATCTTATCAACAGTCACTAAGGTTACCCCTTTCGCTGAGCTTGATAGTATCTTTCTGTAAATATGTAATTTGCGTCAAATTAATCATCAACTACTTATAGTTTACCTGACTAGCTATTTCTTTGAAAGCTCAAACAGGATAAAGATTGATTGCTTGAAAAGTATAGAGAAAAAGCCGCCTCTCACAGAGAGACGGCTTTGCTCGTAATTAATAGACAGAAGTGTTATCTGCTGAAATGCTTTCAAGGATTTCTTTGACGCGTGCTAGGAAACGGCCAGCGACTAATCCATCAAGCACGCGGTGATCGAGCGACAGACAGAGATTAACCATATCGCGTACCGCAATCATTCCGCCATTCATAACGACAGGACGTTTCACAATCGATTCGACTTGCAAAATTGCCGCTTGTGGGTAATTGATAATACCCATCGATTGGACCGACCCGAATGAACCTGTGTTATTTACAGTGAATGTACCACCTTGCATTTCATCTGACTTCAATTTGCCGGAACGGACTTTCGACGCGAGGTCATTAATATCGCGACCGATTCCTTTAATCGTTTTTTCATCAGCATGTTTAATGACCGGTACAAATAAAGCATCTTCTGTCGCTACTGCGATGGAGATGTTAATGTCTTTCTTTTGGATGATCTTATCTCCTGCCCACATGGAATTCATCATCGGAAATTCTTTCAATGCTTGGGAAACTGCTTTCACGAAGAAGGCGAAATAGGTTAAATTGAATCCTTCCTTCTGCTTGAAATCATTCTTCAATGAATCGCGGTACTGAACAAGATTCGTTACATCCACTTCAATCATCGTCCACGCATGCGGAGCCTCGTGCTTGGAGCGAAGCATATTCGTCGCAATTGCACGCCGTACGCCCGTGACCGGTATTTCGATATCACCAGCAGCAGTTGGAACTAAAGTTGGTTCTGCAGGCTTAGTCGAGGATACACTTTGTACAGTTGCCGCCGGTTGTTGTTCCACCTCTTTCGGTGTCTGTTCGATTTGCACCGATTTGTCGGTCGGAATTTCTCCACTATCAATAATACTTTGGATATCTTTCCGTGTGATACGTCCCTCTTTTCCAGAGCCTTGGACAAGTGAAAGATCAATATTGTTCTCTTGTGCCAATCTCATGACCGCTGGTGAAAAACGCCCTGCCCCTGCTTCACGTTTGATCGGTGCAGCTGGTTTTTGGGAGCCCGCTGCTGGCATTTCGTTTGCCGGTTCTTCTTTTGCAGGGACTGCTTCAACCGGAGCTTCTGAACCGCCTTCTGTTTCGATTGTGCAAACGACGATTCCAACTTCTACAGTCTCTCCTTCTTGGACGATGATTTCCTTAATTGTTCCAGTGAAGGAGGAAGGTATTTCAGCAGTTACTTTGTCTGTGTTCACTTCAGCCAATGGATCGTATTTATTCACAACATCTCCAGGCTTTACTAACCACTTTTCAATAGTGCCTTCTGTAACACTTTCTCCGAGCTTGGGCATTTCAATTTTTTCGATTGTCATAACATATTACCTCCTTTCCGATTAAAATTCTGCGAGCTCTCGTGCTGCTTTTTCAACTTTATCCGGATTGACCATGAAAAACTTCTCCATTGTCGGCGCATATGGCATTGCCGGAATATTAGGCCCTGCAAGACGTTTAATCGGTGCATCTAAATCGAATAGGCAGTTTTCGGCAATAATAGCGGATACTTCACTCATAATACTGCCTTCCAAGTTATCTTCAGTGACAAGCAATACTTTTCCTGTTTTAGAAGCGGCTTCAATGATTGCTTCTTTATCCAATGGGTAGACAGTTCGCAAGTCGAGAATATGCGCTGAGATTCCATCTTCCGCCATTCTTTCGGCAGCCTGCAAAGCGAAGTGGACACATAATCCGTATGTGATGATTGTTATATCTTCCCCTTCACGCTTCACATCAGCTTTTCCGATTGGAAGTACGTATTCTTCTTCAGGAACTTCGCCTTTGATTAAACGGTAAGCTCGTTTATGTTCAAAAAAGAGTACCGGATCATCATCTCTTATCGCCGCTTTCAGCAAACCTTTCGCATCATAAGGAGTTGAAGGGATGACGATTTTCAAGCCTGGTGTACTTGCGAACATCGACTCAACCGATTGGGAATGATATAAAGCGCCGTGAATCCCACCGCCGAACGGAGCGCGGATTACGATTGGACAAGACCAATCGTTATTGGATCGATAACGGATCTTCGCCGCTTCGGACACGATTTGGTTTACCGCAGGCATAATGAAATCCGCGAATTGCATTTCTGCGATTGGACGCATACCATACATTGCAGCACCAATCCCTACGCCAGCAATTGCTGATTCCGCTAGCGGTGTATCGAGCGCACGGTATTCACCGAATTGATCGTAGAGGCCGGTCGTCGCTTTAAAAACGCCGCCTTTCCTTCCAACGTCTTCTCCAAGAACGAATACATTTTCGTCCCTTTCCATCTCTTCTTTCATGGCAAGGGTAATAGCATCAATATACGAAATGACGGCCATTATTCGTTCCCCCCTTCTTCTTTATAAACATGTCGAAGCGCATACTCCGGTTCTGCATAAGGTGCTTTTTCCGCATAGTCTGTCGCTTCATTGACGATTGCCATAATGCGTTCTTCTAGCTCTTTTTCGTATGCTTCATCGATGACGCCTGTTTCTCGTAAATAAGATGCAAACTTAGGGATCGGATCAAGTTTCCGCTCATTCTCAAGCTCTTCTGCATCCCGATATAGTCGATGATCATCATCTGAAGAGTGCGCCGTCAATCGATAACATACAGTTTCTACGAGGCTCGGTCCTTCGCCGTTGCGCGCGCGATCTGCCGCTTCTTTAACAACACGGTACACTTCTAAAGGATCTGTTCCGTCGACAGTCACACCAGGCATACCATATCCGATGGCACGGTCCGAAACATTTTCACAAGCAAGTTGTTTTTCAACAGGAACTGAAATTGCATATTTATTGTTTTCAACCATGATGACTGTCGGCAATTTATGGACACCTGCAAAGTTCATACCTTCATGGAAATCACCTTGGTTGGATGAACCTTCTCCTAAAGTGACGAATGTAATGAAATCCTCTTTTTTCATTTTCGCTGCAAGCGCTACTCCTACTGCGTGCGGAAGTTGTGTCGTGACAGGTGAAGACCCCGTCAAAATGCGATTTTTCCGCTGACCGAAGTGACCAGGCATTTGACGACCGCCCGAGTTCGGATCTTCTGCTTTAGCGAAAGCCGAAAGCATCAATTCTTTCGGTGTCATGCCGAAGTGAAGAACAACGCCCATATCACGGTAATATGGTGCAATCCAATCCTTTTCTTTATCGAGTGCATATGCAGCTCCCGCTTGAGCCGCTTCCTGACCTTGACATGAAATGACAAACGGAATTTTACCTGCACGATTCAAAAGCCACATACGCTCATCTAATCGTCTAGCCATAACCATCGTTTCATAAATTTCCAATACGTCCTCATTCGTCAATCCCAATTCTTCATGACGTGTTTTAGCCACGTAAGAAACCCCCTTCTTAATCCAATTCAAATGATCGGTGTTTGAATTATAACAGAAAGCCGTTCCCGGCAATTTGTATTACATATGAACTGCTATGCCATCCACTGCAAGGGATGCCTCTCCGATCACTTCAGATAATGACGGATGTGGATGGATGGTTGAAGCCACTTCCCACGGGGTTGCATCTAGAACCATTGCCAAGCCAGCTTCTGAAATCAAGTCTGTCACATGCCCGCCTATCATATGAACGCCTAATATATCATCTGATTTTTTATCGGCGATAATTTTCACAAAACCGTCGGCATTTCCATTTACAAGCGCTTTGCCAATTGCAGCGAATGGAAACTTGCCAACTTTAACGTCAAAGCCTTTTTCTTTAGCTTGCGCTTCGGTAAGACCGACGCTCGCCGCTTCAGGACTTGAATAAATACATCTGGAAATATTCGTATAATTGATAGGTTCAGTCGTGTGTCCTGCAATATGCTCAACGGCAGAAATGCCTTCATGAGAAGCTACATGGGCTAACTGAAGACCACCAATCACATCTCCGATTGCGTAAATATGGCTTTCCTTCGTTTGGAAAGTCGGCTTCGTCTTAATAAAACCTTTTTCAATTTGAATTTCAGTATTTTCAATGCCGATTCCTTCAACATTCGCTTGTCTTCCTACTGAAACGAGCATTTTCTCAGCTGTAAATTCCTGCATTTCCCCAGAAACTTCTGCAGAAATCGTTACAGACCCTTCAGTTTTTGTTAGAGTGTCTGCTGCAACTTTTGCTCCTGTTACGAAAGTTATTCCCTTTTTCGTCAACAGTTTTTTCATTTCCTTTGAAATATCCCCGTCTTCCGTCGGGATGATTCGATCTGCGTATTCGATTACCGTGACATCCACACCAAAATCATTCAACATTGAAGCCCACTCGATTCCTATGACTCCGCCGCCAACTATGAGCATTGATTTCGGAAGTTCCATCATTTTAAGAGCACCATCCGATGACAGAACTTGTCGTTCATCTATTTCCAATCCCGGTAAAGTGCGGGGTCTGGAACCGGTTGCGATTATGAGGTTTTTCAGAACGAGCATTTCATTTTCTTCTCCGCTGTTCATTTCAACAGAAATCGTTCCAGGCATCGGGGAAAAGATCGATGGCCCTAACATGCGGCCGTAACCTTCATACACGTCAATTTTGCCTTTCTTCATAAGTCCGATGACACCTTTATGCAGCTGTTGAACAATTTCGTCTTTCCTTGCCTGCACTCGTGCGAAATTCAATGAGGTCTCTTTCGTATCGACACCAAAGTGGGCAGCTTCGTTCTTTGCCATTTGAAAGACTTCTGCACTTTTCAATAATGCTTTGCTCGGTATACACCCTTTATGTAAGCATGTTCCGCCGAGCGCATCTTTTTCCACAAGCGCCGTTTTAAGTCCTAATTGTGCAGCTCGAATTGCGGCAACATATCCACCGGTGCCTCCGCCTAATATCACTACATCATATTCGTTTGCCATTAGTAATCAAGGCCTCCATTTAGCTATCCATCAAGCAGGATAGTTTTTTGCTTGCTCTTCACCGTTCATGACCCGTAGAGCACCTTCTGCAAGAGCTTGCAATTCATCTTCTCCCGGATAGGTGATTACCTCGGAAATCCATCCGACGCGGTTAGCGATCATTTCTACGTATTCCTTGCCGTATGCAAGGCCGCCGGTCAAAAGAATTGCGTCAACTTTGCCTTCAAGAACAGTTGCAGCGCTTCCAATTTCTTTTGCGACTTGATAAGCCATCGCTTCATATAATAACGCCGCTTTCTCGTCTCCCGCTGCTATTCTCTTTTCGACGGCAACAGCATCGTTCGTCCCTAAATACCCGACGAGACCGCCTTGACCGACAAGTTTCGCCATAATTTCTTTTCTAAAATAAGTTCCTGAATAACATAGATCGACCAATTCGCCGATAGGAACTGTTCCTGCCCGTTCAGGGCTGAACGGTCCATCGCCATGCAAGCCATTGTTGACATCTATCACTTTGCCGTAACAGTGTGCGCCAACTGTTATGCCGCCACCCATATGTGTGACGATCAATCGAAGCTCATCATAATTTTTGCCAACCTGTTTCGCATATCTTCTCGCTACAGCCTTTTGGTTCAGCGCATGAAAAATAGATTTTCTACTAATTGGCTCAAAACCTGAAATACGGGCAATCGGCTGCATTTCGTCGACAACTACCGGATCGACGATGAATGCAGGGATATTTACTTCAGCTGCTATTTCATTTGCAAGGATGCCGCCTAGATTGGATGCGTGTTGACCTGAAAATCCGTTTTTCAAGTCTCTGAGCATTGCTTCGTTGACCATATATGTACCGCCTGAAATCGGTCGGAGCAATCCGCCTCTTCCACAGACGGCATCCAGGTCTGTTAATTGAATGCCGCCAATTTCCAACGAAGAAAGGATGGCATCTTTTCGAAAATTGTATTGATCGATGACAGAAATAAACTGTGCAAGCTTTTCCGCTTGATGTCTCAATGTGTTCTCAAAAATGAGTTGTTCATTATCGTACACACCGATTTTCGTAGATGTGGATCCTGGATTAATGACAAGGATCCGGAAGCTCTTCTTTTGCACCGCCATCCCTCCTATCGGTCGGTACTTTCTAAAGTATTGATTTTAAAAGGCTGTTTTATTTTCTTTTCGATAGGACGCTTTTTTCATTTTGAAGGAACTGGCCTCGTGATTTTGCTACACGAGCGATCCGTTCCTCTGCAAGCCGATCCGCAGCAACATACGAAGGGATGCTATCACGTTTAGAAATTGCAAAAATCTTTTCAATCGTATCGTAAATGCCCGCAACCCGTTTTAATGCGCGTTCCCGATTATAACCTGCAAGCTCATCCGCCACATTGATAACTCCACCTGAATTGATAACGTAATCTGGTGCGTAAACGATGCCCATTTCGTGAATAATATCCCCGTGTTCCGGGTTTTTCAATTGGTTATTTGCTGAGCCAGCAATCACTTTAGCCTTTAATTGTGGAATCGTTTCGTCATTAATGATGGCACCTAGTGCGCAAGGTGCAAAGATATCAGCATCTTGGGAATAAATTTCATCCGTACCGACAGCCGTTGCGCCGAATGCATCAACTGCACGTTGGACCGCTTCTTTATTGATGTCAGTTACGATCAGCTTTGCGCCTTCTTCATGCAAGTATTCACAAAGAGTGTAAGCAACGTTTCCGACGCCTTGTACAGCTACCGTCTTGCCTTCAAGGGAGTCACTTCCAAAAGCTTCTTTAGCTGCTGCTTTCATCCCTTTATAAACACCGAAAGCTGTTACAGGAGAAGGGTTTCCAGAAGAACCGAACTCTGCGGAAACACCTGTTACATAATCAGTTTCTAAATGGATCAGATCCATATCCTCTTCAGTTGTACCAACGTCTTCTGCGGTAATATATCTTCCGTTCAATCCTTCGATGAAACGACCGAACGCACGGAACATTTCATCATTTTTATCTGTTTTAGGATTTCCGATAATGACGGTCTTGCCTCCGCCTAAGTTTAGTCCCGCGGCTGCGTTTTTATATGTCATGCCTTTTGCTAGTCGAAGTGCATCTTCAATTGCTTCTTCTTCACTTGCATACGTCCACATACGTGTACCGCCGAGTGCAGGTCCAAGAGTTGTATCGTGGATTGCGATGATTGCCTTTAATCCTGACGTCTTATCTTGGCAGATGACCAATTGTTCATAATCGTGAGTTTCCATATATTTAAAAATTTCCATAATGCAGTTCCTCCTTCGGATTTTCCGTAATTATTTTTTAGATGACAGTATAGCTAATGCTAATGAATAAAGCTTTGTTTCAGCACTATCCGATCTTGATGTTAACACGATTGGCGCTCTGGCGCCTTGAATGATTCCGCCGACTTTTGCTTTTGCGAAATACATAAGTGATTTATATAATATATTTCCTGCCTCAATTGATGGCACGACGAGAATATCAGCACGTCCTGCCGTTTCGCTCATTATCCCTTTATGCCTAGCAGATTCAATCGATACCGCATTATCCAAGGCGAGCGGCCCGTCAATGATGCAATCCTTTATTTGTCCCCTTTGATTCATGACAACGAGTGATGCAGCATCAGTTGTCGGCGTCATTACCGGATTGACCGTCTCGATTGCTGCAAGTGGAGCAACAATTGGCAGGTGCACTCCGCATGCTCTTGCGGTCGCCACAGAGTTCCTAATGATTTGAGCTTTTTCCTCCAAATTAGGGGAGATATTCATGCCTGCGTCCGTGACGAAAAGCAATCGTTCGTACCCGTCTACTTCGAATGCCGCCACATGGGATAGAACTTTTCCCGACCTTAAGCCGTAATCTCCGTTCAACACGGCTTTCAATACGACTGCTGTCGGCAAGTTGCCTTTCATCAGCACTTGTGCTTCCCCGCTAGAGACGGCACGTACAGATTTCTCTGCCGCCTCTTCCTTGCTAATAGCATGGATGATCGTGATGTTAGGATGTCCATCCAATTCGGGGAAACGATCTCTAATTGTCTGATGTAAACGTTCTTCATCGTCAAAAAGAAGAAAAGATGCGATTCCTTTCATAATTGCCATTTCAACAGCTTCCAGCACTTCCGTATCCGCAGCACACGCAACAGAGACGACCCTTGTACTGGAAGAAGTTGTTCTCTCTACTAAGGCATCCAGTGTTGACATTTCAGAAGCACCCCTTTAAATCAGTTTGTATTTTTCCAGTTTGTAGTATAAGGAGCGAAGTGAAATGCCAAGTCGGTTCGCGGTCAATGATTTGTTGCCGTCGTGTTCATCCAAAGCTTTTTTCAAAACGGTACGTTCGTAATCATCCATGACTGCCGCTAAAGTACTTATTTCAGGTAAAACATCTTCGACAGCCTTCACTTCATTCGTGAAAAGAGATCTTCGAATGTCTTCTTCTCCGATTGCCGCGGATCCATGCTTCATATAAATCATTGCACGGCTTAACACATTTTCAAGTTCGCGCACATTCCCAGGCCATTCATAACTCTGAAGACGCTCCATCGCTTCGCTTGAAATTCTTTCTACATTCATGCCAAATTCCTGATTCAGCTTTTTCAAAAGGTGAATGGCCACTTCGGGGATATCTGTTTTCCTCGTTCGTAGTGATGGGATTTGGATTGATAGACGATTCAGCATATAATATAAATCCATATTGAATGTACCATCATGGATTGCCTTCTCTAAATTTTTAGAAGTTGCAACTATAATTCGTGCTGTTGTTAAAGAGTGTTGACCGTCCATCCGAGCCATTGCATGTTGCAAATAATCGAGAAGCCGAGATTGTACGGATAAAGGCAAATCAGTCACTTCATCCAAAAAGAGAGTTCCACTTCCAACCTCTTCCAACAATCCGGTCCTTATCAATGAACTCGTATCCTGCATACCCGCGTCCCCGAATATTTCCTTTTCCATTACAGCCGGGTCGATTGCACTGCAATTCAATCGGATGAACTTGCTTGACTTCCTATTACTTCCGCTATGGATTGCGTTTGCGAACAATTCTTTCCCTGACCCCGCTTCTCCGCGTAAAATTACAGGAACATCTGATTTCGAAGCAATCTTCGCCTGATCAATTGCAAGACTGATATCCGATGAGCTTCCATGTATATCATCAAATGTACAAGTCGACTCCAATTTCCTAATTGTTTGCCTTGCCCAGTCAAGCTCTTTCATTAGACTGCGCATTTCTGTAATGTCATGGATAACGCCAATACTGCCCTTCACTTGCTGATTGACAACGATAGGAGCGACATTTACGATGACATCCCGGTTGTCTTCCCCGATCCGCATATTGACTCCTCGGACTGGCTGTTTCGTCTTCAATACTTTCATATGGATACTTTCGCCCTCATTAATATCGACTGTAGCCGGTTTCCCGATCACTTCATCTTCAGATAGGCCAGTTATGCGGGTGTACGCAGGATTGACAAGTATGCCATTTCCCTTTTCATCTACAACTGATATTGCGTCATCACTTGAATGGATGATCGCTTCTAACATCGTCTTAACTGATTTCAAATCGGTAATTTCTTCCGCAAGTTTGACAACTTCCGACACATCCTTGAATACCGCAAACGCGCCGAATGTTTTCCCATCTGCGGAAATGAGCGGATAACGGGAGCTTACAATTTTTACTCCGTTCGGCAAAATCAACTCGTCATTCACTTCGGGCATCCCTGATGCAAGGACTCTGACCAATTTGCTATCTGGTATGATTTCAAAAATTGATTTGCCGATTGCATCAAAATCAGAAACTTCCAACATCGTGCAAGCGCTTTCATTAATAAAATCAATATTACCCTCACGATCAATCCCAATCATGCCTTCATCAATTGAATTAAAAATGAGTTGTTGCCTATCCATTTCCGTTTGAATTTTCCGGATGATTTGATCATTTTCATTCAAGAGGCCTACGAGTAGATTCGCCACTGAACCAGGAATCAATAACGTATGCATTTGAATGCTTTTCATCAATTCATCAAAAACTGCTTTATCCCCTGTTACATCAAAAACGATATGGACTTCATCTGTCAAGAACCGCTTCCAATCGGAGCCGTGCGAGATTCCTAGTTTCTTGGCGATTACAAGTCCTGGTGCCTGTTCATCAATATCGACAATTGCCGACACATTCATGAAATTTGAGTTTAACAGCAGGCTCAGTATTTTCGTGCCTCCGGATCCTGCTCCAATAATGAGTACATTTTGCAAGGATATTCAATCTCCTTTTAGCACCATGCAATCTTTTGCAAATCTATATTCATCATACACGATTGTACTGTCCTTGACAATAATTGTTGAGCGGGTAAAATTAATTTTAGTAAGGAGATTGATATTATGGCACGTATGGCGGCTTTTATCGTTCTGTTGATTCCAATACTTATCACCGCTGGTGGCATTAAGCTTATGCGTGATTCTCTATTCGGAATCCAATTCAGCCCGTTTCCTTTCATCTGGCTCCAATTTACGGTCGGCTTTCTCATGTTCGGCGCAGGTCTTGCATTTTTTGCAGGTTTCCTCCTACGTCGCGATCGCCGGAAGGGACGAGTTCAAGAGCGTTTCAAGTAATAGTTCTAGTAAAATTAAAAAGACATCGGCTAATTTTCGCCGATGTCTTTTTCATTTAAACCTGCCAGGGTAGTCTGTGATCCAGCCGCTGATGTAGGAAGGTGGTTGGGCAGCGATTGCTTCCTTGCCGGTCATGCCATAGACTCGTAATTTTTTTCCGCTTGCAATTAGAGCGCTGCTATATGGTTCCTTCAATAGTCGTTTATGAAAATTGAACCCGTCCACATAATAGTAGTTCTCCAATCGGTTCCATTCTGTCGTTTTTCTTTTGACGAGCAAAGCTGTTTCGATAGTAGGCTCCATAGCTTTTACATTTTTAAGTATTTCGGAATCGAATGATGATATATGGACGTTATCCAACATAATGGCCATATCGATGATCGCCCTCAAATTTTCTGGCCTTTCCGAAACCGTCTCCTTTAACTCGATGTTTAAGGCTAAGCGGTTCAATTCGCAGAATGTAACAGCTTCCCTTAATGATGGTATACGATGCCCCATGAAGCGCCTGAACAATTTCCCGCCAACTTTCACGCCAGCTAGCTCACTTGAGTGAATGGATGAAACCCTTTTTCGTATTCCTGCAATCCTATATAGATCAACATCGTGAAGAACTACAGGAACACCATCCGCTGTCAACTGAACATCAAGTTCTATGCCGTCCGCCTTTTGCCTTACTGCCTCTTTAAATGCACTCATCGTATTTTCAAAACAGATTCCGGACGCACCTCTATGAGCAAATACGATTGGCTTACACATTAAGGACGTTATCGACAACTTCAAATACACCTCTTGTCGTTTTATTGAGCAAGCTAGATTTTTGGCCGATTTGGATGATGACCCCTGGATAAGCTTCCTTCGCAACTTCAATTCGCGGCGGTACTGCTGTTTTTATTTTATAGAGTCCAGTCTGTATTTCCCGATCAAGGTCAAACATTTTATCCCTGCTTGCTTTTAGTGTCATTTTCAGTTTTGTGTATGCGTCCGCTTGCTCTCCTTCTAGTTGTTTAGATTGCTGGCTACCAATTACTGTTAATTGGGTTTCGAGATGCTGAGACGTTTTTTGCAGCTCTTTCAGTTCCAAAGCCATTTGTTGAATCTCTTGATAAATTAAATCTTTATCAATCCCTTTTGCGTACAAATGGGTTGTTCTTTCATGGGCATTGCCCGCAAATCCGCATTCAATCTTGAAAAGAGCTTCAATTCGGCCTCCGATTATTTTCCCTCTGTTTTTATCAACGGTAACAGTTTCACCAACTACATCAGAACCCAATATATATAAGCCGACATTTATGTTTTTCGCAAAGATCTTGCAATTATTTGCGTGTTTGATGAAAATATCTCCACTTGCTTCAATGAGGGATATATCTCCTCCGAAAACGCCGCCTTTAATATACAGATCTCCTTCCGAAGAACAGATCTCCTTGGCATTCGTCACGCCTTCGTTCCCTTCAATGGAAATATCTCCTGTTGCATTTACAGAGAATCCTGCCATCACCGTACCATATACGGTGACAGCGCCATCAAACGTAATCGATCCCGTTTCATGGCCGACATCCCCATTGATAATCAAATGTCTTCCAACGCTCACGTAATCGTCTACGAATTCAAGCGCACCGCCGAAAAGGGCACGAAGAACGACTTTCTCCTGCTCCTCAACTTCAACAACGGATTTCCGGTCATACCGAAGCTTCTCGTCACTGCCTCGTATCGCATCAACCGCGTCTCCAAATATGTCCTTTCCAGGTTTCCCATCTGCAGGCGGTATTTTTTCGCCTAACCAGTCACCTTCTTCAACATGAGTAACAAAATTCATTTCGTAGTAATCCGCCAGGCCGTCTTCACGTATGACCGGCCTCTTTTCCGGTTTCTCTATATATGTAATTTGGGCATCTGCGCCTTTCTCTGGCTCCCGCCCGACTGCAGCCAGGATGGCAACCCCTGGAAAAAGATCATCTTCTCTCAAGTCTATCTTACCAAAGACGATGCCGTTGTCCTCCAATGTTTTTTTTATAAGGTGAAGCAGTTGGTGCTTCTCAGATTGAAATTCAGTTATTGTCATATTAATGATGACTTCTGCTTTCATCTTGTCAGGTGATACGATAACGTCGATAAGAGGTAAATAATGTCCAATTTTATGTCCATTCCCAACTTCCGTCAAAGCTTTTCTCAACGCAGGAAAAGAGCTGATTTTGACTCTTGGGTTTTGATTGATAATCATGTCAAATGATTTTAAAGGAAATCCGGTTTTATTCAAGTCGATTAATACATCTTCACCCGTTACATATAAATTAAAAAAATCATTTTGAACTAACAATTCAACACCCCATTTACTATTCAACTCATCCTTTCCATTATAAAGTTAAAACAATATTTCCACAATGCATTGTTAAAAAAGAAACACCGCTGAAATCGCGGTGTCGGAAAAGGAAATTATTCAATGATACCAATTAACTTGCTACATGCTCTAAACGTATTTTATCTGCAATCATTGCAATGAATTCACTATTGGTAGGCTTGCTTTTCAAATGATGGACTGTATAGCCGAATGTTTTTGAAATGACGTCGTAATTCCCCCGGTTCCACGCAACTTCAATTGCATGCCGAATTGCACGCTCGACACGAGATGGGGTTGTTTTATATTTCTCTGCAATATCCGGCAATTCATTCTGACAAACTTTCGGCAATCACTTGACAATTCAGCGGACAAACAGACGTAAATTTATCGCAGTAGGAGACGTGCTAACTTATGAGGAAATTCGAATTTAAACGGAAGGAAAACCTCGAACTCCAACGGAAATTCAATTACGAACAAACAGTCGAACTATTCATCGACGACAAGCGCCTGCAAAAGCGCAGCGAGAAGACGATCAAGACTTACCGGCAGACACTCTGCCACTTCGGAAAGTATTGCGCAGACAACGGCTATACTGGCGCAGAAGACGATTGCGTGCGTGCCTATGTACGCTGGCTGACGTTTGAGAAGACGAAGTGGGACGACCATCCTACGAACCATTCCGACGTCGTAGGCGTGTCGGCGCGCACTGTAAACAACGCCTTGCGCGTCTTGCGCGTATTCTACAATTGGGCCGTCAAGAAGCGCCTAATCAACGCCAGCCCTGCGCAACAGGTCGGCTTGCAGACGGAGGACGTCGACACATTCGAAATATTCACGGACGCTGAAATAGAGTCGCTACTTGCCGCGCCACGTCGTCGTACCTACACGGGACTGCGCGACTATACGTTGATGGCGCTGATTGCGGACACCGGCATGCGTGTCGGAGAAATGACGGCGCTAGTGCGCAATGACTTCGATTTAGTCTACCGCCAAATCATCTTGCGCGCGGAAATTACGAAGAATCGCAAGGCGCGCATCGTACCAATCAGCCGGACGACTGCGGATTTATTGCGCGAGCTATTCGATTACATCGGCATCGACGACCCGAACAGTGAGGAGTTCGTTTTTCTAACGCAATACGGCGATCAGCTTATCGGCGACAACTTTGCGAAGAACCTAAAGAAATACGCGCGCCGGTCGCTTGTGCCGATAAAAGCACGCGTAAGTCCGCATACCTTCCGACATTATTTCGCAATCAAGTTCCTGCGTAACGGTGGCGACCCTTTTGCGCTAATGAAAATACTCGGACATACGGACATTTCGATGACGCAAAAGTACGTACGATATGCCAGCGCCGACCTACAGGAAGTGCACGACAAGGCGTCGCCTATCGAATCGCTAACGGGCAAGCGCAATAAGCCGCGAGGTAACGTCAAGTTCCGCTAAAGGAACGACTTTGCGATAGTCTTGCCGACCCTTGTGGCTGGCTGCGCGGTTATAGCGTCGGCTACGACAGGCGCTGGCGTCGTATTTAAGGCAGGTTGCGCCAAGCTTGCGCGGTCGCGGTCAATCAGACGCTTAACGTAGTGACTGAACTTGCCGCGTGCAGGATCGGTCGCAAACGCGTATAGCTCGGCTTCGTAGTCGTTGTCGTGCGAAAATGAGACGCCTTTAATCGACCTATTTTCTTTCGCATTCATCCATACGTCAACCTTGCGATTTCGTAGAAACCGACCGCATTCGCAAATGTCGGTAGGTGAATCTGCATACCGTTGTGCGCGTTAAGCTGCGGTATTAACGGCGTAACTTCCGTATAATGCTCCGTAAGCAACGGCAGTAAGTCAGACGCGATACCGCCGCAAACTAGTACATTGTCCGCCTGCCGCCATTTAAGCTGCGTAGTTGAGCGTACGACTGCCCGCGCAATAGCGTCGATATTAGCGCGCCCGCCCGTGGTTTCGACGCCGTAATTGAACGTAGCCGACGCCGTGTTGATGTGTCGGTGGTCGCTTATCGTTGCACAGTTGACCGTGCCGCTGCCTACGTCTATGATGCGAAACACCCCTTCGCGCGGTGCCGCCATGAATGCGCCCGAGCCTTCCGCCGCGACGCCGACGCGATCAATAATGTACGTAAACTGGCGCCCGTTGACCGTAATAACGTGAGTGCCGCGCAATAGTAATTCCAGCTTCGTCTTCTCCGACTTCTTGTGCGAAATAATCGGCTGCCCCACTACGATGTCAAAACGCTCGTAGCCGGGGCAGTATTTTTGTGTGTAGCGATAGATTGCGAGCAGTACGCGTATCAACGTATCATCATGCGCCTTGCTGTCGCCGTACATAGCGCCGCCGCCGAATTGGTCCTCGTAGCTTGCGAGCGTGCCTGCGTAACCTTTGCGTCCCTCATACGCGAACTCCATATCGTCTTCGCCGAAATCTTCCTCGATGTTGCGCTCGAACCAATCGCAAATTGCCGTCCTATACGAATCCACACCGTAAGGCCCCGCCGTCTTGCCGCGATAATTCCCCGGATCGATTCCGAGAATCAACTTTGACATGAAATGCGCCTCCTTTTCGTTATACGAGCGTATAACAAAACGACGATTTTAGGCTGCGTCCGTTTTACGTCAGTTTAACGCTCGTAAAACATACTACGTTGAGTTTGCGTTGAATATTCGTCGGATTAACGCCATAAGCTAAAATAAGTCCGTTTTCTGCCACAGATACGGGCAAATATAGCGAAATGAGGGCGATAGTTGTTTTGGAAAAAGAAAAAAGCTGAACGCAAGTCGTCGATTGATGATAAAGTGCACGTACAGCCTACTATATCCAGAACATTAAAAGAACAAATTGAAAGACTATCATATATAATCGATCAACCTATATCAAAAACATGCGACTTATTGTTTAACTACGGTACAAGTGAGCGTGAGATTGTAGAGTGGTTTGCGAGGTATTTTCAGAAGGACGATTTAAGATTCGAGAACTCGGTCTACCGAAGCCATGCCGACAATCCGTCCTTGAAAGACGTGCCGCTAGTAGGACCTACAGAACGCATTAGCATCCGCTTTACGCAAGACGGCTACCATGACGTAGATATGTATGCGGATATGCTTGGCATTTCGGACTCCCGCGCCGTAGGATTAGTGCTCGAAAAAACGATTAAGCATGTTGGCGTACTTCAACGCCTTATCCGATTTCAGAATAATAGAATGCACTTCGATGAAATCACGATTGCTGAAATGAAGAAACTAATGAAATATGTCAATCATCAGAATCCGTACAAGGAGACGTGGAACGATAAGTTCGTCGCATTTATCGAAGGCCCGAAGAAGCGTCCTAAACTATTCTCGAAGCCTATTACGCCGGAATGCGTCGATACGGAAACGTACCGCTGGAACCTAGATTGATCCGCGCGATAAGTAGATTTCGAGTAACTCCTCCGAACGGTTTTTCAGCCTAGCATTCAAATAGCTGCGCTCGTCCGTATAGCCGCCGTGATAAAATATGTATTTCGTAAACGTATCGCCAACTTTGCCGCGTTCCAGCCGTAACTTGTTTGCACGCATATAGTCGGCAGTCACTTTATTGTCGCGCTGTACTGCGTCTATTGCGGCGTCAATCAGACGCAAATAAGGCGCTTGGAATTTGAGTGCGCTACGTTCGACGGCTTCTCGATCACGCGCAAGTATCGTAAGTAGCATCGGCAAGTATATCGCGTTCTCGAAATGTTGTAGAGATTCATCGGAAATGAACGGCATAGAAGCGACCTCCTTTCAGACAATTATAGCGAACGCGTATTCGTAGTGCAAGTGCCTAGTCAAACGCAAAAAGGCGACCCGCCCCGTAATTAAACGGAGTAGGTCGCCTTGTTTATTTCTTTCGCGCGTTGTAACTAATCAGTAGGTCCAGCGCTTCGCCGCGCGTCATTGTGCTTACTTTCGCCGTGTGATTCACGCTGAATACTTTCTCGTCGAATGCGCGCTGTAGTAACTTGCGCATGTCCGCCTGTTGTGTTGCCGGTAGTTTCTCCGCCAAGTAGTCCGCCTCCTTTTGCGTCGTTCCTGCGTTGCCTTGCGCCTGTTTAGCGCGCTTTAGCGCAGCCAAAGTCTTAGCGCCCGCCACGCCGTCTACCGCAAGTCCTACGGCGCGTTGGAACGCTTTAATCGCCTCCGCCGTCGCTGGCCCCGCAATGCCGTCGACTTTAACTGCGTAGCCCGCCGCAACTAATAACGCTTGTAACGCTTTTACCGCAGGGTCAACGATATAAAGCATCGGATCAACTGCGTTAGTAAAGCGATTATTCCACGCGCCAGTATGAACTTCGAAGTGCAAGTGAACGCCAGTACTGACGCCAGTCGTCCCCATCACCGCGATAGTTGCACCTGCTTTAACGTATTGACCAACGCGTACATTGAACGACGCAAGATGCGCATAGACCGTCGTATACAGCTTGCCGGCGATAACATGCTCGATCATTACGGTATTGCCGTAGCCATTCGTCGATTTTGCGTAGGTTACTTTGCCGTCAGCCGCCGCAACTATGCGTGTACCGGCGTCGCGTCCGAAGTCTACGCCCCAATGCATTGTCGTAGGCTTGCCCGTTACCGGATGTGTGCGCATACCGAATGGTGATGTCAGACGGCCGGCGCTTGGACGAATGAACATCGTTAATCCTCCGCCTTTTCTTCGTTGTCGACCGCCGCCTTATCGATTGCACCTTCCTGCAAAATATAGACGGCAATTGCGCCGAAGCTCGTAATAATGGCCGCCACTTGCGCGATGTCATTTTCGCCGACATTAAACGCGACTAATAGCGAGCCTACAAAACCTGCGACCATCGCCCAAAACTTTCTTGACGCCAGTTTGCGTTTAAAGTTCGTCATAGTATATCGTCCCCTTCCGTAGCGCTAACGGCATCATCGCCGTACACGCTCCGTAATTTAATTTCATTCTCCTTGCGCGCCTTCCAGTAATAAAAGCCCGTTGCCGTCGCAACCTCTGCGAATACTGACGGAATTAAATAAGCGAGCGGACTAGTGTCGCCCGTCCGCCATATAATTGCAAGCGTGAACGCGATGATTACGCCCGTCACGCCGAATATTACGTAGAGTAGCTTTTTCGAGAACTCCGTCGGCTTCTTCGGCTTGCGCGGTTGCCTTACGATTTGTAGGCGCATATCATACGCCCCCTAACTTATCCACGCGCTCATTGACGGCCTTTACGCCTTCCTGCGCCTGCTTTACGCCTTCCTCGACGCGTATGATACGCTCCGATACGCCTGCGATTGTCTGTTCGTTCACCTTTAGATCGACGCGTATAGAGCGCACGTCCTGCCCGATGCTGTCGAGCTTGGTCGTAACGATTGCGGACTCGGCTGCGCTCGCTTTAACGTCCTTGTCACGTGTGCGCAAAAAGCCGACGTAGCCGAGGGCCATGCCGACAAGTGCGCTGATTAAACCGATTGTAATTTCCATTATGCGGCCACCTCGTATTTATCGCCGGTGATTTCTTCGTATTGTTCCGGGGTAATCTTGTTCGCAACTACGAATTTCTTAACGTCATCCTTCGTGTAAAAGCGAGGATAGTACGCCTTTGCTGCGTTATACCATACGTTATTCATTCGTCGCACCTCCGTCTAGTAAAATAAGTAACATTTCCGCCTGTAACTCTTCGACCGTTTCCAGCCGTATATCTTTTTCGATATTGGCGAGGGCGAGCGATGCGTTTTCCGCCTCTAGTCGTGCAATCTTTTCCGCGTCTGTTTCTCCGACAAATACCTTTTCCAGCTCGCCGAAACTACCGTCCGGCAGCCGCCTTCTCCGCATGATTGTCATTACGACAACACCCCCGAAATTAACGTGATTCCTACGTCTTTTGCCGTGTCTGTGCGCGTCTGTGTCAGTTGGATAACGATGTTCTCCTTTGCTTCTGCCGCGTCGTACGTAAACTCGTCCTCTTCGATGCCGTCCGTTACATATGCCGTAACAGTCTTCGTCATGGGCGTGAAACTTTCCGCCTCGCCTGGCGCCGTCATGCTGATTTCCGCGCTTAATTCGATGCCGTCTGCGTCGCGCTCGACCCATAGCAGAACGCCTTTTGCGCTTCCGTTCGGTGGCGTAAGTTTATAGCGCGTGACGGACGATTTGAGCGGTACTGTCGGCGCAGACTTCGTTACGTTTAACGTCTTCGTCGTTGTTGCGCCGAAGCTGTCGATAGCTTGTACTGTTAATGCGTTCGGACCCTCCGCGAGTAGCGCTAGTCCGATGTCAAATGAAAAAGACCCGCCAGTAGGTCCGTTATATATTTCCGTATATGCGCCGTCAGCGATTCGATAGCGAACTCGAACAAGGTTGCCGTCCGGATCACTTACCGACCCGCTAACCGTTACTTTGTCCGTATTAAGTAAATCGCTAGGTTGCGCGAAAGGCTTGAACGTAATATCCGGCGGACGGTTAGCAATTACTTTAAACGTCCTAACTTGTTCCGTGGACTTACCGCCTTGATCGTCCTCCGCCCATACGCGCAAGGTGTGTGAGACGTTTTCGGCGAGTGACGCGACTACGGTTGTGGAGCCGTCAAATAACGATCCCGAATTATACTTTAAAACTTTACTGAACGAGACCACTGCGCCGGTAGAAATATTAGAAGTTAATGCGCGGACTGTGCCATCGTTAATCCTGTAACGTACGGTTACGACGTTACCTGCGTCTGCATCCACTACGGTTCCCGAGATGTTTATTGCCTCATTTTCTAGTATGGTACGGCTGTCTGCGGTATATAAGGTAACTGTGGGTACGTTATTGACTTGTGAACCGCGAACGTACCAGTAACCGTCGTCATGCTCCCCGTTCGCGGGGTAAGTGCCGTCTTCTGCGGTAACGGTTCCTACTAAAGTTCCGGCTGATTTAGATTCACTTAGTAGAGTTTTGATGCGTTTTTGAGAATCGTAATATATAACTTGATTCCCTTCTATCTGTCCGTTATTCAAAATAACAAATGATGTTTCTGTTGACGTGTTGACTAACTCTGTGCGATAACCGCCTAATTGTTCGCCATGCCTCGTTACAGGGGTTAACAATGTATACCTGCCATCGGTTCTGATACTATCCGAGGAATAAACGGTATAATTACCAAGTTGACTAAAACTCCTTATTACGTTTTCGTTTTTCACCGCCGACCATAGCGGCGTTGTTTTGATTGTGTATTTACTGTAGCGATACTTCGCCATCTCACACCACCTCCGTTATGGCGACGTTATAATTGCCCCACGCGCCGAACAATAGACGTTGCCTAGCCGTATCTGCTACGGAATTTGACCGACTTATTCTTGCGCCCTTCTTATAAGCGTTAGTCAGCGCGCTAACCGTCAACTGCTCGCTCGCAATTGCAATCACTTTAACCGTTTCCTGCGATACATCGTCGAAAATCGTAACATTTTCTCCGACTGAGAACGGTACAGTGTCGACCTTAATCGTTGTTGCGCCAGCAGTTACCGCCGCTTGCGCCACCGCTTCGCTTGTTAGGCGCGTCAATTGCTTCGAATTTCCTCCGTCGAGTGTGTCGAAGAATGTACCGTTATTTGCGGGTGCACGTCCGAACATATCGATTTGCACCTGTTGCTTTTGGAGTTGATCGCGGTAATATTCGAGTAGCAAGTACATGTTGAAAATTCCGTCTTCGATATTATTGGCGCGCTGTGCCGTGAACCGAGTGCCTTCTTGGACGACATTGCCCGAAATAATATCGATAATGTGGTCGCGCCATTCCGTTTTCGTGTACGGTTTAATTTGCAAAACAACCACCCTTTCGTTAAATTTGTACGCAAAAAAGAACGCCGGTTAGGGCGTCCTTGTATGTGCGTTGTTGTTTTTCGTTACTACACAGTTTGTTCCTACTGTGTCTATAGTGCAATAAGAAAAAGCACCCAAGCAGGATGCTTTTTAAGATTTATTTAAGAGGTCTATCGCTTGGAATTCTTCTTCACTTAGTTCTAGTAGTTCCTTATACGGTTCCTTTATTGATTCACCGTTAAGATAGCTGCTTTCTACAGTCTGGTAGTAACTTTCAAGGTCAATAATTTCTTTTTCAGCAAGGATATTCAACAATGCCTTTTCTCTTGCTTCAAGTTGAAGATTTTTTATTGCAAGTTTTACTATTAAGTCCTTAGATTTAATCATTACACTCTTCTCCTTTCGTTCACTTTTTTACATTGAATGTGCCATTCCTGCTTTAATTCTTTCTTCTATAATGTTTTTCACTACTTCTAAATCATTGGGCACATCAACAGATAAAGTATCTGATTCAACTTCGATCATCTTAATCTTTTGCCCATGCTCCACAAACCTTAATTCATTGACATCTTCGACTAATTCGTTGTTCCCCTTTGGGGTATTAGCGAAAAACTCAAGTGCCTCTGCATTGTAAACAAGAACACCTAAATGCTTGTAATAGTCAATTTCAATTTCAATCCCGTTTTTTCTAAATGGTATAGGATTTCTTGAAAAATACAACGCATAATCTTCATGATCAGTTACAACCTTTATATTTGTATTATCCTCCACCTCTTCTTGTGATTTGATTTTTGTCATTAAATTAGCAACATATAGACGATTGTTTTCAAATGTTTCAGGAATAATAGCTTTGATCGTATCTGGTTGTATCAGCGGCTCGTCCCCATTAATAACCACATATAAATCAGCTTGAATTTTCTTGGAAACTTCATTTACTCTTTGTGTGCTTGTCGGATGATTGTTAGAAGTCATAACAGTATTAATACCAAGTTCCTGACAAACTTTTTCAATTTCGTCATTATCAGTCGCAACATATACTTCACTAAATTCTTTTACTTTTTTCGCTTGATTATAAACCCACCATATCATTGGTTTGCCGCATATATCAGCTAAGGGTTTTCCTTTAAAACGCGAAGAGTTATAACGCGCCGGAATTATACAAACGATATCCATATAAATCCTCCTATCACAAGATTGAAACTATTTTAATAGTACCATAAAACTTGCAATAGGAAGATATTATAAAGATATTTCTTTATTCAGCCTACATCTCTTAGAATTTCACTGTTATTAAAGCTACCCAGTCCGTACTATAGCTCCCAATCTACATCCGTTTTTATTACTTCGGCTGGACTACCACCTACTAATGTATTAGGTGGCACATCTTTATTCACAACAGAATTAGCAGCAACTACAGAATTATCTCCAATAGTCACACCCTTTAAAACTGTAACATTACAGCCTATCCAAACGTGATTACCAATAGATATTGAGTTCACTTTTTCCTTCTGATCAGGGAGCAACGTATGAAAATCCGAATCTATTATTGTTAATCCCCACGATAATGCACAATCTGATCCAATCCGAATTTCTTTAACAGCATATATTTTACTGTCACCAGCAATATATGTGTTATCTCCAATATATAGATTTGCATTATTGTTTACAATGATTACAGTGCCTTTCCCAAGCTCTGCTTTTCCATCTATTTCTAACGTTGCTCCACTTTTCACTTCTACATACGCAGGTTGACGACATAAAAGTCCATACAAATGCCCAATAATCAAATGGTTTTTTATTTTAATAATTGAACTACGATCAGCCACAAAATTGCTTTTCCAGTGAGTATAAATAGGGAACCCACTCATACGATACCTAAGTGAATAATACAAGGATTTAGGTAAATAAGCACTTTTAAATTTTAATTGTTTCGCCTTATGATACAATCTCCCAATCATTATGAAGCTCTCCTTTTCGACAAAAAAATGATAGTTTAATTGTATCATAAGAGTTTCTCGAACTCTTAAATTCCGTTAATACCAAATTTCATAAAACTTAACATCAACTTGCCCCGACCCACTCAAAGGCTTGCCCCCTCCAACCGCAATATAAACATTTCCTGATAAAGCACTTACGTCGATAACCATATTATTAATCCCGACATTTCCATACTCTATATACGCCAAACGACCATCAGATGAACTTGTCGGATTACTTTTGTTGTATATCGTAATATTTGCCTTTGCAGAACCCGTTATATTGGAGATTACAGCAGTAGCATATATTTCACTTATATTAGTAATGTCGATTGGACTCGCAGTAATAAAACCTTGTTTCCCGGCTACACCATCACCGAGATTGAAGGAAGCTTGAAGACTATCCGTATTTTTAGTCGCCGTCCCAGCCCCTACCGCTGTTCCTTCTACCCATCCACCTGTAATCCATTTCTTCTCTCTACCCTCGTCAAAGATAAAAGTAGGTTTTAAACTATAAGGAGTTGCTCCTTTAATAGATAGGTTAAATGAACTTGATTCAGAAGGAACAAGATTAGAATTATCAGCCTTTCTAACAACTAATTTAATTCTAACAGCATTTTTATTTGTCACAAATTGATAATTAGTGCTCTGCCACCCGCTATCGGACACCAAAACATTGTTTTTATCATACTGTCTCAAGCCTACTTGGTATGACGGATTAGTAAAAGTTAACTCGTAATTTGTGCTACCTATTACTTGTATAAAACCGCCAGTTCTTATTCTGTTTGCGGCATCAACTAAAGTTTCCGTTTGACCTACACCGCCGCCGCCGAACGACCCTTGCTCCCACCTTTGGTTTAGAGGGACGATATTTTCTTTCGATGCGTATAGATTATTAATATCTAATTTAATAGACTTTATTTTTTCTTCAATATCAATAGAAGAAAATATAATATTGGCGTTAGTTATGTCGGCGGGCGTTAAATCTGAATCGTTTGATTTAGATATCAGAAAACCGAGTCTTACCGCATTGGGTTCGGTTTTGAATGTTAAAGTATCTACCCAACCGGTAATTGCAATGATGAATCCGTCTTTATCATATTGTCTTATTGATACTCTGTACGCTGTATTTAGATTAGTTAAGGAGTAAGAGGTATTTCCTTTTATACTCAAGCCGCCTTTGAGCCTTATTCTGTTCGGTAAGGGTTGAGGGTTTTCCTTCCCACCAACAACACCCCACAACGCTCCCTGATCCCACGATGCAGAATCTAAAGGCAGTAAATTTTCTTTGAATATGTCTACCGCCTCTAATTTCTTATTTACATCATTTTCTTTAGAAAATTTAGTGACTGTGCCGTATCTTTCTTCGATCGTGTAATCAATATTTTCTTTAGTACCTTTTTTACCAACAAAGTAACAAATGTTGGCTTTTACTTTATCCCCAGTGTAATAAAAACCGACCACTCTTTTATCAGGCAAGTAACACGCACCTACATAGCCGCCATCTCCGATTTTTCCATCGTAAGAATCTGTGCGGTTAAATCTGATGATACGGTTTGGTTCACCGAAATTATCATTTTCCGCATCAGATTCAGAAGCAATACTTTGATAAATACTAGACATATCGTCTAACTTTTTATGACGTGAGTAATACAGGAATTCCACACGACCTGCTTCTTTATCTAATAATAATTGTCCGTTCCCTTGAGTGAAATCAGTGATTGATTTAGATTGGATTGGTTTTGACCACGTTAGTCCACCGTCTGTTGATTTTGTAAAGATAGCTTTTTCCGGTATTGCATCCAACGGTTGTCCACCGCTATTCGGTCTTAAATAACAGATAATCGTACCATTGCTTAGTTGCAGAAAGGCAGGCTCACTATAGTTGTAGTACGTACTGCCGCCTTCCCATTCTGACCAATACCAATTAACACCATTATCATCGCTATAGAGAAAACGGGCGATTGTCGTTTGATATTCACATAAATATGTGATAATTCGTCCCGTCTTCGTTACGATTGCACCATTGATATCCCCCCATTGACCTTTTATCGGGTTTCCATAAAGACCGATCTCTCTAATTGTCCATGTTTTTCCACTATCCGAACTAATGTACATATCACAACCTAGTTGAACTTGTGTTGTATTGTCCATGCGTGATACAAATACACAGTAATCTCCATTAGGTAAAATACAACTACCCTGCGAACGCAAAGCTAGATTTTCTTTTCTGCCATCAGCAATTACTTTTGGTTCAGTAAAGTTGTAATTTACATCCATATGTCGCATCATCAGCCGTACATTTGTTAAAGCATGCGTTGGTTTGATTGTATAAAACACAACTACTTTATTTATTTTTGCATCCCAATGAACATTTGAGTAAGGCCATGAAGCGTGTGTATCATGATCGACCAAAGTAGGATCATTCGAATCGAAAGCCATTCCCATAGCTTGATAGATGTAAGGTGCGTTCTTTAATTGTGGAGCAGTATCCGCCAACTGCGTAGCAACTGCAACGATCCCATCGTCTATTCTCCTTAAATTCTCCGCAGATAATGGCGTTCCCTTTTGCACGACATTTCCGTTCGCGTCTACGATTTCGTCTTTCCAATCAATCGGCGTATATTTCGTCAAAATTATCCCTCCTGTATCGTTAAGCTAAATTCAAACGCGAGGATTAAACCGTCGTCTTGTTTACTAATAGAAAAAGGCTTAGTAGCAAGAATGTCGCCGCCCGTACTAAGCAGTTGCGCCTCTTGCACCAAACCTTCTTCCGATTGTAGGTAGATATATTTTCGCAATGTATTACCGTCTTGAACGGACTTAAAGATTTCGTAATCCTTATACACGCCGTCAATCTTTACTTTCCCGCGAGCTAGTATATCGTCCATTAGGTTTAATATCGTATCGGTCAAAACCGGCTGTATTATCGTCATTATTTACGCAAGCCCCTCTCCTGTAATTGTTGCGCCTGCCCTCGGATATATCACGCTGTTATCCGAGGCATTCGGCATAATCTCGCCGCTAAACATCGCTGAACTCGCCGCGTTAGTGTTATTAGAAGCAACTGTCGCACCTGCTCGCGGATACCTAACCGCATTGGCGTTAGATTTACCGCCCATAGCAACGCCACTTGATAGTAACGCAGTATTTCCGGACGTATTGAACATGTTGCAAATTAGGTATGTCACGCCGAACGCGTACTGCTTACCGCGCAATCTAAGATTCTCGGATATTAGCCCCGTAACTCCGAACGCCAAATGCGCAGGCTTCACGTCGTTAATGTCGTTATAAATCGGAGTAATATCGGACATTTGCCTGACATCAACTTCCGCCTCGAACCGATACTCGCCGTTTACTTCGATAATGCGCGCAGACTTGTCCGCAACATGCGCATTTACTACGTCCGTCAAATACGAGACCGTTGCCGGAGCAGTACCGTTCAGTCGCGCAAGTATGCGATTGCGCCGAAACGCCAGCGACGAGTTCGGACGCGGTGGCAAGTCAAGCACGCGCTCCCACGCGGAAAGACCGTCCTTTGTCGCAGTCCTTACGTAAAATTGATCTGTGACTTCGCGCGCAGACTTACGTGTATTCGCAACTTGCCCCGCGTTCGCCTCCATAATTGCGTCAACTTCCGGACTGTCATCGTAATAGCGCGGTAAGGTGTCTAGTAGGTCGCGTTTAGTAAATTCCGCGCTCATACAATCGTCACCTCACCGACGACAGCTACGGCATCCTCCGCAATTGTTACGTTTGATGTGCCGCCATTCACCGTTAAATTCTCGTAGTCAAGCACGCCGTCCGCTTCGAGTAGCGCCTCCCCTACGCGCGCATAACGGACAACGCCCGTATGAGCCGCCGCAAGCAAGTAAGCGCCGATTGACGCCTTAACTGCGTCTAGTACGTCAGCCGCTTCCAAGTCGCCTGCAAGCGTCAGTTTTGCGCTCACATTAACGGCTATTTCCGTCACTGGCACGACGGTTACTGTTGCGCCGATTGGACGCTCGGTTTCGATATTTTCCGCAACTCGCGTAATAACTTCCGGTATTGGCGCGCGCCCATCCTCCGCAATAACTACGACCTTGACCGTCCCCGGCCCGTTGTGTAACGGAAATACCTTCGCAGTTGCTACGCCTTCAACGTCCGTCGCCCATTTTTCGTAGTGGTAGACGTTGCCCGACGTGATCGGCTTGCGGACTTTCAGCAGGTAGCGCGCAAGTAGTGCTTCCGCCGTTTCCGCGTCAATGCCGCCTGTGAAAGGCGCGTCGTTCGTTACTGACGTAATGCCCGCAACCGACGGCACATATTGCGTAATTTCCGCTATACCGATATTGCCGGCTTCTCCGCCTGCCTCTGCGATGACTCCGACTGTTGCCGTGCCTGCCGTTAATGTTGCGTCTGCCGTAGTCGCAAAGTATACGCCGCTATCCGTATAAACACGGAAGCCAGCCGGCACTACTACGCCTTCGCTTCCGTTGATAGTTACGTTGCCGCGCGCCGGTACTGCGTCCTTCCAGTCGACGCCCATTTCCGCAGCGCGCCGGATCAAGTATAGTAAGTCCGCCGTGTCTGCGAATCCGTTTAAATATGCCGCCTGTATCTCGTAGTCTAGTAGCTCGATTTGCTCCGCAGTCGGCGCAGTCATATCGTGTACGACCGAACCTTCCCGCTTGTCTACGTCGTCGCGGACACTATTGAGCATTTCCGCGTGTATTTCGTCTATTGTGCGCGGTTCATATAATTCCGCCATTATATCGTCACCTCCTGCGTGACTTCTCCGTAAATACTATCGACAGTAGCCGTAATAAAAACGGCGTCGCCAAGTCGCGTTGCCGTTACGTTGGATACGTCGTTTATTCGATCATCGTAAATCAAAGCCTCGCGCACCATGCGGGGAATTTCCGCTTGGATAAACGACTCCGTGACGTCATTACCGATAAGCGATTCGATTTCGCATCCGTAGTCGTCCGTGTAAATACGGAAGTGCGACCGGTTGGTGCGTATCGCCTTGACGATGAATTGCTTAATTGCGTCCTTGCCGTCGACCATTCCTCCGATGCGCCCATTACCGAAGTTCAGCCGGTACGTCAGCGTAGGCTCCGGCTGTGCGTCCTGTTCTGCGCGCAAATAAGCATCGAGTAATTCCGTTTGATTATCCGGTAGTAAGCTCATACGTACCACACCGCCCTATCCAATACGACGTAGACCATATCTTCGTCCAAGCACGCCAAAATGACGCGCTCGCCCGGCTTTAGTACGTCCTCAAACGTCATTTTGGCGTTTAGCATTTCGTATTTTTCGTACGGGATTGCCTGCGCGCTTCCGATGTAGTTGCGTGAGGAATCCGCGTCCTTCGGCATATCGCCTATGTCTGCCAGTAACCACGTCTTCGGGTATTCGTAATTGACCGAAACGATGCGCTCATGGCGCGTAAGATGCTCCGCAACAATTAAGTCGTCCTTTTCAAGTATTAAGCCGTCCTGATCGAGTTTAATGCGCAGATTAGGAGGCGCGTCGACGACCGTTGCGATTTCGATATTCACCGGCTTGGAATAGCCGACATCGCGTATTGTTTGTACCAGTTTCGAATAAACGTTACCTTCCCGTCCGATTTTCTCCGTCATTTCTTAGCCGCCTCCTCTTCCTTCGCTTTTTGTTTCGCCGTTTTCTTCTTCGCCTTCTTCGGCTTCGGTTCTTCCGGCGCTTCGTACTCAATCCGTTCGAGTTCTAATTCGCGTGTTAAACGCAAGGACATCGTGTGTAGGCCGTTCGCTTCAAACTTGTGTGAATCCGCCGCAACATAAAAAGCGCCCTTAATGCCTGTCATAGTTTCGTTAACTAAAACCGACGTGGCGCTTACTACGTCTATATCTCCTATGACTGTTACGTTAAATTCCTGTTTCGGCTTGGAAAGCTCCGCAAGTAATGCGTCGGCGAGCGGCTTTAATTGCTTGACCGACTTTACGTCGCTGTTATGTTCGTAATGCTGCATGATTCCATATTTCGACGCGCTAGGCGAACTAACTTCGACCGTTACTGGCTTGTTTTCGTCACCGCCCGTTAGCTTGACGCGTGTACGTACTTCTTCGATGGATTCCGAATACGACGCGTCGATAATGTTGCGCCCATTTTCGAGCGTTAAATGCTTCACCGACGCAGTGACTTCGACGAGTTCGAGCTTGCCCGCAACGTTGCGCAATCTATAGCGCTTGCCCGTCGCCTTCTGCGTTTCCGTGAGCGCCAATACTGCGATTTCGTAAAGCGTCTTGCCCCGCACGATAAACTTCGGTATTACATGTCGCGTAGTTGCGAGTGATCCCGTAGGTATGCCGTACTTGCCACATAATGTCGCGATTATCTGCGTAGCTGTCTTGCCGACAAAGCGCACGGTGTCGTTATTCTTCGTCAGATAAACATTCGCGTCATGCGCCTTTAGTGACTGCGCGCCTTTTGCGTCGATTGATGACTCGAATATAACTCCGCGAAAGAACTCGATATCTCCGTAATGGACGCGTAGCTCACCGCCATTTTTAAACGGAATTGCGTAGCGCCGTCCGTCGCGCGTATTATTTAACGCAATCGAGCAAGTGCGGAATGCTTGCGCAGTGTCGCCGCCAATTTCTACGCTTTGCAAACCGCCGGCAAGGTCGCGCATGACTCCGTTATGAAAATAGAGAACGCGCAGCTTCATATCGTCGTCCTCGTTATTTCCGTGCCGTGTCGCAAGATGTTCGGGTTATTGCCGATTGCCTTCTTATTCGCCTCGTATACTTTCGGCCAGTCCTTACCGGCTATTTTCGGCAGCGTGTCGCCTTGCTTGACCTTTGTTTTCGTCACGGGCGTTTTAGACTTCGCCTTATTGACGACGGGCGGACGTTTCTTCGCCGCTGGCTTCTTGGCTACTGGCGCATTTAGCGTAGCACTTACGTCTACTACCGTCGGCTGTACGTCTAAGAAGCGATATTCCTTTAGCGATAGCGTATAGTAAATGTCACCCGGACTGCCCGCGCGCTGAACTTCGTAGCTAAAGTCTCGGATCGTTACCGCAAAGTTTACGTCCGTTCCAGTCACGACAAAGCGTAAAGGCTTACGTTCGTCGCGCCATCGTTCAAGAATACGTACGCATTCCGCAGGTAACGGAAAGTCTGCGTACTCGCAGTATGACGCGTTATATTCGCGCGGGAAAAACGAATTGAACGAAAGTTCCGCCGCGCCACGCTCGCCTATTACGGTGTACTCGCCGAATTGCGTAATATTGATGTCCGTGTTGCCGAACGGTGACTTTACGCTAAGTGACGGAGGGTTGACGGGTAGGCGCAACTTTTCCGCGCCACTGTTAAACGATAGCCAAAATTCGATTGCCATTACGCACCCGCCTCCGCTGCCCCGTTAATTTTTACGTACAATGCCTCGGCTATTGCGTCAATGTCCGATTCCTGCCGCACATGGAACGTATTGCCGGAAATGCTAATTCCGCCGGTCAGTCCGCCCTTTTTGCGTTCCTTGTTTTCGGCCGCCGTAATTACGGCTTCCCCTTTATGCGCCGAAATCTGATAGCCGTCGTATGGCACGTAATCGATCCCGTGGTACTTCGACTTACCGCCTTTACCGCCACCGTCACCTTCGTTAGATTCGAACTTGACTGTACCGCCTCCGCCTAAGCGCGATAACCATGACGGCACTTTAAAGTTCGAAAGCATGTCGCGGAATCCACTGAACCATCCGGCAACAGTTTCGACCTTTTCGCCGAGCCACTCAAAAGCGCCACTAATTGCGTCGAGCACTGGCGTCACTGCGTCTAATGCGCTGACAAACTGATCTTTCATGAACGATGCAAACGGTTTTACGATGTTTTCCCATACGATACTCAACACTTCGAACGCAATGCCGATAGCTTCGCCGACCAACTTTAGAATCGGTCCGACCACTTTCCACAGCGTCTGAAAAGCGCCCCATACGAATTTAACGGCAGGCGCAATCAAGTTATTGAATACGGCTACTGCTACGTCTGCAATAATTCGGAATGCGATGCCTAATGCGCCAAATACCGGCTGCAATGCGCTCCACAACGTAGTAAAAATATTAACAGCTGTTTCCTTTGCCGTAGAAAACGCGCTTAGTAACGTCGCAATGCCGGGCTGCAGGTCCTGCCACTTCTGCGCAAGGTACGTAACGAACTCGGCCACTCGCGGCTTTATATTGTCTACGAACGACATAACGAAGTTTTTAACGGTAGAAAATCCGTTCTTAATGCCGTCAGCGAATGCGAATACTTTGCGAATCGCTTCCGTATTCATGCCCGCTTCTAGCATTGCGCCTAGACCGCCCGCCTTGTCGCCGGACATAATTTTAAACAGTCCTTTGACGCCACCGACGATTTTGTCGATAAACGCGCGGAACGGTTCGCTAGTCTTGTAGAGGTTGCGGAATATGAGGACTAATCCCGTAATAGCACCGATAGCCAGTCCGATTGGCGACGTAAGAAACATAATCGCCGCGCCTATCGCCTTAAATGCGCTGACAACTGCGAAGAAGCCCGCGACCGCCGCTACCGCAATACCTACCGCAATGGCAAGCTCTTTGAGTGCGGGCATTATCGGCTTGATTGCGTTATATATGCGCTTCAATTGCGTAACTAACGGCGCGATAAAGGTAGCCGCCTTTTTAAGATTACGCTCAAATGTCCGCCCGAACTCCGCGATCATTGCTCGCATGTCCGGCAAGCCGTTGTCTACGAGCATCTTGTCGATAGTCTGAATAATGTCCGTGACACCGCGCGTTACTGCTGCCCGCATGTTATCGAAGGATGCGCCCCACGATGCTCCGGCTTCTTTCGCAGCTCCCGCGATTTTAGTGACGCCGTTCGTACCTTCCATCATCGCTTTCGTAACTACGTCGATAAATTGCGACGCCGGAATCTTACCTTTCGATAGCTCTTTCTGAACTACGTTTACGTCGCGTCCGACCGCTTTTGCATACATTCCTACACCGTCAATACCTGCGTCGTATAGCCGGTTCATCTGATCCATTGCGACCTTGCCCGACGAGTACATTTTCGCAAGCGCGTCCATGACCGTTTCGAGCTGTTCGTTCGAGCCGTTACCGTAAAATGCTACCGCGTCGCCCCACGCAGCCATCGTCTCCGTCGCCTTGCCGATTTCCATGCCGCGCGTTACGAAGTTCTGCACTGATTTCGCCGCTACATCAAGTCCGTAGGCTGTTCCGGTTACGGCTTCGCGCGTCTTGTCTAGCGCTTCCTTCGTCTTCTCGACCGAGCCGGTAAGCTCCGTAAGCACGCGCTCAAAGGACTCCATAACATCAATACGCGCCATCGCCGAGCGCACCGACGATTTAATCATATTAAAACCGCCCGCAATCGCCGCTGTAAGTCCGATAGCCGACGCAATACTCATAAGCGAAGTCTTGAAGCTGTTAACGCTAGACCGCGCCGAAGACGAACTTCTGCCTACGTCAAAAAACCCACCACTAACGTCACTAAGTGATTTTCTCGCGCCTTTGAACGAGTTTTTCATTCGCGTAAAAAGTGTTTCGTTTTCCTTTATGAATCGTCCGTTAGAATCGCGCAACCGTCCGAGCGAGTCGCGGTATGTGTCTGTAGCTTGCTTCGTCCGTGTAAGTACGCTCGTAACCTTCTTCATTCGCGCCGAGAAGTCGTCCTTTAAACTAAGCCTTGCGACTAAATCCAATCGTGCCGCCTCCTTTCCTTGTTATTTCTAATTCCGTTTACGCGCTTCCGCCCGCTCTCGCTCCATCGCTAATTCTTCCGAAGCGTACATAAACGCGCGATAACGCCATTCTTTCGCATATACTTCGTCCGGAGGTATGTGATGTAGCTGGAATATCCGGTCTAACATCGCCGCTTCACCGCCGGCCTTTATTAGTTTTTTGCTGTTTCTACGTCTTCCGCCGCGTTATCAAAGCCGGACACGTCCAGTACAGCGTGCGATAACGTCGTAACTTCGCCCGCGAGCAATGCTTTCTGTACGCAATCTGCCGCATCTTTCGCGCCATATTTTGCAAGTAACTTCGCGTCACTAAAGTCCGGCTCGATACAAGCCTCCGCAATTAGTAATTTACCGAGTTCGTCTTCGTTGGTGAAAGTCCGGCGATTTGCGCCTTTGCCTTCCGTGTACGTACATTGTTCGCGTAGTTCGTTTAGTTTGTCGCCTGTAAGCGCTTTGACCGTGAAATTTGTTTTTAACCGTTTAATATATACTTTCTCTTCAACATCAACTGACGCGCCTAGCAATGCGTCTAATGCGCTGATTTCCGCCATCTATAATCGACCTCTTTCGGTTAATTTTCGTATTAAAAAGACGGAGCCGAAGCCCCGCCGTTATTACATGCGCTCGTATCCCGTAAACACAAACTGCAACTCTTCTTCTACAATCGAACCGTGTTCGAAACTTAGGATCGGAATGTTTTTAAACTGGACGCCTTTAACCCTGTAAAAACCCTTCATATCAGGATTCTCGGGGTCATCCATTTCAGCCATAAGCTCGGTAACAAATGCACCTTTTTTGTCGTCAAGGATTTGTGAAATAGCATCGACGAATTTCGGTGTCACCTTATAACTCTGTATCGTACCTTCCATTACTATCGTCCCCGCTTTATGTCCGAGAACGCGAGTTCCAGCGCGAGGCACTTCTTCGTAGTTAATGTCAGCGTTCAACTCAATACCTGTCACGTTCGTAAGCCATTCACCTTCGTGATGTAACTTTCCGAACGTTCCCATAAGCGTTCTTGTAGCATCTAACATTTGCGTCATCCTTTCGTTATTTATGCGTCCAATTAGACGTTAATAGTTAAGAAAATACGTTCCATACTGTCGACCTCGACGTAGCTAACCGCCAAGAATACGCAGTCGCCTACGGATTCACGTTGCGGATCGAGCGTAACTTCCGGCGCCATAAGAACGTTGTTAGTTTCAAGCGTTTCGAGATACGCCTTAATCGCCGCAATTAGCGTGACTTGTCCAGCCGGATTATTGTCGATTTTGCCGATATAGCGGTCTTTCGCCGTCGCAGGAATGTCCGTCGCAACCGCTTGTCTTGCGCGTGTAATACGAATCTTGCCGCGCTTAGTCGCGTCGCTGTCCGTCGTAATGCCTTGCTCGACTTTAACGTTGCGTCCGTCATGTACGAGGACTAGCGAGCCTGACGTTAACGCTTCGTTGATTTCGCTATTGCGTAGACGCTTCGTAACGTCAGCAACAGGTAGCGCCGCGTATGTGATCGATTTATTAATCGGTGTGCCTGCGATAAGTCCCGCAATAACTGCCGCGTATTCCGCCGACGCTAATTCCGTACCGTCACCGAGTACGACGCCCGTAATCAAGTTGACTGCGTACTCGTCCGCTAAACGGATTGAGCGCGCGTTACCTGCCGTCGGGTCTCGGTCTTCCGCCGCCGTGCCGCCGTAGACAATCGTAAAATGCTTGCCTTCTTTGCGATTGCGCTGTACCCACGCCAAAGATGCGTCTTGTTCTGCCGCGTCAACTTCGCCCGGATAGACGAATACGTTGAACGGACGCGCTTCGAATGCGTCGCGCAATGCTGCGTAGTCTACGTCCGGCGAGCCTGCCGGTACTGCGTAAATAAGTACTTCCGCCGCGCCTCCGCTTAGTGCGCGCGTGATAGGTGCCGCGTTTGCTGCGCCGACCTGTTCCTGCGCTTCTTTCTCGTTTGCTACTACGTAAAACTTGCCGGCTTCTAGTACGCCGCCTGTATAGTTAAAAATCGGCATACCGACTACTCCGCGAGGTCCGCCCGCAATTTGTGCGAGTGCTTGCTCGACGAAGTTAAGGTATAACCCCGGTCTAATCGGTAATGAAATCGGGTCCCATTGTCCGCCATTAGCCATTAATTACACGCTCCATTTCCTTCTTTTATTTCGTATTGCTTTTCCGGATATTCCTGCGCAGGTTGATCCGCGCTGTTGTCCGAACTACTGCCCGGAGGTCTCGGCTTTACATCGATCGTGATTCCGCCCATCTTCGGCACAGCTTCGAACTTCCGCGCCTCTCGCGCCGTTGCCTGCAACATGCCGATAATGCCGTAGACTTCCGCACCTTCCGCCTTAAACGGTTGCGACAACGAAAAAGAACCGAGCGTCAAATAGCCCGATTCTGTCGCATTGCCAACGTTGATTTTATGTGCGCTTCGCATACGCCGCTGTATTGCGCTCGCTTTTGCAAGGCAGGCGCGCTCCGACGTATCGAAGTAGACAAATTGATAGTCGCGATCAAGTCGGAAGTGATAGCCGGTTTCGCTCGCCGCTGTATCGCCCATAAAACGAATGGCTAATTCGCCCGCTACGTATTCCGCCGGTAAATGCGCGAGGTTAATATACGCAAAGCCGATGTCCGCGACAAAGTTGCGTAACGCCATTATTTCGTCCGTGATTTCCGCCAACCGCTACCACCCCGCTTTCTTTAGCTCGTCCATAACGTCTTCTTCGAGCCACTTCTGATATTCTTCCTTGCGCGCGTCCAGCGACTTGTCGAGGAATTTCTTCTCCGTGCCGGGCGTGCGCAATTGTCGTCCGCCTGCGTCTTGTTCGTGAATATAGTACGCGTAGTTGAACCGCTTGCCGCCCGTATCTTGAAATGCGTTCGCCTTGATTTCGACGTAACCGTTCGCGCCGGGCTTTGCTACTTCGCCGTGTATCTGTTTGCGCAAGTTACCGCTGTCTAATGGCGCAATGTCTCGCGCACCCCGCACCCAATCGTCTTTGATTTCGTCCATTGCGTTAGTTGCGCCACGTCCGACGGCTTCCGGCGCCTTTTCGATTGCGCGCAGGAACTTCGACATATCTAACGAAAATTCAAGCGACACAAAGACGCCTCCTTTGCGTATTTCATAAGTACACCACCGTCATCGTCGGCTTTCCGTTGAGCATCCGTATCGGTTCGATTTTTACCGGCTTCCGCTTGACCGTCACGCCTAATTCGTTCGTATATTCGATTTCGTCGTCATATCGGATATTCGGTAATTTATCGAACATAATCTGTACTCCGCTTACAACTTCCGCGCCTGCGACGTTCTTGACGATTTCCGTGATTTCGTCCGCGCGACATTTGTACGCAATAGGAGGTAACTTTTTCGTTTCGCCCCACGGGTCGCGTTCAGCCGGCTTATGGACGAGTGCGCGTTGTTTTAACGGTATTAGTGCCATACGTCATAACACCGTCCATTTCACTTGCCGACCGCTAGGCGCGCCGATTAAGTCCGCTACTTCCGCCGGTATGAGCGCGTCGATGTCTTTCTTCGCCCAATCCTTGAATGTGAACGACATACCGCGCACACTGAACGACGCGACGCCTTGCTGTTGCAACTTATTCGTATCGTTAAACGCCGCGGCAAGTACTGGCGCGAAAAGGTAGACGGCTTCATTCGGTATCGTGTATCCGCTGTATTTTCGTGTCAGTGTCCGCTGTGCGACGTTTAGGATCGCTGTCTTGCGCTCGTCGTCCGCGTCGGTAAAGTCCTCGTTGTCGAGCGTGTTAAGCCGTATATATTCGGATGCTTCCGTTAAATTCCAGTCCATTCGTAGACACCTCCGCTATTATTTTTTAGCGGGCGCCTTCGCTTTCGTGGACGGCTTGGCTTCCGCTTTGGCTTGCGTCTTTGGTTCGGTTTTAACCGGCACGTCTACGCGCTCAACGTCCGCGAGCGTTTCGAGTACCGTAATTTCCGCCTTGTCTTCGGTTACGTAAATTCCGCCTTTAAAACGGCAAAGCGAGCCGTCGACATAAAAGCCTAGCTCGCTATAACGCGTTTTAAATTTCGCCATATTACTTCGCTCCTTTGATCCGTGCGTGCGCGCTCTCTTGGAAGAATTCAACCGTATATTCGCCGACGATCATTCCTTGCAAGTAGTCGCCTTTCTTGCCGAGGTATTCGTGCGCAAACTCGCGTCCTTGCAACGGCTTGATTTTCACTCGGTTTTTGTCTACGATAAATAGCTCGTCCGCGCGAAGGTTATCGTTGATAGATACCGGGAACTCGCCGAAGTCAGTTGTCAAGTAGTTAACGACAGTTCCGCGTTTTTCTTCGCCTTGATTCAAGCGAACGATTGACTTATCGAACGCAGATACTTTACGTTTTAACGTCGGTGATACGATAATTTCGTAGTTACCGCCGGACTTGAAGCCGCCTTTAGTATAGATCGCTTGTACTGCGTCAGAAATCTTGTCCGCAGTCAAATCGCCACCAGCGTCAAATACGTTAGATTGGATTAGGCTACGGATACCGCCCATTTGACGTACGTTACCGTTTTCGTATTTGATTCCGTTGATAGCCGCTTTTTCGAGTTGCAACGCAAGCTCGACTTGTTTCTTCTGCTTTTCGTACTCGTAAAGATCGTCGATTGAATAGTTGTTGACCGCTTGAGCAGTACCGGAAATTTCGATAGTCTCGTCGAAGATTTGCGTAATGTTAGATTTTCTTACGCGTGGCTTGTAACGTCCTTCGCGCGCGTCCGATCCTTCTGCGCCTTCTACGAATTGAACTTCAACAGTTGCGCCAGCGTCGATAGCTGCCGGTGTAGTTCCTGCATATCCGCGTACTACCGTCAAGTCAGTTCCGTTAACGCCCGTAACTTTCATAAGCTCGTCATTCACTTTAACTACGTGTCCTACGCGGAATGGCTCGCCGTCAGCAACCTTTACTGTAGTGGCGTCTGCTAGTGCCGCCTCTGTAGCCGTAGATTCGTCCGCAAACATTTCGTCCTCGAACCAGTTATGCTCAACTTGCGTTACTGGCGTTGAAAAGCCGAGCATAGCAAGTAATGGCGTTTGGTGTGGATTAAGAAGTAATAGTTCATCCGCTACTGATTCACGTTTTCCAATAAGTTGACCCGATAAAATTTTAGACATTTAAAAATCCCCTTTTCGTTTGTTTGTCGTTTTTTTGCGTTTTTTAAGCCGCCGCTTATAGTCCTAATTCGCGCTTTAATTGCGCTACTGCCGCGCGATCCTCTAGCCGACCGCTCTTACGTGCCTTCTCCGTCGCTTCTTCGAGCAGTTGTTCCTTCGTCTTTTCGTCCGCCGCGCCTTTACCGCCGTTCGTCGGTTCGCCGATTTCTGTCGGTTGTTTCTTCGCGATTAGGAACGGATTATCTTCGACGAGCTTCGTAACGATTTCGTCTACCCCGCTAACTTTGCCGTCCTCGCCGATCTGTGCCGCAGTCAAGTCCGCTAATTTTAGTGCCGCGTCCGTATAGGTGACGCCTGCCGCCTTTGCCTGCGCAATAAATGCGTTATGGATTGCCGCTTGCTTCGTTTGCTCGCGCATTTCTTCGAGTTGTTTTGCGAGTGTCTGCTCCGCTTCTTCCTTCGCTTTCAAGTCGGCTTGCAAGCGTTCGATTTCCGACATTTGTGCGCGTTCTGCTTCCGCTTTCTGCGCTTCAAATTCCGCGAGTTTCTGCTTTAGCTCATCGTAATCGGCGTACTTTCCTTTGACGCGCCCTTTTTCGCGCACGATAATCGCGTCAAATTCTTCTTGCGTCATGGTAACGACTTTCGGCTTGTCCGCTCCGTTGTCGCCATTATCCGCGCCGTCTTGCACGTCTTTATCGTCTGCGCCTTCTTCCGCAAAGAACTGTAAGTCTAGCGTTAGTGGTAGTTTATATTCGTTATGATTCGTCATTTCGTCCTCCTATCCGCTTATAGCCCGTCGGCTGTTTTATCCGTAGCAGTTTTACGACGTGTACGTTCGGTCAATTTTTGCGCATAATAAAAACGCCCCTAAGAGCGTTAGATTCCGTTTACTTCTCGTATATCCGCAGGTAAGCGATCCGGCCTGCGTACCGGCGTTATTAAATGTCGGCAGTTTGGGTGGAATATTTCATTACGTGGTAGGTCGCCGATATATGGGAATCCGCCGGGCGCGTCCGGTGTGTACGCAACTATACGTCCTTCCCAATTCCGACAAGCGTCCGTCGCGCCATGCCGACTGATTACGCCGTATTGCACGTCCCTGTCGAGCGCTTCGTTTATTGACGCTTCTTTGTGCGCCTGCATCGTTTTTGTGCGAACGAGCATCTCTACGTACGGTTTAAGCCGCCAGCGCGCGCCATTTGCCGAAACTATTGCAGTATCCGCCGCACTTCCGAGTTGCTTACGTAGTTCCTTCGTAAGCGCCTGCTGTAGCGATTGTGTGCCGTTAATGCCCGCAGAAGTCTTCGCGCGCAATACGTCGGCTGTCGCCTGCCTTACGGCTGAACGCGTTTTCCTGCTAACGTTCTGCGTTACCGCGAGTAAGTCCGCTTGTGTGTCGGTAATGATCGCCTCGACTAGCGGTTTATTCAGCGAACTAAAGCGAGCAATCTTTAGCGCTTCTTCGAATGTATCCGCAAGTCCTAGCGAATAAATCGTACTGGCGACGCCTTCCCGCGCGGACTGCGTAATTGTTTGTCGCGCCCAATCGCTGCCATAGCGGTTCAAGTCGCGCAGTATCGCCTTAATGTTTTCCTCGACCGCTACGATTTGCGCACGCTCGAAGTCCGTTAGGAATAGCGTATTAAGCTCCGCTTGTATGTTGCGTAGTGCCTTTTCATATTCGCGTGTGAGCCGCTGTACATCGTAGGAGTAGTCCGGGTGTGGTGCCTCACGCATCGTCATCGCCTACTGCCGGCTCCGCGTTGAATATCGAAGCGTCTACGAAACTATTAACACGCTCGTCGTCCTCGCCAATGCGTCGCAGGATTTCGTTCGCCTTTCCGTCATCCATACCGTCAAGCCGCTTAATCGCGGTCTGCTGATCGAGCGTAGGTTTTCCGCCAGTTCGCAACGACGCAATTTCTGCTTCTTCCTTCTCGTTCTTTGGAATACCGTCTTGCCATTCGATGACCGGATATTCGAGCTGGCCGCGATAGTCGCCTTGTTCCTTGTCGAATAAATAGCACGTATAAAGTGCGTCACGTATTGCGCGGTCGTAGTGGTTTCTTATGCGCTTGACCTTCGATAGAATCGGCATAAAGCGCGCCTTAATTGCGCCACTATCAGTATGTGACGTGCCTGTTCCGCCCTTGTTATCGCCGGCCATGACCGTTCCGAATAACCATTGCGGCGTTTCCGAGATAACGAACACCGACGCAATAAGCAAGTCGAGTTCCTTAAATGCCGCGTCAAGTTGCGCGTTCCACGTCATATAGCCCGGCGTTACGTCGTCTTGCGTCACCGGTATATACTTGCCGCCGAATTGGACGGTATTGGACGTATTGCCTTCGAGGTCCGGTCCGTACGCCGTCGGGTCTGCGTGCTTCCATAAGATAAAGTCGATTTGCACGAGTCGGTCGTTAATCGCCGCAAACGTGGATTCTAGCTTCTCCATTCCGCCGCTGCCTTCCCACGCGTCGTCTACCGACTTGTACGGAATATGAAAGACCGGCATGTGCGGCAAGCCTGTCGGTACAACGTTGTTTTCGCGTCCAGTTGCGACTTCCTCCGTGATCCTAAACGTCTGAATGTGCGCGCCGTACGTTGTGATGACTTCGGTTGGAACGAGTTTATAACGCTTGTAAATGATGTAGCCCGGTATGTGGCGCTCGACATTCAGATACGGTACGTCTTCCTTCCGCATGGCTACCCATTCGACACGCGCAATATTGATCGCTTTGAAGCGTTTAACATTGCCGCGTGATGTTTCCGGAAATACGCAACATGCGTCAACATGTTCGATAATCGGCTCCATATTCTTACCGCTAATAAATTCGTCGTAGGCTTCGGGACTAAGTATGTTTTTAACTTCGGAATAGTCCTGCCGGTAGCCGTAGCGCACTTTTAGCCATGCGTCGCCGCGATAGCCGTTAGCCGTCGCGCTTTCGTGTATGAGCTGATTCAAGTCGTTTTCTTCTACGTAGCTATTGAGCGCCTTTTGTTCGGGGCTGGCGTCGTCCTTGCCCGATTCGTAGTTCGGCGCGTCGCCTACGAGCAAGTCCGCAGGCTTTGTCGCAAGAATGTCCGCGAGGTTGACCGCAATATATAACTTGCGTAACTGCGGCTCATGCGGCGAGTCCTTTAAAACTTCCGTAGCGCGCTCATATACTTCGAGCTGCTTGCCTTCGAATAGCTTCCGCATTCGTTCGTACTTGGCGAGCCGTTCAATGTCGGCTTGCGGTGGGTACTGCCCGCCTACCGTAAATAGCGTCATTCGCCGTCACCGTCCAATAATTCGTCAAGCTCCGCAAGTTCCTTCGCCAAGTCGTCGGTACTGCGTCCCTCGCCCGCGTTCTCTTGTTGCGTAATTTGACGGTCGGTTAGTAACCCGTGCCTGCGCATAAATAAATCGATTGCCTTTACGGACGGCTGCGACGCCATAATCAGTTTCATAAGCTGCGCGTAGACCTGATCGCGCTTGTCCGCTAAAAAATCGTCAGCGATTTCGTTCTTGTATTCGATAAAATTGCGATTCTTTGTCCGCCACTCCCATAGCGCTTGCGTAGTTACCCCGATTTCCTTCGATATATCTTCGTAGGTTCTACGCTCGCCTGTCTCACGCAATTCATTCTCGACGAGCAGATACGCCGCTTTGCGTTGTCGTGCGTCTAGTTTCGCTTCTAATTCCCGCATTCTACGTGACATTTGCGTCCTCTCCTTTCCTATAAATACGACGGCTTCGTTGTTATGACCGCACGTGGTCGCTTGATTACCGCGAGCGCCATTTGCAAAGCGTCCGGCCCGTCGTCATGCCAGCGCGAACCGTACCGCTCAAAATGTTCGATTAACGTCGCATGTTCTCCACGACAAAAAACGATGTTTCCGTTTTCTATGTCCGGTAACATCGCTTCAATCCGTAATTCTTTTCGTTGTCGTTGTTGTATCTTCTTAACGCGACTATGCGCAGGGAATCCGATATATTCTAACTCCGCCTTTAACGTATCAACGAAGAACTCTTGGGCCATTTGTGCCTCCGCGCCGAGCATGTCCGGTTGATACTTTTTAACGCGTTCTACTATTTCCTTTAGGAATACGTCGGGATGCGCGCGCTCAATATACGCATCTACTACGTAATTCTTGCCGGTCGCCTTGTGGCGCGCGACGGTTATTAACGCCGAGTAGTCGCCGCGTTGCTTACCCATCGCGAAGTCCATTCCCATACCAATATAGTAGTCGCGATGTGAAAACGTCTTGCCCGGCTCGTAATAGTAAAAACGCTCCGGCACGAATATTTGCGATTCCTCGTCAATCGGATTATTCATAAATTCCGTATTAAACGACTTAGTGCCGAGGTTGACCTTTTCGAGCATGAGCGCAGGCAGCGGGAAACGCCCCGGCCATAGGACTTCCGCGCCCTTGTCCATTTCCGCTTTATTTGCGTAATAGAATGCCATCGCCGCTTTTGCGTTGGGCGTTTCGGTTGTAGCCGTATCGTCGTCGAGCATTGCGTCAAGCTCGTCGTCCGTCGGTTCGTATTCTTTATATATGCGCTCGAACTCCGCCCAAAGGTCGGCTCGTTCCGGCGGCTTGATTATCGCAGGGAACTCGTTCTTTACGAAGTCACGCCGTTCGCGCAATACGTAGTTTAAAAGACTGTCGAAATGCACTAACGTCCCCATAAAAATGAACGCAGTATTTTCAGGATCGCCCGCCGGCATTAAGTCTGCGTTTAGCCAGTCTTTCGCCTTCTGCCGCAATTCGGGCGTATTGTTCGAATCGAGCGATTCCAAGTCGTCCAGTATAATTAAGTCGGGCCGCTGATTACCATTACGGAATCCGCGAATCTGCGTACCGAGCGACGTAGCTTCCATCTTGATGCCCGTCGTCGTCAAGAACGCTTCTTCGGAATCCTTTTCGTTGCGCGTCTTCTGTTCGTGTAGCAAAATACCGAAGTCCTCGCGCAACTTAACGTTATACTTTAGCTGTCCCGCAACCCACTTGATAAACTTCTTCGAGCCGGCGTTCGTTTCCGAGATAATCAGTATCATCTTCCGTTTACGGTACGCTATTTCGCGCACTGGAAAGGCGTTTGATAAGTACGCGGACTTTGCGTGACCCCGCGACGCAGCCCATGCGATACGTGCCGTTCGATTTCGGTTAGATACCGAGTCCAAGATGCGCGATAACTTAGCGTGAAAGTCGGGCGCGTCCGCAATGTCTACAGCAGTAGTCGGCACTAGGTTGTCGGGATTTCCGGGATTCCTTGCTTCCGAGAAATATTCGTAGAAAAAGTACAGCATGTCGTCCTCTGCGCGGTGTACGCGTTTTAGCTTTTCTAGCTCCGCCTTGTCGCGCTTGAATAATTCGATATGATAGTCCGTAGCTTTGCCGGCCTTGATCGCTGCCGCCAGTTTGCGCAATCGTTCGCTCATTACGTCGATGCGTTCTTGGCGCGCTTCCCTACCGAGCCATTCTTCGTTAATGTACGCTATTGTGAGCGCCCTCCTTTCAGTTGTGTTTGCGCTTGTTCTACGCCTTTTTAACGTCTTGTGGCGTGTTTATACCTGTCTTGCGTTAGAAACGATTGTAGGTGCTTCTAGGACGGTTAAAACGCTATGTCTACGTCCTGACGCCATGAGTTACGAAAATTGTACGGAATTTTTTACGGGTCGAGTTCGAAAAATTGTGCGCTAGGTTTGCGCAACAGTTATGCGGTATATAGGGCACCCGCTTGGGGGCGTTGAGTATTCGGAATATTCACGTCAGGCTGCACAACTTCGCTTAATTGCGTTAATTGTTTGTTCAATTGACGCATTTATAAAGATACACGTACAGCTTCCTCGAATCTACGTTATGTAAACTAACACAACGTCCTAAGTAGCGTCATATCAACGTTTATCTACTTACGTAACTAAACGCAATATACACCGTTTATACATACGCCCACTAACCGCATACCAACGCCTTTTACCGTTTTATGGCAACGTTTATTTCCCGCAAAGTAACTACGTGTATACACCCGTTTATACATGACGGAATAGTCCGTATAGTGTCCGTTGTGTGCGCAATAGGTGCAATTCGTAGTGACCCCGTGAGTTCGCGAAGGTCGCCCGCTTCCGAGGCCTTTCCCCGACGTTTAGCCTCCGCAATATAAAGCGTTATAAAGGGCATTTGCGCAAATAAACAGAGTTTCTTCTTATATAATACCGGTACCTCGACCGTTCTTTATGCGCCCTAGTTAACGCATCCATCCGCTATTCCACCGCTACATATTTCGTCGTAATTAACTCCGTCATTGCGGCGACTTCACTCCGTATTTCTACCGCCTTAATATCGTCCATGAAAACACCGTGCGCAAACGTCTGGTCCGTACTGCCGTTACCGTCATAACTGACGAATACCAACGCAGGTACTTCGTCAAATACTAGTGCAAACTTATCGCCCTGCTTGACGAACTCTACGTTCTGCTTTCCGCTGTAATCGAATAACCTCGCCATATGTCCGTTACACCTCCGTTATATGTCCGTAGTAATGCCGTAGATAGTCCGCGGCTTGCGCGTTGACATAAAAGATTAAAACATTAAGACCGTTGTCGTCGGGCAAGCCCTCCGACTATCTATGTTCTATTACTGTTGCGCCGTCTTTTAAAAGATCACGCAACCAATAATTAAACACACGCCGCGACGGCTTTAGCCGGAGCTATGTTTTGACCTTCGCTCTTAATCACTTATCTATTATTGCGCCAAACGGTCTTACCCGTAGTTTGTCTGACTAAGATATCCCAAACGCACCCAAAACGCCCACAAACCGCGCCGCTACGCCGTTTACGCCACTTTTCGAAAGGGACGTCAAGGGATGGTAATTCGCGATTATAGGGACGTCAAGGGATGGTATTTTTCTCAATGCGTTCTCAATTAGGAATTTCCGTCAACTAAATAGCGCCTCCAACGCGCGCAGCCCCTCGCCATCGCCCGCATATATTACGCGAGGATTAACGACGATCCGGTATTTGCGCCGGTCATGCGGATTCTCAAAGAAGCCGAATACGGGCTTGCCGTTCACCTTGACGCGATTAAGCGCCGTCTTCAACTTCTGCGCGCTACCATAGCCGAGCAATAACGCAAGCTTGTCGAGCGACATCGGCCGTACTAGCGCTTCCTGCGATTCATCTGCGTTATATGCGACGATATTCGTCTGAAAGTTGACGAACGGCATGATTTCGTACACTAGCGCCAACTGGCCGAGGCTTCTGCCGCTGTAGGCTGCGTAAAGCTCGCGTACAGTCTTGCGGAACATGCGCGTATATTGCACGTCATCCAGCGCGTATTGATACGTCTTAATGCCGCCGCGATAGAACACGGAAGGGTTGACGTGTATTGCGCCGTCTGCCGTTTCCTGCACGATGTCCTCCGCCAGTAAGCGCGCATAGAACTCGTTGAACCGTTTGCGCGACATGTCTACGAGCGCGTGCAAGCCGTCCTTGTCGATAGGCACGCCGTTGTCGTAGCGCAACTGACCGCTCTCCCACGCAATATACGAGCCGACGTACATAAGGCGCGCTAAGTCCGGCTTGAGCAACGACGGGAAGCGTTCCTCGATCATACGCGACTGACGGAAGAAAGCGAACACGAAGCCACCGTTATCCGTTTGATGCGTGCTTAAGCCGTCGATTGCGTCAAGTTTGCGTGCTTGTGGCGCTGTTAGCCGCGGCACGATGTCGAAACGGTCGCTAACGTCGTTACCCGCTTTATCCGTTATAGTGCCGTCAGTCACCGTCAGATTGCCGACTGTAGCGAGTAAGCCGCGTTTAACCTTCGTGTTCAGGTCGCGCCATTGTATAGCGTTAGTCAGCGTTGGACACCGCCTTCGACACACAATTCACCGGGCAATTCCGCAATAACTTCGTCTGTCTTATGCGAGCGTATTCTCGCGGTAAACTTACGTGGCTCCTCCGACAACTTTGCGCCCACCACTTCATCGACGGTAACTTTCGCTGGCCCTATTACGAGCAGTGATTCGCTTCTATCCGTAAATATAACGGTCATTTCATCGCCTTTTTGGAGCGTAATACCGCTCTCTTTCAGCGGCACTAAGCCGAGTTCATAGCGCGCGGCTTGAATACATTCCGTAATCTCGCGGTGACAGTTGTAAGTCGTATCCTCCAACGTTATTAATCGATCTAAATACGCAAGTAATCCGTTAATTCTTTCGTTCATCGTCCGTCATCCTCTTTCGTCATTTTGTCGTTTACAGTCCGCCGACTTGACGCAAACTAAAAAGACGCCCCGAAGGACGCCTATTGAACGCTGTTTAGTTACTGCGTAAGCTTACCGGCACAGCGAGCGAAGCCTTTGTTAGCGACTAGCTATAAGCACATCGCAAGATCAGTCCACGCACCCGATAAGAGTATAGTCGGAAAGCCATGCGCTAGTTTTACGTCTATCGGACGGCATTATAGCGTTTTGCGTCCGTTATGCTTGGACGTTAAATTTCGTAATGTCCTTCTCACTCCTATAGCCAGCTAAACGCATGAAAGTTCGGGTATGCTCATCAATCTTTCGTCATATATTCGAGTAATTTCGTCAATGCGACAGAAACATGCTCGCTAATGGTCGCTTTATTCACGCCCATGACAGCCCTAGCCTCCTCTTGCGTCATATTATCGAAGAATACGAGGTCAAGCGCCTGTCGCTGCCTATCCGTCAATCCTGCGTTATCTAGCGCGTCGTATAGATCGTTGTAGTCATCAATCCTCGCAATCATCGGATCGTGCCGATCTATAACACGCTTAGATACTGAATACGGATTTGATCCACTGTCGTCACACCCTCCGGATAAGCGCCTTTTACCGAGGAACCGTAAATCTCCATATTGCAAATCACTGTGCGCCCGCTGTTTCTCCATTCGGCGCTCTAATTGCCTGTCGCTCAATATTGGATACTCGTCGTTCGTGACTTTATCCGCGTCCTTATTCGACATATATTCGTGAATCAACATAAGACCACACGTGTTTAATGTATCACTGTCGCGCAAGGGAATCGGAGGGTTCTTCCCCACTGCCTTAGCTGCATGGTAATCCGCTGCCTGCGCCAAAACATACCTATCGGACACGCGTTTCAGCATTTTTATGCGCCGACCCATCGGAAGTTCCCCGGCCCTAACAAGCGTATATGCCTTGCGTACATCCTCTTTAAATTGTTCGAGATAACTACGCTTCAATATGCATTCCTCCTTCCGCATCAATTGGAATTAAAACAGAATGCTCTACGTCGTCTAAAGAAATATAATCGTCATCCACTGATATACACGCAATTAAGTTACAGTCCTCGTCCTCTAGGTACTCTTCTACTAAATAAACGTGCTCCCCGCTAAGTGGTTTATCAAGATAAACTAAACGACCGATTTTAGCGGTAACGCGTGCCTTCTTATACCGCACTCCCTCGTGATAATACGTAAACTCCTCTAAAAATTCATACTGCATTGTTATCGCCTTCTTCTGGTTTATTTTATTGCGTCAAACTTACGTCAATTTATCGCTTGACTTTCTCAAACCCCCTCGGTATACTTGAGTTAACAGTTAAACAAAACGTTAACAAGGGAGCGGATTAACATGGCAGCTAACAAATACGACCTAAACGCTTTTACACCGCAGGAGTTACGTACGATCTACGTAGAAATGTACGCAGAAACATTCGAATGCACCGCGGAGCACGCCGAGGAAATGTTCCTTGCGGAATATAGCGCAGAACACGACTTCCACAATTACGCAAATGTAGAGTACGCAATCCAAGAAATGTTGCGATTCTGCGCATAAGGACGCCCTAACCGGCGTCTTTTTCTATTCCGCGACTTCCTCCGCGCATCCCTCGCAAACATCGCCATATTCCGGGCTGTAGTCGAACGCAACCCCATCCGGCAGCACCGCGGCACACTTATCGCATGTGACGATTGTTTCCGCAACCTCATGTCGTACCGCGTCTAAGAACTCATTGCCGCCTAAATGCGCCGGAAAGTCACCAACCGGGTCGAACGGCTCGTAGCGTCCTGCGTCAAATGCCGTCCACTCTACGCTAAAGTAATCAGCTGTTGCATCGTCGTACGGAAACAGGTGTATCGTGCTAAATTGCAAATGATCGTCGTTAGTATTCTGAACGAGCCACGCGCCCTTTGCGCCTTTTCGCGACAATACGTCAACTTGTACGACAGACGCGTTCATGCCGCGTATTGCGAGGTTAAACAAGAGGAACGGCAACGCGCGGTCGGACAGTTCTTCCGCTTGGTATAAGTACATAGACGGCAGGTAATCGAACGGTGTATGTCGAATTCTATCTGCGTGCCACTGACGTATAATAATGCCGCCGGTGCCCGCGCACGGTTCGTAATAGGTGTCGCCTACCTTGCGCCCGCCGCTGACAAGCTCGGACAGCAACGTAGCAACGCTATTCGGCGTGAAGTCCTGCTTCTTTTGCGCACGATCCGCGTGTTCATCCTGAAAATAGCGGTGGAACCAGTCGTAGTCTACGTTGTAACGGTGTAATTCGAGTGCTTTGCGGAATAGTTCTTCGCGTCGTTCTCTGTCGCGCAATATCGCCCACAACGCATCAGGCGCTTTGTAGCTGTCATCGATACCGAGTAGCGCATTCCATTCGCTTATTTCGAGGTAAATTCGTTCTTCCGTCAATTTATCGCCCCTTTTCGCTAATCGCGCGTTTAATTCCTTGTAAATGCGTACATACTTCGCTATAATTACGTCAAACTATCCAAAACGGAGGTAATATCGTGCCAAATAACGCACTAACCAACGTACTCACACCCGCAGCAATCGACGAAGCTCTCGCCGGCTTTACGTTCGTGCCGTCCGATGGCGTACCGTTTATCACGCTCGACAGCCAGCGCCGCTTCTACTTCAACGCGTCCTTGCGCAAAATGTTCGGCCTGCGCGCGTACAGCCGCGTAGCAATCGGCTATAACGCAGTTACGCGCTCAATCGCCATACTTACGAAGAACATGGACGCCGTGCCTGCGAATTTCAGCTACGTGCTGGACAAGCGTCACTATGCGTCTGCGCGCAAGTTCGTCAGCGATTTCAAAATCGACATCGATAAGGCGCCGTACACCTACGTATTTGATCGAGGCACGTCCGTTGATGGCGTGTACATTTTCCGACTGTCGAAGGACGCGCCGATTGACGGCGAGCTTATCGAATCCCACGGGCGTTAAGCTCGTATGAAACCTTGCGCTATCAATGCGTCGAATATCGCCTCTAATACGCTGACTACGATGCTATTGCCCGGCAGTTTATATAGCGCAGATTGCGGAATGTCCGTTGCGGCAACGCGGTCGTAGTCGTCGTCGGTGAAGCCTAACAATCGCCAACATTCCCGCGGAGTGATTTTGCGCAATATGTCGTCATAGTAAACGGCCACGTTCGGACTAGTCGTCAATGTAGGCACCATTCCACTTTGCACACGTCCGCGCCGCGTCTTGCTGTTCGGGCGTTCTACGTTGATACTGTCGCCGTCGTAAACTTCTTGGAAGCCGCGCTTGGTGTTCGCCTTGATGTATAGCTGGCCGTCAGCTTCGAAGAATAGCGACAGTTCGTTATCGGTTAGCGGAAAGGCCGCCGGGTCTACAGTGCGGTCGATATAATGCGCGAGCGGCTTCGTCAGTGGGCGCGGCTCCGGAAACTCGAATGCTGCGTCATCTAGCGTGCTGACCGTGAATATGCGCTCACGCGACTGTGCCATGCCGTAATCCTTTGCGTTGAGTATCTTAAACGTATTGCGGTAGCCTAGCCGCTCCATCGTCGTAAGGTAGTGATTGAAGTGATCGATATGGCGCTTGCTTACGAGGCCTGTGACGTTCTCCCAAATAACGACGCGCGGCCTCGGATTCAGCTCATGTTCGATAATTTCGAGTGTGCGCTCGTAAAGGATGGACCGGCCCGTACTGACGTCGTTAAGGCCGTTATTTGACCAGTCTTGGCAGGGACTTCCGTGTACGAGTAGGTCAACGTTCATATTCCAGTCGCGAATATCTTGCGGCTTGTAGCCGTTGTCGAAAATCTGATTGTACGCCGTTACCGCATATGGCAGTATTTCGACGTAATCGACGCTCTTTATGTTAATGCCGAGGTTTTCTAACGCTTTACGCGGTGCACCTATGCCGCCGCTATCCGAACAACTCTAGAACCTTTAAAGGTGAGTTATTCATTTGGCATCATCCCCTTTCAACTTCGCAACTAACGCATCAACATTCGCCTTTAACGCGTCCAAGTCGCCGACATTCGAAAGCTCCGCATCCACGTCAAAGCCCGCAACTTCTAACTCGGTCGGATGCGTCAAGTCTTCGTAGTCAAATACGTCGCCTACCGCCTGCGCCCGTACGATTCTTACGTCCATCGGCGTAGTAACGCGGACAATCGTAAAACCATTCGCGCGCGCCCACTCGATTTCATTCGCCTGCCGTGCGTCGGTTATGACGATGCCGCGCGTTGTTTTACTGTCTTCGAGCAGGCTAACCGTACGCGAAACGTGCTTTATCCATACGTCAGGATCGTAGTCGCGCATGACGTTCATAAACTGATACAACGCGCGCGGCTTCGGCTCTCGTGGCACATCAGGAAACGTCTTATGCGCAATTAACTTAAGCGCGTCGCCGAACGCTACGGGAAATTCGAAGTCATGGCGCAGATTCAAGTGGCGCGCGACCGTATCTTTACCGCTGCGCATCGGGCCAGTCAGACATATGCGTAGAATCTCACTCATAAGCGCGCCACCGCCTTATACAACTCGTTAATTTCATACGCCTGCTCCGCGTTCTGTCGCGTTAAATCCGCTCGATGCGCCTGCTCAACGACTAGGCACGCCTCTAGCTCGCTCACCCTGCGCGCAAGATTCGCGATAAGGTCGGTTACGGAAGGTGAATCTTCCTCGACATCGCGGACTAACTCGAAGAGAGGCAGTGTTTCCTCGCAGATATACGATGTCTCGCCTGCGTCGTCTTCGAAAAGCGCGTCACCTTCGTAATCAACTTCGTTAATAACGTATACATTACCGATTGACATATCTTCATGAAAATCTCCGCCCAAAAACCGCACATTGTCGCCAACCTTCGGCATTTGTTTTAACGCCATCTTAACGCCCCACTTTCGTGTTTTATTTGCCCCTTCGTATCATCCGTACCTCCACCGTCTGCCTACCGAACCCCAACGCCTCTGCCTTCGTTTCATGCGCAATGTCGATAATCGCGCCCTTTATTGCGCCGCCCGTGTCGCTGGCTACCGCTTCAAACGTAGTGCCATCCGCAAGGGTAACGCGCACGATCGAGCCAAGCGGTATCACCCGCGGGTCAGTCGCAATTACACGCCGGCCATCCTCGTATATCGACTTGCGCAGGTCGTGACCCGTCCGCGTAATGCCCGAACAGCCGGCGCAATATGCCGTATATGCCGTCGCCTGAAATGTTTGCGCCTGCCCTACGTAGCTACTGCCGCGTGATGCCGGCTGCTGCTTCGGCTTATTTGCGCTGGCTGTCCGTTCGGCTCTACGCTTCTTCTCCGCAATTAGCACCGCTCCCCTCTCCGCTAACTGTTGCGCTTCATACGCCCGCCTACGCTCGTCTAACGTTGCTATTTCGTCGCTGTCGTCGTAGACGGGCGGTTTGGGCTGCTCCGCGTCAGCCGCTTCCTCCGGCGGCTCTACGTCGTCAGTCTCCGCAGGTTCCGGGCGAACTGCCGCGTAGTAGAACGTCATGAATGCGAGCAGTCCTGCGACTATTGCCGCTTTAATGCACTTCATTGCGTGTCTCCGATCAATGCGTCGATACTTACCGGAAAATGTTCGCGCGCTAATTCGAGTGTTGCTTTTGCGTACGCTTGGATTTCGACCTGCGCGTCATCTGCGAGTCGTTGCGCGATAAAGTGTGCGACGGATTGTAGCGATGCAGTCCAGTAGTAGCGCACGTACATTCCGTAAGCTGGCAGGAACAAACGCGCTTGTTCTGCGCAAACTCCGCGTCTCATAGCCCGTTCGTACAGCCGAATACTTTCGTCAACGTGTTCGATTAGCGCCTCCAACATTTCGTAACCTGTTACGCGATCTACCGCTTCACCGCTACCTTGCTTCGAACTTTCCGGCGCACTTCGCCATTCGTCAATTTGCGGAATATAAAACGTCGGTTCTTCCGTAACATATCTACGCGAGCTTTCGTTCCACGCGTCCATATTATCGCCAGTAGCTTCCGCAATAGATGAACCTACAATATATTTCCAGTGTTGGCGCGCTATCATTAATGGCGCATATAATTCGAATTGTAGCGTTGCGTGTCGGAATGGTGACGTATGTCCCTCACGCGCAAGGAAGGCGATTAAACGCTGATCCCTGTCCGTGAGTTCGCCCGTTTTCTTGTCGTAAGAAACGCGTGCTGCGTTCGCTACCGTGCGGTCGTCGCCGAGAATGTCGTGTAAGATGACGTAGCCCTTGTCGAGTACGTCTATGCGTTGTGATTGCGTCAATTATTCGTCCTCCCATTCATGTAATGCGCCATTTCGACGCCGAACTTATTTCCTTCATGAACGTACGTAGCAACTCGCGAACCTGTGTGCTTATCCGCGCGTGCCATCGCCCATTTAGCGGATGCGTACGCTTGTATAAAACGGCCGTCAGCGTCATATACCGCAAATAGGTATGCGTGAGTTCGACTCATTCAATCGTCCCCTTTTCGAAGTTAAACGCTAGTTGTCCGCTACTGTCCGTCAAGTCGCTTTCCTTAACGAAAACTCCGTCGACCATCTTACCGCGTCTGTCCTTGATTTCGTCGTATGCAATGTCGATGCATTCCTCGATTGTAAAGCCGAGTTGTTGCGATAGAATCGTCATTACGACGTACATATCTCCGATTGCGTCCTTAGTTAAATCCGCATTTCCCTTCGCCAGCCCTTCGAACAGTTCGCCAAACTCTTCGCCGAGCTTTAGCGCTTGCTTAGTCGGGTCTGCCGTGTGTAAGTTGCGATCAATCGACCACTGGCGGATTAAGTCCGTCTTTGTATGTCTTACGTTGCCCGGCGCCCTTACCTCCGCGCTAGGCGGCTTAAAGAAGTCCTCTCGTTCGCGTAAATACGCCATTTATACGTCCTCCTTACGTTTTATTGCGGCTATAATGCCGTGTTCTGCGGAGAATACGTAGAATATCAACGCAATAACTAGTAACGTTATGTCGTCAATTATCGCCCATAAGACGACGTTTACCGCGGCTAGGAACGCCCATGCAAGCGCAAATATCCCGTGTGTTGTCGCCTTCATTCCTCCGCCTCCCCTAAATTAACCGTCATGTAAATCCGTTCCATCGGCGCGGGCACCGGAATACTAACGGTCTTGCCCGCGCATTCTTCGCAAACTGCTACGTGGTCGAGAAAGTCCTCAAAATCGCCGTATTTAGCGCCACATTCCGGGCAAGCGTACTCCGCTACGATCATTCCGCCACCTCCTGTATTGCGCCGTCATCATCGAAGTATAGTCCGTTGCGCGCCGCGATTTGCTCGATTTCTGCGTAGTCCGGATCGTTAGTTGCGTCGGTTAATAACGCAAGCAGGCGCATGAAGTCGCGCCGTATTCGTCTGTTGCGTATGGGCATTCCGTTATTCTTCGTCGTCATGTCCTATTTCCTCCGTTTCATCTTCGTAATATTGCGCGCTGTCCGTCACGAAGCCGATAGCCGGCGCAAGCTGCTGCGTTGGATGCGTATCGCCTAGCCCCGGATTGATTGCGACTTGTATATCGCAACTGCCCGCGCCGATAGTCGTAATGAAATCACGGACGTGTGGAGCGATGTCCGTCAGTTCCTCCGCGCGCTCAACGTTGATTCCGAATGTGTACGTTATTTCCGTAGTCATACGACATTACCTCGCAATTCCAACGCCTCAAATTCCGGCGGTACGTCATGGTTGCGTAATATCTTTTCGACAACTTCTACGACCGGATGGCGTTGCGTTTCCGTTAGGTTAATATGATCGAAGTATTGATGCGCCTCGGCGTCGTACAGTCCTTTCAGTAAGCAGTAGAGTCCGTTATTATTCGGATTGCGCAAACGCGGACTATCAATCTGCGAGAAGTTGCCGGTAAATACGAATTTAGCGTTATGTCCCGGTCGCGTAGCAATCGCCGCAATCGTATGAATGTCGACATTCTGCATTTCATCACCGAGGAAGAACGTGTGATTTAACGAACGACCGCGCACCGTCTGAATCGGGTCGAAGAATACCTTGCGCTTGTCCTCGTCGCCATCGAGGATATACCGGCGAATTACCGCCGACATATCGCTCATTACATCGAGGTTATCCATAAATGGCGCGATAAACGGATACGTCTTCTCGTCGATGTCGCCCGGCAATGCGCCGAGGTTTTCGCCAACTTGCGTCTGCATCCGCGTATATATCATCTTGCGGTAACGCTGTTCTTCGACGACGCGCTCCAAGCCGACTGCCTGCGCAATCAGTGTCTTACCGCATCCGCTAGGCCCCGTAACGAATGTGAAAGGCTTATCGTTAATTAGCGCCTGCATTAGCGCTTTCTGTGCGCCGTTCTTCGAAGTTATTCCGAAAAATGCCATTTGATCGCTCCCCTTTAACCTCATGCTCGCGGAGTTCCCGCAACGTCATTAAGACGTCGGGCTTGTCCGCGGCTAGTCGTTTAGCTTCGAGCATTGTGCGGTAACTCATCGGATAGGGCAAACGCCGCCTTCGCAGCCGTCCATTCCGTCGAGGTCGCTGTCCGCGCCTGTTTCGAATTGTTCGAGGATAGCCGGATCGAATGTGGCCATCTTTGCGGCGAGGTCTTCGTACTGCTCGCGCGTAATCGCTTCGTACGGCGCAAGCTCGTAAGAACCGCCGTCATGCGCGAGGAAACTAACGCCTACGAAATCGTCCCATCCTTCGTATACAATCCGTTGCGCTTCGCTCCACTCATCCGGTCGTACGTGAATCGTATTGGACGAATTATGTTCGGTATATTCGCGCTGGAATCGGAAGTACGTATCGAACTGCTCCGGCACTTTTACGTCGTCCTTCGTCTTGCTTGCGCCCGATGCGACAGGGAAGTCGATAACGAGCGTTCTTGCGTTTGCTAGGCGTTCCTCAACCGTTTCGCCCGGCGTGCCTACTTCCGCATGTACCGGCCAGCCTATCGACTGTACCGCTTTTGCGAGCGGGTCTGTCGCGTTGATCCGGATTCTGCGGATATAGTACGGCGAGTGCGACCAATGTAGGCCGGAACTTACGCCTCCTGCGACTTGCGAAATCGTGCCTTCCGGCTTGACCGTCGTAACGAGTAATGGCGCATTCACGCGTAGTTCTTTCGCATACTTGTCCGCTTCATTGCGCGCCACGTCGCCTAATAGCGCAAGCAAGTCCGCTTCTTCTTCCTCCGAATAGTCAATCATTGCAAACGCGTCCTTTACGCCAGTTAGCGAGGTGCCTAGCAGTCTATCGCGTTGCTGAACCGCGTCCCAATGTGGCAATTCTAGTTGCGCGAGTGTCATACGTAGTCCAGCACGAGCAGACACTCTCTGCGCTTCGAGTAACGCAAGTACATCGAGTACATACCGTTCGCCCACCATTCCGTGACACACACCATCTTCGCCCCACGAATAGTCCGTGATTGGCTTAACGAATTGCACTAAGTTGACCGTCGTTAGATTACACACGCCGTAACTGTCGAGAATGATCTCCACGCAGGGGTTTAGTCCCTCCGCGTTAGGTCGTCGCCTTTGCGCTTCTTCGAGGTTCACGAAGCCCGGCTCGCCTTCCGCCTGCATCAATTCGAAGATTAGCGCGAGCTGTTCTTCTGTTGGCTTTTTCGTAAAAGCAATTGAGTTATTAGACATGCGGCGATGATGCAACGGTCGGGCTTCCGCATTAAACGGCTCAATCGACGCAAGCATATTCGCAACATCGTTAAGACCTGCCGCTTCTACTGCTCCTACAACTTTTTCGTGCTGCTCGACGTTCCATATTCCGTTAATGCCGTACTTCGCGAACATCGACTCGTAATCGTCCGCGTCAAATAAGAAGATTTCCGCCGTCCTTCTTACCATTATGTTCAACGAGGTTCGCTACGCCTCGCCCGCGCCTTTACGCGCAGCTATACGTTTCCGCATAGATCAGACTATATCTTCTAAGTTCCCCGTTTCGAGCGCCAATCGCTTGCGCCCTACGCCTTGCGGCTAGTCGTTACAGGTTCAATCTAACGTGACAGTCGCTCCCTCGTATATGTCGTTCTTAGTTTTCTTTTTATAATGAAGTTTTCCGCCAATGCCTCGGATTCTAGTGAAAGCAATTCCGAACTTCAACTCGCACTGCTTCGCGGTTAATCTTTCTTCCGTTCCGTCGGTATAAGTGACGTTGTACATAACGCTATTATGATGCTGATCCCCTGTTTTCCCGAACATCGGGTTATCCTCACCAAATCGTTGCACTCCGTACATAGGATTGTCCTCTCCAAACTGACCGCCTTTACCCTTTCGACTTTCGGAAATTTTCTTCTTGGTTTCCCCTGAGTGTTTTCTTCCGTAGAAACCGTTATCTGCTCCGAAGAACTTCCTTTTAGCGAATAACGACTTTTCGCCTCTCGCAAGTCTTTTGTGTATCGGGTTAAGCTTACCAGTTGAAAAGCCAGTGCCTCCAAACGTGAAATTGCAATATGCTTGTCCGATAGACTTCATTTCTGCAATTCTTTCAATCTCCTTTTCGCAAGCAGCTTCGTTTGTAAGGCCATCATATACGATCCTAACGTCACATTTATATTTTCTGTAAACTGACATGAAATACTTACTTCTGTTATGAAGTTCGTACATTCGATTGCCAGTACCTTTACCGACGTAAAACACTTCATCATTTTCTTTCTTGTAATACTCATATACGTAGAACATATTATCGACCTCCATAATTTAATTATAGAGAGAACGACTTTAGATTGCTTCCCTCGGTATTGTCTTCGCCATTACGCGGTCAGAGTTTCACCGATAAAGAGGAATTTTTATTTAAGTCGGAGGCATAAGGTTTACCACCGACTACGACGTTGTAGCCGATCAAGTTGCCGATGTCGAGTATGTGAATCGGTCTGACGCGCTTATAGCCGTTGCCTGCGTCCTCTAGTGGCGCGAGCGAGGCATCCATTTCATTGCGCAATACCTTCGATATACCTTCGAACATTTCTAGTAATGGTTCGTGACCTGACGCTGTGCCTCCGAATGTATTAAGTCGCGCGCCTTGCGGTCGAATGTAATCGTAATAAATGCTGATTTCTTCGACGGCTTCGTACTGCTTATCCGTCAATAGGCGGAAGAACTCGCGCAATGAATCGACCCATCCTTCCTTCGAGTCGCCTACGTGAATGACTGCCTTTGTACCGTCGTTAATGATGTGTAGCGAAGTGTCAGCGATCTTTGTCGCAGGATAACGTTGCGTAAACGGCTCATGCGTTACTTTCACGTTTGCGCGAATTGGCGCCAAGTTTGCGGCGTACTCTTTCGTACATTTAAAACCAACGCCCGTGCCGACGAGTAGCAAGTAGAACAAGTCGCCGAGGTCGTCCCAACTTCGGATGGAAACGTAGGAACAGTTGAAATTTGCGAGCGGATACTTGTCGGCAACGCCGCCGTCAGCTCCGCCAATCCATAACGTCCGTCCGCTTACAAACTGGCGCAAATTGAACATGTTATCGAATAGCAGCTCGGCTTCTGCGCGCAAGGCGTCATAGTCCGCCGTGTAGCCGATTTTGTCCGTATGCTTCTGCGCAAGTCCTACGTTGTATTCCGTAGCACGCGCGACTGTCTCTTTCCACGTTTCGCGCCGTCCTTTTGCGGGCAGGAAGCGCGAATATGTCCGATAGTAAACGAACTGGCCGAGCGCGTTCATGTGCGCTGGAAAGTCCGGGTATTTCGATAAAAATTCGTTAGTTAGTAGTTTCGCCGTCACTTAATCGTCCCCTTTACGTTTGTCTTCCGCTTGCAAGTCTTGCATCGCGTCCTCAATTTCGATCAATTCGCGCTCTAGACGTCCAAGCGCTATTTTTGCGTGGCTTATATCGAATAGTAATTCGCCGCGCCGCTCCGTTAAAAGCCGCAGCATTTCGAGCCTGCGCGCCTCCGTTAAAGCGGCCATATGCGTAGTCCCCAACGGATTAGCGCAAGGTGTGCGAAGAATCCTCCGACTACTAGCGCAAGCATGTATAGTGCGACGATCGAATAGCCGATAAACTCGCCAACCTTCGTTGTTAACTTCTTTTTAGGCGTTGTCATTCCGCAATCATTCCTTTCGATTTTAAATACGCAATGCCCACCGCAGTCGCATCCGAACAGTCATCCGTCGCAAATACGAAGTCGTCCGGCAATTTAAGCAGCGCCCTTACGCCCGCCTCGACTTCCGCCTTGTCTGCGCTGCCGTTGCCCGTTGCCGCCTTCTTGACCGCGCTTGGCGTAATTTCGTCCGCTGTTGCGATAGCATAGCCGTAACGTCCTAACGCCGCGTCCACTGCCGCCCATGCGCCGAATACGAGTTGCGTGGCGCGTTTACTACGACCCTTCGTGAAATGTTCGCGTGTTACGGCGTCGAATGGTCCGTATTCATGGACGACTTGGACCGTCTTCGCTTCGATGTATGCATATCTTTGCGAATCCGGCTGGCTTGCGTCAGTGGCCGCATGATCGACGTGCAATAGCGACAAGCGCGGACCGGCTTTGAGTTGACGCAATTCGAGGACTGCGTAGCCGGGCGATGCGCTAATGTCGAGCGCGAGTATGCGTAGGCTCTTTTTAGGACTCATATTGCGCGTCCGTGTCGTCGATGATTGCGCCAATGTCGCGTTTCGTAATCCAGTCGCCCTCGTCAGCTTCAAAGTCCGCTGTATACGCCCAACCACCCGCGCGCGGTTCTGTAAGCGTAAAAACCCGCGACTTGCGATAATATCCAGAAGCGCTCTCGCCATTTACGCGCATCCCTACGACAATCTCCGTCGGTTGCGGCGCATTATAGAACTCGGCCGGTACTTTTACACCATACAAACGTCCTGCTGCGATTGCCTTGCCGATGTCTGCGTTAAATACGTCGCCCGGCGCGCATTTTGCGAATGCTTTGTCGATTAGTTTACCGTTAGCCGATCCGTGCGCAAGCGCCGTAACGACGCCTTTATCCGCGTTTACATGGAACGTCAGTCGCGTCGTCAGCCATTCGAAAGTATAGTTGCCGTCTGAACCGTCGCCGTTATATGCGCGTTCTTCCAAGTCCGCCACGAATGCGCGCGCCTGCTTGATTACGTCTGCGCGGCGTTGATTTGGCGTTTTAATGATTGGCTCTTGCTTCGGTCTGTCCGCAAGCTGCGTTTCTAGCGCATTTACCTTCGCCTTTAACGTTTCGATCTCGGCTTCGGCGTCGGATAGGCGCGTGAGGACGTAGTTTTCGTTGTGCGTCGGCTCGGCTACGATGACTTCGTATTCATAGTCGAAAATACCGAGGTTGTTCTCCGTAACGAGTACAGCATCAATCGCCCCGCTATGGCCCATTCCCCTTCGTACTGTTAGTACGCTTCCGACATCGTAAAAACCTCTCGAAGTTAGCGGCTTCGTAATCAAAATCCGCTCGCCTACGCGTGCCTTGCGTTTTTCTGTACGGTATTGTTTCGTCACTATACCGTTCTCCTTTACGAGTTTGATTGCGTCAAATTCAGACGGCATAATTAGAAGACCGATTTCACGCGCTCCTCTATCAGTGCAATTTGCTCCTCCAACATACAGATTTCCGTCTCGGCTAACGTTTAGAACTTCGTAGATTTCGCCGTTCTCGAAATACTTACTGCCGAATAAAATCGCATTAACGTCCAAAACGCGCACCTTATCGCCAACTTTGAACTTCGCCATTATAACGTCCCCTTTCGCGTTTCAGTTATAAACTCGATAGCCGCCGCATAATCCCGCTTCTTACTCGCGCTCATATTCGAATGTTGCGCGCGGTGGTTCACTTCGATCAATTCCGCGAACTCATCGTCCGTTAAGTCGAGCGCACAGGCCGTCTTAAATCCGTTAAATGTCCAATCGTCGAGACTTAGCGGAGGTGGCGTTCCTTCCCTTACACATCGCGTCACATACGCAGGCTTGTCGAGCACTTGCGCAATGTCTTCGTCAGTAATGCGCAAGCAGAACGCTCGCAAGTCCGGCGTTTTGGCGTAATCTTCATCGGACATAAACCAGCCTTTCTTCGCGAGATTCAGGTACAGCACGACGTAGTAAGAACAGCCGAACATGCGCGCATAGGCCGTTGCTTGTTGTCGGTGGCTTGCGTCCGGCTCGCGCATTGAATAGTGCGACGTCTTGGCCGCCGTCGATGCCTTCGACTTGATTTCGAGGCCAACTCGGATCGCCTCGCCGTCGTCCGTAATGTACTCCATGATTCCGTCAGGCGCGCCACTTAGATAGAATGTTTCGCCGTTGTGCGTGACTTTGACGTTCGCTTTCGCAAACTCCTCGAAGCGCGGACGCCCTTGTTCGTCGCGCAAGAATCGGAAGCGCGGCGCATTACCCGTCAGGCGCTCGTAGTGCTTCTCGATGAATAGTAGTTCGCGCTGGATCATATCGCCCGTTAGCGTTCCCATTTTCGCTTGCCGCGCTTGGTGCGGTGGCCTGCGGAAGTTATCGCGCTTGGCGCCCTTCGCCTTCAAATACAGCTCGCGCGGGCAACTGCCGAGTGACGACGGCGAGAAGTACGGTTTTTGCGGCCAAACCTTCGGCGGGCTGACGTACCATGCGTGAATCTGCGAATCTAGCGCGTCATCGAAAACCTCGGGCAAGCTAAACCAATCGTCCAGTAGCGCGATCAAGTCGCCTTCTATTTGTGCGGATAAGCCCGTCATCAAACCGCCACCCAACGTGTAATAGTAACTTCCTTCTTTACGACTTCATCTACGCCGAAATCCGTATCTTCATCGTAATACCAATCCGTGAAAGGTGAGCCGCTTCGCATTACTGTTCCGCGATAGAATTTCGTACCGTCTGTAAAAATTAATTCCGCGGACTGCATCTTTCCATCTTGCTCGAAGTCCCCTTCTTCGACGGTTGTTAGCGTAACGCCGTCAACTTCAATTTCCTCTTCGAAAAATAGTTCAGTAACTTGCGCCTGTGTAATTTTGATCGTCATAATATCGCTCCCCTTTCGTTTATAGCGCAGGAACCGCTTTGCCTGCGAGGTAGTCACGCGCCGTAATGCTGTCCGACCAACGGCGCTGTATTTCGATGTCGGTCCCGTTCTCAACGCCCGGCAACAGGTATGAATGCGTCATAACACGATCGATTTCCGCAATGTCTTCCGCAGTGAGTGCGTCGTCTGTAATGAACGCCAGCTCGTCGTGTATTGGCGCAAACCATTCCCACCCCTTGCGTTTGAGTAGCGCATCGAGCGCAACCATCGTAACTTTCGTCTGTATCGCGGCCAGTCCTTGTATTCGCGCATTCGGCCCTTGTCGCATTGCCCGCCGTATCTCGCTATTAACTTCTCGCGCCTTCTTGTATTTCGGATCGTTCCATTTGCCGTAGGGTATGCGCTTTTCCTTCTGACGCGCCTCGGGCAGTCGCCGCTTACGGTCCTCGTCGCCAATCCATACGAAGCCTTCGCGTTTAGCAAACGCCTGCGTATCCTCGATAAACTGCGCAATCTTACGATACTTCGCGAAGAAGTCTAGCCGGAACTGTTCCGCCTTTTCTACGCTAATGCCGAGCGATTCCGATAAGCCGTACTTACTTGCGCCGTACATGGACGACAATAGTACGACCTTCATCATCTTCCGCTCGGGCGTATCGCTACCGTCCGGCATTTTGTAGCACTCTTCGTACGGCTTGCCGAAGAACTCGCTCGCCAGCGTCGCATAGGCGTCCACGCCCCGCGCAAAGGCGTCGAGCAGGACTTCTTCTTGCGAAACCGACGCAATAATCCGCACCTCTTGCGCCGAGAAGTCGGCATTGACGATAAACTTGCCCGGAGGAGCTACGAACATTTTGCGCGCTTCTCCGCTCTGATTCTGTATGTTAAAACTGCCGCTTCCGCCCGAACTGAAACGCCCTGTCTTTGCGCCGTTTTGGTGCAACCGCGTATGAATGCGTCCCGTGCGCTCGTTAATCAATGACGGAAGCGCGTCGTAGTAAGTCGATAGTAGTTTCGTAACTTCGCGATATTCGAGCAAGTCCGCAATGATCGGCCAGTCTTTTGCGAGCGGCTTTAGCGTCTTCTTTGCGTCCGTGTCCGCGATTGTCTTGCCGACGTGCGTCTCGATAGCCGTCTTTAGTTGCGCAGGACTATTAAGGTTTACGTCGTCGCCGAGCGCAGCCACAACGCGTTTATGCGCCGCTTCCGCCTGCTTGCGCAAGTCCTCCGCAATAATAGACGCATAATCTGTGTCGATGTCGTAGCCACGTAGCTCCATATCGGACACGATCTTTAATAGCGGCATTTCAACCGTTTCGAAGTAGCGCAGCATATTGCCGTGCTGTGCGAGGTGTTCGCGCTGGAACTCGTAAAGCCTGTACGTTATGTCGCCGTCCTTTGCCGCGTATGCAAGCGCAGTCGTCAAGTCAACTTCGTCAAAGCCGCGGTCGCCGAATAGCTGGCCGTATGTGTACGATTCATCTCGCAGATACTTCGTCGCAAGCACTTTCAGCGCCTTAGACGGCTCGTTTTCGTTCAATAGAATCATAGCTTCTTGCGAGTCCCACGCGAGGTTCTTCACGTCAATGCCGAAGTTATTGCGCAGCATTTGCAGGTCGAACTTCGCGTTGTGCGCAATGAAGCCGATGTCCGCGTTCTCGTATAACGGCTTTAGCGCGCTGGCTACGTAATCGCGGTCTAGTTGCGGTTTACTAGCGTCCTGATGGTCGGTCGGAATGTAGTAGTGCACGTCCGCGCTAGTTGCCGAAAGTACATGACCGACGATCTTGTCGCGATAAACGTCTACGCCCGTTGTCTCTACGTCAAATACGACTAGTGTTTCGCGCGACATCACGTCTATTGCATCTTGCAGCGCTGTCTTGTCCGTAATCAGAACGTAGTTGTCCGGCTTGTTCTCGACCATTTCCGCCAAGCGTTCGACACGCGTTTGTTCTTCGAGTACCGCATACAACCGCAATGCCTCCGCCTTGCTGAAACGTTTTGGTCGGCCAGTCTTCGTAGTTAAGTCCGCAGGGTCGCGTCCTAGCTTGCCTGCGTCCATTGCCGCGCGGACAGACGCAAGCCTAGCGCGGTCTAAATCGGATAACTTCGTCGCAAGTATGCGCGCCCACGCTTCGTCTAACGTTTCGGTATTCGCCCGCTTAGTGGCTGCTGCCTTTGCGACACTTGCGCTCGCCTCTGCTGTCGGGCTACGTAGGTTTAACGTCAACTTTACGTCTTTCATTTACGCATCGCCTCCGTCAATGAATATTCATTCGCTCATAGTACGCGATAACTTCCTCGTAATGCTCGTCCGCCCAATCGCGGAAGCAGTCCGACGAGCAGTAGTAACGTTGCGTATGCTCGTCGTATGTCGCGTCTGTGTGCGGTTCAGTTGCGTTCAATTCCTTACCGCAGTGGCACGTATTCACACCACGTCAACACGCGATTCTACTGGCGCGATTAGTTTGATGTCTTCGCCTAGTACAAGCGCAGTTCCTTCGTTTAATTCCACGTTCCCTCCGCCACACGAACCGTAAGGCTCCCGACTTACTTCGGCTAGTTTACCGTTCAATTCCGGATATTCTTCGTCGTCTAGGACGCGTACAATATCGCCCTTCTTGAACTCGTTAGGCTTGCGCCCAAGTTTCGCAAATGCTACGTCTTTACCGTCGAGCTTTTCGAGGTCTTGCGGACGGAAGTAGTCGTGTTCGCCGCCGTCCGGTAGTTCGGCGCAAATTTCGTAAGAATCGTATGAGTCTCCGCAATCAAGGTCGGTGATTTCTACGATCGTGCCCGCTTTAATGTCGCCGAACTCGCCGTCCTTTAGCGTCTTAGCGTAGTCGCCTTCGGACAGTTTTGGCGTTTTCGGCTTCGCAGCAGGCTTCGCATTTACTTCATACTCCGCAACTTCCGCAGGCGTGGCGAGGCGCATTTCGGCAAACTCCGTCCAAACAGACCTTGTAGGTCCGCCGGGAACTAAGACCTCGGCGCGTGACATGCCTTCTGCGATGCGTCCGACCTTCCCGATGTCTCCGACTTTATTGTTCGAGTAGCTCGTATTCGCCGTAATGACTACGATGTCGCCCGTCTTTGGCTTCGGCTGCGCAACCGGCGCGTATACGAGTACGTTCGCTTCCGTGCGTCCGTTAAATCGGTTGTATACCGCCGCGTAATCGCCGTCACGATCCGTAATGCCTCCGCCATCTTCGACTTTGTACGGCGTACCGTTTTCTAAACAGCGGTATTCGTTCTCCGTAAACACTACGACATCGCCCGGCTGTGCTTTGCGCGAAACTAGTTCGTAGGTTGCGCCGTTGTGTTCGATTGTTTGCGCTGGCTTTGCGTTGGCCGGCGCAGTGTCTTCGACGATGACTGCGTATTCTTCCGGATAAATCTGCCGATCGTGTTCTTCGACGTGTACTGTTCCGCCTCCGCCTGCAAATCGCCATATATCCGCTTCCTTAACCGTAAGTACGTCGCCATTCGCATACTTACCGTCCGTTTGCGTAGCATTCGCAATCAAAATCCGCTCGCCCACTTTTGCGTGGCGATTTTCCGTTTTGTATTGCGGCTTGGCTGGCGCGTTACCTGCCTTGCCTTCTAGCTTATCAACGCGTTCTTCCAATGCGTCAACTCGCGAGTCGAGTGCGGGCTTGTCTGCGGTGATTTTGCGGAATACTTCGAAGTCTGACGTATAGCCGTTTGCGCGCCTCGGAAACTCAATATGCGTAAATCTACCGTCTGTATATTTCGCAATATAGAAGTCGCCTTTTTCGATAGTTCCCCACGACCTTCCGACGACTTGCACAACGTCGCCAGCTTGCGCATGTTCGTCAACCTTCGCATACTCCGCGCCATCATACTCAATCTTCGTAATTTCGCCGTTAACCATATCGATCGTCTTTACGCCTGTAAGTTTTGCCATCCTCAAACCGCCGCCTTTTCGTCGTTTTTTAATAGAATCCACCGCTTGCGCGCCGTCTGCTCCGTACTCCAATATTCGGATAATCCCGTACACTCGAACATAAAAGCACGAGTATGGTCGACTCCGATTATTAAGTCTACTTCGTCCGGCGTATACGGCTCGCCGTTACCTTTGCGCGCATAGACTACGAGCGCATTGTCGCGGTCTGTCCGTACGCGAAGGGTTTTCACTTGTACGCGATAAGTTTCGCCGTTTGCCGGATCGCGCGCTAGGAAATCGTAGACCTCCGCGACTAGCGGCTTGGCGACCTCGTAGCCCAGTTGCGTCATAAGTAGCGAAGCTGCCGTTAGCTCGCTGATTGCGCCTGTTACCTGCGTTTCATGTGCGATGTTGTCCGCCTTCCTTCCTCGTTATAGTTTGCGAGAAACCTGCCGTCGGTTAGAACGGCAAGTCATCGTCGCTTACTTCGATTGGTCCTTCGCCTTGAGCAAACGGGTCATTCGTCGATGCTGACTCTCCGATTGCAGGCCGTTCCAACCCGATTAGCGCGATATCGAAGCCCGCCTGAATCAAGTTTTCGATTTGCTGCTTCTCGTCCGCTTCGAACAGAATACCGTCGAATCGCGACATATCGAACTTGTCCGGCGCTTTGTCGAGGTTGGCGCGCTGTACGTCCGTCAAGTCCTCGTCAGGGAACATGACCGGCGACAAACTGACCGTTGTCGACGTTCCGCTACCTTGCTTCGATAGTTCGAACGCCATTTTGTCGAGGCGCTTCTCGTTCTTGACGATGATTGCGTGGATTGCTTGCGCTTGCTTCTTCGATACGTCAATGACGATTAGTTCGCCCGTCGTTAGGTCGTAGAAGCCCATCGCAAAACGTTCCTTGCAACGGTATTTAGACGCCTCTTGACCGTGGTAATCGTTGAACTCTTGCGACAAGTCCTTATGATGCTTCCAAGCGCGATCCCAAACGGTTAAGTCGTCAACCGGATAGCCTTTCGCGGATTTCTTCGAGGGCTTGTCGGCAACGAACGAATTTACCTTATTGAAAATGCCGTAGCTGAAAAACTGAATCAAGTCCGCTGTGCCGAGCGCTTTAACGAAGAACGTTGTACCGCTTTTAAAGCTCGTAAACTCATTCGCCGTGCCTGCGTCGTCGGATCGGTTTAATGCGTTGAGAGCGTCTGCTCCTGCTGTGTAGTTCGTCAATTTAACGTCCCCTTTGCGTGTGTTTTATCGGTAAAGGCGTTGCGTGCGTCCACGCGTTGCCCGTCAAGTGTGCGTCCACTCTTGCGCCCGCTACACCGCTCAACTATGCGCATTAACCTTTACAACGCTCCCTGCTACGCAAGGGCGTATTGTATCGGTAGTTGAACGATGTAGCCGACGCAAGTGCCGGCTTTATTACGTCAAACTTTCGTCAACTTTACGAAACCATTTCGCCTTCCGTCCGTAGATATACCGAAGCCTCTTGCTCGATGGCGCGATATTCGGACTCTTGCGTTTGCATTGCGTTCTGAACCGCCCGCGCTTCGTCTTCCAATACGTCAATTTGCGCTTGTATTAGCGCCTGCGTACCCGGATGTTTGCAGCGTACTTTATTACGAAATAACTCCGCAATTTCTACGTTTAAGTCCGCAAGCCGGAGGGTATACTGCCTGTAAGACCGTTTAAACGTTCGGCGCGCCTTGCGTAGTTCGCGCTCGATTGTCGTGCGGATTACGTCGGTGAGTGCGCCGGTTTGCGGCTCGAACCCACGGTGTTGCGCAATGTCATCGAGGCTGTAAACCGTGATAATTACGTCCTTGACCGGATCGAGTACGAGGCGCGTCCGTGACTTATAGTGGTCGAAGATGCGACTGTTGGACGTTGCGCCGCGGTAAACCGCCGTCTGCATGTAGTTCATGAGCTGGCGATGCGCGTCGGCGTAATCGATGCCAAGCCGTTCAGTTGCGCGCTGCTTCGCGTGTTCCGTGCAAGCATACGCACGCTTGCCAGTTAATGTCGTCATGCGAGGCGCACCCCTTTCAGGGCTGGCGTGTAGTAGTCCGCCGGATCGTCATCGCAAGGAATATCGCCGTGATATTCCGCATATGTTAGTTTAGCTTCGTCGATATTGCGTTGTGATTGCGTTACATTAGCACCTAAATTTTCCATAACGTGTATAAACATTTCTATATACCTCCTAAAAGTAGTTGTATACTATAGTCAACGGTGGTATAATAGCTTGCGGATAGTATTTTTATAAATACTTAATAAAGTACTTATATGAAATATTACCCGCAACTAAATAAGACACCATTGTTATGCGGTTAATACCGCTCTACATTCTGTTTTGAATCGCGTAATGAATTTTCGGTGTGATTCGGATTTTCCGCCTAATGTATCCGCCAAGATACTGGAAATTTCTCGACTATCCGTAAATCCATTTGCCCAAGCGTTCAAAACTAAGTTTCTGCGACGGTCTCCTTGCGCCAACAGGGAGATCGTTTCTTTTTGCGTTTCTTTCATTACCAATGCATTTTCGACGTTCGCCAAAACGTCCTCCGCTTCGTACTCGGCACTTTCCTCGTCATTACCCTTTGAGATTGCCAAATCTCTGAATGATGTAGGAGCTTCGTACTTGCTACGCTTTAAATGTCGAGCTGCCGCGCGGTTAATGCAATATCGTGCAATTGCTGCTACCGACTTTATTTCCTTCTCGACTATCTCCTTGCCAATAGATACATAACAAGTATGCTCAAATGATGTTGCGTCGGGCAGCTTGTACCAAATTTCCGCAGATGCTTTTTCTACTAAACTTACAACGGTTTTGTTTTGCATCGCGGCTTTGATAAATATTAAGTTTTTACTTGCGATCAACTTACTTCCTCCTTTTATTTCGCCTTATACTATAGAAGGGGACAGTCACCTAGCAATATGGGACATTTCTTCAAAAGTTTTTTCGGCTATTTACTTATTAATTGAATCATAATATAATAGCTTGAGAAAGTCAAACCATTTATCTTACAATTTACATAGGGAGTGGGTATTAATGTTCACATTCAAACCGTTAAGGGATTACTTGGACCTAAAGGGTCTTTCAATCAAGAGGATTACGTCCGAGCTTGGTCTCTCGACAAATGTTGGAGTTGCGCTAAATAATGATCGGCCTGTAAAGTTGGAGCACATCGCAAGTATATGCCTACACCTCGACTTACCTATCGAATCCGTAGTCGAAATAATCCGCAATACTGACGCCTAATCGGGCGTCTTTTTATTTGGCTTACGTTTATCCCCTCCGTTATGGTAAAATTATCCGCGGAGGTGGTCGGTGATAAACGTTACACTGCGCTGTAAGTTGTACGACCTCCGGACTGCGCGCGGCTATACGCAATACGACCTCGAAGTTAGGACGGGCATTAGCGAGAAAACTATCTCCGCCTACGAGAATAATAGGCGCCTAATGAACGTAGGTACGATGGCTAAATTCGCTATTGCGCTGAATTGTTCGCTCGACGACCTCTACGAGTTCGAAGTATCTTAATGCGCAGTATCGCAGGTCGGGACGGGTTCTTACCGTCCGGGCGCAAGGTAACGTTTTGTTTACCTTTCGTCGCCGTTACATCATAACGCGATAGTAGTACGTTGTAAAGACGTTTATTCCAAATTTCGACAATCCGTAATATTTTATCCGCTCGCCCCTTATTTTACCGCCAATTTCGGTATTTGTATAGCACTTTCACGCAATTTAGACACGGAAAAGTTTGACAAATAACGTAACTGATCCGGCCCGTGACGCATTAAACAATCGTTTGCGTCGTTGCAGTCGCCGTATTCAATAACGCATAATTCCAAATGTCCCGCTAACTGCGCGCGTGCTCTTTCGTTCAGCCGCCGGCCCGCTGCGTCATTGTCGCCGCCCAACGCTATCATGCGCAAGCTCGACCGCTTTATTGCGTCCACTTGCGCAGGGCTGATCGAAGCACTACCGACGGCAATTGCCGCAATACCCGCAACACGCCACGACATTACGTCGATTTCGCCCTCGCACAATACCGCAACAGTTTCGCGCCTTTCGTTTATCGCGTCCAGCCCATAGACTATATCGGCAATTGGCGTCGCACCTTTAACGTAGAAGAAGTCCTTGCCGCGCGTACTGCGATATTTTATGTTCGCGAGCTTGCTGTCCGGTGTGTGCCACGGAATTGCCGTAAAGCCTGGCTTGTCTTCCCCGTAGCCAACCGCGTAAAGCCGCTGTACGTCATCCGTTATGCCGCGCGTCCGCAAATAAGGACTTACCGCTTGCGTGACGGGTTCGGGCGTGTTGTACGTTGGGCGCGTGCGTAATTGCGGCGCATTAATCCGTATAGGTTCGCCCTGACGCGTGGGCGCGCCGTACTTTGCCGTCAGGTAGTCCGCAACGTCTTCGGTCGTTTCGCCGCGCAGCTCCGCAAGTAGTGCGAGCAAGCCGCCCTTTTGACCGGAACCGCTATCGCCCCATGTGCCGGCGTGTTCACCCGCAAGGTGGACGTAAAAGGAAGGCGTCCTGTCGTCGCGAAACGGTGATTGCGCGATTAGCTTGTCCGCGCGCCAGTCGGCATTGTAGCCGAAGTCGTATTCCGCGAGTTCCTCGGCGATGTCGATGTTGAGCGTTTGATTGCGAATTTTTACGAGTGCCATAAATGCACCTCCTACTATCTATAGTACGTAACTCGATCGGATTCACACGGCGTATAATAAGTACTACCAAAAGTCGTCCGTTTTGAAACAACTTATTTTGCGCTCCCTACTATTATTCTACGTCAAATCGGCGCGAGAGTTAACTAGAAGTCGAAGTCCGCCGCAACCGCCTCGCCCGTTTCCATTTCGCGCACAATCCCGAAGTTAGGTAAGTACAATACGTTTATTTGCGTACCTTCCCCTCCGTTACGACCTTTGCCGATTTCAATAATTCCCTCTCCGTTTAGCGAATCGATACCGAACGTATTCGTCGCGTCCTCTAGTACAGCTTTCGATTTTTTTATTTCTGCGCGTTTCGGCGGGCATAAGATACGGTCGCCCTCGTCGTCTGTGTCGTCGCGAACTTCTTCCGCTTGCGTCACGATATGAATAACGGCTTTTTCCGACCCGCACAGTCGCCGTATGCGTTTTGACGTATTCGCAACGTCTCCGCCCGCAACTCGCGACGTATTTGCGTCGAAGTCCATTAGATAAATCGGATCAATCAGTACGACGTCTGCTTTCGTAGCTTTAATGTCTGCCGCAAGTTGCTTCGTATCGCGCGTAAGGAAATCGCTGTCGTCCGCTGCGCGTAAGATGATATTGCCGGGCAGTATTTCGCCTTTTGCGAGCTTATCGACGAACACGCGCAATCCTTCTTCGTAACCTTCCGACAACTTACCGGACAATAGCGCACGATTCTCGAAACCTACCTCGTAATCTATGCCGTCTATTTTCTCGGTCGTTCCGCTAACCCTTGCGCTGATTGTCGAATAGGCACGCGCCATCCATTCGAAGCGGCTCATTTCCATGGCCCACACGAGTACGGTCGCGCCCTGAAACGCTGCTTCTACGATTTCTTCCATAGTAAAAACGGATTTACCGCGCCCTGATCGTCCATACCACGTATACATGTTACCGCTGAAATAGCCGCCTATTTGTTCGTTGATTAGCGGGAACTTCGATTTCCATAACTTGAACGAGCGTCCTTCCTTGCGTTCAATATATTCGTCTAGGAATTTCGAACCATCCGCTTTTATGTCCGTTCCTACCTTTTCTCGAACGCTTGTTCTAAGTTTAACCGATTCAGCCGCAGGAAGCAAGTAGTCATTTATGAAACTTTCGCCGCCTAATTCGTTTAGCTTGCGCTCGAACTCGCCAGTCTCGAACCATCGCAATATTAGCCGCTGTGCCGTGAAGTCCTTAATCTTACGCGCGAGGTATTCGTATTGATCGCTCACGTCCGGCAAGTATTCGTAGCCCGAAACTTCCGCAGCTACCGTCAAATAGCTCGGCGCCTGCCCGCCGTTTTGCGCCGCATAATCCGTTACGAAACGATAGGTCGCGCGGTCTACGTCGGACGGCATGTCGTCGAGCGTAATTTGATGGCGCGTTAGGGCGTCGACTGCGTTTTCTTCGATTACTTTATTGAGCATCAGTTTCGCGTATTCCATCGTCTACCTCCTTTTCTGCATGGCGTTTTTCTAACGTCCGCCTACGACGTTTTATGTCCGCTTTATGCTCCTTCTTCGCTTTCTTTTCGCCCATTTCTGCGAATGTCCACGAATTAACCGCGTCAAGTGATTTCGCTTTAAAACTACGATTGTCCATCCGCAGTCAACTCCTTTATTTGCGCATCAATTTCGTCATATCTGTGCTGCTTATACGCTTCCATGTCCGCAACAGTTACGAAGTCATCGGAAGAACCTACGTTATTTCTTTCGTCGAGTAGCGCGTCGATCTTTTCGGCACGCGTGAGAACCTTCGGCTTGGCTGGCGTTTTTACCTTCGGTTTAAACACTTCGTCCACCTCCGCATAAAATGGTATTCCGAACAATGGCGATAGAAACGACGGCATTTTATAGTGGTGCAAATAGGCGTCAGCTTCGACCGCTCTGCAGGCGAGTTTAACGTCGGCTTGGTCGGCCATCATATATTCCGCAGTTACGACGCAATGGCAATCGTAGTAGATGTCCTCCGCCTCAAAATCGCGGTTGTACGATTCCTCGCGCGTGTAGCCGTCTACGCGGAATACGCGGTCGCCGTATCCTTCGATCGTGATTAAGTCGTCAATTTGCGCGATTGGTTCGAGCATGTGCGCCCTCCTTTCGAATTAACCGTTGTCTTTCGCTTCTTCATTTCCGCATTCATCGCATTCGATTTTTATGACTGCGAAGTTTTGGGAGCTAGTTAAATACACGTTTACAGACACGCTTCCGCAGTTATCACAGACTATATTGAACTTGTCGAAGTAGTCGATATTATTACCTCCTTCGTACTAACGTCTTCCACGCTTACTACTTCCGCCGAAATGAATCACGCCGCAATTATCGCGAATACGGTCATACAACCGCGCAGTAAATACGTCCCTTAACTCGTCTATCGCGACATTCGACGTATACACGGTCGGCAGTCCGTTAGCGACGCGGTGATTGATAATTGCGTGTAAATACGCAGAAAATGCCTCCGTAGCGCTACGCACGCCAACGTCATCAAGAACGGCGAAAGGCGCTTGCTGTACGCGCTTTATTTTCGCACCGATCCGCTTCATTGCGTCTTCGTCATGCGTCATAGCTGCGAGGTTATATTCGGACTGAAACTCGTTCACATCGAGGAATACCGCCATAACTTGCGCCGGCTGTTCGCCCCTCTTTAACGCCGCGATATAGTTGCGCGCAATATATTCGTGCAGTAGCGCAACCGCCGTCGTAGTCTTGCCCGTACCTGGAGATTCCGACCATAAATACGCGCTCTTTACGTCATTGCCTGCAAACGTGTCGGCATAGCGCGCAAGACTGGCGTATATGTCCGCTTGGCTCTCGCGCGCTGGCGAGTTGGCGAGCGTCACATTGCGGTAGTCGTCCGGTATGCCCGCCGCGCCGATCCGGCCGCCCTTGCCGTTTAGTCCGTAGAGGGCGATAAAATGCGGACATTGTGCCGGACAAGTAGCGCAGCCGCCGCGTTTAAAGCCGTCGAGTATGCATTTCATCCTACCGCCTCCTCGTACGTTTGTTGCCACTTGCCCGAAGGTTCGTCGCGGTTATATTTCGCTGTACGTCCGCAAAGGGAGCAGTTAACCGTCAAGCCTTCGTAAATTGCGTTAGTATATCGATTTATTTCCGATTGGAACTTCTCCGCGTTATACCCGTGATATTGAAACGTAATATCATCGAAGCAACTAAAGCATAAATTTCCGTTTCCCATTCCGTCACCACCACCCGTTCAGTTCTTCGAGGTCAGGCGCTTCTTCTACGCTCGCCTTACGTCTTTCCTGCGCAAGCTCGTCCGCTTGTATCCGTTGCCAGTCCGTTTTCCGATACGTCCATATCCACCCGAAATTAACGCCCGGATATTGCGGTGTAGGCGTATAATTATCGAAGGTAATATCGATAAAACGCTTGACCGCTTCATTCGATGCCTTGCGCGGCTTGCCCGTTCGTGTGCCGATTAAATCGCCGATCATTCCCTTTTCCGCAGTCCATCCGCGAAAAGGTGCGTAGTCGATTCCGAATAACTCCTTATGCTTGTCCGCAAGGTAAGCGTGAAAAGTAGTCGTATTCCACGTATCTAGCGGACGATTCCGCCAGTCTTTCGCAGGTGCGAGTTTAGTCATTCGCTAACGCCTCCGAGCAATTCTACGATTTTATTCGAATCTATTTCCGTATATACTGCTATGCCGCCCATCGTTACGTGTGTCTCGATGTACAGTTCGTTATCTTGTGCGTACTGTTTTAGCTTATTCGAATTTACTACGGTTGTTTTAAATACTGCGAGTTTTTCCGTAGGGAATCGCTTAGTCATCGAACGTCTCTCCTTTCATTTCTCTGCGCAATCTCCACAGCAATCCCTTACTGTCGGATACTCCCATTGCCTTTCCGCATTTTGTACATCCGTATACATGCGCAGAAAGTTTCCAATCACGTCCGACCCACATCCACGCATGTCTGCAGAATAATCGCCGAATCATACGCGCTCAACCTCCCGTCCAAGATTCCGCTCGATAGCGTCATATGCGAAGTCTTTGTGCTGTCTGTGCGATAATCGGCGCGTAGACCATAACGCAATCGACGTCATATCTTCGTATTTGGTCAGTAAATCTACATACTGCTGATTCGTATAATTACGTCCATGCGGCGCATGTGATTCGATTTCGTCCCGCAACCGCTCAACCTCCGCAAGTAGCGCGGGAATGTCCTCGCGTGCATGGGCGATAAATTCGGCGTCATAATACCGCGTTATTTCGTTAGTTATGGCGCATATTTCCCGTTGCGGTGTTACTGGCGCCAAATATCCGTGCTGATCGTTATATTTCCACGGACCCACCGTAGCCGCCTCCGCTCGCTTGCGGATTGCTTCGAGGTCTTGCGTTGTAAGTGGTTTCATTCCGTTTCCTCCTTAGTTTTGCTGCGATTTCACCGTGCCTACGCGTTTCTAACCGCTTGTCCGAGCGTTTATACCTCCGCACTCAACAACGCGTCTACGTGCGCTTTAAACGCGCGTAATTCGTCGAGGACTTCGCGCAATGTAGTAGCGTCGCCCGTCCGTATTTTATATTCGTTCAGAAACGTGAGGGCGCGCGGTATAGTTGCGAAATATTTGCCGACGCTCCGCCATTCCTGCCGGATTGTTGCGTCGTGTTTATCCGGATCGAATGCCGGTGATTTCGTCGGGTCGACCGTGATAAGGCGCTCGATTACGATATTGTCCGCGTCGGGAAATGCTAGGCGATATTCTGCGTCGATTGCGATTGTGCGTTTAGCTGGCGTTGTCATTACGCATTCACTCCTTCGATTTTAATACCGAGCAAGTCGAGTGTTTTCTCGATTCCAAAGCGAACTCCGACGTCGTGCGAGTACCTGTGCTCCGCGATTAATGCGTTAATCTTGCCGTAGTAATCGCGCACTTTTTCCTCCGGCGTCTTTTCAACTTCGTAGCCGTTGACGAGTGCGCGCATTAACTCGTTAGGATGGCGCTGTGAATCCATTTCGAGCGAGTTATAATAATCGTTCAGCACGCGCAACTCCGCGAATTTAGCAAGTTCTTTCGCGTCATCTAAATGCGCAAGTATTCCGTATTTCGTAAAATGATAACCGTCGATTCCTCCGAGCAATTTATCGATCGCTTCCATAACCTTTTGCGGTATCTTCACTTTTCCGTTTGTCATTCCGATTCCTCCCCGTTTGTAATTACGTAACCGACTGCCAACGCCCTTGTCGCGTCAGCTTCGTAAAGTCCTGCGTCGTTCAGCGCGACAATTGCGAATAGATATGCGTTAAAGTCGTTGCCGGCGCTTGCCTGCCGATATTGCTCGACTGCCGCCGCTTGCTTGCGTGTTACTTGTAGCCGTTTTAATTGCGTCATGATTGCGTCACTCCTTCGCTTGTTTTGAGCGGGATTTCACCGCGTAGAATCGTTTGTAGGCTCGTCCGTGAGTGTTTGTTCCTAATCGGGTTAGGAGCGCTCTAAGGTGGGCGCAAACTACGTTATGTGTTGGTCCTCCGGTGAAGTGCGATGCGGCCGCCGCCTTTCTTTTGCTTTAGTTTTCTTTTATCTTTTAAAAGATTTGGCGCGCCCTTCTATCTCTTATATAGATTGCGTTTCTCTAAAAGGATACATAGCGAGAAAACTTGTTTTCGAGCAACGGTCTTGAACTTATCTTTTATCACTTATTTCCTTTGCGACGTATGTTTAGTTTAGTTAACTATAAGTATAGATAACTGTAAGTATAGTTCGTCTGTCCTTTCCGTCACCCCGAGGCTGTCAAAAACGACAGTGCCGGGCTGTCAATTACGACAGGGCTACGTCCAATAATACATACTGATTCGACGCCTGAAACCCTCGCGCATCCGCTCTCTTACGAATATCGATGTAACCGGCGTCCTTCAAGTTCTGCAACGATCTACGCGCTACTCGCTCGCTACACCGCGCCTTCTTTGCGATAGTTTCGACGCTAGGGTACGATGTCTTGTCGTTGTTATCTGCGTACATACACAAGACCGCATATACTGCGATGTCAACTGGCTTTTCCAACTTCGTGTCTTTGTCGACTACATCGCGCGTCATTAAGAAGAACGGGCGCTCACGGAAGTCGATTACGACTTTATCTTTCGGCATGTCAACGCTCCTCCCCGCTCATTCCTCGCCCGCACTCCGCCACATTTGCGCCAGTAACATGCAAACTATTACAACCACATACGCCATCCACAGCGCCTTACCGATTTCCGTCATGCGGTTTTCACCGTCCTTCCTTTTCGCGCTGACACTTCGTCAATTAACGTCTGAATTTCGTCACGTAGCCCCGGTGAAATATCCGGAAAGTAGTCGAATACGTGCACAAGACGGACGCCTTCGGGTAAATCCGGAATGTCATCGTCAGGCATATCGTCTATTGCGTAGATTAACGTTAAGTAGTCGGTGTGGCGCGTGTACTTTTCGATTGTCTTGCATCCCCTATTAAACGCTGTACTCTTTGATAGTTTCGCGTCGAGCCATTCGTCTTCGAGAACGAAATCAGGTAGACAGCCATCTTGATAGTATGTGGTTGATACGGGACTGCCGATTACTTGGAAAGACTTGTGTAACATCGACTCAAAACGATGGCCCATTCTTGCGAAATACGAGCGATTCAAACTGGACGTATATTCGACTAATGGGACCGAAATATTGTGGTAAGCTCGGAAATTATCGAAACCGCCGTAATGTTTATAAATATAATGAACGATATGCCGATATTCTGTGAGTGCTGCGTTATTTAAATCGTCCGGGCTGTGATCCGCAACGAATTGAGAAAGTGCTTCTCGCTCCAAATCACTACGATAGTCATCCGCAAGCGATGTGATGCCGGGCATGTCTACGTTAAAATTACGCATTACGTACTCGCATACCGGTTCGTTCGGAACAACTTTATACGGACTATCAATATGGAAGCAATCCGCTAACAGTACTGGAGGAATAGCGTGATATTCAATTTCATCGAAAGCTACGTAATCTTCAAAGGAATTACGCTTAATGAACCTACGAACAGTCTCGTGATGTACTCCATATTTCCGTCCGATTGCAGATACTGACATCCCCGCGTCTAAATCCGATTGAACTAGTTCAACTTCTAAAATCCTAACCACCTCCCGATATTTTGCGTCCTTACTTCCATATCGTTTTGAAAACGAAAGTGCGGAGTAATTTTGCGAAATTCTTTTCCGCCTTTACTACAGAAGGGGACGGTATATACGCGATATGGGACATAGATTGCGTAATTTAATTCGAAAGTCCTACGCACACCACGCAAAAAAGACCCCACGCAATTAAGCGCAGGGCCTTCGTAATTCCGTTATTTAACTTTCCATCCGCGCTCCAAGTGCTTCGTTTCAGCTAGGTGCTCGCCTTTACTATTTACGAAATATACGTAAACGAAATCGCTACTGCCGCGCCCTTCGAACATTTGCGCGCGTGTATTGGATTCGATCCTGCCGCCGAAGTCATCGACGAATTGCTGTCGTAACGTCACGGGCAGATACGCAAAGTCGTCGGTCAAACGCACGTTTACGATTTCGTAGTCGGATTCCGCGACAATACTAACGATCACACCGTCCGATTCTGCGATTAGACGGTCGTATGCTTCCGATAGTGCTGCCGTCTGTTGCGCGGCTTGTTCTTCCGCTTTTGCATCCTCGGCCGCTTTAGCCTGCGCCTTCTTCGCGGCTTCCGCTTCGTTCTTCTTCGTTATCTCCGCGATACGCGCCGCTGCTTCGGCGTCCTTCTTAGCTTGTTCTTCCGCGGCCGCCTTTTCTTCTGCGGTCGGCTCCGCAGCAGCTTCCGCGATGTTTTCCGCCGCAGGCTTACCGTCAGGCGCGTCCGGCAGTATCATGCCGAGTAGAACTATCGCAAGAAATGCGTATAAGTACGTAGCCCAACGTTTATAAAACGGTTTTTTCATCAATAATTCGCTCCATTCGCTCTTTTTCTTATTATATTGGAAAACGTCTCCAGTAGCAAGTTAGCGCGAATGTGGTATAATGCGGTCATACGTCAATTTTGTCGCTATGATTGCCCGTAATTTATCGGAGTGGCAACGAAATTTCACGGCACAAACACCGCTCAATTCAACGCTACAAACACCGTAGTAGCAACGTTTAACTTGCTACATGCTCTAAACGTATTTTATCTGCAATCATTGCAATGAATTCACTATTGGTAGGCTTGCTTTTCAAATGATGGACTGTATAGCCGAATGTTTTTGAAATGACGTCGTAATTCCCCCGGTTCCACGCAACTTCAATTGCATGCCGAATTGCACGCTCGACACGAGATGGGGTTGTTTTATATTTCTCTGCAATATCCGGATAAAGAACTTTTGTAACTGAACCGAGCAGATCGACGTCGGTATAGACCATTTGGATAGCCTCTCTAAGGAACGCATAACCTTTAATATGGGCCGGTACTCCAATTTCTTTAATAATCGACGTAATGGTTGTGTCAAGCATCCTTTGTGATATCGCGGAATCTGCTTCCACCGACTTTTGAACGACCGGCTTTGACTGTTTTTGTATGCCTGCTATTTGGAATATTTGCGAAACTAACCTGTCAAATTCAAAAGGTTTCAGCATAAAATAGGAAGCCCCTAACCCACCTGCCTGTGCCATGACGTCTTCTTGTCCGAATGCTGTTAGCATAATAATATGCATATCAGCTAATGCTGGATTCTTTTTTATTGTATCCAACACTGCAATCCCATCCAAATGAGGCATAATAATGTCCAATAGTAGTAAATCAGGCTTGTTCTCTTGTAACATGGATAGACAGACCTTGCCATTATGAGCTGTCCAAATCACTTCCAAATCTGGATGCTGTTCGAAATATGCATCCATCGTGTTCACTAGTTCTTTATTGTCGTCCGCAATTGCTATCCTTACTTTCCCCATCCCGTTTCCCCCTACTCATTATTCATCCATTTACATTACTCCCATGAATATATTATTCGCATGAAAATGAACTGCTGTAAAGGAAAAATTCGACAAACATTTGAACAATCCTTTCCTTTTTTGAAAAATGAAACTTACGGATTATAGTTTCGCCAATATTCGACGAAATTCAATGAAAAAAGCCGATCCAAAAGCGGATCGACTTTTTTTACCGTGTTCGTTCACCGTCCCGCATCGTAACTAAAAATAAGCCGGCGCCTTTTTTGGGTTCATCGACAAACATATGAGTGACTGCCCCGACAAATTTTCCATTTTGGATGACTGGACTTCCACTCATACCTTGTAAAATTCCTCCGGTTTCTTCCAGCAATTTTGCATCGGTTAAAATAAAATGGAACTGTTCCTCCTCAACGTCTGTGATTCGGATGGAGAATTTTTCGACTTCCGTCCCTTTTACAGTAGTAAAAATTTCCGCTGCCCCCGCTTGTAATTCTGCGGGTTGCATAATTTCGAGTGGATCAGCTAACACTTCCTTATGAGCATCGTTCCAAGTGCCGAATATTCCGTAAATTCCATTGGTTTGGATTGTGCCTAAATACTCGTCATCATCAACAATGGAGGAGATTTTGTAACCCGGAGTGCCTGGTGCACTTTTCTTAATTTGTTCAATTTCAGAAAGGTAAATTGCCCCATTTTTAAAAGGCGGTGGAGATTTCAAGGAGCTGTCAACGATTTGATGGCCAAGGGCTCCATAAGTGCCTCGATTCGGATCGACATACGTCAATGTCCCGGTTCCTTCTGTTCGGTCTTTAAGGAACGGAAGGAGACGATTTACGGCTTCTTTTTCCGCCATCACTTCAACAGACTTGCCTTTTCGACTGATATTCATGTGGATTTTCCCTTTATTCGCTTTCGCCATGACTTTTTCGAAATCGTTGAGACTGACGATGTCTGTCCCATTTAGACGGTTAATGGAGTCACCCGCCTTTAGCCATTGCTCATTGTTGATTAATACATCATTTGTAACAAAAATGCCCGACAAATCCATTTGAATACCAATTGAATGTCCCATCGGAATTACCCGTTCACTTGACGAAGCTGAAATATCGTGTTGGAACGGCAGGAAAAGCAATAGCGTGGCAAACGAAGCGGATAACATCAGTCGTTTACTCCATCCCATGTTTCACCTCCTCGGCTGAAAGATACTATTGGTATGTCCGTTCAGATGAATCTTATGAAAGGTTAAATCATGTAAAAAAACGCATACATAACGTATGCGCCTAAATGCGAAAAGTTGTTTTCCGTTCGTCTGCCATCGTTAAAAGTTCTTCAGCATGCTGGAGTGTGAGCGGTGTAATTTCCGCCCCCGACAACATTCTGGATAATTCCTTCGTTCTTTCCAAATCGGTGATTTCTGCAACGGAGGTCGTTGTCCGGTTCATTTTCACATCTTTCCGAATATGTAAATGATGATCAGCCATTGCTGCGACTTGAGGTAAATGCGAAATGCAAAGTACTTGAGAATGAGTGGCAATCATTGCGATTTTGTCTGCAATTGCTTGGGCAACCCGACCACTTACACCCGTATCAACTTCGTCAAAAATAATCGAAGTAATCCCTTGGTGTTTAGAAAAAATCGTTTTCAACGCCAGCATAATTCTGGATAACTCTCCACCTGATGCAATCTTAACAAGAGGCTTCAATGGTTCCCCAAGATTTGTTGATATGAGGAACACCACTTCATCAAAACCATTTCTGTCATAAACAAGAGAAGCTTTTCGATTGATGGAAACTTTGAATGTGGATTTCTCCATATGCAGCTCTTTCAATTGATGCATTATTGCATCTTCTAATCGTATAGCTGACTCTTGTCGGATAATTGATAACTCATTCGCTTCCACTTCTAAATCTTTTTCAAGCTGTGCCAGCTTTTCCTGTTCTTGTCCAAGCCGTTCATCACGATTGAGCAGCTGATCAAGCTCGTCTGAAATTTTTTCTCGGTAAATAAGTATATCCTCTATCGTTGCACCATATTTCCGCTTTAATGACTGAAGCATTGCTAGCCGATCTTCCACGACAGGCAATCTAGTCGGGTCGTACTCCATTCTGTCAATAATGCTTTTTAATTCGTGTGAAGTGTCTTGAAGCGAGTAAAAGCATGTTGAAATGATTTCTGAATGAGATGCAAGATCCTTGTCGATTGAAGCAGCATCTTCCAGATCGCTCATTGCAGAGCCAACCCAATCCAAAGCATGATTGTCGCCACTAATAGATTCATAGGCAGTATTCAAACGTTCAAAAATCCTGTTGAAATGTTGAAGCTTCAATTTTTCTTCTTCAAGTTCTTCTTCTTCACCAATAACAAGTTCTGCATTATCTATTTCGTTCAATTGAAACGAATAAAGATCGATTCGCTGCGCCACTTGTTGTTCGTTTTCATTTGCTGTTTCTAATCTACGCTTCAATTTGGAGTACTGAGTATAAACTTCCAAATAATTGTGATGCGCTTCGGCCAAGTTTGATCCAGCAAATTGATCAAGAAGATGAATATGCCGCCTCTCATTCATCAACTCTTGGTTATCATGCTGACCATGAATATCTATTAATTGGGAACCTATTTCCCTTAAACTCGCAATTGTCACCAGTTTACCATTTACACGGCAAGTCGTTTTGCCATTAGCATTCAGATCGCGTCTTAGAATAATACTGCCATCCTCGCATTCAATGCCGAATTCAGAGAGTTTCTCGAAGACAGGATGATGTTCGTCGTCGATCGTAAACATCCCTTCCAATTCGGCCTTTTTTGCGCCATGTCGAATGAATTCCTGTGAACCCCGAGCACCAGCAAGGAGCTGAACCGCATCAATGATTATGGACTTTCCGGCACCTGTTTCCCCAGTAAGAACAGTCAATCCTTCGTCAAAAGACACTTCGAGATGCTCTATTATGGCAAAGTTATGAATGGAAATTTCACTTAACATTCAATATGCACCTCCTTCATTGAACGATCAGCTCAAATAAGTGCTAATAGCCTCGATTTTACATCTACTGTTAACGACTCATCCCTGCAAATGATCATGCATGTATCGTCACCGCAAATTGTTCCGAGCATTTCATCCCATCCCAAATTATCAACAAGAGAGCCGACTGCATGTGCATTTCCTGGCAGTGTCTTTAAAATGATGAAATGGCTCGCACTATCAATACTGATAAATGCGTCAGTCATCATTCGACGAAGCTTTTCTTCCGTATTAAATTTATGGACCGGCGGCAGGCTATATTTATAACGACCATCAGACAATGGGACTTTGATAAGATGCAATTCTTTAATGTCGCGGGAAACTGTCGCTTGAGTTACGTCAACTCCAGCACTTTTCAATTTATCGACAAGCTGGTCTTGAGTTTCAACTTCCTCATTAGTAATAATATCTCGGATACGAAGATGCCGTTGCCCTTTATTCAAAACAATCACTCCCATGCTTATATTCACACCTTTCATTCAGATATCAACTCAACGCTTCATGCGCTTCAGAGACTAATGTCGCGAAAGCCGTGTCATCGTATGGATTGACAGGCTCTTCTTCCGAGCGCAAATGGAACAGAAACTCAATATTCCCTTCTCCCCCTGTCACAGGAGAATAAGATATGCCCTGTAATGAAAAACCATTATCCCTTGATGATTCCGCTATTTTGTGGAGAATCTCCAAATGAACAGATTTATCCTTTACGATCCCTTTTTTCCCCACTTTGTCTTTTCCTGCCTCAAACTGGGGTTTAACTAGGGCCACGACATCTCCGCCATCAGCAATTATTCGCTTCAGTGGCGGTAATATTAAGGAAAGTGATATGAATGACACGTCAATCGTTGCTACTTGCGGCGTTCCTTTCGTGAATTGTTCAGGCATCGCATGTCTGAAATTAGTTTTCTCCATGACGGTAACCCGTTCATCACTTCGAATTTTCCATGCAAGCTGGTTTGTTCCAACGTCGAGTGCATAGCAATGGTCTGCTCCGTTCTGCAAAGCGCAATCCGTAAATCCTCCCGTTGAGGAGCCAATATCCAAGACGATTTTATCTTTAACAGATAAGTCAAAAACGTCAAGAGCCTTTTCGAGTTTTAAGCCGCCTCGACTCACGTATTTCAAGGCTGAACCTTTCACGGTAAGCGGAGCGTCTATCTTAATCTTTTCACCCGGCTTGTCCAATCTTGTTTCAGCAGAAAACACAATTCCCGCCATAATGGAACGCTTCGCCTGTTCCCTTGTCTCCACTAGTCCTCGTTGGACAAGGAGAACATCGACGCGTTCTTTAGATTGACCATTCGTCATACAATTTCCCTTTCTGCCGGTGTGAAACCTTTGACAGCCAACTCCATCGTCCGAACTACATTTTCTGCAGTCAAATCGATTTCTTCAAATAATTTATCTACACTGCCATGTTCAATAAATTCATCCGGAATGCCGATACGGCTGATGGAGACATTCGAAGAGACATCATGAGCGTATTCAATAACAGCACTGCCGAAGCCGCCAGCCAATGCCGCTTCTTCAACAGTTACAATCGGTTTGCCTGTTCTGAAAAGCTGATTAAGCATATCTGTATCTAACGGCTTAATGAATCTTGCATTGACGACTTTTACATGGATCCCCTTTTTAGCAAGAGAATTAGCAGCTTCTAAAGCCATTGCAATAGTCGTTCCGAATGTCAAAATCGAACCGTCTGCACCTTCACGCAATACTTCCCATGTACCGATAGGAATTGTTTTCAGCTTCTCATCCATTACGACTCCGAGACCGTTCCCTCGAGGGAATCTCATTGCAATAGGACCGTCATTATATTCCAACGCAGTCTTCACCATATGTTGCCCTTCGTTTTCATCTTTTGGCATCATAATGACGAGGTTCGGCATATGGCGTAAAAACGAAATATCGTACACGCCATGATGAGTTTCCCCATCTGCTCCTACTAGCCCAGCACGATCGATGCCGATAAATACATTCAGTTTCTGTCTTGCAATATCGTGAAGCATTTGGTCATATGCACGTTGTAGGAATGTCGAATAGATTGCTAAAAACGGTTTCATTCCTTGAGTCGCCAAACCTGCTGCCATAGTAGTGGCATGCTGTTCAGCAATTCCCACGTCAAAGAAACGTTCCGGGAATTCTGCTGCAAAGGATTCCAGTTTAGAGCCGACAGGCATAGCAGGAGTAATGGCTGCTATTCGCTTGTCTTCCCGTGCGATTTTCCTGACAGTTTCAGCAACTAATCCGCTCCATGATGGAGCAGTTGTCGGCGATTTCAAGAAGTCGCCTGTTTCTATCTTATAAGGACCAGTTCCATGCCAAGTTCCAATTTTATCATTTTCCGCTGGCGTGTAGCCTTTTCCTTTTTTCGTCAAAACGTGAAGAAGTACAGGCCCTTCCACTTTTTTGGCATACTGAAGGTTCCGTTCCAAATCATTGAAATCGTGGCCATCAATCGGTCCTAGATACGTAAACCCAAGCTCTTCAAAAAACACGCCTGAAACGAGCAGATATTTCAAGCTATCCTTCACTCGTTCAGCAGCTGCAGCCACTTTTCCACCGACTGCTGGAATTTTTTTCAATATATATTCCAATTCGTCTTTTACGCTATTGTATTTTCCAGCAGTCCTTAACTTGCCTAGAATATCATGAAGCGCACCAACGTTCGGAGCAATCGACATTTCATTGTCGTTTAGGATGACGATCATATTCGTTTTCAAATGACCGATATGGTTTAATGCCTCCAAAGCCATACCACCCGTCAATGCGCCATCGCCAATGATAGGAATGACATGGTTCGAATCACCTTGCATATCTCTTGCCGCAGCCATTCCTAAAGCGGCAGAAAGGGACGTCGAGCTATGCCCTGTCTCCCATACATCATGCTCACTTTCAGACATCTTGGGGAAGCCGCTTAGTCCCTTATATTGGCGGAGAGTGCCGAATTGGCCTGCTCGCCCTGTCAATATCTTATGCACATACGCTTGATGTCCGACATCCCAAATGATTTTATCTTTCGGGCTGTCAAACAGTTTATGCAACGCCATAGTCAATTCGACGACACCTAGGTTAGGCCCGATATGACCGCCTGTCACAGACAAGTTTTCAATTAAAAATTTCCGGATTTCTTTTGCCAATTCCGTCATTTGCTCTTTATCAAGCGTCTTAAGAAAAGACGGATTTGTAATTTTAGTGAGATCCACTACTATCACACACCTTCATAATTTATTGCCACGGAGTCAAAGTAATATTTATATTATAACAAGAAGGTTCTTCAATAGGAACTATTGGACCATAATCCGGATATCCGGTTTTTCATACAAATGAAATGTCATGCATTTCTTTGGACGATATAATCAGCAAAAAGTTTTAGCATTGAGGTTTCCTTCTTTAAAAAACCTAAGCTTTCGATTGCGTCTAGGTGATATTTGTCTAGCTGTTGCTGTGCACCGTCAATTCCTAAAAGGGAAGGGTACGTTGATTTGTCACTTGCTGCATCGCTATTCGCTGTCTTGCCAAGCTGCTCAGTAGTTGACGTAACATCCAAAATATCGTCTTTGATCTGGAAAGCCAGTCCGATGTTTCTTGCATAATTGCGAAGCTGTGTCATTTCTTCTTCGCTTGCATCGCAAAGAATTCCGCCCGCCTCTATACAGAATGATAATAAAGCGCCTGTCTTATGCACGTGGACTTCTTCGAGCTCTTCCAGAGACAAGGATGCCGTTTCCCCTTCCATATCCAGGATTTGCCCGCCTACCATGCCATTTGCGCCAGAGGCATCTGCCAGCAGAGCAATTAATTTAATGACCTGTTCTGGTCTCGCGTTTTCCAAGGAAGCTAATATTCCAAATGCTCTCGTCTGTAACGCATCTCCGGCAAGAACAGCCGTCGCTTCCCCATACACTCTATGATTCGTCGGTTTTCCCCTTCTAAAATCATCATCGTCCATGCAAGGAAGATCATCGTGGATGAGAGAGTATGTATGGATAAGTTCGGCGGCGCACGCAACTTTAAATGCGTCATCGGACGTTTTCTCGAAATCGGTTAGAACTGCTAGGACGAGAAGTGGACGGATTCTTTTACCTCCTGCATTTACCGAATAGAGCATAGATTCCTTTAAAGACCGTGGAGCTTTTTCACTGACGATTAAACGATTCATTTCTGCATCAATTAATGGTGCATTTTCTGAAATGAAAGTCTCTAAATGCTTATCCATTCGATTCCCGTCCTTTCGAAGGGTCGAACGGGGTCGACTCACCGTTATCGTCTATAATTGAAATGAGCTGTTTTTCCGCATCCTGCAATTTCCCATGACAATAAGCAGAAAGCTCCATTCCTTGCTTGTATAACGTGATGGCGTCCTCCAATGGAACGTCACCAGATTCCAATTTTTGAACAATGCCTTCCAACTTCGACATCGCTTCTTCAAATCGAAGTGTTTCCTTGCTCATTTAGTTTTCCTCCTCATCCTTCATCTTGATTGACTTTATTTTCGTTTCCACAGTTCCATCCTGCAAACGGACTTGCAGAGTTTCTCCGACTTCGAGGCTAGAAACGGAATTAGTGACCGTTCCTTCTTTATAAACGATCGCAAATCCTCGATCCATAACCTCTAGTGGATTTAACGCTTTAAGCATCCTGATCGCCGAAGTAAATTGATCCGTTTTATTCCGCAAATCATTTTGAATTGCCCTTGTCATTCTTTCTGTGAATAACGTAAGGTTCCGATCTTCCTCTTTTATCCGTTGCAGAGGTGAATAAAAAGCTAACATCCTATTCAACCGGTCATGATCAGCTTTTCTATTGGCGGTTAGTTCATTCCTACTTCTTAGAAGTCGGTCATCCAATCCGCTTAACTTCTCTGTAAATGGACGATAAAGCCTTTCCGGGAATTGCAATGGATAGGATTGCTGATATGTTGTCAGCCGTTTACGTTCATGTTTAATTTGATTCGAGAAAGAAATGTAAATCGAGCGCTTCCGCTCCAAGATTCTCTCGAATAATTCTTCTCTAGAAGGCACCGCCAGTTCAGCAGCTGCAGTCGGCGTCGGCGCTCGCATATCAGCTACAAAGTCCGCGATTGTCGTATCCGTTTCGTGGCCGACAGCACTGATTAATGGAATTCGGCACGAAAAAATCGCCCGAGCTACCGTCTCTTCGTTAAATGCCCATAGGTCTTCAATCGATCCACCGCCTCGTCCCAAGATCAACACATCAATCGATCCATGAGATTCAGCTAGCTCCAATGCCTGTACGATGGAAGGTGCGGCTTGTGGACCTTGCACAATTGCGGGAAACAGGCATATTTCCGCTAATGGGTATCTACGTTGCAGTGTAGAACAGATGTCTCTGATTGCAGCTCCGGACTGGGCAGTAATAACACCAATCTTCCTTGGCAATGCTGGCAATCTTTGCTTCCAACGTTCTTCGAAAAGGCCTTCCTTCGCCAGCGTCTTTTTCAATTGTTCATACGCTAAAAATAATGCCCCCACACCATCTGGTTGCATCGATTGGACGTAAAGCTGATATTGGCCACTCGATTCGTAAACATTCACATCTCCAGTGATAAGAACATTCATGCCTTCTTCCGGTTTGAATTTCAAGGATCCTGCAGCAGTCCGGAACATGGCAGACTGTATTCTGCTTTTATCATCCTTCAGTGTAAAATAAATATGCCCGCTCGGATGAATTTTTACATTGGAAAGTTCACCTTTCACAAATACATTTCTCAAGTATGGATCTGCTTCAAATTTACGTTTTATGTATTTTGTCAACGAATGTACAGAAAGATACGCATTTTCACTCAATAACTTCACCCCCGGAGTTTTCGACGTATAGAAACGCTGTCTTTCCTTTGAAAAACAGCGCCGCTCTTCATTTATGGAAGTTTAGGTAAGGAACGCTTACCCTTCTTAATTGTCTTTTCTTAATGTGCATGTCGCTTCTGCACTTTGCAATGTATTCTTTAGCAGCATCGTAATTGTCATTGGACCGACGCCACCTGGAACCGGCGTAATGGAGGAAGCAACTTCCTTCGCTTTCTCAAAATCGACATCGCCGCATAATTTCCCGTGTTCGTCCCGATTCATACCGACGTCAATGACGACTGCTCCTTCTTTAATATGTTCGTCCGTTATGAATTTCGCCCGGCCGATGGCAGCAATTAGTATGTCTGCCTGTTTCGTGAATGACGGAAGATCCTTCGTCTTTGAATGGCAATATGTCACTGTTGCATCTTTTTGCAACAGTAATTGGCCCATCGGTTTCCCTACGATGTTGCTTCTCCCGATGATAACAGCATGCTTTCCGGCAATATCAATGTTGGAACGTTTCAGCATTTCCATAATTCCATGCGGGGTGCAAGGAAGGAATGTCTTTTGTCCAATCATCATTTTGCCAACGCTTTGAGGGTGGAATCCATCTACATCCTTGCTAGGATCGATTGCTTGAATGACGAGATCTTCATTGATATGCTTTGGCAAAGGCAGTTGGACTAAAATACCATGAATCGACTCATCGTTATTCAATCGATCTACATGAGACAATAATTCCTCTTCAGTCACTGTCGCAGGCAATCTGATCAACTCTGATTTCATCCCTACTTCAATACTGGACTTTTCCTTATTCTTCACATATGTCTGGGAGGCAGGATCTTCCCCTACGAGAATGACTGCAAGACCTGGTTTACAGCCAGAAGCTTCGAGAATACCTACCCCTTCTTTAATTTCTTCTCTAAGTTCTTTGCCAATTGCAATGCCATCTATCAATTTTGCGGACATCCGATTTCCCTCCACCGATTTATTTTTCTTCGAATTTGGATAGGACACCGTTAACAAAACGGCCCGATTTTTCATCTCCAAATTGCTTACATAGCTCAACAGCTTCGTTCAATATAACTTTATGCGGCACATCTTCATGGTGCAGCAATTCATAGACTGCCAATCTTAGGATTGTCCTTTCAATTTTCGGCAATCTGTCAAGCGACCAGTTTTCAAGTTTGCTTGCAAGCACCTTGTCCACTTCGTCTCGATGTTCAGTCGTTCCTTTGACAAGTGATTCATAGAAAGGATCAATTGGCCGTTCCATTATATAAGTTATAGCTTCCTCGATCGACATATCTGTGTTATCCAATTGAAAAAGCGTTTGAACGGCCTTTTCGCGTGCTTCTCTTCGTTTCATTCGTTTGTCTCCTCCACTACTGTGTCTCTTGGGCTTTATCATAGCATATTCAGTTGACGAAGATATAGCAGGACAAGTTGAAAAGCACCATCCAATGGACGATGCTTTTCAGATCATTCTGTTTCGGCGGGCGTATCGAAATCAATGCCGGTTATATGGACGTTCACTTCTTCTGTTTCAAGCGAGGTCATATTGTATACTGCATGACGAATTTGTCTTTGAATCTCCGTCGCTACAGTGGGTATCGAGTGGCCATATTGGACGACGCAATACACATCGATTACAAGTTTATCGCCGGTCCAATCAGTTTTGACACCTTTTCCGTGGAACACTTTGCCGAACTTCTCCGCAACCCCAGTTGCGAAATTGCCTTTGGTTGTTGCGACACCATCAACTTCGTTCGTTGCAATGCCAATGATGACTTCAAGTACTTCAGGAGCTAGTTGAACGCGTCCCAAAACCTCGTCTCCTTTTGAGCTCTTTCCTGCGAATGAAGGATTTGCCTTTTCAGCCATGCCACTTCTCCTCCCTCTCATATGCATTTCATACTCCGTCTTACTTCTGACCAACTTTACATTTCGTGCAGCAAATTATTTCATAACTGTATATTTCTCAAGGAACTTCGTATCGAAATCTCCTGATTTAAAAACTTCGTGGTCCATCAAATTCAGATGGAAAGGAATCGTTGTATCGACGCCTTCAATGATAAATTCGTCGAGTGCACGCTTCATTCTAGCGACCGCTTCTTCACGCGTGTCTGCGTGAACGATTAATTTCGCCACCATTGAATCATAGAACGGCGGGATTGTATATCCTGTATACATTGCAGAATCGACCCTTACTCCAAATCCGCCCGGTGGCATGTACATTGTCACATTTCCTGGAGAAGGCATGAAGTTTTTCGCCGGATTTTCTGCATTGATACGGCATTCAATTGACCAACCGTTAATTTTAATATCTTTTTGACGGTAAGCAAGCTTTTCACCAGCAGCCACTTTTAATTGCTGTTGGATAAGATCGATTCCAGTAATCATCTCAGTTACTGGATGTTCCACTTGGATGCGTGTGTTCATTTCCATGAAGTAGAATTTTTGATTGATATGATCAAAAATGAACTCGACAGTCCCAGCACCTCTGTAGTTGACAGCCTCTGCTGCTTTGACAGCTGCTTCCCCCATTTTCTCACGCAGTTTCGGAGTGAGGGCAGGTGATGGCGCTTCCTCGACTAGCTTTTGCATCCTTCTTTGAATGGAACAATCGCGTTCTCCTAAATGGATCGTATTGCCATGCTTATCTGCAAGGACTTGCACTTCGACGTGACGGAACTCTTCAATGAATTTTTCAAGATACACACCTGGATTGCCGAATGCTGCGGCTGCTTCCTTCTGTGTAATCTTAATGCCTTTAACGAGTTCCTCTTCATTTCTCGCTACCCTTATTCCTTTTCCGCCACCACCGGCTGTCGCCTTTATGATGACTGGGAATCCGATTTCATTCGCTACTTTTAAAGCTTCGACTTCGTCGGCGACAATACCGTCAGAACCTGGAACAATTGGAACGCCAGCCTGTTTCATCGTTTCCCTCGCTACGTCTTTCGTTCCCATTTTCGAAATGGCGTCAGCAGTCGGACCGATGAACTCAATGTTCACTTCTTCACATAGTTCCGCAAAGCTAGCGTTTTCAGCGAGGAATCCATATCCCGGATGAATGCCATCACATCCTGTCAGCTTGGCAATACTAATGATATTGGAAAAATTCAAGTAGCTATCTTTTGAAAGTTTCGGCCCAATGCAATATGCTTCATCGGCAAGCTCGACATGCAGAGCATCGCGATCTGCTTCTGAATAAACCGCGACTGTTTGAATATTCATTTCTTTGCATGCACGGATAATTCTGACCGCGATTTCACCACGGTTTGCAATTAATACTTTTTTCATCTTTGTATTCCCCCTCAATTCTGTTTAACAAGGAAGAGAGGCTGTCCATATTCGACCAATTGACCGTCTTCCACTAGGATCTCCACGATTTCTCCAGAAACTTCCGCTTCGATTTCATTGAAGAGCTTCATCGCTTCAACTATGCAAACGATTGAATCTGATTTGACCGTGTCGCCTTTTTTGACGTAAGGATCCGCATCAGGGGATGAAGATTTGTAGAATGTGCCGACCATTGGGGATGTTATTTTATGCAATGATGGATCGTTAACAGAGGCTGAAGAATCTGTTGCCGGCTCCTTGCTTTCTTGTTTTGCAGGTGCTTGCATTGGCTCTTCATTCTTCGGTTCTTGTACTGCAGGTGCAGCTTGCTGAACTGATTCCTCTTTCCGTTGTTCCACTTGTATGGATGGTTGTTGAGTATTCATTCCTTTTTCCAGTTTTATTTTTGTTCCTTCTGACTCGAATGTGAACTTTTCAATAGATGATTGATCAATTAATTTAATGATTTCACGGATTTCTTGAATTTTCAACATGACAATTCTCCTGACTCATATTTATTTACGTACCTCCTCCCTATTTTAGACGTTTTTCATTCATATTGAAACAGTTATACTGTATTTGCTATGAAATAGGGCAAAATAAAAAAGAAAAAGACCCATTTAGGGCCTCATATAACTTTATTCCATAAAGTCGACTTGAACGGTGCGTGCATCTTCCCAACTCGTCAATACGTATTGTGTAATTTCTGCTGCCATTTTCGTGGAATGTCCCCCATCTTCTGCAATTACAGAGACATTTACTTTACCGCCATCCTTCCGTACGAATGCTTCCGGATAGCCAAGTGCTTTTAATTGAGTTTCCATTAATTCTTCAGCTGATGTACGTTTCGTAAGTTCTGCCATTTCATCGTATGCTGCACTTTTTTCTTCAGCAGTTGTATCGGGAGATTGCACTTTGGATAACAATTGATCTTTCAAGCTGCTTCTTTCATTTAACACTTGCATTCTCATCTCTTCGAATAGCATCGAGTCGGCATAGACTGTTTTTATTTCTCCTTCTGTTTCTCCTGGAGTTGAAACGGTCACTGCATCATTATCTCCGAAAATTGCCATTCCATCTAAATCCATTGGTTTTTCATTCTTTAAATAATAGATGGAGATGACCGCTACTAGACTTAGTAGAGTTAAGAACCAGACTGTTCGTTTATTCGCTTTCAACATATATCCCCCTTTTCATTTCTTCGACGACTATCTTATGTTCAGGCAATTGAAGTACTGTCGACAAGATTCGAATCAATTCGTATTTCGTTTTAGGATTGTCCGCCCCTTCTGCAACGACTAAAACTCCTTGGAGCGGATTCTTTTTTACCGCTGAGGATCCGGTGCCCGAAAAATAACCGGATAATGGGCTTGGCTCTTCTTTTTGATCGTAATGGAAGTGGATGAATACTTCCCCAATCCCTTCTATCTTCATTAATGCTTGTTCAAGTTGAGCTTCTTCCCGGCTCTCCTCCCCTTTCCCTTTCTCCCCTCCCATCGAACCAATCGTCGAATTGATGAAAATGATGAAGATCGCAAGCAGCGTTCCGATGAAGAGCATATGAGTTTTTCGTTTTGATTTTTGCATATGATCACCATTTCATCCCTTCAATGCGGATATGGTTCGTGTTATCTATGTTGCATATTATGCTTGTTCAGAAGAGGCTATGACCAAAAATTCTCGTGATAGAATGAATGATCCAAATTCCCATCGCCATTTTGACAAGCGGTAAAAATTCGTCCTCTTTCTCCTCAGGTAGGAATAATAATAAAATCGATGACAGTACCGTGATGAATAGTACTCCTATCAAAAACTCCTGCATACGACTCCTCATTTCACCGCGGTTATCAATTTGACAAGGATGACGGTAAACAAAGCGGTATAGATGAATGCGAAAGCGACGAGAAAGGATACTGCGCAAAGGACGAATAATGTCTTACCGATATCATCAAGGATGCCTGTTATATCCTCGTTCGCAAACGGCTCGATGAGCGCAGCTGTCCAGCGGTACAAAAAGCCGGTCAATAATGTCTTTAATGTTGGCAATAAGGCGACCGACCAGATGGTGATAATGAGCCAGGCACCGATAAAAACGCTTGCACCAGATGAATATCTCCCGATTGCTCCTAAACTATCCGTCATAAAAGAACCGACTAGCGGGATATTCTGACTGATCAACTTCTTAATCGGTTCACTCGTTACTCCTGTCAAAGCCCAGGAAATCGTCCCTCCCGCTGTAATGAATATGGAGTACGCGGCGACAACAGCTGAAACTAGGCCGATGAGGGAGCCTCGCAGCAAGTCTGCTATCTTCGTAAATGGAATAGCGGGATGAAATCTGGAAACTATGTCAAACAGCATTGCTGCAGACAACATGGGAATAAGAATCTTGTCCGATAAAATTACTGCTCCATTGGCGAATAACAGCATTGCCGGCTGGAAATTCAGCATGCTGAATGAACCTCCGGAAGCCAAAATACTTGCAGTCAATAACGGATAAATAGAAATGAACATAGTTGCAATCGTCTGTGTAATCGACCGGATCATTTGCAGATGTTCATATGCCGGGTATAGGACGACGGTTAACACGATGAAAAACAGAAAGGTTCTCGTCCATTTGCTGAATGAAGGAAAAAGGAAATCTAGTACCAATGCCATGAAAGTCGAGATAATGACAATAATGAAGCTGGATAGGACGGTTCCGAGTACAGATTCGATTAAAGGTATCATGGATTCTTCATCCGATCATTTAATGATAAATTTGGAGAGCGTGTCGAGCAACATTGATAACTGCGGGAGCCAGAGTGTCAGAATAGCGATTTTAATGGCTATATGTGCAATGGAGGCAACGGATTCATAGCCGGCTTCGGCGATATGCTTCGATATTAATTCGGAGAAATAAAACAAAAAGACGCTTCCTATCAAAAGCTTGGCATAAGATCCTGGCAACGGTTCGAACAATTGCAAGAAGGTTTTTCCGAAAGGTAAGATGATCGTCACTCCAACATATGACAAAAAGAAGAAGAAGATGGCTGCGTATATGATCGGCTGCAAACTCTTGGAAGCGAAAGACACGATTAACAGAAGGAGGTAGATGACGACTAGTTGGAAAAGCGTAACCATTAGAATGCTAAGGAGAGCCATTGAAAGAACTCGGCAATTTCCGAAAAGAAGATTCTTAGGAAACGGAGCATTTCAGCGGCGATATAAATATAGGCTACAAAGAAAAGGAAAAAAGAGAACTCCTTCTTACCGGTCTGTTCGAAAAAGACGTGAAGAAAACCGATGACCAATCCAATACCGGCGATGCGCAATAAATCATTCAATTCCAATTCGGGGTCCCCCTTCATGAACAACTTATGAAAAACTGTCGGGGAATATGATGGAGTTTCTGAGGGAAAATGGATTTCAGCAACAAAAAAACACCCCGTCTCCTCAAAGGAGTCGGAGTGCCCAATTTTTTATGCTCTTGAAACGTATTCACCTTCATCTGTGTTGATGATCAATTTATCTCCGACGTTTACGAAGAATGGCACTTGAACGACTAGACCAGTTTCGAGTGTAGCTGGCTTCGATCCGCCGCTTGCAGTGTCGCCTTTAATGCCCGGTTCTGTTTCAGTAACTTCGAGAGTAACAGTTGCCGGAAGTTCCACGCCGAGGATTTCGTCTTTGAATGAGATGATATGGACTTCCATATTTTCTCTCAAGTAGTTCAATTCCTCTTCAATTTGTGCTGAAGGCAACTCGATTTGCTCGTACGATTCATTGTCCATGAAAACATGGTCGTCACCGTTTGCATACAAGTATTGCATACGACGGTTGTCAATTTGTGCCTTTTCAACTTTCTCACCTGCACGGAATGTCTTTTCATTTACATTGCCCGTACGCAGATTGCGTAGTTTTGAACGGACGAATGCAGCACCTTTTCCTGGCTTAACGTGTTGGAAATCAATGATGCGCCAAATGTCCCCTTCAAATTCAATTGTAAGCCCTGTTTTAAATTCGTTTACTGAAATCATGCTTTTTCCTCCATTGTGTTCGTTATAGGATGATAAGTTCTTTTGGTGAATGCGTCAAACGGACATTGCCGTCTTCTGTGATTATGATATCATCCTCAATACGGACGCCACCGATTCCAGGTAAATAAATGCCTGGTTCAACAGTGACAATCATGTTTGGCACAAGTACCGTTTCAGAACGGAATGATAATGCCGGACCTTCGTGCACTTCCAAGCCAATGCCGTGACCAGTTGAATGTCCGAAAGCATCCTCATAACCTTTTGACTTGATATAGTTCCTGGCAATCGCATCTGCTTCTATTCCAGTCATACCCGATTTGATCTTTTCCAAAGCCAATTCTTGCGCCGCAAGAGTCACTTCGTAAATTTCCTTCATCTTTTCGGAAGGTTTTCCAACTGCAACAGTCCGGGTAATGTCTGAAATATAACCATTATAAAGTGCTCCAAAATCCAAAGTGACGAGCTCTCCGGATTGAATTACTTTATCTGAAGCAACACCATGCGGCAATGCTCCACGCTCGCCAGAAGCTACAATAATATCGAAAGAAGATGAAGTTGCCCCTTGTTTTCTCATGAACATTTCAAGTTCGTTTGATACTTCAAGCTCAGTGACACCTGGTTTGATGAAAGTGCAAATATGAGCAAATGCATCATCTGCGATTTTTGCAGCTTGTTTAAGGATTTCAATTTCATCGGCGTTCTTCACCATACGAAGTTTTTCTACGATGCCGGATACCGCTTTCAGTTCCGCATCCACTTTGTCATTATATAATTCATACGTGCCAAATGAAACATTATCTTTTTCGAAGCCTAATGTTTTAATTTTCATCTGCTCTACTTGGTTTGCGACTTCTTCGATGATCGTTTTTTCATGCTTAACGATGCGGAATCCTTGCACTTGCTCAGCTGCCTGTTCCGTATACCGAAAATCGGTAATGAACACTGCATCCTCAGCGGAAACGACCGCAACACCCGCGCTCCCCGTAAATCCAGTCACATACCTTCTGTTATATGGATTCGTCACCAAAAGTGCATCTAAACCGTTTTCTTTCAATGCTTCCCGCAATTTTGCCAGTTTCATAGCTTTACCCCTTTTCTTCGGAGAAGGAAAGCTTGGAGTGCCAGCTCATAACCGCTAGTACCAAAGCCGGACATCTGTCCCAGGCACACCGGAGCGAGCATAGAAGTATGTCTGAACGGCTCCCGACTATGTATGTTTGAAATATGGACTTCGATGACCGGGACATCAACAGAAGCGATTGCATCCCTTAATGCGACGCTCGTATGTGTATAGGCACCGGGATTGAAAATGATTCCATCACATCCAACGTCTGCAGCTTCGTGGATTTTATCGATCAATGCACCTTCTACATTCGATTGATAAAATGAAATATCCACGAGGTGTTCCGTCGCAATGGTTTGTAAATTGTTTTCGATATCCGACAAAGTTTCCGCACCATAGATCCCAGGTTCCCTTTTTCCAAGCCGATTCAAATTCGGTCCATTCAGAACGAGCAGTCTCACAGCTACACCATTCCCCTCACCATTTTCTTCCCCATTTTATCATATCGTTCCAGTGGCGCAACCTATTTATAGTTGTCAACCGAAAGTTTTCTTCATATATACAGCAGTGCCGGTAATGAACCTGCTGACAATGGCAAGGGTTGATAGAAACGGGATAGATAGCTTCTTAAGACCTTCCGTAAGACTTTGCGGTGTATAAATGATCCATTCAATAGCAATAGCTGCAATAACACTTATACAAATGGCCGTTAAAGCCGGTGGAATTTTTGAAGTAGCTCTAGAAAACACATAGAAAATTCCAAAAGCAAGTAATAGGAAAATGAATAGTAATGCCCATTTCCAACCTTCATTTGTAGACCCGAATACTAACCACTTTTTACCCCAGCCGACAGGCGACCATTTAATGAAATTGAAAAAATGCAAGAATTTTAAAGCTCCCGTTGTGAATAATGCTGCAAAGATCGTCGTCCATATCATTGTTTTAGTGAACATCTTGACCCCTCCTTACGATGAGTGTCGGAAATAAGGCTCTTTTTTAAACCTTTATGGTGGAGTCATCAACCATTTTTTTGTACAATAGAAAGATAAGTTATTTGTTATAATGTAAATTCAGTAAATCTAAATTAGTTATTCAATTGAAGAGAAGGTGTTGGTTAACCCATGTCTAAAAAACAGCAACCGCCAGCATATGGTGGGCAAGCGCTCATCGAAGGAGTTATGTTCGGCAGTCGAAATCATACAGTAACAGCCATCCGGCGAAAAGATGATTCCCTCGATTATTTCTATGTGCCTAAAGAGCAAAAGCCGCTCTCCATGAAATTGAAAAAGATTCCTTTTGTACGAGGGATTGTTGCATTGATTGAATCTGCAGGTATCGGTTCAAGACATTTGACGTTTGCGAATGAACGTTATGATGTCATGCCCGGCGAAGAAGTGGAAGAGAACGGTGAAGAAACTTCTAAGCTTGCGATGGTCATCGGTGTTGCCGCAGTCGGCGTACTTTCCTTTTTGTTCGGCAAATTCGCTTTTACCCTTGTTCCGGTCTTTTTAGCGCAAATGCTTGATTTCATTGCCCCTGGTAAGACGGCTCAAATATTGCTGGAAAGCTTTTTCAAATTGGCCTTACTGTTGTTGTACATTTCCCTCATCTCCATGACACCGTTGATCAAACGAGTTTTCAAATATCATGGAGCTGAGCATAAGGTAATCAACGCTTACGAAAACGGACTTCCACTTACCGTCGAGAATGTCCAAGCACAGTCCCGCCTGCATTATAGATGCGGAAGCAGTTTCTTGCTCTTTACAGTGATTGTCGGGATGTTCATCTACTTCTTAGTTCCTACCGATCCATTTTGGCTACGGATTGTCAACCGCATTCTATTAATACCCGTTGTAATTGGCGTCTCTTTTGAAGTATTGCAGTTTACGAACAGCCTTCGTAACATCCCAGTTTTGAAGTATCTAGGATATCCGGGATTATGGTTGCAATTGTTGACGACGAAGGAGCCTGAAGATAATCAGGTCGAGGTTGCGATTGCCTCTTTCAATAAGCTGCTTGAAATTGAAGAACAAGGTATTGAGAATGTTGATATTCTGAAATCGACAGACACAAAAGTACAAAATTCAACAGTTCCTGCGAATTAATAAAGGGCTGCTCGGAAAGTCAACCTAACTTTCCAAGCAGCCTTTTTATTGTATTATGCTAGTTCTAAAGACACAAGATGGGCATAACTGTCGAGGATTGCGCCATAACTATGTCAAGCTCAAGCATAACTTGCTAGAAGTCGCGCAAATCGCCCTCTAACTTGAGCATATCTTATTCAAACTCGCGCATAACTTGACATATCGAAAGAAGATAGAAAAAACAGGTGAGGAAAACTATTCCTCACCAGTCATATTAGATAGTCCGTATTATAAACCGCATTTCAACTGCGCATTACAGTTCGTGCATGTGTTGCAACCGCCCATTTCTTCCACAGTCCCTTGTCTACATACAGGGCATGTGTCACCGACTTCGGAACCGATTGTTACGTTAGTCGAACGCAAGTCCTGAATCGTATTAACGAGTACTACTTTTCGTTGTTCGACAGTCTCTACTACATAATCAGAGTCGATTTCGTTCTCTTCGGCTTTCAATGTGAGTACTTGTGAGTCACGGCTACCGTCGACATACACAGTGCCGCCTTTCGCTCCGCCTTTATAAAGACGCTCGTAGACGCTTTCTACCTGCTCTACTGTATAGCCACGTGGTGCGTTGACCGTCTTGGAAATCGAGCTGTCGATCCAGCGTTGAATGATGCATTGTACATCTGCATGCGCTTCTGGCGCTAAGCTCATCGATGAAATGAACCATTCTGGCAAATTGTCAGGATCAGCTTCAGGGTTACGTTGTAAGTATTCCTCTACGATGCCCGCTTTGACCTCGATAAATTTTCCGAGACGTCCGCTACGGTAATATGTGAATGAGAAATAAGGTTCAAGACCGGTAGAAACTCCGACCATGGTTCCAGTGGATCCAGTTGGCGCGACCGTTAATAAATGGGAGTTTCTAATACCGTGTTCCAAAATCGCTTCACGAATATCTTCTGGCATTTTTTTCATGTAACCTGTGTTGATAAATGCTTGGCGTAACGCTTTCGTTTCTTCCTCTGTCTTGCCGATAAGGAATGGGAAGCTTCCCTTCTCTTTCGCGAGCTCGATTGATTCGCGGTAGGCAGTTGTCGCAATTGCTTCGAATACTTTGTCGACAAGTTCGTTGCCTTCTTCTGAGCCGTATTCTTTTTCACAATAGATCAGTAGATCGGCAAGTCCCATGACACCAAGTCCAACACGGCGTTCGCCGAGGGCTTGTACTTTATTTTCCTCAAGGAAATAAGGTGTCGCATCAATGACGTTGTCCTGCATGCGGACGCCGACACGAACTGTTTCTTTTAATTTTTCGTAGTTCACTGTTTTTGTTTCTTTATCCGCAAACTCAGCAAGGTTTACAGCAGCAAGGTTACAAACCGAATATGGTGCTAATGGCTGCTCACCACACGGGTTTGTCGCTACGACTTGCTGGCCGTATGCTTTTGCGTTCGTTTCATTGTTTGCATTATCGATAAAGAAAATGCCTGGTTCTGCAGAGTACGTTGCACAAATATTAATGAGATCCCATAGTGCACGCGCTTTGATCGTCCGGTAAACTCGGACCTCATATCCTAGACGCTCCCATTCACGTACATCACCAACTTTATGCCACTCCTCATTATATGCTGCCATCTCCACAGATGAGTATTTTTCAACTGCTGGGAAACGGAGCTCATAATCAGCATCTTGCTCGACAGCTTTCATGAAGTCATCTGTCAATGTGACGGAAATGTTAGCGCCTGTAAGGAATTCTGGATTGTGTACAGAGTATGTTCCGCCATCACGTAGTTTTGTCTCTGCGTCTTTCAAGATCGCTTCATTGAAACCACCCATGCCCGGGATTGTGCGATAGTTGAGGATTCCTTGGTACATCGCTTCCTCTTGCGCAGTAAGTGGTTTGAATTTCAATTTTTCGTTTGCAAGCTTCTTAATCAATTCGTCTTCTGTATGTTCAAGAAGATAACGAAGAATTCTTGGATTCTGCATTTTCGAAATGATAAACTCGCAAATATCAGGATGCCAATCTGAAAGCATAATCATTTGTGCGCCGCGTCTCGAACCGCCTTGCTCGACAAGATGTGTCAATTTCGCTATATCATCTAGCCATGATACAGAACCTGACGATTTTCCGTTGACACCTCTCGCAAGCGTGTTTCGTGGTCGTAATGTCGACCCGTTCGTTCCAACTCCACCGCCGCGGCTCATAATTTCCATGACTTGTTTTCGATGATCCGAAATCCCTTCCCTGGAATCCGGGACAAACGGCATCACGTAACAATTGAAGAATGTAACTTCTGTTTCTGAACCTGCACCATATAAAACCCGGCCTGCCGGGATAAAGTTCAAATTAGATAATTGATCGTAGAAACGTTTGAAGGACTCTTCGCGTTTCTCTTCTGTATCTTCTACAAGGGCAAGACCGGTCGCATTCCTTTTGGCAATCTGCTCATAAAACACTTCAAGCGGTTTCTCAATCACTTCAAGCGGCCTTGTGACAACTCCATTTTCCTGCTCTTCGGGATTATCAATTGAAGAACGGTATTCAGGTTCGATCCAAACATCCGCTTTCCCATTTTTACTATCAAGAGATTGAATGAATCCTAAACCGCGAGCCGGGAACTTTGGATCCTCCTTAACCGTAAGGACAACAAAATCTCCAACCTTCAAAGTTTTCTTTTCAGTATCCTTAAATGAATAGCGATCGATCATGACAAGGCGGGACACTCCGTTATGAACGATTTTCATATCTTCCGTAATTGGGTGCACTTGTGGAAATTTCGCAATATCCGCATTCAATTGATGCTTGTCCAATTTCGGCGTTTGCCCTTTTGAAACTATGACCATCCTTGCATCCTCCCTCTGTAATTGTTATAACCAAACACAACATGTTGTATTATGTACATTACCTAATCTACTATATCTTGAAACATCATTCAAGAACATAGATTTTTACATATTTACCCAAACGGCTTTACTAACATGATTTTCATTAAAAAATAGAACAAAAGGTCCATATGCTACTTTCTAAACGTCCAGTCTTTATTCGCATATTTTTTCTCTTCGATCTCTTTTACAAAAAGTTGTTGTTCTTCCGTTAGTTCCATTGGCATAAGAACGATATCCAAAGCTGTTTCGAACCCTTTGGCGAATGCTTTGACGCATTCTTCCATGGAGATATCCCGATCTGTCAACCGATCAATAGCGACTGCTTTTTCAGGCAAACTTTGACGCATACGCTCTCTGCTTTCTTCAGAATCAAACTTGAACAAAGATACCAACTTATCTTCTTCCAAACTTAACAGAATAGCTCCATGCTGCAAAATGACGCCTTTTTGACGGGTTTGAGCACTGCCAGCAACCTTTTTGCCTTCAACAACAAGTTCATACCAGCTTGGCGCATCGAAACAAACAGCGCTTTTCGGCCTTCTCAAATTATCATTTTGTTCCTTCGTCGCCGGCAAAGAGAATTCGGCATGCAGGCCAAGGTTTCGGAAACCTTCTAATAGACCACCGGAAATGACCCGATAAGCCTCTGTGACAGTTTCCGGCATTCCAGGGTATTCTTCTGTTACGATAACGCTATATGTAAGTTCGTGTTCGTGCAGGACGCCTCTTCCACCAGTCGGACGGCGTACGAATCCAAGTCCGTTCTTCTTAACAGCATCCAAATCGATTTCTTTTTCAACACGTTGAAAATAACCGATCGATAATGTTGCCGGCTCCCATTCATAAAAACGCAGCACGGGACCAATTTCCCCCCTGCTATGCCATTCCAACAACGCTTCATCTAGCGCCATATTATATGATGGTGAGCATTTGCCTGAATTAAGAAAACTCCAAACTGTTTTCCCCAAATCATCTACCCCCTTACTTGCAATGCATATCATTTTATCATTCCCATTGAACAAGTGCTACCCATTCTTTATAATGGAACTATAGAAAGAAAGGGGAAAATCGGTTGTGGATTATATTATTCTTGGAGCGGTAATACTCGCGATCATTTTGTATTTTGTTATTACAATGTTTCGCGTCAAAAAGGCTGTTACAAATTTAACACAAGAGCAATTTATCGAAGGTTATAGAAAAGTGCAATTGATCGATGTGCGTGAACCGAAGGAATTTGAAGCGGGACACATATTAGGCGCTCGTAACATTCCATACTCTCAATTCCGTCAACGTTTTAAAGAAATCCGTCCGGACAAGCCAGTCTATCTTTACGATCAAAATGGCGGAAAGAGCTCCAGAGCTGCTTTATTTTTGAAAAAACGGGACTATACTCAATTGTACCAATTGCAAGGTGGATTCCGTACTTGGACAGGAAAAGTGAAAAGTAAATAACAATAAGCTTAAGATTAAGTTCTTCCTTTGGAGGAACTTTTTCTATATCAACATGAATAGGAGCCCTTTATGGATAAACCAACTTTATTGCCAGTAGATGAGATATTTAACAATACTCATTCCAATTATGAAAATTACGCTTTCATCATCAGGAAAATCATTGATACATTAAACAATCGAAATGAACAGCATTGGAAAATCATCCAAGCCGAAGAACTTATTTCGCACGCGGCATCTGTCATTGATGACTTAATGAAAAAAGGAAAATTACAATTCGAATCAATCGGTTATCTTTATGGCACACGGCCATCCGGGAAAGTGGAGAAGACGGAATCAGATCGATTATTTGAATTGCGCGTTTCCGAAACTATAGAAAATCAGCTGTTCTATTTTCCGGAATACGAAATCGCCTTTACACAAATGGTCTATTATGTTGATAGCGGTTCAACTTGGCCGGAACACCATATATTCTCACCCTCCTCTGAAAAAGCGCTTCACTTCATAGAGTCTGTGAACACCTTGCAGCGGGAACAAATGAAACAGACGATCACTTATTTGGTTGATACTGAGAGTGGTGTAACTAAGAAGAGTTTCGAACATGAATATACAGTCGATAGAGATGATGTTTTTCTCGAAGATACGATAAAAAAAGATATTTATCGTTCTGTCGATGAGTTTTTTAATAACGATGGAACCTTTTACAAAGAATATGGGCTTCCTTATAAGCGAGGTATTTTATTGCATGGCGCCCCAGGAAACGGAAAAACAACGCTCGTCCGTTCCATCACCGGTACCACGACAGCTCCGGTAATTTACTGGCAAATTACAGAGCATACGGGCAGCTATTCTGTTGAAGAAGTATTCAACACAGTCGCAAGGATGGCACCAGCTATCCTTGTCATCGAAGATATCGACTCGATGCCCGAGCATACACGCAGCACTTTTTTGAATACGTTAGACGGTGCACGGGTACGAGATGGTCTTTTCGTCATCGGGACGACCAATTACCCTGAACGGATTGACCCTGCGCTAATCAATCGAGCTGGACGCTTTGACAGCACTTATGAAATACCGTCTCCAAACTTGGAAATGAGGAGAGCTTATTTAAAACAACTTGATATTAAGGAGCTTTTCAATGATGACCAACTCGATGAAATGGCTGCCAAAACAAAGGGATTGTCCATTTCTCAATTAAACGAATTATATATGTCAGTAGCGATGGGATATCATTACGACGGAGAAATTGTCTATGAGCGCAGAATCGAAGAGCTTCAAAAACAACATCGCCGATCGACAAAAGGTGACTGGGAACAAAATGGTTCCATCGGTTTTTCATAATTAAACTAAAAAAAGGAGAGTCCCAATCCGGGACTCTCCTTCATTTATATCGTATTACGCCTTTACAAGATCTTCCTCTTTAGTATATCGAAGTACCGGTTGGCGTGCTGCTTTCGTCTCATCAAGACGATTGATAACCGTCGTATGAGGCGCTTCTTGTACGATTTCCGGATTCTCTTCAGCTTCCTTTGCGATTTGGATCATAACATCAATGAAAGAATCAAGAGTTTCCTTCGATTCAGTTTCCGTAGGCTCGATCATGATAGCCTCTTCAACATTTAACGGGAAGTAGATTGTTGGCGGATGGAAACCGAAGTCGAGCAGGCGCTTCGCCATATCCAATGTCCGGACGCCCAATTTCTTCTGGCGACGGCCTGATAATACGAACTCATGCTTACAGTGCTGCTTGTAAGGCAGGTCGAAATAAGGTTCCAGTTTGCGCATCATATAGTTTGCATTTAGTACCGCATTCTCCGTAACAGCTTTTAAGCCATCCGGACCCATGGAACGGATATATGTGTACGCACGTAAATAGATGCCGAAGTTGCCATAGAACGGCTTGACGCGTCCGATTGTTTGAGGCACATCATATTCGAATGTATAACGATCATCCTCTTTTACAAGGATCGGCTTCGGCAAGAATGGAGCCAATTCCTTCGTAACTCCGACAGGACCTGAACCTGGACCGCCGCCGCCATGAGGACCTGTGAACGTCTTATGCAAGTTCAAGTGGACCGCATCGAAGCCCATGTCTCCTGGTCTTGCTTTTGCCATGACGGCATTCAAGTTCGCACCGTCATAGTACAATTTTCCGCCTACACCGTGTACAATCTCAGCCATTTCAAGAATTTCTTCTTCAAAGAGACCTAGTGTATTCGGATTCGTAAGCATGAGGGCAGCTGTATCCGGTCCAACTTTCGATTTCAAATCATCGATATCGACAAGACCTAATTCATTCGACTTAACAGTAACTGTATCAAAGCCAGCAACTGTAGCAGAAGCAGGGTTTGTACCGTGCGCGGAATCTGGCACAAGCACTTTCGTACGGTGAGATTCGCCATTCGCTTCATGGAATGCACGGATCATCATGAGGGCCGTCCATTCTCCGTGTGCACCTGCAGCCGGTTGAAGTGTCACTTCATCCATTCCTGTAATCTCGGACAGATGTTCTTGAAGATCATACATGATTTCCATTGCACCTTGGACAGTCGATTCATCTTGTAACGGATGGATGTTCGCAAATCCCGGGAATCTAGCAACCGCTTCATTGATTTTTGGATTATACTTCATCGTACAGGATCCAAGGGGATAGAAGCCGGTGTCAACCCCATGGTTTCGATTGGATAGTGCTGTATAATGGCGCATAATATCAAGCTCGGAAACTTCAGGAAGCTCAGGAGATTCCTCTCTGAGAAGACCTTCCGGCAAATGGCTTGAAAGATCGATTTCGGGAACATCGAGATCAGGCAAGCTATAGCCGATCCTGCCTGCCTTTGTAATTTCAAAAATGAGCGGTTGGTTATCTTTATGCATGGCTAGCCTCCATTTCCTGCACAAGTGCATCGATTTCTTCTTTCGTACGCTGTTCAGTAACGGCAATCAATACATGGTTGGATAGCTCAGGATATGTCAATCCAAGATCATATCCGCCAATGATTCCTTTATCAAGAAGCTTCGCATTCACTTCTTTAACCGGCTTTTTAAGCTCCACAACTATTTCATTGAAATGCACTCCGCCAAATTTCACTTCGAACCCTGCTTTTTCGAATGCATTTTTCGCATAAGCAGTTTTGGCGATATTTTGGTAAGCAATTTCCTTTGTGCCAACTTTTCCTAAAGCTGTCATCGCAACCGAAGCAGCGAGGGCATTTAATGCTTGGTTCGAACAAATATTGGAAGTCGCTTTGTCACGACGGATATGTTGTTCACGTGCTTGAAGCGTCAGAACGTAACCACGTCTGCCTTCGCCATCGGTAGTTTCCCCTACCAATCTTCCCGGCATTTTTCTCATTAACTTTTTCGTAGTTGCAAAATATCCGCAATGTGGTCCGCCGAACTGTTCCGATATACCGAACGGTTGCGCATCTCCAACAGTGATATCCGCACCCAATTTGCCAGGTGGCGTCAATATACCTAGGGCTAGCGGATTTGCTGAAACGACTAGCAAACCGCCTTTATCATGTGTGATTTCTCCGATTTTTTGGATGTCTTCCACCTGACCGAAGAAATTCGGATATTGAACGATAACTGCTGCTGTATTATCATCGAGCAATTGCTCGAGCGAAGCTACATCCGTCACACCATCTTTCTGGGGGATTGTGACAACGTCGATAAATTGACCTGCTGCATAAGACGCCACTACATCTCGCGCTTCCGGATGAACCGTTTCAGATACGAGGATTTTGGTGCGGCGTGTATGACCTGCTGCCATAGTCCCTGCCTCCGCTAATGCAGTGCCACCGTCGTACATGGATGAGTTGGCTATGTCCATTCCTGTCAATTCACAGATCATCGTTTGAAATTCGAAAATCGCTTGCAATTCCCCTTGCGAAATTTCTGGTTGGTAAGGTGTATAGGCTGTATAAAATTCAGAACGCGAAATGACATGATCAACGATGATCGGTTTGTAATGATCATACACACCCGCTCCAAGGAAAGAGGCATATGTACGCGCATCCGCGTTTTTTGCTGCAAGTTGCGCAAGCTCCTTCGTCAATGCAGTTTCCGATTTCGCTGGTTTAATATTTAATTCGCCTTTAAAACGCACTTTTTCGGGAATATCTTCAAATAGTTCATCAACCGTCGCAATTCCGATCGCCGATAGCATTTCTTCACGATCTGTTTCCGTCATAGGAATATAACGATGCTTCATGTCAACATGTCTCCTCTTCATTCATTTATCGTTTATAGAAAGGTGTTGCAATCAGTACTGCCTTCAATCGTTTCCCGCGGATTTCTACTTCCACATTAGTTCCTTCTGCCGTATGTTCCGTTGCAAGAAGTGCAAAACCGATGTTCTTTTTCAACGTAGGAGATTGCGTTCCAGTAGTGACTTCACCAATTTCTTCTTCACCAATAAACACTTTATAACCAGTCCGTGGAATTCCTTTATCAATCATTTCAAGACCGACAAGCTTCCTTGAAAGGCCATTTTCCTTTTGTGCTGCAAGTACTTCTTTCCCTACGAAATCCTCTTCTTTATTCAGCTTCACCACGAATCCCAGCCCTGCTTCCAGCGGCGAGATATCTTTCGACAACTCCTGACCGTAAAGCGGTAAGCCTGCTTCAAAACGAAGAGTATCACGAGCCCCTAAACCTGCTGGCACAACCCCTTCCTCTTCTCCGGCTTCCAAAATGGCCGGCCAAAGAGCGACGATTGACTGCGGCGATCCGTAAATCTCGAACCCGTCTTCACCGGTATATCCCGTACGGGAAACGAGGACCTGATGGCCTGCAATATCGACATTATCTTTGAAACGGAAAAACTTGATTTCATCCAATGGTTCGGAAGTCAATTTTTGCAATACCTCTTGTGCTTTTGGACCTTGCAATGCAAGTAAACCAAATTCGTCTGAACGATCCTCGATGATGACATCTCCGTTTGCATGCTGTTTCATCCATTCAACATCCTTTTCAATGTTGGAGGCGTTAACAACTAACAGGTAATTATTTTCTTTTCTTTTATAGATGAGCAGGTCATCTACCGTACCGCCATTCTCATAGCACATTGCGGTATATTGCGCTTGGCCATCCTTCAATTTAGAAACATCATTTGTAACTAATCCTTGCAGGAAAGAAAGTGCGTCTTCACCTGAAACAAAAACCTCACCCATATGCGAAACATCAAATAGGCCAGCTTTCGTTCTGACAGCTTCATGTTCAGCTTTAATGCTTGAAAACTGAACTGGCAATTCCCAACCTCCGAAATCAATCGTCTTTCCACCGTACTGTTGATAACTATCGAAGAGTGCGGTACGTTTCAAAGTTTCCGTCAAAGCCATATCCCCCTTGAAATGAATGATAAAGTAAAACTTCAATCAGCGGCATTTTCCCCACTGATCAGATGAACAAAGGCTAAGTACGCAACGTCCTGTTGCAATGCCTTTGTGACTTGCATCCTGCAAGCCCGATCCAATCGGGCATTTACTGGCTGTTTTCAACCACTTATTTTTTGAAAGGGGTGCCTTACAGCCAGTTAATGCGGGATAAAAAAAGACAGAAGTCCCCTTGAATAAGAGAACCTCTGTCCGTGTACCTGAAAGTTTGACCTTGCGGCTTTCCTCTTTGGTGGCCGACTAAATCGGCACTCTCCAGAGACGCGTCATGAATGAGTCTTTTTGCCTGAGAGATTCATAACTTTCGTTACTTGCTCCTTCGGCGACGCCTAATGCGTGCTCTCCCCATCCAATCATCCGCCATATGCAATTAAAAATAAAATGATTAAAATTCGGACAAATAACTGCCCTTTCGCCTTATATCTTAACATTTCATTTTTGCAAGCGCAATCCTTTTTCAAGTATTATTCATTTTACGAACCATATCTTCTTAAATGACAAATAATGTTCGTATTTAAATCATCAGATATTTCAGCACTATGTCATCAGTTTTTCAATCTCGTAATCTGGGAAGCAATATACTGTGTAATTTCACTTAACGTCCTGTTTGTTGTTTCGACTTTAAAATGGGCACATTGCAAATAAAGGGGCTTTCTATTGTGAAAAAGCCTCTCCAATTCATGTCTAGAAGAACGCTGAACAATCGGCCTGTTTATATCAGTCGAAATCCTACGCCATATATCACGGAATGTGGAATTCAAATAAAAGACAAGACCTGTCATTCTCATAATCTTCCTGTTTTCCGCCCTCATAGCAACACCACCACCGGTAGCAATGATACAAAACTCGTCAGAGAAGTTGCGCAAGAATTCCGTTTCCATTTCCCTGAACCCTTCTTCGCCATATGTTTCGAAAATTTGAGGGATTGTCATGCCTGTCCGTGTGGCAATTTCAGTATCCATATCATAAAAAGGCAAATCCAGCAGCGTCCCAAGCCGCTTGCCAATTGCGCTTTTTCCGCTTCCCATGAAACCGACCAAGTATACTCTTTTCATATTTTACCCGCCTTGCCTCATCAACTTTGTTGTTTCTTTCTCATAGTGGATTTCAATTGAATCGAATGTTCTGTATAGATTAGTATGCCATGAAATGATAGTAAAGAGAAAGAGGCTGACGAGAAATAGTAAAATTAACGAAGCGGCTAAAGTGATCCCTTTTTCATTCCTGACGAAATCCAATTGCAAATCTCCTTTCCCTCTTACTTCCGTCAAGCATTGTCACTTCAACGCTGAGCTCATGTCCGTCTTCGGTAAAAACCACGCTTGAGACATTTGTGAAAAGAGGAATATGTCCTGTTAAATTCGTCCGTTTGCGGATGACATAATTATTTTGACCAACTTCAATTTTCCCTCTTTCGTTCGTGAACGAAATCGACCGATCTCCCATTAGAACTTTAAAATCTTCAACATTAACTAGCAATGCTTGCAAATCGATTGCAAACATTTCCCATTCGGTCGCGTAATAATCTTGCAATTGACGCTCTATTGGAGTTTTCCAATAAAAGAACAGGACGACAAACTGGAGAAAGATTCCCATGATCACTAATTGAAACAAGGCTTCTAGAAAAGAATAACCCGCCTCATTACGTTTTTTCAGATCCCTATGCATTTTTCGAATTCCCGTTCAATGAATTGATAACTTACACAAATTCCTTCTCCCTGTACTGACCATCGGTATATTGTTTTATCTATATGATTTTCCCCCGCTATCAGACCGTATGCCTGATAGAGTATAGCACCGTGATAAGCGGATTCTGCTGCATGCATGCCCAACTTTTTCATTTCTAAACGCGTAGACGCATGTGAATAAAGCGGCAACAGCGTCCCGAAAATGACTGTCAATATGACGAGGGATAAAATCGACTCCGGCCAAGAATACCCTTTTTCATTCGTCATAGACGAGCACCCTCCCATACTGTAATTGCAATGTTAATCGCTTGTCCCCAGTCGAAGTTCGCAGAATGATTGTCCCAGGATTGATAATATGTCCGTTCGGATGAAATTCTACCGTGCTAATTCTATTCCCGCCACTCACCCAATGCATATAGCCAGGAAAATCAATGGTGGAATATGTCACCGAAATAGGTGCATATAAACTATAGGATCTCCCTGAGTTGCGGAACTTGATTGCCGTATACGTTTCGTTTGCCTTTGCATAGGCTTGTGCATGATGAATAGTCGCAATGAATGTATACAAAGCTTCTTCTTCGCTCTGTTTTGTAATCCAACGATCCCCAATAGGCAGGATGACAGCTGACAGAATGCCGACCACACTCAACACAAGAAGCATTTCGAGAAAAGTGAACCCCTTGTCATTATTCGCCTTCATTATTGTTAAGTGCTCTTACAATTCCATCTTCTATTGAAATATCAGAGCCATCAGGACATTTTGCACCTTCCGGCAAATAGTCTTCTTCTGTCAACATATCAATTGTTGGAACTGTATGATGCTCCATCTTATATGCTTCTACCTGACCTTGTGCCATTTTGACAAAAGCTTGGCACCCCTTTTCATCAATCGCCTTCGAATGTTTAGTCACATTCGGTATGGCAATCAATACTAATACAGAAATAATAAGTAACACGATCATCATTTCGATCAACGTGAAACCATCTTCTTCCTTAACCGCTTTCAATACCTTTCTCCTCCTCATAAATTATCAATCACGCTGTAAACCGGCAGCAATAAAGCTAAATAAGACGCCAAAATGCAAATTGATAAAATTATAAATAAGATAGGCTGTAGCAACGCAAGCCACTTTCCTAAATCCTCTTCAATCATTTCATGAAGGTTTTCACCGAACAGTAGAAGTTCCTTTGCCAGATGTCCTGTATCGGATCCATGCTTCGCATACGCGCTTAACTCCTTGCGAAGGCCAACCGTCAATTGAGTGGCCATTTCGAAACTTTCACCGTATATGACATGTCTTTTAATCGACAAAGCGACTTCACTTAGCAGCGGATTCAATTTTTGCTCCACCAACACTTGAAGGGCATCTTGAATAGATAGTCCCGACTGAAGAAGACTGCCGATTTCGCTTACAAAGTCACGAGTTATCAATTTCGAAAATAATGATTTAATAACAGGAATGGTCATAAGGAAACGGATTCTTCTTTCTGACGGCAATCTACGGTAAATGAATATACCACTTGCCGCTGTTGCGATAAAGAAAGCGCCGCTTCCAATCAATACATCAGGGATTCTCGAAACGAGTATAGGAAGCAGGGAAACGATACCGGCTGCCTCCTCATTCCTCGCCACTACCATCGCTTGTAAATTAGGAAGGAAATAGCTTCGAAAAACTAATAGAAAGATAGCTAAAAACGAAAAAAGCACGAAAGGATAGAGTAAGAGATTTCGCAGCTTTCTTCTTCTTTCTTCCGATCGCTTCATTCTATCCGCCATTCCCATTAATGCATCCGCCAATCTTCCGTTCACATCTGCGATGATGACAGGTAGCAAAACACTTGAAGAAAACCCGAGTCTCCTAAGAATATCCGACACTCCAAGCCCCGCCTTAAAATCCATTTCTATTTGTTCTAGCAGTTCATTGAAATGCTTTGAATGATGTGGCATTAGGAGTATCAGTCCATCATGGAATGTATAGCCTTCTTGCATAAGAACCGAAAGCCTACTTAAAAACGCAGGACGGTTTTCAATGCTATACGAAGTTCGAGTGAATAACCGTTTTCTTTCCTTAACCATGGGACATCCCTTTATTCAAGCTGTATTTTTTCATGACTGCTTCGATTGTCATTTCTTTTGGTACAGTTACACGTTTCCCTGAAATAATCCCATCTGCCATCGCATCTAATAAATCGCCTTGAACAATTTCAAATACCGCGCCAACATCTCCATCTTTTTTTCGGATGAGACGCTGTGCAGATATGCAAACGATTGTTTGCCTCAGTTCTTCGGGAGTGATTCCAAAATCCATCATTCTATAAAAGCATCCCTCAGGATCTTTTGAATGGACGGTCGACAATACTAAGTGGCCTGTCAACGCTGCCGCCACAGCAGTCCTTGCAGTTTCGGCATCTCTTATCTCACCGATCATAATAACGTCAGGAGAATGTCTTAAAATCGCTTTCAGCCCTGCCGCATATGTCATGCCGGATCGTTCATTCACTTGTATTTGCAGAAGATGCGAATGATTGTTTTCGACAGGATCCTCAAGAGTGATCACATGCCTTTGATGATTGACGCAATGTGCAGTAAGGGAATAGATAGTCGTCGTTTTTCCACTCCCTGTTGGACCGGTCAGCAGAATTAATCCTTGCTGTTCTTCGGCAGCACGCCGAAGCTGCTTTTCCCAAATAGGATCGATGCAGAGCTCATCAAGTGGAACAATTTGGTCATGCCTTTGAATACGGATGACTACACTTTCTTTCATTTGGATAGAGGGAATAGTTGAAACGCGGAACGAATAGTTTTCGTTTTGCATTTTTTTGTGAAATGAACCGCTTTGTGGTTTTCGTTTATCACTAATATCTAACGAGGAAAGAAATTTGAAAAAGGAGATCATACGGGCGGCTAACTGTGGGGGAAATGTGCCGGACCGTTCCAGTTTTGAATTCTTTTTAAAAGAAATATCATAATGATCGTGCATTGGAACGAAGTGGATGTCTGTCGCCTCATTGGCAATCGCTCGCTCCAAAAGGTCAAAACACTTTTTCTCAACGATATTGTCACGATTTTCCATTGAGCACCCCTCTTTCACGGTGAAAGACCGCTTTTCACCTTAAAACGAGTATACGTTGAACAAATCGAAAAAGGAATAGTTCTATGTGAATTCAATTTTTAAGCGCCATTATCGCATCAATTTTGAATTTTACATTGCCTTTTCGGTCTAAAAATGAATTTTGTGAAGTTCAAATGTGTTTGTTCAACATGTATTTGTCACAATGTCAACTTGATAGGAGTTTACTTTTCGAGTTACTATCCATTATAATGAATAGGAGATCATTGTATTGTTTTATGTTAAGGAGGGACGCACTTATGGATAACATGTTCAAGCTATGCGGTTTTTGGACTGGCATTTTCGCTGTAATGTTCTTCGTCGGTGACATGATGACAGCTTCCGTTATCATGATCGCGAGCACTATTTTCTTCCTGTTGCTTGGATATTTGAATCTTACAGAGCGTATGTATATGTACATGTTTGGAGCTTACCTAATGATTTTCATGGTAGGATTCAGCTATTATGCGACATTTATTCACGTACCAGGTGCAGGTCACTAATCGTCCGAAAGAAAAAACAGCCAATGTGGCTGTTTTTTCTTCTTATGAGAAGCCATTTAAAAACGGATTCATATCTTTTTCTTCTGCAGGAGTTGTCGAAGGGCCGTGACCAGGATAGACAACGAAATCATCATTCAAAGTCAATAACTTCTCATGAATAGATTGAAGCAACGTCTTCGTATCTCCTCCAGGAAGATCCGTCCTTCCTATGCTTTCCTTAAAAAGCGTATCCCCTACAATAGCTACCTCCGCATCAGTGAAAATGAATGATACACTGCCCGGCGAATGCCCCGGTGTATGACGAACTTCCAAGTGAAATGAACCAATTTGCAATTCGCCTTCCCTAAGAAAATGATCAGCGGCTTCATTTTTCACAAGAGGCAAACCTGGATATCTAGAAGAACCATTTAAGTCGGGATTCACAAGCCACTCCTGTTCCGCTTCGTGAATATGAACGGGGATGCCAAAATGACTTCTTACTTGATCAACCGCTCCAATATGATCGAAATGCGCGTGTGTCAATAGAATGGCAAGCGGTTTAACATTCAATTTTACGATTTCTTTTATCACCCGGTCTCCTTCTTCTCCTGGATCGACAACTAAACACTCCCCCTTATCATTGAGTAGTAAATAGCAATTCGTCTGAATCGGACCAAGTGGATATGTACGTATTTCTAACATTTTTCACACCTCCTACTTTTGATAGTAATGAACTTACAATCGGATTTCAAACAATCGTCACTTATAAACCTCGACAAAATGTTGGGCAAACAGTACAATAGAAGAGGAATATTGCTAATTCGGCATTCATTTTTTCTCTATTGAAAGGAGTGTCTTCTACATGAACATCTTAATGGTTATTTTCGGACTCGTTGCAATCTTCGCTGTTATCGGTACTGTACAAGCTTTCAAAGAGCGTAATGTACTGAGCATTTTGTTCAATCTTGGAGCTGCCGTTATTTTCGGCGGTTTTACAATCGCGACGATTGTCTTCCAAGGCTACCCACCTACTCTTCATTGATTAGTACTTGTTTTTAAAAACATCCTCTGCATTTCAATGCAGAGGATGTTTTTTAGTTATCAAATTCAATCCACTCAAATATTTCTTTCGCTCTCATGTCAATAAGCTCTTCTGACGTATAGCCGTTTAAACAATATTGTCCAGAAGGAGAACATTTTAACGGTCCCTCATCCAACCCTTTTACTAGTAGCTCGGGACTTCCTTTTTCAAAACGATACAAATTAAACTTTGCACCCAATTCATCCAGTTGGCCGCTCTTTTCCGCCCCTTTTAGAATCAACCGATTCTCATCAAGCCATTCAATTGCAGGGACTACCCACTCCGAATAATTACTGACCGCCGGCAACTTCCATTCCGACTTTACCTCACCGTCAAAGTTCCTGATCGTATATGTAAACGCATCCGAGTCAATTGTCTGTACAATACCGATAGCATCATCAAACACATCAAAATAAACCGCATTTCCAATTCCGGTTGTCTCAACTTTCTCAGTATCTAAATGAAACATCTGTATATCTCCACCGTCGAGCGGATGGTCTTCCAACAACATGCTGAAAATCTTATTATCATTAGCCCACTTTGGAAATGGATCATCCAATTCGACAAGGGAAAGACTATCATCACTTCCATCAAATGCAAAGAGATCAAAAGACCAATCTTCATGGAAAGCAGTAAATAATATTTTCTTTGGATTTTCACGATTCCATTCAATCGATAGCTCCGTCGAATCGATTTCCACTTCATGCTCAACCGTCCCGTCCATTTCAACGATTTTAATGACAGCAGAGTTTGGATGATCGCTCGTATGTACTAATAAATAATCGCTGGAAGGGTGTACAAGGACATCAATAATGAATGACGAATCCTCATATACCAGCCCAGTTTCTCCCGTTTCGATGTCAAAATAATTCACTTTGTAAACACCGTTATTTTTCACAACATAAAGAATTTGAGTATCAGTAAGCCAATCCGCTATGAAATGAAAGCTGGAAGGATCCGCTTCAAAAACTTGGGGAGTTGGCGACTCAACAGACTCCTCGACAACATCGGAAGGTTCTTCCATATTAGGTTCTACTGCCGGCGGTTCACTTTTCTCCGAACAGCCAAACATCATTATCAAGAACAGCAAAAGCCAACCTGTCATTCTTTTCATCACGCAATCCCCTCCTTCCATCTTTCTTTCAAAAAAATTCTGCACGGTAAACGAACCCGTGCAGAACTTAGTCGTTTTCGCCAATATAGGCTTATTCTTCTTCTTTATCTGTAAATCTTAGCAAGTCTCCATTAATAATCAAATCAGAATAGCCAAGTTCCGTTGTCGCCCGGTCAATATACGGTTCACACGCTTGAGAATCGGTTGCTTCTCCAGTTTCGATATCATAGCAAGCTTCGTGAGCGTAAATATAGTCTTCGGTAACTAAACGTCCGTCCCTGAAAATAACAAACGGTTCATGATCCGGAGAGAATATGTCTGCGCCCATTTGCATGTCTTCTTTCGTACTGATGCCTAGCAAATGCAGGACAGTTGGTCTAATATCCAATTGGCCGGAAAGCTCGTCAATCGTTTTTCCTTTTCCATAACCAGGAATGTGAATGAACATCGGTACTTTTTGCAATTCGACATTATCAAATGGAGTAATTTCTTTATCCAAATACATGCCCATCGCCTTGTTGTGGTTTTCCGAAATACCATAGTGGTCCCCGTACATGACAATTATAGAATTGTCATATAAACCGCTATTCTTTAAGTCTTCGAAGAAGATTTTAACGGCCTCATCCATATAACGGACTGTTTGGAAATACTTGTTCAATGTTTTCGAATTGGAATCATAAGGCGGAATGATCATATCTTCTTCATCCAAATCAAATGGATGGTGGTTCGTTAATGTAATCATTCTTGTTGAAAACGGTTGAGGCATAGTTTTCATTAATTCCACGGACTGCTCAAAAAACGGAATATCTTTCATTCCCCAGTTGACCGCTTGCCCTTCTCCGATCTCATAACTTTCAACATCATAAAATTTCTCTATACCTAGAGCTTGGTACATAATATCCCGGTTCCAGAAACTTTTGTTGTTAGCGTGCATGACACTCGTGAAATATCCATTCTCGCCCAGTCTTTCCGACATGGAGTTGAACGTATTTCCACTGTTTGTGAAAAAGACAGCCCCGCCATTTCGGCCGTATAGTGAGTTTTCCATAATGAATTCCGAGTCAGAAGTTTTTCCCAACCCAGTTTGGTGATAGAAGTTATCGAAATAAAATGTATCTGGATCATTTGTCAACTCATTGAGGAATGGCGTAATTTCATGGCCGTTCATCTCATTGTTGATAACGAAGTTTTGCAAGGATTCCAACGAAACGAAGATTACGTTACGTCCCTCCGCAACTCCGAACATTTTTGGATCCGGCTCTGCATAATTCGCATTAATATAGTTGGCTACCTCGGTTAGTTCACTGCCATCGGCAAGCGCGCGTTGGGCATGCGTTTTCGATTGGATGAACAAGTCATAAATATGATAATTGTATGTCCCGATATTTTTCACGAGCAATTCCCTATCAAAGCTTCGTGTGAGCAACTGCGGACGCTGCGCTTCGGATAATCCTAAATTGACCATCAATACTGTTGCAGCTACAACGAAATACAGCTTACGCCCAATGCTTCGTTGGCTTACAGAACTTTCCGCCGCAGGAATAAATTTTATAGCCAATGCAATGATAATGACATCGGTGAAGAATAAAATATCCCATGGACGGATGTTCGCACCAATGGAAGACGACAAATCGCCAAAATTACTTGTTTGGAATAAGACCGGCAATGTGATGAAATCACTAAAAAATCGATAAAATACCGCGTTGCTGAACATAATAATTGACGTTATTAAACTGACTGAAAATATATAGATGTTACGACGTTTCGTACTCTTCATGAATAAGGCCAGACCGTATATGAATAATAAAAAACTGAGTGGGTTCATGAACAGAATGAATTCCTGCATCATATTATCGATCTTCATATTAAAGCTAGTGATATAACCTATATACGTTGTTAGCCAAGTTGCGATAATTGCAATGACGAGTACGGAATGCTTGGGCCAAGTTACTCTTTTCATACTTTATCTTCCTTTCAAATTGAAACCTCAATTGTAAATGCACCCCATCATCTGTACATGCACTACTTAATAGACGGATGAGAGATAAAAAAGTTTCATTTTCTGCAAAAAAATTGTGAAGGAAAATGATTTGAGGATCACTCTAATCAGTCCTCTTGCCCAACTCACTTTTTAATATAAGCAGGGCAGGTAAGTAATCTTCTTGCATAATCAAGCCATTTTCGTATAGCTCTTTCAATTCAGACATCATCATTTCGATATCTGTTTTTTGATTCCCTGTATATATAAAAATGCCGAAACGTTTAAGAAGTTGCAGGACATCTAAGAATCCCCTCATTTGGCATCACGTATTTCCCGACATTGTATGACTCTTTTCTCAGTAATAATCTTATTGACTGGAATATCATGTTCTTCAATAGGTACTTCTTTTGAAGTTTGAATATCTAAAGCTAAAGATATCCGGTTGCCATTATAGTTAGTCAAATAGCGATCATAATATCCTCCACCAAAACCTATCCTGAACCCTTCATCGGAAAATACGACGCCAGGCACAATTTGGAGGTCGATTTGGTGTTTGTCAACGGAAATCGTCCGTTCGACAACTGGTTCCTTTAAATCCATATAAATAGTTTCAAGATCATCGAATGAATTGATAAGTCTAAAATCCATTTCCCTCGTATCGGGTTTACATTTCGGCACAGCAATACGTTTCCCTAGACTCCAAGCGGATTCAATCAACGCAATTGTATCCACTTCCGGAAAGCGCGAGATTGTAACTCCTATCGTCTGAGCCAACGTGTATTCTTCACACGCATGAAGCCGTTCCAAAATCGCTGCAGACAGACTTGCATGTTCAGAATGATTCATATCTTTCATGATTGTTATCATCTGTTTTCGTTTGGACAATTTACTCATTCAAGTATTCCCCCATTCTGAAATAAAAAACCAAAACCCGCGAAGAGTTTTGGCATGAGCGATTATTTCGTTTCACGGTGCAAAGTTTGTTTCTTTTCACGTGAGCAATATTTTTTCATTTCAAGACGTTCCGGATTGTTACGCTTGTTTTTCTTTGAAATATAATTACGCTCTCCACATTCTGTGCAAGCAAGTGTAATATTTACGCGCATTGTTGTCCCTCCCACTCATTGGCAATATAAATTAATATGAGCATGATTTATACGACTTTTCAATTGTATCATATCACACGGTTATGTAAAGAAGAAAGTTTCAAATTACATTCAGAAGATGCATATGATACGATGGGAACAAAGTAATCTATTCCCGGAGGTTGTACCATATTGGATATTGAACTAATTTTACTAGGCATAGGTATTATTTGCATCATCCTTTCATTCTTCATCGGAAATTCAAGGCGTAAAAATGAAGAGGAGATTGAAAACATTTCAATCAGCCTCCATCAGGAAACAAATCAATTGAAAAAACGTTTGAAAGCAATTGAAGAGGAATTAATGATTAGTGTTGGACCGGTCACAAATGAACAGCGTCGGAAAACGAAACCAGTACACGAAATCATTATTAATCAAATCCTCTCCTTAAAAGCACAAGGTTATTCAATTCCAGAAATAGCGAAACGCTCTTCCCTATCAAACGAGGAAGTCATCGACGTACTGAAATCCCGGGGGGTATCCTTATGATGATAAAGGATATTCTAAGAGGAGCAGGAATAGGCTGCATTATTGCAGGAGGAATTATCTATTTCACGAGCACTGACATTGAGCAAGCTGATCCCGAAAAGTACAAAATCCAGTTGGACGAGCTGCAAGCTGAGTTAGATAAGGTAAAACAAGAGTTAGCTGTCGCCCAAACATTATCTTCCCCTAAATCGGGGAGTACTGACAGCCAAGACTCGAATAATGGTAAGGAAAAGACAGAATCGAACCCAAATGGCGAAACAAATTCAAAGCCGATTACTAAAGTAATCTTGACGATCGAAGCTGGGTCGACATCAAAATCTGTAGCTCATAACCTTGAGCAGGCAGGGATTATCGACAACGCCAAGGAATTGGAACAGTATTTGATTAATAATGGCTTGGCGGGCCGCATTCAAATTGGCGTGCACGAAGTTGACACTACAATGGACCTTGACATGATTGCACGCATTATTACAAATACGAAATAAACAAAAAAGCTGCCCTTCACCGATTTTCCAGCGGTGAAGTGCACCCCAAAAGTTAGAGTTGAAAATCTAACTTTTGGGGTGTTTTATTATGGTTAAATATACAGATGATTT
>NZ_JBPFDR010000007.1:0-200898 GCF_059415085.1 Sporosarcina sp. SAFN-015
CGTTGATGTATTAAGGTTCAATACCCGTTTTTCAACGTAAGGTGTTTTTATTTGTCTCATTTTCTTAGGTCAGTGCGAACAATCGCCGGTTGGCTTCTTCGCGTATATATATACTTTTTAATGACTTGTCATAAATGTGCGCTGCACAGGCACCTGCTAAATTATTTTAAAGGGAAATGAAGGATTTCAACTCTTATTAACGAAAGAAGTAAAGAAAGTAGAAATATAAGTTTGGATTGATATGCAATCACAAGGCAGGTTGAAGGAATGAAAAAATTGAAGTTGGCAAAGTTCATGAAGGACGATTTCGAGAAGTATTTCAACTTAGTATCCGATGAATCCGTCATGGCACAAATCACGGAGCGGGCAATTCCATTGGATGAAGCGGAAGGGAACTATCAAAAACTGCTAGAACGCAACGGCAAACACGAGTTGTTTGGCTCCTACAAAGTGATTGACAAGGATTATATAGGGCTTGGACATATTACCGTAAATGAAGATAATCCGGATGAAGCAGAAATCGGATACATGCTACTGCCAGCCTACTGGAACAAAGGATATGGCACCCTCATTGCAGCTGAACTAATTGAATTGGCAAAGCAGACAAATGTAAGCCGCCTCACAGCTATTATCGACCCGGAAAATATCCCATCAAGAAAAATCCTTCTCAAGTATGGATTTACATCGGAAAAGGTCTGTGAAATCGGAGGGTTGCCTGGAGAAATTTTGAGCAAATCCCTGTAAGCAAGATGAAAATAGGAGGCTATACAATTGGCGAATGAAGTGATATTTCGTATAGCGACAGAACAAGATTTGGAACGAATCGTGGAAATGCTAGCGGATGATAAGCTAGGCGCTACACGGGAACAATTCGTACTGCCATTACCGGATGTGTACCATGAAGCGTTTCGGGCGATTGATGCAGATCCCAACAACGAACTAGTCGTTGCCTGTCTCGGAGATGAAGTCGTCGGCGTCCAACAAATCACCTTCACCCCGCACTTGACCCGTCAAGGTGGATGGCGTGCAACGATAGAGGGGGTAAGGACCTGTTCAACTGTACGAGGAAAAGGAATCGGAACAGAGCTCATCAACTGGGCAATCCAACGAGCCGAACAGCGTGGCTGCCACCTCGTTCAGCTCACGACCGATAAAACACGGGAGGACGCCATCCGCTTTTACGAACGGTTAGGATTTCAGGCTACCCATGAAGGAATGAAGATGAAGTTGAATTGAAAAATGCCTATGACCAAGCCGAGGACAAGGGTTTGGTCATAGGCATTTTATTGATCAATTAACCATCTCACAGCCTTTGCAATAATGCCAATTAGATGAACATATAAAGTAAATATGTCTAAAGATAACCATGTCTATAAAAATAAAATAGCGGGTAGAGAATATATATAATTGGGAGGTTACTAAAATTGAAAAATCATATTATTGGCGTATACGACAATGAACAACAAGTGGTCGAAGTTGTAGAGGATTTAAAAAAGAAAGGCTATACAACTGAAGAAATTTCAGTCATTGCTAAAAACACAAAAGAGCTGCCTGAAATCGCAGAGGAAATAAAGCCCTCGACGAGAGACGGAGCCATCGCAGGAGCCGCAACGGGAGGAGCGATTGGCTTAGCGGGAGTAATCGCAGGGTTATCCACAATATTGATTCCCGGATTTGGCGCCGTGTTGGCAGCAGGCCCTATCCTGACAACAATTGGAGGGGCAGTCATAGGTGCCAACTCGGGTGCTGGTGGATTCAAGCATGCGCTTATGGAAGTGGGAGTTACAGATGAGGAAGCGGAACGCTATGCGAAAGATGCTGAGGAAGGTAAAATCCTAGTGTTTGTCCATCCGAGAGAGTGATGGCGGATTGGAGTTAAATAAATGAAAATACCAGCCATATCTTTGGCTGGTTTTCCTTATGCTGTTATTGTGAAGATATTCGCGTACTTGGTCTGAAGCTTAAAAAGATCCTATTTAATAGAATCAATAAAAAGCCCAAAATCACATAGATAAATAAATAAGCAGTTATGAATAAGGCAACATTTGAATAGCTGCCAACACCTACTGGAATTTCTCCATGAGGATTCAAAAAGAAGTAAGGATAAAAACCATCAATCAATCCACGCAGCAACGAAACAACAGAATAAAGCAAAGGGAAGACCATCCAATAAAAGATATGCTTATAGCTATACTTTTTCTTCGTTTCAAAAACGATCCAATTCGTAAAAACAAAAATTGGCAGTAAGTAATGAAGTGTAAAGTTCGTGATGATCCGAATCCCAGCATATTCACCGCCACTTGCAAGAAGGAAATGATACGTAGCAATGACGATAAACATGTAAATAACCGAGCAATTCTTCAAGAATTCCAATACGGGACTCAATGACTTTCTCGATATCATGGCGAACACGCTCAGTAAAAATGTTGCGGATACAATAAGGTTTGATTGGATTGTAAATTTTGTCATAGAGATCCAAGGAGCAGGAGAATAAACGATATGTAAGACAATGCTGACGAAACCTATGACAGAGATGATCATATGGAAAATCAACTTTGTTTTGACCGTCTTTTCTGTTTCAATCAATTCGCCCACCACCGAAGATTTTACAGTTCACCCTAATTATACTACTATTCCGTTAATAATTCAAAGATTGGAGGGGCAGTTATAGGAGCCAACTCGGGTGCTGGTGGATTCAAGCATGCGCTTATGGAAGTGGGCGTCACAGATGATGAAGCGGAACGTTATGCGTTTTTATATACCAATAAAAAGAAGTAACCACCCTTCGCTATGGCCTAGTAGATAGGGTGATTACCTCTTGTAACACTTTTATCTCGCTACTGGTCAACCGCTCTTCTTGCGGTATGTTAGTTGCGTTATGTGGCTGGATGTTCGCGCATCCGGTCTTTTCTTATTATATGTTTAGTTTACCACAAACACTTGGAAGTTATATGAATATTGAGTTAACTAAATAAAACAGTGAACTATAGAAATATGTATAATGAAACAAAGTCCAAAACCGGAAAGGATAATCACAATGACCCGGAATTCGTTAAACGCAAGAGAACGACTCCTCGAAGTGATCTGCATCTTAGAAGCATTTTCCGACGAAGATGAAATGCTGTCAATTCATGACATACATAGCCGTTTCCCCGAGGATTTGCAAGTGGGTATCGGGGCTGTGCGGGATGATGTGACTGCGCTCGAAGATTCAATCGTATTCCCGGTGACAGCAGTCCAAGAGAAAATTGGACTGCCGAAACACTATTATTATGACGGCAGGCCATTTGAAATCCACGAACTTCGCCTACTCATGGATGCGATCAGTGCCGCAAAATTCATTTCCAAACAGGAAACAGACCGGCTCCTTATGAAAATCCGCAAGCTGACTAGCAGAAGATTGGCGAAGCAATTGACGAATGAGTTGCATATAGCAGAACCGTCAGCAAAAGAGGCAGGCGAAATTGTAGCGACGGTCCAGCTCTTGCATGAAGCCATCCATGTCAAACGAGTCGTCGCTTTTCAATACGGCCGTTACGGAACAGACCTTACATTCAATTTGAGCAATGAAGGACAGGACTATCTCGTCGAACCGCTTGCCCTCGTCTGGAACAATGATCGCTATTATCTCGTTGCGCATTTCAAGCGGGAAGATGAAATAAGGCAATACCGACTCGACCGTATGCGGAATGTCCGTATGCAGGAAGAGCAGTTCGTCCCCGACCCTTATTTCAATCTTCACGAGTACACAAGCAAGATGTTCCATATGTTTGGCGGCGAAATGATTTCATTGGAAGCGAAGTTCGCCAATCCGCTCATCAACATTGTCATCGACCGTTTCGGAGTGGATGCCAATATACAAGACCAGCAGGACGGAACCTTTCTATTGAAGGCGCAAGTTGCAATGAGTGAAGGCCTCCTCCGTTGGCTCTTCCGGTGGGGCGGCGACGTCAAAGTCATCCATCCTGCAGAACTCGTATTGAGAATGAAAGAAGAAGCCAAAAAAGTATACGAACAATATGAGTAACCTTTGTGGATATCCGCAAAGGTTATTTTTTTCGGGAACTTACAATGAAAAAGTACACAAACAAGGAGGGTTTCAAATGAAAAAAATAATGATGATGTGCAGCATGTTCATGATCGTTCTACTAGCAGCCTGCGGGGATATCGATGAAAAAAATAGCCGTGAAGTGAAGTCCAATAGTGACGTGGCGGCGGATGTGGAGGATGATGCAACTGAAGTGGCAGAAGAAGAGGTCGAAGAGAAAGAAAAGCCAATAGGAACGCGCTCTAACCCATTGCCTTTTGGAGATACGATTACGGTGAAAGAGAACATCTACGATGACAGCTTCAATTCGTATGATTCACTTGTCGAGATCACCCTGCTTGAAACAATCCGCGGCGAAGAAGCATGGGCGATCATTGAAAAAGAAAATATGTTCAATGAACCAGCAGCAGAAGGCTTCGAATACGCAATGGTGAAAGTGAAAGGGTTCCTAAAAGAATCCGAAACGGAAGACGATAGCCTGTTCTTCTCCAGCATGAATTTCAACTTCGTATCGAATGATGGGGAAGTCTATGATTGGGCGAGCGCTGTCATTCCAAACGAATTATCAAAGGAACTTTACAATGGCGGCACAGCGGAAGGGTATATTATGAATCAAGTGAAAGTTGAAGATGACTTCAAGATTTCATATGATTCAAGCGAAGGATCGCCGGTGTTCTTTTTAGTACAGTAAATAAATGGAGATGAAAATAATGAAGAAAAAACTGTTGGCATTCCTGTTGTTGTCTTTACTCATCTTAGCGGCTTGTTCATCGAAGGACGAAGCTAACGAAAAAGAGAATAACAATAAGCAAGAAAATCAGAAGACCGAAGAAACAAGCGGAGCAGTAGCAGTTGATAAAGGGCTACTGAACGTAGAAGTAACAATCCCAGCTTCCTTCATGGAAGGCGAAGACATCGACACCGTCGTAGCTGAAGCAAAAGAAGACGGCATCAAAGACGTCAAGAAAAACGACGACGGATCCGTCACATACAAAATGACAAAAGCGAAGCATAAAGAAATGATGGAAGAAATGAAAGCAAACGTTACGGAGTATGTGGATGAACTGATCAATGATGAAGACTTTGCTTCCATCAAGGACATCGATCACAACAAAGACTTTTCCAAGTTCACACTAGAAGTCGACAAGGAAGCGTTTGAAAACAGCTTTGATGGATTCGCAGCACTTGGCCTTGCAATGTCCGGGATGTTTTATCAGTTGTTTGAAGGTGTGGATGAAGGGAAGTTGAATGTGTCGATTGATACGGTGGATCAGAGTACTGGGGAGGTTTTTGGTACGGTTGATTATCCGGAGGCGTTTGAGGATATGGAGTGATGATTATCGGAAAATAATTCAGGATTTCGAAGTCTCACCTGTGTTCTATTTTGTTTAGCAATAAATCGGAAATTTTATGCATGATTCATTATAGACATACCATGGAATATGCTAAAATAAAGGTAAGACACTGAACAAGGAGGGCTTTACAAATGAAATGGGAAGAAGTTCGTAAATTATACCCAAATCAATACGTAAAACTTAATATCCTTGACTTTCATGTAGAAGACGACAAAAAAATCGTGACAGATGTAGCATTAATAAATGTCATTGAAAACCCTAAAACGGCTACGAAAGAATTGCTTCGAGCAAAAGGTAATACGCTTGTTTATCATACAGGCACTGAAAAAATTATGATTGAATTAAGAAATCCGACCGGCTTAAGAGGATTGAGACTATGAAGCTGGAAGTTGTAAACCGGTTACTTGAGGTAGAGATGATTATTTCTTACAAAGGGAAGACCAAAATATTGGACAGGCTTGTTGTTGACACGGGAGTAGCTCATACATTGATCTTCAGATATTGTTGAAGATCTAGGTATTTTCTTTGAGAATGGAGACCCCTTAGTGAGCTCCTATGGTATTGGTGGTGAAGAATATTCGTTTCGGAAGCCTGTGGATCTCATAAAACTTGGTTCTCATGAAATAAAAGAGATAAAATTAGATTTTGGTGACCTGCATGAGTGGGGGATAAATGGCCTCCTAGGTCTTGATTTCTTAATGAACGGTCAATTTATTATTAATTTGAAGAACTTGGAGATTAATCAAAGCGAATAATGAATAGTGAGAAGCCAATCATGCTACTTTGATTGGCTTCCTCTTCTATTAACCGGTCAGTTATGAGAAATGTAAATCATCACATAGTTTAGTAGCAGGAGGATAGACATGATAACAGTGAGAAAATTTTTGGAAACATTTATTTGCAAAGCGGGGGAATCTATCCATCCAGTTGGCAATCAGGAATGGGAAATTCAAAAATGGACGGCGCGCACGTTTAAGACGCTGGGCAATGTACTAGCATCCACCGAATATGATATGTTTCCGGCTAAGGAACTTGTCCAACTAGGTTTGAAACCAAAATCACGCAGAACCAAATTGCCTATATCAGATGAATTACAAAGTGAAGCTTTACAGAAAGGTTGGCTCATTCAGGAAATCCGTTTCAAACCTGATGGGAGAACGCCGGCGTCTATTGATTATCGTATGGGGCCAGGGTTGTATGAGTATGAAAGACGGAAAATCGAAGAAGATTTAGAAGCCGATCGACTGCTTACACAAAAATTACTTAGTGAAATTAACGCATCACGGGATAGATTACCGCAAAATTTAATGCAAGAGATGGAGCGATTTGCCCTTGAAGAAGTCGATAGCGAAGGTTGGGGCAAAGAGCGTATCTATAAGTTCACCCATTTCTTAATTGCCTTCCTTCAATTGAAAAAGCAGCAAAATCGAATGGAATATAAAGAAATCGGAGCCACCTATTATAGAAGAATCGGAGGCTCGAAAGAATTCGATACTTATAAAGAAGCATTTATCGCACGTATTGAAAAATGGATTGAGGCGCCGATTAGTGAAGTCGGAATCGTAAGTACAGGTTCAATTGTGCCGATTTTCTTCACGGGGAACGTTACAGGAGAATTCTCCACGTATTCCATCGGTGTTGTGCATGCTACAACGGATATTGCAGTCTCCGCCGAAGAGTTTCGGACAACTGCCAACGTCATTTGGCTCGTTGAAAACAGAGCGATTCTGACGAGAATGGCAACAGAACTCACGTTTTTGTGGGAAACTTCTTCAATTGTATTAGGGATAGATGGACAAGTTCGAGGGGCACATAGGAAGATGATTCAACAATTGTGTAGAAATTCATCCATCGAGCAAATCATAATCTGGGTCGATTACGATGCTGCTGGCATTGTCATCGCAAGGGAATTAGCTAGTATCGTGGATGGAATGAAAGTCCATTTTGTAGGCACTGATGGAAAGGTGTTTGGCGATCATGAAGAATATTCTGCTTGGGTGAAGAGCAGCAATGAAGCAGAACAGGAAATGACATTAGGAGGACCAGCTGAGTGGAAATTAGTAATCAACCAATAATCTCAATTTTCCAAGCGGATCATCAACAACCCGAAATGGCTCGAGCTATGCGGGATATTATCTCGTTAGCTGGAGTGATGAAAGATCTTTCAGGTGAAGCGGTGTTCGATACGCCGTTAGAAATGCTTCGTTTCTTACGTATTATTGAATTGATTCACGAAGAAGCTTATGGCCTTTCGGGTCCAATCGATAATACGGAAACATTATATTATCGCTATCTAGACAGGTTTAATGACGTAGATCCGCCATCTAAGACACGAGTCGCCCAAATCATCAATATCCTTTCTACGAATAACTGGGTTAGTAAACAATCCAACCATATTAAAATGATGAGTGTAGGTAAGAGGATGATGCATGCATTGACGCGGTTGGCCAATGATTCGCTTGCATATTATTTAGAAGACGATATTGGCCGCTCTTTATTCCAAGCAAGACGTGATGCCGAAATTAGTGAAGCCTATGATGATAAAGGCATTTCAGGAGGAAATGTCATTGCTAGCATGATCCGCAATGTGAGAGATGCCATCGACTTGTTGAAGGAGCGGGAGTTGGAGCTTCTGGCTGAGCGCAATGCGTTACCTCAATTGCGGTTGATTCACACGTTAATGGAAGATCTGGATCAAAAGTTAGATGACCGTCTTAAGCAATTCGAAACGATTGAAGACAGCCTTGTGCTGAGTCATCTGATGCAAAGTGGTACAGCAGCTATGACGGAAGGGACAAGTCTCTCAATTGGCATGATCAATAAATATCTGCAATTCATGAATGTTCAGCAAACACCCCTCAAGACAACCATTTCGCCAGAAAGAGTGCGGATGTTCATAACGAAGATGTACAATCCCCCTCTAGAATCAGAAATCCCGAATGCCCATCAGTTATTCAGTTTTATGGATCAAGGTCAGTATGAAGGGGAGGAGCTAGATGGAATTTGGGTACCTGTCAAATATGCAAGTCCTTTAGCACCTGCTGAAATTGAACGAGGGATAGAGTTTCTTGAAAACTATGAGCCGGCAGTCTCGGAAATAGTCGAAGAACCTGTAATTGAGTTCAAGGAAGAACTAGTAGATAGGGAGTCCATTGAAAAATTGGTGGAGGACGCTAGTTGGCTGATGACGAAAGCAGCGGTTGACACTGAGAAAATCGAAACATATTTAGAGGAGAAGGGGAAAGCAGGTTTGGAAGAAGCCATCATTGAAACGGGTTCTGATTCATGGGGAGATGCAATTCGACAACTTTTGGGCATTGCAGCACTTGAGGCTAATAAAAGAGTAAAGATGGATGCCAAGCAAGACGTAATTGAATTTGAGAAGGAATGGAAGTGGATTGAAGATGACGACCGAAAATTCAACATCCAAAAACGATAATAATGAAGACCTTTCACTAAACAGTCTCCAAACGCTACGTAGTGTGTTGACCTCTCGAGAGGAACAAGCATTTATGTCCATTCTATTTTCTTCAAGTGCAACGATCCGGGCGAATAATTTTGGTCTCTCCCGTAAAGAAGTGGAAAAATTATTGGAAGTTACTCGGAATGATGCGTACTTTTTTTCTTTCCTCTCACGTGTTAATCAGGCAGTCGGAAGATATTATCGCCTTATTTACGATGAAGAAAGGGATCAAGTAGTGGTTATGCTTCGAGTTCCGGCAAGATCAGCGCGCCATACCTTGTCGGAGGAATCGTTGGCCGTGTTACTGTTCATGTTTTATCAGCAAGAAGTATTAAAACATGAATTTACGTTACTCACCCAATTATTAGAGGCATTTGGACATGAGGTGAAAAAAGGCAGTAGGCGTATCCAGTTGGCGATAGATACATTACGGAAAATCGGAGCCGTCGAACCCCACCAATTGTCCGAACAGGAAGAAGCCTATCGTTTAACGGTAATTGGCGTAAATATGTTTTCGGATTCGTTTCTGCATCGAATGGTGGAATTCAGTCATTCAAGCCAGTTATCGAAGGAAGACGTTATGAAATTCTTTAACAGATATAATTTGTATGAAGGGGAGGGGTTCCTTTGATCCCATGGCGTTTGCAATTTACGGGGATCCGGGATTACGGCTCGGAGGAAATGTTGTTAGACCAAGCAAATGAACACATTTTAATAACTGGACCAAATGGGGCAGGGAAATCCACCATTTCGTTTTGCATGGGAGCTGTTTTACGCTCCAGTAAAGTGGATATTGAAGGGTTGAAATCTCAGAATCTCCGTACGGATGAGACATGGAGAGCGGCAATTCATCTATTATTTAAAAACGAAGGGATCTCTCGAGTGGATGCTCCTCCTTTCATCGAATTTCGTTTACTTATTGAACAGGCCCCGAATGAGCTTCTAAAGCTGCGTTATGAAATTCATGACGGAGACGAAATAGACGAGCTGGAGCTCCGGCAAGCATTCCGCTCAGGAGACGCGAAGAAAAATAATTTCACAGCCTATAAAAGGGAACTGGAATTTAAATATAAAGTCCACCCCGATCTATACTATTTAATATGGTACCAGCAAGAAGTGAACCAATTTTCGGTTATGGCTCCTGAAGAGAGGTTCCGCATTTTTAGCGAAATGCATAAGATTGACCAAATACAAAAAGATTGGGAAACGAGTTTAGAAGTCGTGAAAGAAGCTCGAGATGCGTACCAGACGGCGTCTAGCCAACAGAAATTCAATGAAATGGAGTTAGACATTGCACGAAATAAGAGAGACCGCTATGAAAATAATAAAAAGCGGCTGGACGAACACGGAAAATCATATGCGTTCACGACACATCACCTTCAATTAACGACTATGAAGGAAATGGAAGAAGCAGAGAAGTACATTGAAGATCGGAAATTCGAGCAGGAAGAATTGGCAGAAGAGGTCCAACATAACACGTTAGAATTAGAACGGGTGAGGGGACAGCGTAGAGATTCAGAAGCGCGGCAGTCAGAGCAGCATAATCAGCTGAAACTATCCGAGGAACAATTATCCTTAGAAGAAGAGAAGGAAGAAAAAATACTAGAAGAAGTGTCTGCCCTTCAAAATGAATTAAGTGAACTAAAAAATGCCTATGCAAAACTGCCCTATACGGAATCTGAGACGAAAGAGAAGATGACGAATGCAAACGAAAAAGTAAAGCACTTGGAAATGGATGAGCAGGAAGTCGAAAAGGATTTGAAAGCTGTCGCAGGCAGAATTAATGTAAATCGCCAAAAGTATGCGGAGGTAAATGCTGCTGTCCAGCAATGGGATGAAAAAAGGAAGCAATCAGAAAAATGGATTGAAAGATACATATCCAGTCACCAGTTGAAACAGGACATTATTGGATTAGCTGAAGGATTGGAAATGACAAAAGATCTGAAGACTGCCAAGGAAAAAGAGTTGAGGAAACTGGAAGAGGAATTCTCCATGTTAACTCAAAATCGAGTTGAGTCGGAACGTCAAACCCAGGCAATTCATCATCTTAAGCAACATGGGATCCGGGCATACCCGCTCAGGCATTTTATAAAATTACAAGATCACCTTCCAATTGAAAGCGAGCGTCTATTCGATGCAATTAAATATACAGTTTTTTATGAAGCAGCAAGTTGCAAGCCGATTAATGATTTATATCATGTTTCCTTAGAGAAATTGGTGCCGGACCGTTCCATTATCACTCTTCCCCAATATGGCTTGGAGATGCAGGAGAATCTATCTGTTCATGAGCAAAATCAAGCGGCACGCGTCCTTTGGTGGATGGAGAGATTATTTGACCCGGATTACCCGGATCTCCAAAAGGGATTGCTGATAGATCGGATAGGAAGTAGAGGGCCTCAAGAGCAAAATACGTATATTCTAAGCAAGAGGGCACTAACAGAGAGAAGACAAACGCTGGAGCGGCGAATCAATGAGCTTCGGAATGATATTCAACAGCTGACAGAGCAGTTTGAAACGGATAATGATCAGTATCGTGTCTGGAACGCAGACGTGCAAAAAGTGATTGACGCGGAAGCTTTTTTATCCACGAAAGCAGATCAGCAATACCGACTTGATCAACTGCGTTCTTTAGCGGATGAACATGCAGAATTGGAAAGACGTAAAACAGAGCTTGAAAATCAGAAGGATGCTCTTTGGAAAGATAAATACAAAGAAGAGGAACTGATCAAAAGCCTTGAAGAGTATATGTTGGTGTATGAGCAGTTTGGAAAACAATCCGAAAAGATACAGCGCTTGCAAGAGCAAGAACAACAATTACTACAGCTGGCCCAAAATGTCCAAGCAATCCGGCGGTCAATTCAAGCGATAAATAGGAACTTGAATGAAATACAAGGCATCTTGCAAAAATACAAGCGAGAAGAAACTGATATTGAGGATAAGCTAGTAGCTACAAAGCGTGTATTGGCGCAAATTGAAAATCAGATACGTGATAAAGAAGACGAGAAAAATGCCCTATTGGGTCGTTATTTGGACTATGAAAAAGAGATGCTTGAACTAACACAGCTGATTCCTGATCTGGTACGGAAAGCGTTGCAAGAAGAGCAGACGGAAGTATCTAAATACGATTTGCAAATGCATAAGACCCAGGCGAAGGTTGAGTTTGAGAATGCTCGGAACGAAAAGGATATCGACCCGAATGCTGTGGAGAATTACCGAACGTTAGAACAAGAATTCCAACGGAAAAAAGAGGAATTGCAATCCGCAAGAAGTCTTCTAGAGGAAAACGAAGAGCGTGCTATTATAAACGAACAGAGATTGGAAACAGCAATACAAATGCAAGTGACCAAGATTAACTTGCTTTTTCAAGAGTATATGGGTGAATTCCAATTTGAAGGTCAAATTAAGTACGAAAAAGTAACCGATAAAAAAGGACGGCCTATATTCAAACTGTTCATATATGTGCGGAAGGAAGGGCATCGAGGAAAGTTTGAGGATGTAAGCTTGAAAGCGAGGGGCGGTCGGGTTGGAAAAGGTGTATCGGGTGGTGAAGAGTCGTTAAGCTCACTCCTATTTGCACTATCGTTGTTGCAAAACCTCGAAAACCAAGCCGGCTTTATCGTCCTCGACGAATTTGATAGTGCACTTGATGAAAAACGTAAATCCACTGTATTTGAACTGTATGCTAACAAACTGCAAAGAAAACTGATCATCTTGTCTCCGAAAGCCCATGAAGATGAGTATTACCACCAATTTTCAAAAGCGTTTATTGTCTCCCATGATCCGAAGGAAGTGAGCAGCAAAATTAGGGGGATTAAAATAGCTGAATAGGTCTTGTTTTTTAGAACCCAAACAAATGACGGTTTGGGTTCTTTACTACTAATATTATGGTAGTCTGGAGAGCATTGAACTGTGCTAAGTCTTTAAAATGGTAAAGTGTCATTGACTCCGGAAGGTGCGTCTTCTTCCACCAATCCGTGCGCAAAAGCCTCTTCCCAAGTAATGCCGTACGGGACGCCGCCTTCTGTAAAACCTGCGATGAAAAAGAAATGTTCATTCTGACCATACTCAGCAATATACAATTCTTTCTTAACCTGCTTTTTTCGTCCCTGTTTCTTACTCAAATCGAATCCTCCCTTTGCAATAAAACTTCAAACAACATGCCAGAAATGCTCCGGAGACTATGCCTTTATTAAGGATGTGCAGATAAGCTGAAAGTGACTAGATGCAATGAATCAAAACACCGGAAAAGTTTTGGGTACGGTTAAATACCCGGAAGCAGGCATAGAGTAAGGGCATGATTCTTGCTCTTTTCTCTTTCTTCATCATTTCGTGTAGGAGACATAAAGAGAATTCTTATTATTCAATCGATAATTAAATGCCAATATGGTAGACTAATAGTAGCAACGACATATAGCGGATGGGCGGTTGACACTCCCTGGAAAGGGGGTGTTTAAGTGGTGACATACGAAGCAATAAACATGATGTTCCAATTTGGAATATTCCTCGCAACAGCGGCAGCAACAGTTGTAGCGATGATTGCTCTATACACCAATAGAAAAAAGTAACCACCCTCCGCTAACGTCCAAGTAAGCAGGGAAGTTACTTCTATGCAAAAATATCAACTTTACTGGTCAACCGCACTTCTTGCGGTATGTCCGTTGCATCGACCAGATGTTCCAGCATCTGGTCTTTTCTTATTATATGCTCAGTTTACCACAACTAAACGGAGTTTGCATATTACTACTTATAACCATTCAATCAATTAACAAACAATTTAAAGAATCCGAAATGAAACAAGGGGAGTTACAATGAAATGGGAAGAAGTTTGTAAATTACACCCAAATCAATATGTAAAACTGAATATCCTTGACTTCTGCATAGCAGATGAAAAAATCGTGATGTATGTAACACTTATTCTTGTCATAGACAATCCTAACATGGTTGCGAAAGAGTTCCTTCGAGCAAAAGGTAATACGATTGTTTATCATACAGGCACTGAGAGTCGTGATTGAAATGAGAAACCGGAAGGCTTTTCCGGAATTAAAGAAAAGAACCTATTATATTATTATTATTCATAACGCTTGTTAATCAATAACAAGTAGATTTTCTTTGTTCTCCCTCTCCATATAATCTGTCTGTAACACGGTTAGGTTCGTGGCAGTAATCGCGACGATTACGTTATACACCTATAAAAGAAGCATAAACTAACTCCTTACCATCAGATCCAATTTATACCGTTATCAAATCTGTGCAGTGTTTGATAGTATTTATTTGCTAGATATTTTTAATGCTAAATTAAATAGGAGACTTTCACATGTCTATCAAAATAAATAAAGAAATTTCAAAAGCTGTTCAGTTATTGGCAGAAACAGAAGAAACGGGCAACCTGTATGGCTATGCTAGGCTATCAACGATCAAGCAAGATTTAACGGAACAGTTGATGGAGTTGGAAGCATTCGGAGTTCTACAAGACAATGTCTTTATCGAAAATGAATCTAGTGGAGATAAGTCTAATCGTACAGAGTTAACGAAATTACTGGAATATGTTACGAAAGGCGATACGATAGTTGTTTATAAGTTAGACCGTTTAGGGCGTTCAGTTTCTCAAGTGATTAACACAATTGAACAATTAACGAAAGCTTGCATTTTCCTAGTTGTTATTGAAAGTGGAATTGATACCCGAAAATCTAAAGACGATTATGAAGGAGTTGGAACGAAGGTTCTCTTAACTGTTTTTGATCTCTTGGCTAACCTTGAGGGTACATATATACAAGAACGTACACGTCCTGCAATCGAACAAGCTAAGGCAAACGGGGTGAAATTCGGTCGAAAAGAGGTTAATAAACAACTATACAGAAAAGCTGTTATTGAGTTTGCAGAAGCAAACGGTACTAAAACTGTAAATGAAATTATCGACGCATACGGATTCGATGCTGACGGCAAGAGTGTTCTAACCGAAGCGACATTTTATAGACGTTTAAAAGAATATCGTGCAGAACAGAACGCTTTAAACAAGAAATAAAAGACGCAACAGAAGACTTCCTAGGTCGGAACGGGATCATTGGGTTAGTGATTTATTCATCGAATACTTTTGAAGTTCTAACTAGAGCTTTGAAAGTGTTTTTTGCGTTCCAAATAAATTCCAACACTGTCTTCCACAGTATTGTCGCTGCTTGCTATCATTGGTATGATAGATATAGGCATAACTGGAAAACAGTAAGTTTATGAAAAAAGTAATGCTACATAACTATTGAATAGCGGGGAAAAGAAAATGGCTGAATTGAATTCTAGATTATTTAGCGCAGCGGACAATCTGCGCAGCAAAATGGATGCATCCGAGTATAAAAACTATTTACTGGGCTTAATTTTCTATAAATACTTATCTGATCGGCTTTTAGTGAAAGTAGTTGAAATCGCGGATGAGCCACTGGAAGAATACGATACTGCTGAAAAGCAGACAAAACTATATACAGAACTTTTGGCAGATGAAGATGTTAAAGCTGACTTAATTGAAACACTGGTTGATACGTTGGGATATGACATCGAGCCACCTTACTTATTCAATGTCCTTACCGACCAAGCAAAACAAAACACGTTTCAGCTAAACGATTTGAATAAAGCGTTTATCGACTTGTCTACAAAATATGACCAATTCACGGGCTTGTTTGATGACGTCGATTTAACTTCCAAAAAACTAGGGGCAGATGCCCAACAACGTAACATTACCATTACAGAAGTCATTAAGAAGCTGAACCCAATTAATCTATTGGGACATGGCGGCGATGTCATCGGGGATGCGTATGAGTTCCTTATCAGCCAATTTGCTTCTGAAGCAGGGAAGAAGGCCGGAGAGTTCTACACCCCTCATGAAGTTTCGGTCATGATGGCAAGAATTGCTGCAATGGGGCAGGAAGATAAGAAATTGTTTAGCGTCTATGACCCGACAATGGGATCTGGATCGCTCATGCTGAATATCCGGAACTACATCAATCATCCTGAAAGCGTCAAGTATCACGGACAGGAACTGAACACGACGACATTCAATCTGGCAAAGATGAACCTTATTCTGCACGGAGTCGATAAAGAGGACATGCGTCTTAGCAATGGGGATACGTTGAATAAAGACTGGCCAACTGACGAGCCGTACACGTTTGACGCGGTACTCATGAATCCACCATATTCAGCAAAATGGTCATCAGACGACACATTCCTGGATGACTCCCGTTTCAACCGATACGGAAGATTGGCACCGAAATCAAAAGCAGACTTTGCGTTTTTATTACATGGACTGTACCACATGAAAGATTCCGGCACAATGGCGATTGTTTTGCCGCACGGCGTCCTATTCCGTGGAGCAGCAGAAGGAGTTATCCGAAAGAAATTATTGGAAGACGGAAGCATCGACGCGGTCATAGGTATGCCGGCAAACCTGTTCTTTGGTACATCCATTCCGACGACGGTTATTATTCTAAAGAAAAATCGTACAACTCGGGATGTATTATTCATTGATGCAAGTCAGGAATTCGCAAAGGGTAAGAATCAGAATAAGTTGTCCAACGAGAACATTGATAAAATAGTCGAAACCTATAAGAAACGTGAATATGTTGAGAAGTATGCCCATCTCGCCAGCTTCGAAGAAATTAAAGAGAATGAATTTAACCTGAACATCCCGCGTTATGTCGATACATTTGAAGAAGAAGAGCCGGTTGATATGGCTATAGTCGGTAAAGCTTTGATAGACATTAGGAGAGAAAAAGGAGAACTTGAATCCAGCTTGTTTGAAATGATTTCTTTATTGGAATGCGGAAAAGAAAATGAGGAATGGATTAAAGGTGCATTAGAGGTGTTTAATCATGGGAAATAACAATGAACCGGAAGTTAGATTTCCAGGATTTACTGATACATGGGGTCAGGCTAAATTGGGGAATTCCGTAAAGTTTATAAATGGTCGCGCATATAAACAACAAGAATTACTTGATAAAGGAAAGTACAGGGTATTACGTGTTGGGAATTTCAATACTAATGACAGATGGTATTATTCTGATCTTGAGCTGGAAGACAATAAATATGCCAATCCGGGAGACTTGCTTTATCTGTGGGCAACTAGTTTTGGCCCGGAAATTTGGAATGAAGAGCGTGTGATATATCATTACCATATATGGAAATTAGAAATTGAAGATTCCAATATAGATAAACAGTACCTGTATACTTGGTTAGAAAATGATAAAGAAAGAATAAAGCAAACAACGAATGGAACTACTATGGTTCATATTACCAAAGCCTCTATGGAGGAAAGAAGGTTCCATTTTCCTGTTATTAAAGAACAACAAAGTATCGGCAAGCTGTTCAAACAAATTGATAAAAACATCTCTCTTCACAAACAAGAACTAACCGCCCTCAAACAAACAAAACAAGGGTTCTTGCAAAAGATGTTTCCAAAAGAAGGAAAGTACGTGCCAGAAGTTCGGTTTCCGGGGTTTAGTGGGGAATGGGTATCTACTAAGGCGAAAAAAATCTTCAAAGCAATTTCAGAAAAAAACCATCCTGAACTTCCCGTGATTTCAGCTTCGCAAGAAAAGGGAATGGTATACAGGAAGGACTTAGGGATTAATATAAGTTATGATGCGAAATCGACTATAACATATAAAAGAGTCACACCTGGGCAATTCGTTATTCATCTGCGTTCCTTTCAAGGCGGTTTTGCTTTTTCAAATATTGAAGGAATTACTTCTCCTGCGTATACTGTGTTGGATTTTATTGATATAGAAAAACATTATCCTGTCTTTTGGAAGTATGTTTTATCTAGCAATAGTTTTATCAAGAAATTAGAAGGAGTGACATATGGTATTCGAGATGGCAGAAGTATAAGTTATCACGATTTTTCAACCCTGAAACTCCTAGTCCCTAGTTATGAAGAACAAGTTAAAATTGGTAGTTTTTTATTGAAAATCGATAAAACAATCGCCCTCCAAGAAAAAGAACTAGAAGCCCTACAACAAACCAAAAAAGCATTCCTGCAAAAGATGTTTGTTTGAATGTCTGGAAAGGAGGATGCCCCATGACAAAGATTCAGCATAGAGATGAATTGGAAGTGGAACGTCGACTGATCGAGGTTCTTGGCGAAGGTCACAATCAGTGGAACTATCGGCCGGATTTGAAGTCGGAAGAGGACTTGTGGATTAACTTGCGTAAGAAGATCACGCAGAACAACTTGTCTGAGATCGGCGAAACACCGCTGACTGACCAAGAATTCGAGACAATCAAGACTGAATTGCTGCTAAAAACGAAAACTCCTTTTGACGCGGCCAAGTGGCTTAAAGGGGAGAATGGTATTGCGCGCATTACTATTGAGCGGGAAGATGTTTCGCTTGGTTCGATGTCGCTCGTTCTCTACTCAAACCAGGACATTGGCGGCGGCATATCGACGTATGAAGTTGTACACCAAATTGCGAAGCAGAAAGTCAGTGATGATGGACGAAATCGCCGGTTTGACGTCACCCTGCTGATTAACGGACTGCCCATTGTTCAGATTGAATTGAAACAAGTGAGTGCAAAAGATGGCGTATTCCAAGCGTTCCATCAGATAAAGAAATATGCAGAAGAAGGGATGTTCCGGAATAACATCTTTTCCACGCTTCAGCTGTTTGTCATTTCGAATGAGCAGACAACGCGTTATTTTGCGAATGCGATGCCGAAGGACTTGCATAAGAAGTTTGTCTTTAGTTGGCGCACGACCGACAACCGAAAAGTGGACAACCTCTATGAATTCGTTAAACAAGTAATGAATATACCGGATGCCCATCGGCTCATTGCGAATTATACGATTGTCAGTGAGGATCAAGACAATAAAGTGCTGATGGTTTTGCATCCGTATCAAATACACGCAATCGAAGCATTATTTACGTCAGCGATGAAGCATGAATCGGGATACGTTTGGCATGCAACGGGCTCAGGTAAAACGTTGACGAGTTTCGTGTCGACCAAGCTGCTTGCACGGAAACCGGGGGTAGACCGCACTGTCATGCTCATCGACCGCAAAGATCTGGACAATCAGACAACAAGTGAATTTACGAAGTTTGCTTCCGAGTTCAATACAGGAATATCATCCGGCACTGCCAGGTCAAATAGTTTAATAGTCGGTACAGGGAGCTCACGTGAATTGAGTGAAACGCTCCTGTCGAGTGCCAATTCCAATACCGTGATCATTACGACACGTCAGAAGTTGGAGGCTGCTCTTCGATATGCGGAAAGACAGGAAGAACAGCGGGGGACGCAGCGCTTCAAGAATCTCATAAGCCAACATATTGTTTTCGTCGTGGATGAATGCCATCGGGCACTGAGTGCAGAAGGAATGGAAGCTATCAAAAAGTTCTTTCCTAATTCCACTTGGTTCGGTTTCACAGGCACGCCGATATTTGAACAAAACAAAAAGCAGGCGAAAGGCCGGCTTGCTCGTACAACACATGATCAGTACGGAGAAGTGCTACACACATATACCATTAAGAACGCCTTGGAAGATGGCTCGGTTTTAGGCTTTCAAGTGGAGCATGAAGATACAATCGAACCAACATCACTTGATAACTATATCTTTGAGCAACTGCGCCAAAAAGAGAAATACGCAAGCGTTACTGACAATGAATTGAATGATCTGATCGACAAAATGGAGCGGATTGAAAAGGAAACATATATCGAATCGTCAAGCTATGAAAGTGAAGATCATATCCAAAAAGTGCTACACAAGATTTTTCGTCCGGATAATGCCTATACGAAATTCGACTTTCAAAATGGACGCCCGCAAAAGTCAGCAATCTTGACGACAAGCTCCATCGATATGGCGAAGCGTTATTACCATGCCATTAAAAAGATGACGGCAGATCCCGATTGGCTGACAAAAGAATTCGCCGGGCATCCGATTCGGACGGGACGTACAATGGACGATCCGGATTTTCCGCGTATCGCCATCACCTACTCGCTTCAGGAGAACGAAGAGGATTCAAAGCAGTCACAGGATGAAATGAAGGAAATCATAAAGGACTACAACGTCTACTATGGCACGGCCTGGTCGATTGAAGACATCGAACGCTATAATGGCGATATCAACAACCGCCTGGCACGGAAGCGGGCTGAGTTCAAAGCGTTCGGCAAACAAGTCGACTTGGTCATCGTTGTAGACCGGCTGTTGACAGGCTTTGACGCACCGACAGTGCAGACGTTATTTGTCGATCGTAATCTCAGTTACGCAAACTTGATCCAGGCCTTCTCAAGGACGAACCGGACTTTTCCTGGCAAGACAAAAGGTTTGATTGTCACATTCCGAAAGCCAGCGATAATGGAAAAAAACGTGGAAGATGCAACCAAATTATATTCACAGGCCCAAGAAGAAACTACACTCGTCTATCCGTCCTACGACAAGTCGAAAAAACGGTTTAAAGCAGCTCATAAAACATTGACTACTGTCGTTCCCAACCTAGAAAAAATCGATGAAAATTCACCTTTGGAGCAGCGCGTTGAGTTTGTGAAAGCCTTCCAGGAATTGAATAACGCCTACGAAGCCCTTGTAACCTATGATGACTACAATGATGACATGGGAACATCCAAAGCGTTGCAGGAACAGGTCAAAACGTTGGAAAACTACCTAGGCGTTTATAACACGGTAAAGGGTTCCTTGATGGAAGAAGAGGGAGAAGGCGGAGAAGCTGAACCGGATTTCTCTGAGATTGAGTTTTATGGAGACAATACGACAAAGCTCTACGACATCGACTCCACTTACATCGACCGTCTACTAGAAACATATACAGCGCACAACCAGGATACTCGTGGAGAGATTGAAAAAGCGCTTACCAAATTGAACAAACCAGCAGCGGCAAAGGATGTTTATGAAACGATCCTTAACGATATCGACGAAGGAAAAATCGATGTGGATGAAGATATCCTAGCTGTCAAACGGCGCTATTTTACACATGCCTATGAAAGTGCAATTGAGAACTTGTCCAACACATGGTTTGTCAATGAAGACCAGCTTCACCTTTCCGCCATCCAATACGTACCTGGATCTGACACGATCCCAAACATCGGAGCAATCCTCGACAGCAAGCAGTTTGATAAGTATAAAGAGGTAAATCCGGATGCGAAGCCGTTGAAATATGGTCCGCAGATGAAGCGGGAGTGGCTGCAGGTGTTGAATGAGGAGATTGTGCCTTATGGGGATGAGTTGCGGTAGGTACTAGCTATGCCTTGTTTTGCATGAACAATAGAGAAGAATAATTACCCCTTAAACACCCTCCAGTGAAATTTACTCGAGGGTTATTTGGGTTAAGGTAATGTTTTATAATACACGAATTCTGTTCAAAAACTGGTTAACCTTATTAGTAAACCATTATAAATTATCAAGTCATAACTTTCACACTACCCTTGTACATTTCCAACACTTTCCATGGTATAATATAACCAAATAGGGTCTCATGAAAAACGACAAAGAAGGGGAGTTTTGTTATGAGAATTGATAGAGCAATTTTTAGAGATGGGAGTAATGAAGAAGTTGTAATATTAGAAACGATAACTAGCCACGCTGATTACCTAACTATCAAAGAGAATTTGTACTGCGCTATCCCGAAATGTAATTGTAGATTAGTATACGTACCTGAGGGAGTTAAGATAGCATATTTTAAAAAGTGGAAAGGCTATGATCATGTTGAGGATTGTCCATACTACAGGGAGACGATTATGGGTGCGAAATCCTTCCGTATAGTTGGTAAAAATATATCGAGATTACGAGAAGAACATGTGAAAAACGTATTGAACGATACGTTTGATAGGTTTAATGAAACCGAAGAGGAACGTGCGAAAAGATTAGAAAGACAAACTACCAATGCAAGAAAACGAAAAAACAAAGTGATAGAGCGGCAAGACTCTATGGATTTCGAGGACGTATACGTAACTCTTCCGACAACCTCTTTAAATGTAGAAGAAGTTAAAAAAGGTAAAAGAAATCCGACTGTAAAGAAAAGAATGTCATTAGCAGACTTTGTTTTTTCGGATATCGGACTGACAATTAGTACTGTAGGCAATTTAAGAGACGTTCATATAGAAGAAAAGTATTCGCTTGTCGCAATAGTTGATAAGCATGAGCATGTTTACTTCCCGCTTTATCTAGAAGAATTTTTTTATCAGAACTCGTCTCTCAATACTAGCTCGATGATCGAGGGGTTAAAAAAACTTTATGAGGAAAGTGAAGATGAAATTATCGTTACGGTAATTGGGGAAGTAGTTTTTAGGGATGGCCAATTCGGTATGCTTGTAATGGATGAGAAAAAATTGAACTTTAACAGAATGCGCTTACCATCTCTAATATTGTCTAGAACTGCTTTGTTTTGACTTGATTTGAACAATCGTAGCATTACTGCCGTAAAAGGAAATTTCCCGTGGTTCTACAATAGAAATAATTTCAAGTGCAAGGGTATTAATGAATTTTGGATTGTTGCAGAACCTGGCCCTAACATTACTCCTACTAAGCTGGTGAAAACACTGGCGTGATTCAGGTGGAAATAGCGTTTTACGGCGCACTTTCTTCATTATACAACAGAGCAAGTGCTAGGGATGACATCCTAAAAGTGATTGCGCATGAGCTGACGAAAGCGATTAAAGAGAAATTGACTGGAATTTACGGGAATTGGCAAGGGCGAAAATGCGGATTACTGTGCGCAGACTGGTGAAGGTATCCGCCTGATTTGCAGAAGATGGCGGTAGTAACTGTGGCGAAGCAGGCGGAGTTGATGGCTGGGAATATGTAGGTGAAGGGTAATTTCTTATCAAGGATGAAGGGGTGCTTACATGAGTAAAAAAGTAACTGTTAGAAATAATGAATATGGAAAGCTTGATGAGTTAAATGAGGAGACTTATTGGAAAGAACTTGGTTTAAATATTGAGCTAATAAAAGAAACGAAATTTAATAATCTTAACAGTTACTTTGATGCTGATATAAGAAAGCAGAAAAAAAGTGTTTTATTGGAAATATCATCATTTTTATTGTATGAAGAAGAACAAACTGAAAGTGCAGACGAATTGCTTGGTACGGAAGTTTCCGATCATAAAAAGAAATTGTACTTACTGATTAAAGAATTCACCTTCCGAAAGAAAATGACGATACAAGAATATGTTCAACAAGCGAATTTTCAATTGGATTATCTATCTGAAGTCGCTCTTGTTTGGTCGCTTTATGAACAATCCCCAAGTCACTTGTTCGAGATTTTGACTTATCATAATTGGAGAAGCCGAGCATCAAATACACTCTTTACTTACTCCAATAAGCAGGACAAGGAAAAGATATTGAAGATAGCCACCGACAGTAGTAATAGAGATGATTTATGCAATCGCCTTTACAAAAAATCGGGACAAGCAAATGAATACAAAATATACTCTTATGCCAAATTCAGCGATTTGGTTATTTTTCAGTTATATAAAATGATAAACGATAAAACTGTTCCCGATTTTGAGGAGCCGATTAGGAATCGGGAAGTAAAGTCAATCATGTTCGCGGTAAACACAGTGGATAGCACATTGGAAATCAGAGATTATACTTTGAGGGAAAGGGATGCATTATTGGATTTTCTTGCCTCAATGTTTGGCGCGCACTTAAATGAAGTTGCAACGGATCCCTACATAGATTATGATGCAGCTGTTCTAAAAAAATCTATTCTGGGTATTGAACAAGTGAGACCTTCTACTGATGGTATAGTGATTTCAGCTATTACGTTTAGTAAAAGTACTTTACCTAAATCTCCATTAATTCATTTTGAATTGAATGACAGTGATGTTATGGAAGCGGTCTTCCAGGCACATCAAAGCGGGGTTATTGACTTAAGCGATTTAAAGGATATAAAATCACTGAAACTTCAATCAGCAAAAACATCAAGGACCATTCGTGCTATTGCCTTAGAATCCGGGGACGTCCTTTTTTCATTGGATGATAGTGGTCTTGATTCGGAAACTAAAAAACATCTAAGGGAAAGATTTGAAAAAAGATTTTCCATCCCGCTCGATCAACCTATTTCCAATCTACACTTTAATGGAGATATAGAAGAGAAAGTGGATTATTTAATGGGCTTAACCAAAGAAGAACCCTTAGATGATTTGACAAAAGGAACATTTGAGGATTTGTTGAAGAAAAAGGTCATGGTGAGGAAAGAGCATATCGAAAAGTTTTGCACCGTCTGCTGGGAAATATATGAGAGTGAAGAAGAATGCCCAGAATGTGAGGTTGGCCTAAAAAGTAGAAAAAATATTACTTTAGAAATGGACAAGGATAAGGCTGTAAAAGTATTCGAAAGAAAGATCAGAGGATTCTTAGGTTCTCCTTGGTCTAATACAAAAGACGGACGACAAACAATCGACAAAGAAGTATATCAATTTCTTATAGTAGAAGATGAAGATACCGGGGATGAAATTAGATTTTTGGTCACTGATCAACAATTGCCTCTTAAGGTTATAAACAAAATCAATAGAATGGTCATGCCGACTGCTATAGTATATATAGGTTCAAATAAAGTAAATGTTGAGAAATACAATGACAGTTTTATCATCACAAAAAATTATGGCTTTTTTTATACTATGGATAAGACTGAAGAATTCCAGACTTATATGAAAGAGATCTCTTCAGAGTTTCTACGAAGACAGAAACAATCAAGTGCCAAGTCCGCTTTTGAGGCTTATAAATCTCTGGGTATAATTGAAAATAACGACAAGTACACCGCTAATGACTTAGAACACGATGTCTATGCAATTATTAATGATCTCACACATAATTCTACGCAATGGGGATCGAAATTTAGTGGAAAGATACTTCCTGAAGGTGTATTCACTCTTAGTTATAAAACAAAAAGTAAAGAGAAGAAGTGCGCTTACACATACGATTGCAAATTATCTAGATTAGCAACAGGTTATGATTTAAATATCGCTGAACAACGCAAAGCAGAGGACTATATAACCAGGGCCTACGGATCGGACTTCTTAGAGAATTATTTAAGAAGTGATTTGGAAATCACTGCACACTTAATTATATCCAATAATGTCGATGTAAAAAAAATTGAAGCTATGAACAGCTATTTGAAGACAAAACGTATAAATGCTCGTGCTAAACTTATAAAAACAGAAGTGCTGATTAAAATTTATGAATTGTATCTTCTGAATTTCCAAAGTATATCTTCAAGGCCAAACTATTTTAAAAAATCATTGATTAGTTTGTTTGATACAAACGCTGACGAACTCCTTTTGTCCGAAGTTACAACTGAATTCAAGAAGCTTTTAAAAGATGGACTGATTGAACAAGCCACATTGGATATGGAAGCCTTCACAGATGAGATGCTTCAGTCGATGGAGATGGAACGTATCTCAGGCTGATTCAAATTAGTACCATGCACCCGAACACTTCTGAATAGAATGAGTAAGCGAAGATTGGACGAAGAAACGAAGTCGTTTTTCACTTCAGCTATGCCAGCTACAATGAAAAAGCATATGCCCATATCCGGTCATATGCTTTTCATCTTCTATTGGGGGACTCCGCTACTTCCCTAAATTCGAACTTATTCTGTGTCAATTCCTTCCGGATTGAACTTCGTTATAGTAAAACCTGTAAATCCATATATGAGTGCAAAAACTGGAGTTAGGAATGCCAAGAAACAGAAGGGAATGAAAGCCGCTGGACTCACTCCAAGAGTTGCAGCCGCAAAGATAGAATTTATACTCCAAGGAAATAGCGGCGCACTTTGCGTTGCGGTATCTTCAATCGTTCGCGAGAGGTTTTCAGGTCTTACGCCAAACTTTTTATAAAGGGGCCCCATTAAAGTACCAGTGATTGCGGCGGCAAAGCTGATAACACCGCTCGTTCCGACAGTGATATAACTGACGATTACTGTGGATGCAATTAAACCGCCGACAGATTTAATGCGGCTTGCGAAAGCATCAAGTATTGTATTTAGTGCGCCTGAGCCCTGAAGAAGCCCCCCTAAGCCAAGTGCAAGCAGGAATAGTGCAACGATTCCTAACATGCTGGAGACGCCGCCCCGTTGCAGCAAAGAATCCATCACTGCAATACCCGACTCAAAACGATATCCGGTATAGAGTGTGTTTAAAGCGGTGGAGATTGTATTGCCTTGATAAACAATCGCAATAAATGCTCCAGCGAGTGCTGCAACAAAAATTGACGGTACGGCAGGCTTTTTTAGGACAAGCAGAACGATTAAAACAAGAATAGGAATTAAAGGAACAAAACCTATGTTAAATCCTTCATTCAAGTAACCTAAGATTGTGTCGATATCGGACCCGCTTGCGGAACCGTCGCGGGTGAAGTCAATCACCCCAAAAATTACCGCCGTCAGAATATAGGCAGGTACCGTTGTCCAAAGCATGTGTTTGATATGTGTAAACAAATTGCTTCCGGACATTGCAGCCACGATATTTGTAGAGTCTGACAGGGGGGACATTTTATCGCCGAAATATGCACCGCTGATGATTGCACCCGCCGTCATTCCCGGTGGCACGCCTAGTACCTGGCCCATCCCTATTAAAGCAAGCCCTGCAGTGCCCATTGTGCCAAAGGAAGTTCCTGTACCCAATGAGACGATCGAACAAAAGAGAAGGGAAGTGAGCAAGAAAAATTCTGGAGAGACCAACTTTAAACCGTAAAAAATCATTGTCGGGACTGTACCCGCTAAAATCCATGCGCCAATGAGAGCCCCGACAGCCATGATGATCAGAATAGGATTCATGACTTTCCCCATCATTGAGAACATGAATTCTTCAACTTGCTTATAGTTGTACCCTAAGTGCATAACGAACGGGATGATCGAAAGCATAGTAATAAACATCATGATCTGGATAGATGCTTTAAAGACGATCATCCCGATACTGATCATTAAAACTGCAAGAAGAACAAGCATGATTGAATAGCCAAGTGACGGTTTCACTGTCTTCTTCACGTTTTTCACTCCTTTGCGGTTTGGTAGTCTCGTAACACGGCCAGTTGCACTTTTAAAATATATCTCTAAAATCCCTCAGTACCTGAGCATTCGTGCCAACTGGAAGGCCACAGCCCGGTGCGAGAATAAACGGGTGATCCTTTAATGCTTGGATTGTCTTCCGAGCTTCATGGATAACCCTGTTAGAGTCTTGGTCCTTAAATAGTTCTTCGTCCACACCTCCCATTAAACATTTCTTATTCCAGCTAATCGATTCTAGCAATGAAGGATTTCCTTGCGCATTATCCGCCCAATGTATTGAATGGACTGGGTAATCCTTAAAGCGTTCGGGATTAGATTGGGGACCGCACGTATGCATGAGCAGTGAGGTATCTTTCGCAGCCTCTAAAAGCATCAGATCGTATTTGGTTCCGAACTCTTTAAATTCCTCTGGTGAAAGGAAACCGTCACGGGCTAAACCTAATACCGCATAGAAGAATCCGTCTGCACCGGCTTTGATAGCATGTTGAATATAGTTCACTAATGTATCAGTAATCGCTTGCAAGGCGCGGTGTAAATCTTCGGGATGTTCTTCAATCAGATTGGACAGCGGACTTAATTTTCGATCGGCTGAACGACTTGATGCTACAGTTCGATGCCCACACAAATACTCGACAATCGCCATGGGGGTAAAAATCGTCTGCAATACCGGGGTATCCTCACCCGCATTCTCTTTGATCAATCGCGTTGCCTCTAATTGTTCGCCGAATGCTCCTTTGGTAGGGTCCAACTCTTGAATTTTATTTAACTCATCTGCTCCATGAACTAGATGATGTGAAATTGCTGGCACATCGCCAACATAATTATTGAAATCAGATACGTTGCCCCACGCTTCGCCGAATATCGTGGCACGCGGATTAATCTTAATAAAATCCCAATCATAATCTTTTTGAAAATCGATTGTGGCTTGCGCCAAATCAATGGCTGTTTCTTCTCTTCCAACAAAGTGCCCCCACGCTGAAATAGGCGGTCGATCCGCAATTTCTCCTGACAGGACGGCTGAAAACCGCTCCTTTTTACTCCATGTTGACATGTGTAATACCTCCCTTGTAATATGGCTATTCGCTTCATACCGAAGTATAGAAACTGTGTAGTTACCCGCCATCTGAACGAAGAATGAGTCATAAGGCGGGTTCTAATTAAGTGATTGTTAGATAGCGTTTTAATTTAATTTGGCAAGGAACGGCAGTGTCGCATTCGGAAATGTTTTAGAGTATATGCATTAGGATGGGCGGACTTGCCTATTATTCAAGATGGACGAATGATGGAGAAGCACGGAGAGAATGAATTCCCTGATGAATGGGATCAGTTTTGTATAATGATCTCAGGGATTTCCGGTAAGATGCCTAAAGGCAAGAGATTCCATTTTATATTTAAACTACGGATAATGTTTTTGTAGTATAATTTAAATTGTAGCGTGTTGTTCCGTGGGTTAAATGAACGGTATTTGTGTGTGTATTCCTTTCCTGTTTTCGTTGTTGTAAATTGTCCACCCACGGACCGACTCGCTATTTTATCTGTGGATGAAATGAGAGGATTTAATATGAAAAAAAGTAAGAATATAAATGAGATTGTAAATGAAACAATGGAAGAATTTGGACAGGTGAAAGTGCAAACCAAGATCTCTGAGCGCTTGGAAGAATTAGGTATGAGCTTAGTGGAACTTTCAAAGTTAACGGGAATCCGTTATGCTTCTCTAAACGAATTGAAAAACGGAAAGAAAGTAACATTAAACCTTCAGCATCTAATAGCTATTATGATTGCTCTACGAATCAAATCATTCGATCAATTATTAAGCTTAGACTTTATGGAAAATGATATGGAAGAATTGTTTGATAAGGAAGTAATACAGTATGCTGAACAAGGCTTACCGGAAGAAAAGCGCGAACAAATTAGAATGAATGCGATTCGACTTGAGGGCGAGAAAGAACTTCGGGAATTTCAATGAATACATAAAAAATGCTAGGTTCTTATTATAGAGCCTAGCATTTATTAATGTGGATTTCGTTAGTTTAGTTACAACGTTGAGAGGAGCCAGACACCAAATATATTCGATTTGCACGAGTGCCTGGTATCTTTATTAAATCTTATCTTTTAGTGAAGTTCAGTTTATTTCACTTTTAAAGAAACAAGCGCATTGTGTATTGCCTCGAGTTTCGTTTCAAGCCGGTGCAAGAGGTAAAAAGATACAAAGATCGGAAATCCGATTTGTTGTATGAAATTTAGCCATTGTTCCATTTTGAATTCGCCTCCTTATTATAATGCGTAGGGCGGCGTTTTTGCCTCGACAGGCACTGGAGGGCTTGAAAAAAAGGCGCTCTTTGCCTTTTCTTACAAGACCGAAGTGACCCGAGAGGCTGCCGACCGAAGCTGGAATGGGTAAAGAAAAGGCTCCCCAGCCAAGCCGGAGAGCCTTTTCTTATTATGCTTTTACAAGATCTTCTACAGTGCGTTCGACAATGCGGGCGCCTTTTACAGTTGCAAGAAAAGAGCCATCGACTTCAAATACTTGAGCGTCAATAATTTCCTGCATGGCTGCCTCCACTTCGGTCGGTGTTAATCCAGCTCGTGGCTCGTCCACTGTGAGTGAAGTCTGCTTCCCAGCTGCCGTAACGAAGTTCAGTTGTAACGTTTTCGCCATTCTTCATCTCTCCTTTTTAGTTCATTTGTAAATCGCCTTAGTTCATAATGTCTACTGTGTCAACCCGTTCTGCTCCGATGAATGGATATTCGGAGAGCTGTGCCAATTGTGAAAGGGCTTTGTGTAGATCATCTGCCGTTGCACCTTCTGAGATGTTACGATAGGACTTCGATTTTTTGATCATTTTCCCATCCTCCGTCATCCCGCCGTCGAAATACACCTTTCCAACCGCGTTTCTGAATTCGAATGTCGCCATTTGCTTCCCCTCCTTTCACACACTATATAGATTTGAAATGATGAAAAGGATACTTTCTTCGTTTGTCTCATAATGAAAAATACATCAACCCATCGACAAAAAAGTCGAACATGGTTGGTGTTTTTTCATTTCTAAAAAAAAGTTTTTCTTTAAGTATCCTTTTCACGAACTTGAATCTATATAGAGGATGAAGGGACTGGTCATACATTATGAAACGGGGGAATGAACATGAACGGTTGGTTGAAATTACATCGCGCAATCTTGGATCATCCGATATGGCTGGATGCGACGCCTGAGCAGAAGGTAATTATGATAACGATGCTGTTAATGGCGAATTATGAGGAGAAGGAGTGGGAATGGGGAGGAGAGACGTATACGTTGCAGCCTGGACAGTTTGTAACGTCGCTTCCGTCATTAATTCACCGGTGCGGGAGAGGGATGACTGAGGCAAAACTTCGGAGGACGTTAAAAAAACTTGAAACGCTTGGGTTTTTGACAGACAAATCGACGAACAAAAATCGGATCATAACCATTGTCAATTGGGCGTTCTACCAAGGAAACGATGTACATATAGCAGGCAAAAGCACGGGCAGACATCAGACAAAGCACAGACCAAACACAGCTAGTAAGAAAGAAAGAAACAAGAATATAAGAAAAGATCTTTTTGTGAATGAATTCAAATTAGAGCTGACGAAGGGGGAAGCGATATGATTGCGGAAAAAGCGGTACTCGGTTCGATGTTGAAGGAGAATTATTTAATAACAGATTCAGGTTTGGCGGTTTCCCAATTTGCGGGACCGGTACATAAAATGATTTTCCAATCGATGAAGGAGCTGCGAGCGTCAGGAAAGGCTGTAGATCTCGTAACGTTGCTCACAACATTCAGTCCGCAGGATTTGGGCGGCGCGAATTATGTGAAAGACCTTTTGAAGTATGCGCATGTTGAGAAGTTTGATGACCATGTAGGAGCGATGCTCGACGTTTGGCGGGAGCGTGAGAAACAGAATGTACTGCACGTGGCGGCATTGGAGAATTGGCCGATCGATCGAATTATGAGTGAGCTCGATGCACTTCTCGATAATCGGGTGAGCGATCACTCCGCCATATCTGATTTGCTGATGGACGTATACGAAGACCCTTTCATCGAAAAGGAAATTGTGGACGGAGCGCAAGCGGGTATTAGCAAGCTCGATGAAATGACGAACGGTTTCCAGGACGGTGAACTCTCCATCATCGCAGCGCGTCCGAGCATGGGGAAATCCGACGTCATGCTGCATATCGCGAAGTACGCCGGGTGGCAAGGACGTTTGCCGATCATCTTTTCACTTGAAATGGCAGATACGAGTTTGCGGGATCGGTTGATTGCGTCAACAGGCCGTTTTTCGAGAATGCGGATGCGCGACCCCTATCGACTGCTCAGTGAGCCACAAAAAGGGAATTGGGTGAGAACGATTGGAAGGCTGGCAGAGACGAATATCCAGTTTTTTGATCGGAGCAGGCAGACGGTTGCGGAAATGCGGATGAAAGTGCGCAAGATGATTCATGAATATCCGGGTATGAAGCCGTTCATTTTGATTGACTATCTGACGTTAATTCATTCGGAAGATAAAAGCATTACGAAGCATTTGCAAGTTTCTGAGATTACGAAGGAATTGAAGGGGATGGCGCGAGAGTTCAATTGTCCGGTCGTAACGCTTGCACAGTTAAGCCGGGCTGTTGAACAGCGGCATGATAAGCGCCCGCTCATGTCGGATCTGCGGGAATCGGGCTCGATTGAGGAGGATGCGGATGTCATCATCTTTTTATACCGCGATGCGTACTACACGAAGGATGATAACGACAACATCATGGAGCTCATCGTTTCAAAAAACAGGAACGGTCCAGTCGGGACGGCTTACGCTGCTTATAACAAATATACGGGGAGGTTGTTGGGATTGGGACAAACAGTGAGGGAGCTACTTCATGATGCGATTTTTTACGAAGAGCCATTAACTGCACATGCTGTTTACTACGCGTTGCAAAAAGGAATCGTGAAACTGGATGATCTCGAAAGTACGTTACGTTATGAAGAGTTGGATTTTGAGATGGTGTATAAAATGCGGGATGAAAATTGGCTGCAAATGTGTACAATCAAGCTTTTCGTTGTGCCGATGAGCGGGAAACGGTTTGCGATTTATCTAGCACATAATGAGGGAGACGCGAGAGCGAAGCACCATAAAATCTACGGGCAGCTTGCGCAGGAAATCAGAGATGTGAGTAACAAGATGGATGCGGCCTTTTACTATGAAGACACGGGTGAGTTTCGGTGTTTTCGTGAGCTGAAGCGGGAGGCGGTGTGTTTTCCGTATTATGCAGGGGAAGTGTGTGGATGAGGGGTTTGAATGGAGCTAACCACTTGAACAAGTGTATATGACAACCTTCCTATCCATAGCGTATATATTAGTCGTCAATCCACTTATCCTAAGCCTAGGGTGGTCGGCCATTTCCCGATGAAGGGAGGTGGTCGCATGACAGTATATCAAGCACTAATGCTCGTATTCACTTTCGGAGCATTGATTGTAGCAATATTGTCGTTCCACAACAAAAAATAATCCATCCTTGAGTGGGAGCTCAATACGGATGGATTACTTTGCCTAAAGAGCTGATCCCCTTGTAGGGAACCTGCTATTACAAACCGTCTAATGTTAGCAGCATTAGGTGGTCTTTTTAGTTTATTCAATGTGATCAATTACTTGTATCTTATTTTTAGTATAGGACAGCTTATTGGGAGATACAACCAATTTGCATCATAACTTCAAGTGACAGGTTCTCATTGAATTTCGAATTGTTTTAGAACCTGCTACCTTTCACTGTAGGGGACGCTACTCGTTTTCCTCTGAAAAACATGTACGTCATCGCGCTTAAAATTGCAAAAGGTACCTGTGCAAGATTGAATTCAGACAATACACTACAAATGCGTAAAGATGAAATAGAAATGTTGATAGATTGGAATTTCTAAAATATTCATTTACTAATATCCAAAGTGTTTGAATTAACATGAATGTTTCTTGCACAGGTACCGATTTTAACTTCCGATGCGTGGAAGCGGAAATCTATTTTAAAAGCGACATGAAAACGTCCAGTGTCTGCTACGCAAACAATGGACGTTTTGAGAAAATATTTAATCAAGGCCTGCGATGCAAGCCATCATTAACGAATAACTTATTGTGGATTGGTGCGCATAAATAACTCACGGTCCAGTGCATTTACCTTATGGGTAATGTATTTAAGTTCTTTCGTCAAATTATCTTTGACTTGAATGTTCTTGGATAACTCTTCGAAATGTTGGCCTACCCCTGTCAATTTGGATTCTACCGCATCCAACCGTGTATCGACAGCGTCAAATCTTGTGTTCATCTCTGTTTTCAAACCGGCCATTTCTGACTTCATGCTCGTCATTTCAGATTCGATTGAAGACAGCTTGTCCATGACTTTTACCATCATTTCGGTCAATTGATTCTCCATCGGGATCACTCCAGTTCTCTACATTTTATTAAGTATACTATTGATTCCGTAGCGGTTCAATATCATATAAAATTCTCATTTAGTTTCGAAATCATTTCAGAACCTGGTACCCTTCACTTGTTTATTGACGTTCCCATCTAAATTTGTTACAATTCCTCTATTGTTTTTTAAAAAGAATAGAATACCTTGTATAAATTCAAGAATACGGCTTGAAAGTTTCTACCAGCTACCATAAATAGCTCGTCTACAAGGAATGTGAAAGTAATGCAATTTTATATTCCTTTTTTGTAGAAAAAACTTTGTCCTAACTTAGGCCAAAGTTTTTTTATATTATAGGGCATAATAGTATGAACTGGTTGAAAAATGATTCTTGAAACCATGACTATTCATTCTTTACTTTAGCAAATAGGAGATTACAACATGAGAAACTTTTTTAAATTCGCTGAACGGAATACTTCCTATAAGCAGGAAACACTCGCAGGCGTGACAACCTTCCTTTCCATCGCGTATATATTAGTCGTCAATCCACTTATCCTCAGCCAAGCTGGGATGGATAGTGGGGCTGTATTTACGGCAACCGCTCTTACGGCGATTATCGGCACACTGCTTATTGGGTTGCTTGCAAACTTCCCGATCGGGATTGCACCAAGTATGGGTTTGAATTCATTTTTCACTTTTTCTGTCTGTATCGGGATGGGCATACAATGGGAAGTCGCATTAACCGGTGTTTTTATTGCAGGAGTCATTTTCATGTTATTAAGTTTAATGAAAATCCGCGAGAAGATTATTACGATCATCCCATTGGATTTAAAATATGCGATCGCTGCTGGAATCGGATTCTTCATTACATTTATTGGGATGAAAAATGGAGGACTTATTATTTCCAATCCTGATACATTTGTTTCGATTGGAAACTTAACATCACCTTCGACCCTGCTCGCCATTTTTGGCTTGGTCATTACGATTGTCATGTTAGTACGAGGAATACGTGGAGGAATTTTTTATGGAATGATCATCACCACAATTATTGGGATGATGGTCGGATTAATAAATGGTCCTTCACAAATCATTGGAAGTATACCGAGCTTGAAACCAACCTTTGGTGTCGTGTTTTCCCATTTAGATCAGATATTCACCCCTGAATTATTGGCAGTGATCTTCACTTTTTTACTAGTTGCCTTTTTTGATACGGCGGGTGCTTTAATTGCACTGGCCAGTCAAGCGGGAATGATGAAAGGGAATACTGTGCCGAATATAGGAAGAGCATTGCTTGCTGATTCTACCGCTAGTGCAGTGGGAGCTATATTGGGTACATCCACACCTGCGACGAGTGTTGAATCTTCTGCTGGCATTGCAGTCGGTGGTAGAACAGGCTTTACGTCTGTCGTTATTGCTGCTTGCTTTGCGATTGCGTTGTTCTTTTCACCGATATTATCTGTTATTACTTTGGAAGTAACAGCCCCTGCGTTAATTATTGTAGGCGCATTAATGGCAATGGAAATAAGAAAAATAGACTGGAGCAGGCTGGAAATTGTGATTCCATCCTTCTTAACCATAATCATGATGCCCCTCACTTCGAGTGTGGCAATGGGTCTTGCATTTGGTTTTATTCTTTATCCACTTTGTTTCCTAGCACAAAAGCGGTATAAAGAAATTCATCCAATCATGTATGTGCTTGGTTTGTTATTTATCCTATACTTTGCGTTTATCGTGTAGCTTTAGGTAAGGAAATTATTATTAAAATACAAAATGCCATAAACCCTTTATTCTTAAAGGTTTATGGCATTTTTAAATACGATTTCGATAGTTCTTACACTTCAGGCCTAACACCTGTTAATATCGTTTCAACCCCTAACAATTTTAAGGTAGAGCTTAAATTAAAGATATGGTGTGCCACCATTGTATCGACAATCTGGCACCGCCTCAAATCGCACGGCGCAGCAAAAGCAAGAGCTGGCTCCGAATAGCGTGTTTCAGGTATTCGGGGCCAGCATGTGTCCTACTTGGAAAACAGGATATGTGCGGTACGCTCTTTCATAAGATTCAACAAACGGCTCCACTCTTTGCCTTTTGCCGACTTCTCTTTTTTTCCATAAGGGTTTTCGCTCGGATAGATTGCGTAAAAATAGTGCTTGTTGCTCTCCCCGAGCTTGTTGAGGAAAGGGTGGTCCTTGTAGTAACTTGAATTTGCCTGTTTGTCTGTCAGGCGGATCACTGTGCCGACCAGGATCTCCTTTTTACTGCTTGGATCTTTGTAATAGAAGTTCGTGCAAGGTGGATTGCCTTCTTCGTTCCGGCAAGTCGTGTCAGTAATCACCAATTTGTCCATGTCCTTTTTCAGGAATTGAATGGTGAAGCCGTATTTGCTTTCGAATGACTTGATATTCTTCAGTTTTTTTTCCAAAGCTGCTTCGTTCACCGATTCCGGCGTGTTCCAGATGCCGAATGATCCATCCTCAGCGGGGCCAACCCCGGCAATGAACCATTTGCCATCCTGTTCAACCAGTCCGACCCTCGCCTTGTCTGTTCCCGCATAGCCGGTTGAGGTAGCCAAATCGAACTCGACCACATATTCCTTCGTTCTATCCTTGGTTTCCTTTTTGCCAATCACTTTGTACGATTCCACCCATGGACTTGAAACGCCCGTCACCCAGTGGAAACTCTCAAATGTCCCTTTCACTCCAGCCCTTGCATTGTCGGTAAACAATGCATATTGAAGGGCGCCATTCCGTTCCGTCACCGCTTTTGCCCATAGCTCGATTGTTTTATCCGGGGAAGTGGGGACTATGGCTTTTTCCAGCATGGCCAGCCTTTCTTCGGTCAGGGTATTCTTAGCGTACAGCTCCTTATATTCATCGGGGACATGTTTTTCGGAAGGCTTCGCGTAAACAGCAGTTGCCGAAATACTAAAAGCCAATACAAACGCAGTGATTATCGATCTTTTAAGCATGTGAAAGTTCTCCTTAGCAATTTTATTTGACGGCAAAGAAATGCTTTGCCATCCATCCTAAACTAACGGTGGACACCTCTGTACGATTACTCCTATCCGGGAGAATTAATGCAAGGTCAGTACGAAGGACGGCTCGGGGACAGTGTACTCGGCTTCCCATGCGCGGGCACTGTCCAGCAGACATTCACTCCACACGTAGTTGTATGCGTTAGCCATTGTAAAGGTGCCTGTGTAAGACATATTCATATTAATTCAACTAATCTAAATAAAAAACCGTTAGAAAAGAAGATTCCCCGCGAAGATAGCGGCCATCTTTCATAATTATGAAATTGTATTGAATAAATAGATTCCAACCTTGCGCAGGCACCCATCACTAAGGTAAGGTGAGAAATATAGCATAGGAGGGGTTAAGATGAAGTATCGTACATTGAATAACGGCATTGACATTCCAATCGTAGGAAGTGGTACAAATACGTATGGCAAAGAAGGAAACCAATACGTAGGTGCCTTAAGAGGAGACACGCAAGAAATCGACTGGGCCATTGAAAACGGCTACCGTCATTTTGACTCTGCTCAATTGTATGCAAATGAGGAAGTTCTTGGAGATGGGTTAAAGAAGTCATCACTGCCACGTGAAGATTTCTTTATCACGACGAAGCTCAATACATTTGAAGGTTTCGGTGGTGCAGACTGGGCCCATGCCGAGATTGAAAAAAGCTTAGAGAAATTACAAACGGACTATATTGATTTGTTCCTGATCCATAAACCATGGGATGATCATGCTGGGATGTTGGAGGCATGGAGTATTTTAGAAGACTACTATAACCGCGGTGTGTTCAAGTCGATTGGTGTTTCGAACTTTGAAAAAGAACATCTTGATTTACTTCTTGAACAGGGCAGTATTACACCGGCTGTTAATCAAATTAAATCTCAAGTCGGAAATTGGAATGAAGAATTAATTGCTTATAATGAAAGTAAAGGTATTGCAACTGTCGCATGGTCTCCATTACGCGGTATCGATGAAAATGCCAAGCAGGTGTTAGATGAAATCGGCAGCCAATACGGCAAAACATACGCGCAAGTTGTTTTGCGCTATCAAATTGAACGTGATGTCATCGTCATTCCGAAGTCTCATAATAAAGACCGCCAAGCACAATGCTTAGATATCTTTGATTTTGAACTGACTGCAAGCGAACGTGACCGGATTGCTGCTTTATAATGGAGTTTCGGGTACTTGGTTCTCATTGAGCCCGGTACCCTTCATTCATTTTCATTTACATTACTAAAATAGCGAAAAGGAGACTCCGATGACCCTATCTGACCAATTAAAAACAACAATTCAACACTACCTCGATAAACATTACATAGAAGAACTTTCCCCAATCTATCAACTAGAAGAAGACCCCCATGAGCTGTTTGAAGCGGAAATAATCCTCAATGAAAGCCGCCGCAGTTTGAAGGACCTTTTGGAAAATGTGGATGAAACGTTCACGGAAATGCTCCTGCGCAAGATTGATGAAAAAGGGATGACGGACAGCGAAACGTATAAGAGAGCGCGTATCGATCGGAAGCTTTTTTCGAAGATCGGGAATGATCGTGAGTACCGTCCGAGTAAACCGACGGTGATTGCTTTTGCGCTTGCGCTGCAATTGAGTTTGGATGAGACGCACGATTTGTTGCTGCGGGCAGGGTTCGCTTTGTCGCCTAGCAGCAAATCGGATTTGATCATCGAGTTTTTTATTGAACAAGGGAACTATGATCTGTTTGAAATTAATGAAGCGTTGTTTGCATTCGGGCAGAATGTGTTAGGTGTATAAATTTGTCGCTTCGCAAGCGACCTGGCCGTCATTTTGAAATGGTATTCTCAACTTACAATAAGGTTGAGGAGGAAACAACATGAAAACAAGCACGACGGAACTGGTTTTTATTCTGGATCGTAGCGGGTCAATGAGCGGGCTGGAAAGTGACACGATCGGCGGCTTTAACGGGATGCTGGCAAAACAGAAGAACGAGGCGGGAGAGGCGCGCGTCACGACTGTCCTATTTGATGATGCCTATGAAGTGCTGCATGATGGTGTGGATCTGCAAGCCATTCAACCGATGACGAGCAAGGAGTATTACGTAAGGGGTACGACTGCTCTACTGGACGCAATCGGGAAGACGATTCTCCGCATCAGCCATGCGCAAGAGAAGCATGCAGGGAATGTGTTGTTTATCATTACGACGGACGGGTTGGAAAATGCGAGCTGTGAATTCACCTATGAAAAGGTCCGGGAACTCATTGACGTACGTAAAAGCAAAGAAGGCTGGGAATTCATCTTCCTTGGCGCCAATATCGATGCCATCTCAACCGCCAGCCAATTCGGGATTTCAAAAGACCGCGCTGCCAATTTTCACGCGGACGGAGACGGAACAGAACTGAACTACAATGTAATCAGTGAAACGATCAGTTCGTTTAGGGCCAATAGCGAAATCAAGGAAGATTGGAAAGAGAAAATTGAAATGGATTTCAACTCGCGCTGTTCAAAGCGCTAGGTTCTTCTTGAATAGACGTGAAGCCATCAGATTACGTATTCAATATGCCTGAGAGGATAGGGAAACTATGCTCTTGGGCGTTTTTAATTGGTCTTTAAAGCACTGCTTTATATATGGGTGGGGAATTATAGAGGGGTTCGGATAACCTAATAATCTTTCTTTCTCACATGGAACATATTGTAATTGTTGTGGTACTATTCAATTAGTGAAGGTTTCAGTTATAGCGTTTCCGATTGTCGTTATGTTCGTGATCTTATCGATCATACTGCAATGGAAAATGCCGGTTATCAAAGGGAAGTATGGAGAGTGGGTTGTAAAGGCCAAGCTCCGGAAATTAGGGGATGCTGACACGGTCTACCATGATGTGTATATTCCGAATGGAGAGCGGGAAGAAAACAAAAATGCACAATCCGATTCGGCAAAATTACAGCCATGTGCAAGCTTTGCTTACGTACATAGGACAAGCGGAAATGCAGGATGTCCATTCTATCATCGCCTTTTCACTGAGCTCAACCTTTAAATTCAAAAATCGGTATACGGAGAAGGTGAATGCTAAGCGCCATAGTGTTTAAGGCAGGGCGGTGTATGCATCATGCAAGATATGTTGCTTTTAAAAAATACTAGGCTGGAGCTGAATGATCAATGTCTCAGGAGTTTTACGTTGGAATTATTTCCTTTTTACTAGTTACACTTGTTACTCCTATAGTCATTTTCCTATTTAAGCGTTTAAATTTCACGCAACCTATAAGGAAGGAACTACCATCAGATCAACAGCGAAAGAAAGGAACTCCCTTAGCGATAGGAATCGTCTTTTATATAGGTGTGCTGGTCGCATTGTATTTTAAGACCAGCAGTTTAATGCTTCTATTATGTACTGTCTTTCTATTATTTGGTTTTGTTGGTTTTTTAGATGACTTTTGGAAAGCCGCGAGAAAAGACCCTGAAGGTATTTCAGGTAAATCTAAACTGTTTTTTCAATTTCTATTTACGTTTGTTATCTTATATTTATTGATTACTTATTTTGATTTTAACTCCGCGATCATCATTACAAAAGATATATCTTTCTCTTTACCCATGGCATTGTACTTATTAATAATAACACTGTTTATTGTAGGATCAGCTAATGCCGTTAATTTTACGGATGGGATGGATGGACTTTTGGCGAATGTATCTATTCCAACCTTGACTTTCTTTTTCCTAACCAGTAGCTATATTGAAGTTAAAATAATTTCCATAGCCCTTATAGGATGTCTTCTTGGATTTTTACTATTTAATCTTTATCCAGCAAAGGGATTCATGGGTGATACGGGATCTTTAGCATTAGGAGGATTATTGGCTTTCTTATCAGTAATTGAACATGTGGAAATTCTCGTACCTTTCCTCTTTATTATTTATTTCGCGGAAATATTTTCGGTTATTATTCAAGTTCGTTACTATAAACTCACTAGAAAAAGACTATTTATAATGGCGCCAATCCATTATCATTTTCGTAAAAAATACAGATGGTCCGAAAATAAGATAGTCATAATTTTTGGCTTTATTTCCTGGTTAGGTTGTGTTCTTTCTTATTTGTATTGGTATAAATTTATGTAATTTGCTTTTCAAAGTGAAAAGTTCCTACGATAAAAGTGTAACCATAAAAAATAATCCAACCTTGAGTGCCCGCTCATAGTGGATGGATTATTTTAATACCCGGCTGATTCCCCCTTTGAAGGGAACCCGCTATTACTTATTACAGACCGCCTAATGTTGGTAGAATTAGGTGGTCCTTTTTAGTATAAGCGTGTTATTTTTATTATAATACCGTTTTTTCAACAAAAGCACTCTCCAAAACCATTTGACTCAGGAGGAACCCACATGCCCAACCACCAACAACAAATCCTATCCCTCATCGAGGATTCACAGGATTTCACGTACCTACATAACCACTTTAACCGCTTCAATCCGTTCAAAGTACTCCAAGTCGATAATTATGAAATCCGTCATTCCAATGTGTTGGGGTGGCTGATGGATCCGCGGCAGAATCATGATTTGGATTCTTACTTCATCAAGAAGTTGATTGCGAAAGTCTTTGTCAATCCTGCGAATTATGATGATGAGGACAAGATTGCGAATTATGATGTCCTTCAGTTGAGCCGCCAGTCGTATCATGATCTCATCGTGTATAAAGAGTTGACGACGCCAAACAGGAAACGAATCGATCTGTTGGCAATCTCTGACTTGCATCAAGTGGCGTTCCTGATAGAAAACAAGTTTTGGTCGAATGAATCGGAGGGGCAGCTTGAAGAATATATCGAGTTTGTCCGGATGGCTTATGATGGCTATAAAATCATTCCGGTGTTTTTGACGTTGCAGGATGAGGAGCCAACGCATGAGGACTATTTGATGCTTGGTTATTCGGATGTGTTGGACATCCTTAACAATATGACGGATGCGAATAAAGAGTATATGCATCCAGACGTGCATTCTTTCATTTCCTATTACATCGATATTTTAGAGGATCAGTTGGTTCAAAATAATGAGCTGAATGAGAAAGGGATGGCTCTATATAAAAACCATAAGGAAGCTGTTGACCTCCTTGCTGGTGCTGGAAAGGGAAGGATGGTAGAGAGCAGTTTTGCGAATGAATTGAGCCAGATTTACAGTCAATATAAGGAGACGATTGACTTTGTCGTAAAGGTCGGCAGCAGCTTCTTACGGGAGGCATTTATTCGATTTGCCCGAAAGTTGGACTGGCCGGAGCATTTGTATACGCCCCATTTCCGTGTGCCGCACTTCATTGAGCAGACGTGGGACGAGCTGTTTGACGAGAACGACTTGCGTAAGAAATGGTGGATGAATAAGGGACTGATTGCTTGGTTTGAACAGGTGGAAGACCGTTTGAAACTGACCGTGCAGGTGGGTCCGTTACATCATGAAAATCGAGTGCGGCTTTTACAGGCGTTAAAGGTGAGAGGCGTCAACGTAAAAGAGTACGCTTTTGAAGAAGGAAGACAGTATACAAATATTTATATGGATGCAGATCGTCCGATTTCGTGGGAAGATATCGATGCGTTAGTTGAATCCATGCTGCGGCTGTACGAGAAGGAATCCTTTCAGTCTTTCTTACGAATAAGCAATGAGGCGGTTATAGTGGCAACTGACGATAGCCTTCCGATCATTGACGTTACTGAAGTAGCGATTTCCTCTCCTTTAGAAAAAGCTTTTACTCAGTTTGTGAATGAACAGCGGATTGCATCTGATTATTATAATGTCAATCATACCGTGCCTAGTTTTATGGAACCTGAGTGGACGCAGTTGCCTTCGGAGTACCAAGTGACAGAAAAGTACTGGCTCGGCTATCCATTTATTGCTTGGTTTGAAAGACAGAATTTGAAGGTCCGGTTGATCGTTGAGGTAGGTCCGCTCCCACAGAGGGAAAGAACTCATTTATTGAAGAGCTTGGAGGAACAAGGCATTCCTGTCCGGGCGCTTGCTTATGAGGAAGGAAGACGTTTTACTCGTATTTATTCCAAGGCAGTGCCTGTTGAGAATTTGGAGGATGCTGCAGAGCTAAAAACGGCGATGGATGCGTTGGTTGCTCATAAAGGTTATGCAGCTTTTAGAGATGGGGTTGCAAAGGCGATTGCGGGTTTGAATATGAATAAGCTGTAGAATGTAGCTGAGTTTAAAAGGAGGGATTCAGATGTACAATACTGTATCCAGCTTTTTAATTCCGTAACATTGGGGTATGTATTGATTGAAATTATGAAGTAGGGAGAGCAAACAATGGCTTATATTTTATTAATTGTTGGATTTGCATTGTTAATAAAAGGAGCAGACCTCTTTGTTGACGGGTCTTCTAATATTGCAAAACTGCTTCGGGTTCCGTCTATTTTAATTGGGTTAACGATTGTGGCTTTTGGAACAAGTTCACCGGAAGCGACTGTCAGTATTATTGCAGCACTGGAAGGAAGTGCAGATGTTTCACTGGGTAACGTAGTCGGAAGCAATATTTTTAACATTACCCTTGTTGTAGGTGTAGCTGCTTTTTTATATCCGTTGAGAGTTGAAAGTGAAACCATTCGAAAAGAAATCCCATTTACCTTACTCGCAAGTGCGGCATTGCTAATTCTCATGAGTGATATTTCTTTGCAAGGGTCCACTAGCAACTTGCTTACACGAAGTGATGGATTTATCTTTTTATTGTTTTTATCCATCTTTATGTACTATATAATTGAACTCGGCCTGAAAAGCCGAAAAGATACAGCTGGTGATCCAGTTCCTGAGAACATCAAATGGGGTAAAAATATAGTAATTACCGTGTTAGGATTGGCTGCAATAATCTTTGGAGGAAATTTGGTAGTAAAAAACGGAACAGAAATTGCTTACTCCCTTGGGATGAGTGAAACATTGGTGGGGTTAACGATCATTGCAATTGGCACATCCTTACCCGAACTTGTCACATCCATCTCTGCGGCACTGAAAAAAGAAAGTGAAATTGCGCTAGGGAATATTGTCGGGAGTAACATTTTTAACATTCTTTTTGTACTAGGTGCATCGGCTACGATTTCTCCATTAGCGGTCAATGATAAGATTTTCATGGATGTCATTCTGATGATTGCGCTGACTATCGTATTATTGATTTTCTCAAGAACGAACTTCAAGATTGGAAAGCGAGAAGGAGCAGTGCTTGGCATCGCCTACATCATTTACATGGCGTATATTATCATACGGAATTAATAACAGGGACCACAATTCGTATAAGACTCTTTTTCCTGCTAGAAATGAGGTCTGCCCACAACAGGAGCAGACCTCTCTCTCATACAAGCTTCTTAAAAGGATGAAAGAACAACCGAACGAAAAGCACAATAAAAATACACATCGAAATGAAAAACAAAATTCGTATCGGTAACCATTCCGCCCATAGGCCGGCAATGAATAGACCTAACGGAAGGGTTAACTTCATTAACATGGATGAGGTTCCCGCGACTCTTCCAAGTAAATGATTCGGTGTGAATTCCTGGCGAATTGTAAAGTAGACGATATTGGAAAGTGTCGTTGAGAACGTCCGGATCGCAAGGGAGATGCCGATTGTCCACCACGTCTGTGCGAACAACAGCAAGCACATGGAGAGAATGTCAAAGACGAGCGAGTATGTATAAATGACGCCACGGCCGAAACGTTTGCGGATCCTGCTGATGACGCTTGCGCCGATCAGTCCGCCGATTGCAGAGATTGTAAACATGAAACCGACTTGCTTGGAATCGGCACCGAGCTGATCTGTGGCAAAGAAGATGAGGACGCCTATGACGAGACTGGATGCGAAATTACTGAAAAGCACCGTGATGGTTGGTGTTAATAGAATTTTATTGTTAAATAGCTCGACGATCCCCTCCTTCATATCCTTCCAGATTGAATGCGACGAGTCCTCCCGTTTCGCAGTTGGAGGGACATTCAAAAATTGCATGAATACGTACATGATCAATAGACAAACAAGGTAAATCGTTAACGTCGACGTATAGGAAAATACGGCGATCAGTACACCTGCAATCCCCGGGCCAATCATCCGTATCAGCGTATCAATGAATGACAGCTTGGCATTTGCTGATGTCAGCTGGTCCTTGGAAACGATTTGGGGAAGTACTGAGTGATTGGCATTACCGAACGTATACCCCGCAGAGGACAAGACAAAGCCGAGGATGTATAAATGCCACAGTTCAATATGATTTGTCAGCAGCAACGTGACGATTCCACACATTGAAACCACTTGAATGAAGCTTGTCCACACCATCATTGTCTTCCGATTTAGCCGGTCGACTAGCGCCCCTGCAAGCATTCCTAAAAAGATATTCGGAAAAAATTCAATCGCCCGCATCATGCTCATCGCCAATGCGGATCTGCTTAGATCGTAAATTAGCAATGGAATCGCAATGCTATACATTTGCATTCCAAAACTCGCTATCGTGGAGCTCCCCCATAACAGCATGAAATTCCTATTTTTAAACAGTGAAAGCTCTGAAGCAACTGCCTTCATTTTCATCCCTCCGATTGTTCTGCCGCATAGAAGAAGTGTAGAATAAGAAAAGGTGCATTAAAAGTGTCCGTAAATTATTTTACAGTTCACCTTTTATCGAACTGGATGAAGGAGGATGGCTTGTGAAGTATGTGGATCATTTGCTTGAATTGACGAAGCATTTTGCAGAAGGCATTGAAGAGGAAACATCAGTCTCCTCTCTTGCTGCTATTTTGAATTGTTCGGAACGACATGTGAAAACGGTTGTGAACGTATTGCATAGCGAAGGGGCCATCAAGTGGATTACGCAAAAGGGGAGAGGGAAGAAGCCGAAAATCACAATCCGGTTTACAAGAGACGAAATTTTATTGAACCAGACAAAAGAGATGGTTCGGGCTGGGCGATATCAGGATGCGTTTTCGCTTGTGGAATCAATGGGGGAGCAAGGGAAAAAGAAGTTTCAACAATGGTTTACCAAAGATTTAGGGCTCGCACACCAAACGGAAAATAATCAGGACTTGGATATTTTACGCTATCCGTTTTATGAAACAAGATTGGTCATGGATCCCATGAGGATTATTTCCCGTCACGATGGCCATATGGTACAGCAATTATTTGATCGACTTGTCGAATACGATGCCGAAACTAACGAGTTAACGCCGGGCATTGCTCATCATTGGGAGACGAAAGACGGGAAACAATGGACGTTTTATCTTCATAAAGGAATCACTTTCCATCATGGGAGGGAGTGTACTTCCTCAGACGTCAAGTCAACGTTCGATAGGTTAATGGAGGAAACATGGCTTTTTGCGAATATCGAAAGGGTGGACGCTTATAGTCGGACCGTTGTTCATTTCATTTTAAAAGAAGTGGATTTTTTATTCCCACGCATGTTGGCGGGGGTAAAGGCTTCTATCGTACCGATTGAGATAGTCAACGACAATCCCGAGAAATTTAAAGAATTCCCTGTCGGCAGCGGTCCGTATCGATTGACGCAGAATGATGAAAATATCATTAGGTTAGAAGTAAATCAATCGTATTTTTCAGCTAGGCCTTGGCTGGATGAAATACATATTATTAAAACGCCTTCTCATTATGAAGAGGAAGCAATTCATCCATTTGTATTAAAAGCTCCTGATGCTACTTGGAAACAAGTAAAGCGAATGGAGGATGGAGCGAGTTACGTTATGTTTAACTGTTTGAAAGAGGGACCATTTCAGCAAGAAGCCCTTCGGCAGGCGATTTGCACGAGACTTCAACCGGAGAAAATTCGAAACGAAGGGCTGGATAATGAAGTTGCGGCGGTGAGCTTTCTATCTAGCCATTCCCAAAACGCTAGTTTGAATAAAATCAGTGGGAAAATTCGTTATGAAGGCCCCCCGCTACAAATTGCCGCACAGCAAATTCGACCGGGTGCTAATCATGAGAAGGCGGCAAACCATTTGCAAACCGAACTGCTTAAAATGGGGATTGAGTCGACAGTCGATGTAGTTGATATTCATCAAATCGTCAGTGATGAAAGCATGGCAACCTATGACCTGTTTGTAGGAGGAATTGCATTAGGGAAAGACCGTTTATTATCCCTGCTTACTGCCTTGCAGTCCAATGAGCTCGTAATCTATTCGTGTTTGAACGAGCAGATGAAGAGTACTGTAGATGAGAAAGTCAGGGCAATCAGAAGTGCTCAAGCAGAATCTGCGCGGTGGGATACTTACTTTGAACTCGAATCGGTTTTGAAGTCGAATTATGCAATTTTCTTTTGCAATCACCGTTTCCACACGGTCTATGAGCCGAAAGAAAACCCTTATGTCAACATTGAACTTAATAGCCACGGAAGAGTGGACTATCGGAAAGTTTGGAGGAAATAATGATCGGACTCAATGACGGTCTTTTCGATTATGATTCTCTAGCGATAATTCGATTTTATATCGACGATGTAAATGAGTTCCGACAGAAAAGTGCCTGGTACAAACGCAATTCGAAATTGCATCAGTAGCAGGCACCTTGCATTAGGCCCTATATTTTAAAGCTAATCCTTTTAAGAAGTTCCTGGCGTATCGATCCATGCACGGTTTATAATTCTTGTGCCCTTCTTTCCTCAATACAGCGCTTAATTCTCCTTTGGATATAATGACTCCTGCATCTTCTAAAATATCAAGCATATCCTCACTTGTTAACGCGAGTGCTATTTTTACTTTCTTTAGTAGGATATTATTAACATTTTCATTCGTCATGATCGATCCTGCTTGACCTTGAGGTTGTCCTGGTTTTGGATCTTGTTTTCCTCTTTTATAGATAATGAGGCCATTTAGAAATGAATCCAACATTTGATTCGTACACTTCATTTGTAATTCATTTTCAGCTTCATCCTCCTTTGTAAGCAACAGCAATATATCTTCTTTTGTCACTTCAATGCCGCCAAGTTTAAAAATGTCTACCATCTCAGTATTCTTAAAATCTAAAGCGTATCGTAATCGGATCAGTATATCATTATTATTCATTTGTGTAGACCTCCTGAATTGAGTGCTGCAAGTACAAATCAACTTCGGTTTTGTGTGTTGCTATTGTTATTTGATCGAGTTAAGCCTAATAATAGCACACAACAATAAAATTTATTTAAATGGCAAATCACGACTTCCTATTTCCCTTCCTTCACAGACACCAACTCCGTAAAAATCTTGCCATTTTTATCCGCGATTTTTAGGACTCCAATCCCTTTTGCGAAATAAACTCTCGAGCCGCTTGGATAACGGAGAATGACGACGTTCTTAAATGTGCCGGCTTTCACGGTTACTGTTTTCGTCGTGCTTTCAACCAACACCTTTTGCTCCTCAAACATCAGAGACGAATCGATTGTAGCAGCCCCTTGTTTCAATGGCAGGGGAACGTTGATGAAGATGAAGTCGGAACTTGATACACCCATCAGCAGTCTTTTTTTGTCTTCAATATAAGTAAAGTTCGATAAGTCCGGATAAAGGGGACTCTTTTTATTATATAAGAAGGTGTATTCATCATCTTTTTTGACAGTAAACGTCTCTCTCTTCTCTTCTAAGAACGATGGTTCGTACGTAAGAATCAGCCCTTCTGTAGGTGTCAAGCCACCGGCAACCGTCGTTGAAGCGGCTTTCGGGTTTTGCTTGGATAACGCAGATGTATACACATATCCCTTATTTTTGCCGGCTTGTACATAGGACCATCCGTTTGAAGAAGACAAAACCGTTACTTTCGAGTGGTTTTGAATCGTTCCGATCTTTTTAGCATTTTGTTTCGGTTCTACACGAAGGATAATGTCATTTTTTGCATGTACATACATTTCGGTTTTCGCTGCTACGCTTGTATGCAGAGGAACGGCGTATGAACAACCAAGTATGAACACCAGTAGTGCTGACAATATTTTTTTCATTTGGACCACTCCTTTCGATAGTTACTATTTACGAGGTTATGAAGCGAGTGTTGAAAATAGTACTTATTGAGCCCATAGCGATTGAATGGAATTGCTGCCCGAAACTGGTGTTGTAAAATATTGCAAAAAGAATATTCAAAAAAGTGTAAAATGTGTTATGATACATTACATATAGCTAATAATTCGCTTCAGTAAACATCAGGGGTAGTGGGGGGAAAGAAAAAATGTCGGAAAACAGGAAACTACATGATTTATTAATGAGTAAGGCAGAACAAATGACGGAAGAGTGGTATGAAAAACTAGATAAAAGTGATCCATCTGGCGTATATTCTTCTACCGATCCTATAGAGATTGAGAAATTGAAAGGGCAGAATTTTGCGTTCCACGAAAATGCTTTTCGAATTTTGATTGAAGAAGAATCTGAAGTGATGAAGCGGATGGAAAGTTGGATTTTGGAGACGACGAGCGACCCTGAACTTGTAAACACACCGATTGAATTTATCATAAGAGAGTTTATGAGAACGCGGAATGTGTATTTTGGTTTCATTAAAGAGTTTATCAATGCGAATAAAGAGTCGATGACCATTGAATCCGCTTTACATTATTATGAACTGATCATTAAAATAACGGATCAGGCGATTGTTTGGTATACACATGAGAGGAACAGATATTTAAAAGAAAAACTGCGATTTCAAAATGACGTTATAAATGAATTAAGTTCTCCTGTCATTGTGATAAGTGATCACACAGCCTTGCTTCCGATTATTGGAGAGTTAGATGCTGACCGAGCGCTATTACTTATGGAGAACACATTGGAGCAATGTGTGGCTAAAGGGATAAGCAATCTGTATATAGATTTGTCTGGTATGGTTATGATGGATAATATAGTTGCACGACAGCTATCTGGGCTCATCCAGTCTTTGGAGTTGATAGGTGTCGAAACAACATTGTCCGGTATCAGACCGGAAACTGCCTTGATGGCGATACAGTTAGGGATTTCTTTCGAAAATGTACGAATCACTTCAAAACTATCACAAGCGATACAACAATGATACTAAGTGTCCAACACCGCCCAAGGTAAAGGGTTGGTGTTTTTTCATGGAAAAAATCGTACCCGTTTGCGGGAAATGAGATTTACTTAGAAAGTGAGAACTACAAGACCTGCAAATCCTATACTATTTTGAAACTTCTTGACAATCCTGTCCGTATACCGAGTAATGCGATCTTGTCGTTTTCATAAAAATGAATGGGGAGATGAGAATGGTCAAAAGGATAATCATAGGGGGATTCGCTGCGATTGTGATTTTACTTGCGGGATGTGAGGAGGAAGAGAAGGCGGTTGCTGATTTGGTGGAGACGGAAATTGTGGAAGAGGTCGAAGCCCAACAAGAAGATGAAACGGTCGTCGATGAGTACTGGTCGCAGCCGATTGATTCGGAGATATGTCAGACAGTAGGGGAATGCCGTGATGTAGGGGATGAATATGGAAGCGAGCATTTTACTAGTTTTTCAGGAGCACTCAAACATTCAGACCAAATGTCGTATTTGAGGGTGAATACGGTAGAAGATGAATCTGATCTTGCATTTGCTGCGAATGATAAGGAAGTTGATAAATCGGTTATCGCCCGCTATGAAATAAATGAAGATGAAATCGTTTTGACAGAAGGCGAGGACGCGAGTATCTTCAAAGGCATCGCTGAACTTGTACATGCTTTGTTCGATCGGAGTAAAGTGAATCTGAAAGTTATTGATTTCCAAGAGAATGTGTACCCTCATGTCAATGTTTATGAGGGGAAATTGGGGATGCCTTCTAATATGGTCCCGCATTGGCTTCAGTCTGCCACGGTGGCAATACTGATTCATGAATATGGCCATTTGCTCACATGGAATGAAAGGGATTTTGTCATTTCGGATACGTGTCCAGCAGATCAATATCATTTGAAGTTTTATAAAGAGTGTTACAACGCTGACAGTTATATGACTCTCTACTATCAAGCCTTTTTGAAGGACTATGAGGAGTATTGGCTACAAGCTGGTTACAAAACTGTGGAAGAACGAATTGCTTTTTATGAGCAACATAAGGATTCCTTTGTGACAACGTATGCTACGGTACATCCTTTGGAAGATATTGCGGAGTCTTTTGCTTATTTTATGTTAACGCCCTACAATGACAGCCCTCAAACGGTGCCAGAAGAAAAGATTAACTTCTTTTATCAGTTTCCGGAACTGGTCGAGCACCGGGCGTTTGTCCTGAAGGAGTTGAAAGATCGAAAAGACAAGATGTGGTCTTTTTATTGAAATGAATTCCAGTCGTTTCAGGAAATATGAATACCACCCTTGGCAATTGTTGAACTCAAGGGTGGTTCACTACTTATTTAATGAATTGCTTCAGAATCCGGTAATGGCCTTTTCCAGGCACATAGCCTAAGCTTCGATTGATGGATTGCATCGGCGCATTATTTTCTTCGGAATCCGTCGTCATCGTATGTGCCCCTTCTTTTATCGCACAATCAATCGATAATAGTTTCAACGCTTTTGCAATTCCGCGTCCCCGATATGCTTTATGAACCCCCGTATAGTTTGTATACAGCACTCCCTCTTCTTCTGTGGTGAACAATTGAGTGACTCCCACGAAACGCTCTCCGTCCAATGCGATAAAAACCCAGTCGTTGCGCGAGGTGTCTTCCGGCAAAAACTCTTTTCGCCATTGTTCAATCGGCGGAAGGCTTCCGTATTGTCCCGGATTATCTTTCGCTGTTTCCACGCACAACTCATACAATTTTTGCTCCAAATCTTCTCCTTGCAGCTCCGCTAAAGTTTTGAATTGAATGCCCGACCTTTTTACCTGTTCTACTAAATTTTCATGATTCGCCAGGTCAGTAGAGCGAAGGTCAAGATGTAAATCAAACACATGCGCATCCAGTGTAAATCCCCGTTTTTGAACAAAGGGAAGGGAGGCATCAATCCAATCATGGACAGTGGATAAAAGGATGGATGCTTGCTGTTCCTTTGCCCAGTTTTCAATATGGGCGAGAAGCAAACCGCCTACCCCTTGTCCACGATAATCGGGATGAACACAGAACGTACTTCCGACCTGACCGGGGTCTGTCCACGGCGCACGAAACGCTGCACCATACCCGATGATTACCCCTTCTCCGTTTTCCGCCACAACTCTTGTTCTACCGAAACCGACCAAGAGGCCATTTTCATTACACTTCAGATTGGAAGCGGTTGGAATATGCCGGTCTTCCTCCTCGAGGGATTGAGCTGTTGTGGAATTGGGTTCCAAGATGTTGAAGAGATTGGCAACTTGCGTATAATCTTCTGGGACTTTCATGTCACGAAGTTTGGCAACGCTAATAATTTCATTTGATTCCATTAAGGACATATTCAACCTTCTCCCCTTTGTAAATCACTACTTATCACTAATTTTACAATAATCAATCAAATTATACTATATCTATAAACTAGTCATCATTCAATAGTCTATTAGAGTACCAAAATCGCGTGCCTGTGCAAGGAGCAAATCAGTTAATTCACTACAATTGCATAAATAAAAAGAAGAAGCTGTAATGAACAGCTTCTTCTTTGTTGCACTGAATTTTTATGCGAATTGGTTGAATTGTCGTGAATGTTTCTTGCACAGGCACCGCAAATTATTTAGGTGCCAGCATGTTAATAGTTGTGATGATGATTGGTGCGCTGAAGATGACGTCCATTAGAAACGCGCCGACGATCGGGACTACTAGAAACGCTGTGCGCGAAGGGCCGAACTTATTGACAGTGGCTCCCATATTGGCCATCGCGTTTGGTGTGGCACCGAGGCCATGCCCAAGGAAGCCTGAAATCATGACCGCTGCATCATAATCCTTGCCGAGCGCGCGGAACATGATGAATACGGAGAAGCCGACAATGAAGACCACTTGGACGAGGATAATGCCGACGAGCGGAAGCGCAAGGCCCGCAAGTTCCCATAGTTTAATGCTCATGAGCGCCATGGATAGGAAGATGGCGAGTGACACATCTCCGATCAAGTTGATTTCCTTCATGTTAACGGTTCCAGGAAGGAAACGGTCCACGATATTTCGGATGAGCACCGCGACGAACATCGCGCCTATGTAAGCGGGCAATACGAAGCCTGTTGCTTCTGTGAACATGTCGCCAAGGATTGTCCCGCCTGCCATCGATAACGTGATCATCGTTACTTGAACCATGAAAGAATGCTGGGCGATCGGCTTTTCATCTTTTTCTACATACTCTGTCACATTGCCTTCTTTCGGCTTTAGGTTATACTTGCCAATCAAACGCCGTGCGACAGGACCGCCTGACAGGCTGCCGCAGATGAGTCCGAGTGTTGCTGCAGCCATCCCGATCGTCACAGCGGATGTGGTGCCGAGATCCTCGATCGTCTGCCCGTATGCAGCCGCCCCTCCGTGTCCACCGCTCATTGACACGGCGCCGCTCATGACGCCGAGCAGCGGATCGATATTAAAGACTTTCGCAAGAGAGACGCCGATAACATTCTGCATGAAAACGGTTACGCCGCACAGTAACAAATAGATGATCAATAGCTTTCCGCCAAGCTTGATCAGCTTAAAACTTGCGCCGAGACCAACTGTTGTGAAAAAGGCGATCATGAATATGGATTGCAAGGAAGTATCCAATGAAATTTCCACAATGCCTGTAGATTTCAAAATGAGCGCGACAATCGCGAATAACAGACCGCCAACGACTGGCGCAGGAATGAGAAATCGGTCAAGGATGCCGATCCGGTTGACAAGCATCGTGCCGAGCAGGTACAGTGCTGCTGCTAGAAATAATGTTGTTATCTGGTTGAGTTCCATCATGCAATTTCACCTTTCCTTTACGTTGAGAGGATGATTTAATAATGCTATTTCCCTCTCCCTTAAACAGGCCGGAGTCACTGGTTCGAGGACGAATCCTGAGGGTCTTATCTGAGTAAGATACCCTTTGTGGAATGAAACACACTTGGCCCATTATAAAAATGTAACAAATCTATAGGCAACTTGGAACCGTATAGTGATATAAAATTGTCTTGGCAATTGTCTTGAAATTCATACATAACACTACGACCATCTCTTCATGATTACTGGAAATGATGAAAAGTAAGTTATAATAAGTACTAGAAAAGGCTTGCAGAAGATAGGGGGATGATTTCATGAATGAAGAAAAATGGAAAGAAAAGTTGAGGACCAATAAAGAGTTATTTATTGGCGAAGCGACAGCTTTCCGTTCGGCTGTTTTAATTCCACTTGTCGAAGTGGAAGGGGAATGGTGTGTATTGTTCGAAATCCGTTCGTCTATAATGAGGAGCCAACCTGGGGATATTTGCTTTCCTGGCGGTCGAATTGACCCAACTGACGAATCGCCTCTTTTCGCGGCTTTACGGGAAACGCATGAAGAGCTTGGGGTGAACCCCGATACTGTGAAAGTTTTGGGATCGCTAAGTCCTTACATTGCATCTCCGTCATTTGTAGTCTATCCGTTTGTGGGAATCGTAAATTATAAGGAAATTATTCGATCTTACAATACATCTGAGGTGGAAGAAGTGTTCACCGTGCCGCTTCACTATCTGCTCGATCACGAGCCGTATATGCATTCGGTTATTGTACACCCCTCGCCCGATTCGAATTTTCCTTTCGAGAAAATCAGGAATGGCGCGAACTACAAATGGAGGGGCCGAGCGATAGAAGAATGGTTTTTTGAGTATGGCTCTTATACGATTTGGGGACTGACGGCGAGGATCTTAAAGCACTTTATTGAAATTATCCGTAAATAAATTAGATGAAATATATTGCTCTTCATCAAATAAATAAATTCGCTCCGCATTGTTGTTTTCGCTTTGATTTCATCGGCAAATAGATATAAAATAAACTACTGTACTTCAATGATTTGCAGAAGACGTTTGAACTGGTATAAAGAATAGTTATTGTAGTGGAGGCTAATTATGGATTATAGAATCAGTAACAAGCAAGTATTTGAACAAGCACAACTGCGCTCGGTTTCGGATGTACCGTTAACTGAGGAGGAACTTCAAAACGGCATGCAGCTTGCGATATCCAAGAAGGATAATACCCTTGCGTTATATTTGGTCGAGGTAGAAGGGCATAAGAAATTCGAAGTTCGTTGGGATGATTCGCACGAATTTTTCACCGGCTGGTATTCCGCTTGGGAAAATTTCACTTGGTGCCTAAATATCGCAGGCAACTGACTTTAAGAGAAACTGGGCTGAAAGCTAATCAGCCATATAATGCAATTGAAAGGCTCCGCTGGTTGTTATTGACTGGCGGAGTTTTTGTGTGTCATCGAAAGGATTTCGAATGTAGTAGCTTAACCGTTTCCTATATGGGTATTTGTAGACAAGCTACGCAAAACAGAATCCGTCTTTCCATCCTGTTGACGATGGAGGGTGAGAAGTATTTTATTGAAATTATCCGTTAAAATTTCAGATGAGGTGGTATGATAGGAGTAAGAAAAGTGTGAAAGTCATTGCCATGTAGCAAAACAGGGGATTAGGAGGGACAAAGGATGGGTTTTCTGAAACTCAAATTGTATATTGAGTTGATGTCCATTGCTTTCGGTGTAGTAGGTATGCTGTATATCGTACCTATGCAAATTATTGTCGAAGGACAACCGAGAATCTTAACGGTCACTATTCTTATGTTCCTATGGTTCATCATTATGAGTCATAACATTACTTTTTATGAGCTATTGGACAAATGGTTTAAGAAGAAATAGACACATTAAAAAATCCGAGTTTTGTAATTAATTTGTCGAAATTTGTGGACCTTTTTCGTTAGGAAGGAAGGAAATGCTCCATATCTGTCGAAGTAGTCGATATGAATAGGAATGGAGTGAGAAGTATGTCATTGGTGTACAAACAAATAATCGTCGCAATAGATGGATCTAAAGAGTCGGAAAAGGCTTTCAAAAAGGCGGTAGCTATTGCTCATCGTAACGGGGCCGCATTGAATTTGGTCAACATCGTCGATACACGATCGTATTCTTCAGTTGAGGCTTATGACCGTTCGATCGCTGAAAGAACCTATAAATCTGCTGAGGAAATGCTGCACAACTACAAAGCGGAAGCTGTTCAAGCAGGTGTGCAAGCAGTCAATGTGATTGTCGATTATGGCTCGCCGAAAAAAATGATTGCAACGGACCTGCCGAACAAACTGAATGCAGATCTAATTATTTGTGGAGCGACAGGATTAAATGCAGTTGAACGCTTCGTCATGGGCAGCGTCTCTGAAAATATTGTCCGCTCCGCAAAATGTGACGTACTTGTCATCCGTGAATAGAAGTTCAAAAAAGCACGCGGCACCCGGGCAATTTCAAATTTCGGGTGTCTGGTGCTTTTATAAGCGATCTTTCAAGCATTCGTATGGCTTTGAAAGAATTAGCAGTCGTACTATTTGCTATTTAATCTAATACCTGTTATTATAAAGAAGAATTATTTTTGTTCTAATTCAGATTGAAAATATATTTTGTCTGAATATATTTTGCTTTTCGTCTAAGGTTTTGAGCAAGGATAGTATCACATGTGTGGAAGACCGCACTAGGAGGCAATTAATATGGAACAAGGTACAGTTAAGTGGTTCAATGCAGAAAAAGGTTTTGGTTTTATCGAGCGTGAAGGTGGAGAAGACGTATTCGTACATTTCTCTGCAATCCAAGGCGACGGTTTCAAAACTTTAGACGAAGGTCAAAGTGTAACTTTTGAAGTTGAACAAGGACAACGTGGCCTACAAGCTACTAACGTTCAAAAAGCTTAATTTTAGCTGGAAAAAGACCCTACTTGTTAGGGTCTTTTTTGTGTACATAAATTATGGAATGGAGTGGATATTGGTGCGAGAACAGTTGTCGTTTTTTCTAACGATGGGATAATTGGTAGCTCACACTTTATTCGTACTTCCCCTTTAAGGGAACAAACCTCACTTCTTCCAACACTGTCGAATGAATTTCTCCGTGCTCCTCTTTTTCCAAAAGCAACAGTTCCTGATGAAGTGTTGTTCCAACTGGAATGATCATTTTTCCACCGATCGCTAATTGATCCATAAGCTCGCGTGGCACTTGGGCAGCGGCGGCAGTTACCATGATTCGGTTATAGGGAGCGTGTTCTTCCCAACCGGCGCTGCCGTCATCCAGTTTGAAATGGATGTTCGTGAAATCGGCTTTAGCCAATCTTTCTTTCGCCCGTTCGTGCAAAGGAGCAATTCGTTCAATCGTATAAACGGAGTTCGAGAAGGCTGCTAGTAGTGCGGTCTGAAAGCCGGATCCTGTTCCGATTTCCAGCACTTTAGAATCTGGCTGCAAATCGAGGGCCAATGTCATTTCGAGCACGAGGGAAGGCTGGGAGATGGTTTGTTCATGCCCGATTGGAATGGCCTCGTCCATGTATGCAAATTCCTTCAGTTCATCCATGAAAAAGGCACGATCTAGTTTTTGAAAATAGGTAACGATGTCTTCGTTTTGGTTGGCCATAGCATAGTGCCCCTTTGTAGAATAGTAGCTTACACTTGTCTTTTACTATTTCCTCTAAAGAGTATTGGCAAACAAGATTTGGAGTTCGTTCGAAACGGACATGTGAAGAACAAATAGTAATGATGTTTGACAAATGATCAACCAATTCCGCAATTGCATACCATCACTTTTCCAAATTAATAAATCTCCCAATAGAAAATTTGGTGCTATTATAATCAATCCACTTTTTCATTTCTCTTTCGACGGCCCTGTTTTGCCATTCAAACCAAATCCCTAAACATTCACTGCAATGACTTTCTACTCCGCTATTGTTATGTGAATCTTTGTAAGTAAAAAAGGTGATTTTGCGGCAGATATAGCAAAATACTTTCTTGTCTTCATAATACTTATTTGCCAAGGGAATCAACTCCACCATTTTTTACTCATTATTTCCAACTCCGATTCATTTAATTCAATCTAATTGCTTAGATCCACCAAGTTTCCCCGATAAGTAGTTTCCTTAATTGAGAAGCGTCCAATTGCAATCTGTTCCACTCGGCATCCAATCTTGAGATGGCTTCAGGGCCGGTGTCATCAGCCAAATGATAGGTCCCGTAATGCATCGGGATGAATGTTTGACCTTTCAACTCCAAAAAGGCCTTTACCGCATCTTCCGGGTTGATATGGCTGACTTTCATGAACCACTCCGGCTCATAGGCTCCGATAGGCATCAGCACAGTTTGAATATTGAACTTCTCTGCGATCTCTTTGAATCCGCGAAAATATCCCGTATCTCCAACAAAATAAATGGAATGCTTCTGATTTTCTATAATCCAGCCGCCCCAATGGGATGTATTCGTGTCAGTGAGTGTCCGTTTCACCCAATGCTGCGCTGGGACAAATGAGAAAGTCATGTTGGCCTGTTCGAACGAATCATACCAATTGGCCTCAATCACTTTTTCATACCCCCGCTTTTTGAAAGCCTGTCCCAACCCGATTGGAACGTAGAAGGTCGGATTTCCTTTTAATCTTTTGATCGTTGGAAAATCCAAATGATCATAATGTCCGTGGGAAATGAAGACGACATCGATTTCAGGCAGATCCATCATAGCAATCCCTGGTGCCGTCAGTCGTTTCTGAAAGCCCATACGATTGGCCCAGACAGGATCGGTAAGCATATTGAGGCCATTCATCTGAATGAAAAACGTGGAATGCCCAATCCATGTAATCGACGTGTCCATTCGATTGCTCTTTAGTTCTTCGATTTGCTTGTATGGTGCCTGCTCGATTCGGATGCTAAGATCCTTTTTATTAATCTTGCGCTCCTTCTGCCAACGGCGAAAATCTGTAAATGTTTTTGTCGTTTCCACTTCATCCAAATTTACAAAACGGTGCTTCCGTGACATGACATACCTCCATTGGTTGTAATTGCTACTATTTTAACACTCGACCCAGTCGCATTACAGAATGTCTGACTGCTGTTTAAGGTTTTAATTTTATCCAACAGTATCGTTCATTTCCAGTGAGTTATCGGTCATTTCCCGGAAGTTATCGGTCATTTCGCGAGAGTTATCGGTCAATGTCACAAAGTTATCGATCATTTCCCGAGTTTTATTGTCATTTCGTGACTTAGGACCTAACCAAATTTGCGCTCAATATCCGATTCTCGAAGTCGCAGAATCGAGCCACCAACGAAAACAATTTCACGACAATAAAAAAAGCCGTTCCATTCAAGATTTCTCTCGAATGGGACGGCTTCAAGTCGTTCATTTACTTTGAGTGGCTTAATTCCTTCGCTGCTGCAAATAAAATTTCGACAGCAGGGAGGAGGGAATCTTCGTTGATATCGAAACATTCGTGGTGATGGCCGGCAGCGAGGTCGGTGCCGAAAATGCAGTATGTTGCTTGGCCGCCACGCTTTTGGACCGCTTCCAAGAAGTAGGTGGCGTCTTCTGAACCTGCGTTTGCTTCACTCGTGACTTCCACTTGTTCAATGAAAGCGTGCTGCTCGGCGATGTTGGCTAATTTCTTTGCCAAGTCTTCGGAGCATTTGCAGCTGATCGCTTCCCCTGCAGTTTCGATCGAGTACTCGATGCCATACATTTGTGCAGCGCCTTTTACGATGTTTTCAACTTGTTCTTTCATATAGTTGTTCACTTCGCTTGTTTCCCCGCGTGTTTCAGCGATGAGAGTGGCGCGGTTGGCGATGACGTTTCTTCCTGATCCGGCGTGGAGTTCTCCCACGTTAATGCGAGAGTCCCCGCCGGAATGACGGCAAATGGCATGCATATTCAATGCGGCGCTTGCAGCGGCAAGCAATGCATTTTTGCCGACTTCCGGTTCACCACCTGCGTGAGCAGCTTTTCCTGTGAACGTAATATTTAACTTCGTTGTCGCAAGAAAGCCGTTATTTGAAGCGACGAAATGATGTTGCGGCACGCCGGTTCCGATATGGGAAGCGATGAAGAAGTCTGTATCGTCAACAACCCCTGCACGAGCCATCGCTTTTGCTCCGCGTGTGCCTTCTTCGGCTGGTTGGAAGATCAGCTTGATGACACCGCTTAGCTCATCTTGCTTTTCAGCTAACAAAGTAGCAAGTCCGAGGCCGATGGAAGTGTGTGCATCGTGTCCGCATGCATGCATGGAGCCTTCCGCAGTAGAACGGAATCCTTCGGTTGCAGGTGTATGGTGTGCCGCATCAGATTCTAAAATCGGTAATGCGTCCATGTCCACACGGAACGTAACAGTAGGGCCGGGACGTTTCGTATCGAGCGTTGCGACGATTCCGGTGAACCCTTCCTCAAAATAAGGGAGGAAGCGTTCCACAGCTCCGTTTTCTTTTGCCCATGCGACATGTTCTTTCGTTTTTGCAGCGTCGGGTTTCCCCATGCATTCGTCTGCTTTCATCACTTCTTTGCCGAGCTGTAAATCAAAACCTAAGGATTCTAATATGCTTGCTACGATGGATGCCGTACGTATTTCTAGAAAACCTTGTTCAGGAAATCGGTGGAAGTCACGTCTCCAGTTAATGAGTTGCTTTTCTAGTTGCATAATAATGCCTCCTATAATGGTTGAAAGTCTCTATCAATTATAAGCGTGCGTGAATACCAGGTCCAAATGGAATTCCTAAGTAGAAGAATACGATGATCAAAATGATCCAAGTAACTAGGAAAACAAGGCTATACGGAATCATGAGGGACATATACGTTCCGATGCTTGCCTTCTTATCGTAACGTTGCATGAATGCCAATATGATGACCATATAAGGGAAGAGCGGCGTAATGATATTTGTTGATGAATCGGCAACACGATAAGCGACTTGTGTGAATGCCGGGTGGTAACCAAGTTCCATGAACATCGGTACGAAAATAGGTGCTTCAATTGCCCATTTCGCTGAACCGGATGTGATCAAGAAGTTCATGAGTGATGTGAAAATAATATAACCGATGATGAGCGGCATTCCTGTAAAGTTAACGCTTTCAAGGAATTCTGCCCCGTTAACGGCTACCCATGTACCTAGGTTAGACCAGTTGAAATAAGCAGTGAATTGTGCGATTGCAAAAACGAGTACGATATAGCTGGACAAGTCTTTGACGGATTCGGACATGTAATGGCTAACGTCTTTACTAGACTTGATTTTACCAATAGAAATTCCGAATGTGATCCCGATAATGATGAAGAAGAACAAAATGATCGGAATAATACCGCTCAAGAATGGTGAACTAGGAATTAATCCACCTTCTTCATTCGTCAATGGGCTGTTCGGAATAAGAATAGCTCCTACGACAACGGCAATATAGATAAGACCTGCAATGACAGAGTTTATAAACGCTTTTTTAGCATGCGGATGTTCTTCGGTTTCTTCGTCTTCCAATGCTTCGCCTTTATACGTACCGAGACGCGGTTCGATAAACTTGGAAGTTAATAGACCGCCGACGATCGTCAACACGATAACAGAAGCGATATTGAAGAACCAGTTATCTACAGGTGATACTGTGAATGATTCATCCATAATGCGCGCGGCTTCTGTAGAGATACCGGCAAGTAATGCGTCTGTTCCTGCAATAAACAAGTTTGCAGTGAACCCAGCGCCTGCACCAGCAAAACCGGCAGCAAGTCCGGCCAAAGGATGGCGTCCGACTTTATAGAAGACTAAGGCTGCAAGTGGCGGAATGAGCACGACGGCAGCATCGGAAGCAAGGTTCCCCATGATCCCTACAAATACGACTGTGTAAGTTAGTAAGAAAGGAGGTGATTTCAAAATCGTTTTACGTACTGCATAGTCTAGCAAACCAACTTTTTCTGCTAATCCAATCCCGAGCATCATAACGACAACAAGGCCAAGCGGTGCAAAGCCAGTGAAGTTATCGAGCATTGAAGACAACATGAATTGTAAACCTTCAGCGGAGATCAAGCTCTTAATCGGCATGACCTCTCCCTTGCCAGGATGGACAACGGAAGCGTTGAAAAGACTGAAAATCCAAGAAGTAATAATCATCAACACTGCTAAACCGACAAATAATGCGAACGGGTCAGGTAGTTTGTTACCAACCTTTTCAACAACATCCAAAAATCTTTGGAATAAACCTTTTTTCTTTTCCATCATTTCACCTCTTTAGTAGATTCTTTTTCCGCCCAGCGTAGATGGACTAACATCTTTCGGGATAGGGGGATTGTATGGGTTTTGGTGCTCAAATTGAGCATGTTCTTTTTTCACTTGTTCAAGTTTTTCGCTTGAAGTGAGTAGGTCGATGCCTGTCAAAGCCATAGCGGAAGCTGCACGCATCATACCGCGGTTTGCAAAATCGGAAAGCCCTTGTGCAGTCATTTGCCATGTGTGTAAAGCAGTTCCAAGAGTGCTTGTTGCAGCAGTGAGTTGGGCAGTAGGAAGCACCCAGCTGACATCCGCTACATCTGTCGAGCCGTAGAAAATTTCCTCGGATGCTACATAATCAGAAATTCGGTCATTCAAATATTTTCCTTCGAATTCACTGCCGTCTCCGATATAGCCAAATCCATTCATGACGTCTAAGTAAAATTCCTGCTCATCAGATGAGAACGTCTCCCAAATCTGTTTTGCATACGCCTCTTCTTCAGCTGACACTTCGCCAGCTCCGACTTCTTTCAAGTTTTTATGAAGGATTTGTTCCAAACTTCTATTTGGCACGTAGTTGGAGCATGCTTTAATGAATTCGATTTCCACGTTTGTTTCCGTCATGAGTGCAGCACCTTCAGCGATTTTGCAAATCCGTTTATAAATCCCTTCCACCTGATTGTTTTTCGGTGCACGGATCAAATAGAGAACTTCCGCTTGAGGTTGCACGACAGCAGGGGACAAACCGCCTGTATCCGTAATCGCATAGTGGACTCTTGCATCTTGAATGATATGTTCACGCAAATAATTGACACCGACGTTCATTAATTCAACAGCGTCCAGTGCACTACGACCGAGGTGCGGGGAGTTTGCTGCGTGTGCAGAAATTCCTTTGAAACGGAAAGCGACTTGGTAGTTTGCCAATGTCGGTCGGCTCATAATGGCGTTGCCGGGTGACGGATGCCATGTCAGTGCCGCATCGACACCTTCAAATGCACCGTCTCGCACCATGAACGTTTTCCCGGATCCGCCTTCTTCGCCTGGGCAGCCGTAAAAGACGACAGTTCCTTCTAAGTTGTTCGCTTCCAAATACGCTTTCGTTGCGCAAGCCGCTGCAAATGCGCCTGTACCGAGCAAGTTATGCCCGCATCCATGTCCGAAATGAGGTGATTCTTCAACGAGCTCTTTTTCAGCGGTTCCCGGCGTTTGGCTCAGTTCTGGTAAAGCGTCATATTCACCTAGAAACGCAATGACGGGTTTACCGGAACCATACGTTGCTTTGAAGGCAGTAGGGATATTTGCGAGATTGCGCTCAACCTCGAATCCTTGTTTTTCGCATTCTGCAGATAGAAATGCGGCAGATTCATATTCTTCAAATCGTGTTTCTGGATGGCGGAATATGTAGGCGGATACCTCGTTAAAGTAATCTGCTTTTTCTTCCATATACTTTTTGATGAATGTATTCATTTGATGTCCTCCTAGTTGTTATTCTAATGAAAGTGAGTTGTTGCCAGTTGTTTCTCGTAAATATTCAGCTAGCACCCTAGTTCCTTTCAAGAGATCTTCACTATCGGCGTGCTCTGACGGATGGTGGCTAACTCCATCTCGGCATGGGATGAATAAGAGCCCGCACGGCCAGCGTTTGGCCAAATTCATAACATCGTGTCCAGCCCCGCTATCTAGCGGCAATGAAGACAAGCCGATTTTCTCGCAAATATGTGTGAGCTTTGCTTGTATGGATGAATCGAGTTGGGTCGGTTCATCATCAACGAGCGTTTCAATGGTAATCGTAACCGGCCGATCCTTTTCAATGGATCTTGCATAGTCGGTAATTCTTTTCACGAGTTCGTGTTTTTCTTGTAAACGCGTACTTCGGATATCGACGCCTAACACGACTTCCCCTGGAATCATGCTTATTGCATTCGGGCTGTTTTGAATCGTGCTGACCGTCGCCACAAGCGGAACTTGTTGTTGTGCGATGATATCAACCGTTGCTTCCTCAATGAACGTAATGATTGGTGCAATGGCAACGAGTGCGTCTTGGCGTTCTTCCATCGGCGTAGTGCCTGTATGGTTTGTTTTCCCGACAGTAGTGATACGGAGTCGAGTTGGCTGCGCGATTGCCCGGACAATTCCCAATTCCTTTCCGGACTTCTCCAGCTTCGATGCTTGTTCAATATGCAATTCGACAAATTGTTCAAGCTGATGATCTTCGAGTCTGGCTTCGTGTAGCAGCTCCCAGTCCAAACCACAGTTTGCAAATGCTTCCCTCAAGGTGATGCCGTTATTATCTTCTAGAGAAGCATGTTTGGTTTTATCCAATATCCCGCAAATTGCTTTACTGCCAATCGTAGAAACATGGAAGCGCGCAGCTTCCTCGCAGGCAAATGCAATAACGGCAATGTTCTTTTTCGGTTGGAAGGACGCCTCTTTTAGTAGTTTCACTGCAGCGAGACTTGCCACTACACCCGCGGCGCCATCGTAACCTCCGCCGTTGTAAACGGTATCGAGATGTGAACCGGTGGCAATCCAGCTTGCTGAATCATCGACTTTCCACAAAGCCCATTGGTTGCCTGCCGCATCTTGATGCGTTTGAAGTCCAAGTTCCTTGGCGATGCAGCGGAATTGTTCCTGAGATGCCTGCTCTTCCTTCGTATAGCCAAGTCGTGAAAACCCGTCTGCCTGGTCCATCGTGTTGACAAGATTGACTTGCAGCAGCTTTTCTTCAATCCACGTAATCAGATGATGCATCGCTTACTCCTCCTTTCCGAAGAGGAGTTCTTGGTCCGAAAAACGGTACACATTGCTAGGGCGTCCTCTTGGTGTTGTTTGCGTTTTATCGTAAATTTCGATGATACCGGCTTGCTGCAATTCTAGTAAAATCCGGCGGGCGTTTCGCTTCGTGTTTGAGAACCATTGCGCCACATCATCAGCAGTGAATTCCTGTTTGTTGTATCTCTGGCAATAAAACGCCAACCGCAGCACATCTCGAGCGTTGCTGTCCGTCATTTGGAATCTTTCTTGCAAGATTGTACGCAACTCGGTCGTGTTCAACATACTTGCATAATCGCTGCGTACTTTTTGCGTAATGTCTTTTTTCGTTTTCACGATTAGAAGAGAGGGCTCTTCATCCGCTTTTAATTGATTGAGCCCATGTCGCACATGTTGTTCGGCTTCTAAAACGGTTTGTCCATAGCCGATTGTAAAACCGATATCCAATTGATCATTTAACTTGAACGTTTCGATCGTCGTAAGCAAGGATGATTCAATATCTTCATCGATTTCGCCTTTCGTCGTATAAATCGAGTAAAGTCCGTCTGCAATTTCTACGAAGGATCCATTCAATTTCTGCGTCAATGTGAAAAGGTGTTTTTTAACGACTAAGTCTTGAAGTTTCCACTCAAAGATCGATTTCTCGATATTATCATTGGCATTTAACACTTGGCATCCAATCACGGCCATCTGCAAGTTTTCAAAGCGTTTTGACTGCGCTTTTTTAATGAGCAGTTCAATTGATAACTTAATTGACATGTAGGAGGGGGTCAGCCGGTAGACGGGAACGTTGGATTCTTTTAGCCGATCATATACTTCTTTCATAGCAGTAATGGCAACTTCGGTTTTCTGATTTTTGTACCGTTCTTCGTGAAGGGAAGCGATCTTTTTCCCATCACCGTTACAAGAAGGAATCGTTTCGAAATGAAGATGCGTTAAGTCGTAAAAGGAGACTACTTTTTGCACTTCTTCAGCCGTAATATAATCAATGCTGACCGATCGAATGATCCGACCTTCTTTTGCTTGTATTTCCAATAGTTTTCCGAAGAAGCTTGAACCGTGCAAATAAGGAAAACTCGCTTGCTCTTGCTTCACTAAGCCATGTTGCAACGCGTACATATGATTCATAATTCCGGAAAATAGCCACTGATCTACGATTAGGCGTCCTTGCTCAATCAATGCAGGCAATTCGCGCACATTTTCGTATATGAAAGGAATGCATTTCGTGTTCGGAAACTCCTCCGCAACTGACAAAATCTTACCGACCGATTCGGCAGGCCCGACAACACCTATTGTCACTATCAATTTTCCACCCCCTCTGCATTGTAAAAATCGATTTAAGGTCAAATTCCTTTAAGTTTCCTTATACGTTACTATAAAGCGCTTACATTGTCTATATTTTTTTCTTTGGAAATATTAGATAGTTCACAAGAATATTGTTAGGGCATGTTTTAGAAAGAGTAATCATTTTCATCTTTCTTTGTTAACTTGCCTCGGGGTTTATTTACAGAAAAATAAGGAATCATTTCAAAAAATCAGGTATAATGTAGGATATATAGAGATATGAAAAAAGTAGGCTAATAGATTATAAGCGGGTGACATGATGAGGTTGTTCGGATTCTTATCTACTAAGCGAGATGATAAGGAAAAAGAGCTGAAAACGATAGATGAAGAAAGAGTGAAAAGCGCTTCACCGGTAGCCAATCCAGTAAAAGATCCGGATATCCACTATCTTGAAATGCAAAATCAACAACTGTATTTCGACTTAGAGATGAAAGATCAAACGAATAGGCAACTAGTTGCAGAACAAAAAAGATATGAAGAGCTATTTCAAAAGCAGTCTGCTGAACTGGAAAACTATAAGAAGATGATCCGGACGCTCGAAGGAGAAATGGAGAGGCGGCCGACGAAAGAAGAGCTTGACCAGAAAGACGAGCAAATTCAACGGTTGGCAATGCGGCTGAAAGCAGTTGGCCAGGGGCTCGTTTCAAAGGATGCCTATGAACTGGCACAATCGGAAACCGCGAAGGTGGAGCAACGACTTCGTATGATGACAGCTGCGGCCGAACAGTTGAAAGTTAGGGCAGATCGGCTCGAGGCGGAAGTTCAGTCAAATACGGCTGCGCCCTTACTTAAGGAATTAGAGAAAAAGTACGCTATTTTGCAGATGAGCCATTCATTACGAATCGTGGAAAACAATCGTTTAGCTCAACAGTTGGATGAAACAGAAATGAAATTCAAACAGCTGGAACAACTTTTGGAAAAATTGGAGATGCCTGCACCGATTACGATGGAGCAAGACGCCGGTTTTGAACAAGCGATCCACAACAGTGTTTCGATGAAGGACGTTGTCATGACTATCCTTGAGGAAGCCATTACCGTACAGATGGAGTTGGAAGAAGAGGAAAACGAGTTTTTGAAGGCGGCTGACATAGTACCGGAATTACAAGTGGATGACCAACCAATGCATGCCGAGAAGGAAATCGATGAAAAGAAGATGTTGCAGTCGATGTCAAAAGAGTTGCTGAAGACTGTTTCTACATTAAAAGAATCGAAGGTGCAAGAAGTATCTAAAGCACCTTCATTCCCGGCTTATAGTGAAGCCTCGTTTTTCCCACGTGATGACAACTCAGAGGTTGGCTTTTTGCGGAAAGTACTTAGTAAAGTAAAGTCCTTAATGAGACCGATCCGAAAAGTGGAGTTCGACAGTACATATAGTGTGGATTATGCATCTGCCTATGCTGAAGGGATTATACGGAAACGTTCATACGAACATAACAGCCGACTAAAAACAATTGAAGATTCCCCGTATTTGGCGCGTGTCGATTATGTCACTCGAAACGGCGCGGAAACGATGTATATCGGGGAACAAGGCATCGACGGCTATGTGACGAACTGGAAAGCGGAAGCGGCCTCGCTCTATTATTTGCGGACAGTCGGCCAACCGATTTCCCATAAGACGCTTGGCAATGTCATCGTCGATTACAGCCGGCAGATAGATATACGAAGAGGAAGTATTTATAAGCTCCATCCTCCACTTACGGCATCGAGCCAATACTTCCAAGATGAAGGTCTCATTTCCGCACTTTCGGACAAACGTGGTGTGGACATGCAAGCAATTGTCGCGACGTTGCAACGTGAGCAGTATGAAATCATCCGACTTCCGATGACAAAGCCGATCATTATCCAAGGTTCGGCGGGAAGCGGGAAGTCCGCAATCGCCTTACACCGATTAAGCTATCTGTTATACAAATACGAAGATCTTTCGCCGGAGCGTGTGGCCATCTTAGGACCGAATGAGGCCTTCTTGGCTCATATTAAAAACGTACTTCCTTCGCTAGGGGACTTCGGCATTAAACAGATGACATTCCTTAACATGGCTTGCGATATTCTTGGCTTATCACCGGCTAATATAAAGCGACATGGCTTAAACGAGCTTGAACTCATTCAAGCGAAAGGATCGTTGGAGTTCCAGTCGATTGTACAAAGGACGACCATGAGGAAACTCAATGATCTCCGTACATGGGCTGCACAGGTTTTGGTAGGTACAATTGCTGTTCCTATCTTGCCGATTTTGCGTGAAATGGAGAAGTATCCTGACCTGTCGCTGAAAGAGAGGGAAAACCTCTATTTCAACTTCTTTCTGAAGAGTCTTCAAAAAGAGTTGAAAGATCGGAATGAAGCGTCCCACGAATGGAAGCAATGGGTTCGGGAACAGGCGAAAGAGTTGGAGAAGCAGGAAATTGTCACTCTGCCTCTCTTCCAAAGCGAGTTTCTGTCAGAGCGTATCACCGAATTGGGGAAAAAATGGACGCAGGACGCGGTCGGTTATGCAGAGGACGCCTCCGCTGCGATGAAAAAGAAGATGGAGGAAAGCCGGCGTCAGTTCCTTGCGGCCATCCAGCATGCTGTCCAGGAGAAAATGGAGGAGCATAGCGCTATTTTAAAGGACAGTATCCTCGGAGTGATGGACGAGTCATTCATTATGGATGCATGGCGACACCAGATGAAGTGGAGGATGCGTGAACAGCGGGAAGAGGTTATTCTACAGCATATCGCATCGCAAACGGATGAGGTGTTGAATGCGGCCGGTCTCCTGGATGAGCCCGCCTTGAAAGCACAGCTGGAAAAAGTGCAAGGACAGCTGCTGCAGGAGTTTGCTGCAGAAAAGCAAGATTTTGTTGACGAACGGAAAGCCATGCTATTCGACGCTTTGTACAAAGAAAGCCTCGCGGGAATTGAACGAGCGTATTACAGACAGATTATGGGTGCGATCAAACGGGAGTACAATTACAATTACAGTTTCAGTAGTCGCTATCCGAGTTTTGCGTTTGAGGAAGACATCGTCATGTCTGATGCAGATCAGGCCAAGCTGCGAAGCTATGTGAAAAAGAACTTGAAAGCAAACTTGTTTGAGTGTTGTGAAGCCGCGGCCCAGACAGCGAGAGAGGAAGGGGTCTTGCCCGTGCAAGAGGATCCGTTCGGTGTGTATTATGAAGACTTGCCGGCATTGTTGCATGTCGACAGGCTGTTAAACGGGTCTCCGAAAGCTCATCTGCTGTCGTATTTGATCATCGATGAAGCGCAAGATTATATGCCGTATGAAATTACGGAACTGCATGCACTCACTCGGAAAAATGGCATTATGCTCATAGGGGATCTCGGACAGAATTTGAACCGAGCAAGCTCGCTGGAAGACTGGAATGTGCTAGGTGAATGGATTGGGGACCTATCGCTCCATGAATTGAAAGCCTCTTACCGGTCCACAGCACAAATTGTTAATGTGAGCAATGAAATCATTGAGCCTTTCGCGAACGGGAAATATTCACTTTCGAAGGAAACGTTCCGGGAGGGCGAACCGGTTCAGCTGACGGAGTTCACGGCCGGGACAGAAGAGGAGAAACTGATTGCCATTCTGGAAGAAGCCGTCTATGAACACCATCACGAGCCGGTCGCTGTCATTGTGAAGGATGAATCGATGATTGAGCGGTACCATTATATGATCGATCCGTATTTCTCTGTCGCCATCCAGACTGCGGGCGAACTGCCGACGGGCAAAAAGGTAGTGATCACCACTCCTTCCGCCGTCAAAGGGCTCGAGTTCAGAGCAGTTGTCATTGCCGGTTTCAATGACTATCAACCGACGGACGACGACCGGAAATTGGCCTACGTGGCAACGAGTAGGGCATTGCATCGTCTATATTTGATGGTGGAAAAAGGAAAAGGCAGTTTAGTAATGAAGCAATAATGGACCGGAAAACAACTTTTTAATGCAAGTAGGAATGGGCAGGAATTTCCTCAGCCTGATTGAAAACGCTTGTCAGCCTAGGCGCGAAGTCGAGCGAAGACGCGAATAGAACTAAAGTTCATGAGCGGACGAGCGAGACGAGCAACAACGGATGCGAGCGTTTGTCAACAGGCTGAATCCATCCTTGAGTGAGAACTCCAATAGGATGATTTTTTCTATTGCTTACATTCAATCAGTTATATTCGTAAACTTTTTTACCCATTCCCGGTCATTCCAAATATCCGGATCGTCTATCGTTTCATTTTCTCCGCGAACGATGAAATCATAACTATCTTTTGCACCTGTATACCAATCAACGATAACTAGCTTGCCGTTTTCATTACGGACAAGAAATTCGGTAGGTTCACCATAACCACCTTGGTATTTATTAATTGCGACAGGCAAGTGCAAGTAGAGAAATCCTCCATCCGCATCATCCGTAAATTCAACTTCCCACGCTTCGCTAATCTCAATATTTTTCACCTTATTATTAAAATGGGCGTACTTATCAGATTGGGACTGAACTTTCTTTTGCATATACTGTTTGAGGTTTTCATTTGTCACAAACATATTCAAGTCGATATCCGAGCCGTTCCAGACCGCTTTATAATAGTCAGTGAGCGCTCGTACACACATTTCAAAAGCCGTTTCAATATCCGCTTCAGAAAGTCCCTCGTCACTATTAGGCAGATATTTGGAATCGGGGGATTCGATCCTTTCCCAGTCCATCACCTTCTCATAAACAATGGGGTTTCCTTGCGTTCCGACGGGGTAAGCAAGTGCATCGTAAACCACTCTGATTTCCATGCCGGGGACAAGTTCTTCCGACATATCATCGATGACAAACCGGGAAGCGAGTCCTTTTAGTAACAACTTTTCCTTTTTCGAGGGAGCGTCCTCTACGAAGCCTTGCGTGACTAGGACTTGGTCACCCTCGATTGCGGCTACTGTCCCTTCGAGTTCGTCGTATTTCACGGACAAGTCAAAAGGAGGAATCGATTTTTGTTCCATGAACTCACTGATGGCACGCTCGTTTTTATTCTGAAATAAACGAATCGCTTCACCTCTCGTTATAGATTCTTCCTGTGAATGGCGAACGAGCCAATTGGATGCCCTTTCAGCCCTGGCTGTCCACGTAAGCAGGACATTGAAATACTCATCATACGTTATTCCAAAAGCGTCCGTCTGCGCTTGAAGGATGTCGTTCTTTTTCTCTTCTACTTCTTTTTCCAAATCAGCATAGAAAGCATCCCGTTGTTCCGCCACGGTTTCATCGATCGCTTCCATGTCTTCCGTGTAGCCGAGCGTTTTGGCATAATCAATTAGAGCGTCAATTTGCAACATGCTCTGCAAAACCGTCTGCCTCATCTCGTCGGAAGCCTCTGCTTCATTGCCGGCCGATTCAGTCCGAAGCATGAAGTCATAGATCAGTTCATTGACCTCATATTTCTCATCATCCGCAGTGGAAAAACCGTCCTGCAGAACGTTGAATGCAAAAAACAAGATTGCTGCGGCCACAAGGGCGGTAACTGCCGCTGGAATTGGATTTCTTTTTTTCTGCCTCTGTTTTCCGGTAAGGACTCTTTGTTTCACTTCTCCCAAGTCTTCCGATGTAATCCCGGACACGGCATCTAAACCTTTTTTCACTTCATTCACTAGATAGCACCTCCCAATCATCAGGTTTCAGTTTTTCCTTCAGTAGCTGCCGTGCCTTCACCATTCGTGCTTTCACAGTGTTTTCGGATAGATTTAATAAAGCGGCGATTTCTTTTATTTTGTAGCCTTCGTAATAATAAAAAATGATAATTTCTCGATACTTTATCGGCAGCTTCAATATCGTAATGGCGAGTTCTGCTCGCTCTTCATTCAAAACAAGCGGGTCTTGCTGCGTATGTATTGTCTCCGCCCAATTATGCGAAAACAGCAAATTCCGGAATGACCAGCTCCGCAAGTGATCTTTGCAACGGTTGACGGTCAGCTTTGTGAGATACGCGCGTAATGTCCCTCGTTCCTCATAATTCGATGAAGTATAAAAGGAAATGAAAACATCTTGCACAATATCTTTCGCCATTTCGCGATCACGCAAATAAAAGAAAGCCATTCTTAATAGATGTTCACCATGCGCATCCATGATTTTCTCCAATTCTACCTGCTCCATTGTCTCCACCGCCTCTTCCTAATAGTAACGGAGCTCAACGGGGAAAGGTTGTCGTTTTTAGATGAAATAAGTACATGTTGAAATTTTTTTAAAAACCTTTGAAACTTTTTCTGAAAAACTCCGTCTGTACAGTGCTAAATTGACAACAATGGGGTACATGATGAAGAAGATAATCGTGCCGTTATTTGGGAACAGCAATTGCTGGGACGGCACCCCCGAGTTCAAAAAGGCGGAAATGAAACACGCAGTAGTACGGAACCTCGGTCGGCATTGTCCAGAAGAAGCTGTCAACCAACCGCTTGAAGTAGAGGGCGTGTCGACTGGGTTTTAGTTGCTTGAGAAGTAGTTTTATAATTGGAGGACAATGATGATGAAAAGTAAACTGACTGCCATCGTGGCGGTGCTGCTCTTTTTGGCGGCCCTTCCACTTCAGGTAAACGCCGCAACGAATTTCTCAGATGTGAAATCGCATTGGGCGAAGAATGAGATTATGTACTTATCGGAACGCAATATTATAGGCGGTTACCCGGATGGCACTTTCCGTCCGAATGAACCGATCACACGTGCACAAGCTTCTGCCATGCTGATCAAGGCATTGAATATACCGTTGACAGAAAGTGCGTCTGTGGAGTTCAAGGACGTTTCGAAAAAGTCGCCGTATTATCAGATTCTAGCGACGGTAAACGAGAAAGGGATTCTACGAGGCGACGCCGGTTTCATGCGCCCAGGGGAAAAGACGTCACGTGCACAAATGGCTGCAATTTTGCGCCGTGCATTCGACATGCCGCTAGACAAGCAGGCGACATTCATTGACGTGACGCCAGCTCACTGGGCCTATCAGGACATTAATGGAATTGCGAAGCAGCGTGTTGCAGGCGGATCGGAAGGTAAATTCATGCCGAGCAATGTTGTTACTCGCGCTCAGTTTTCTGCATTTTTAGTGCGCGCGATGGATGATAAGATGAAACTTAGCAACTATCATACATACGTGAGTACGAAAGGGAAGAGCGTTGAACAGGATGGGTTTTCGTATTTCACTAAGCGGGATTCAGATGGATACTACCAAGTTATCAAAGAAAATAAGGAAACCGGCAAACGGGAAGTGTTATTGAAAGACAAAGAGATTCAGGAAAGCAAGTGGGATTTTGACTCGGTCATTTACTTGCATGATAACACCCGTATCATTCTTTACAACGAAGAGTTGTACATCCCTTACTGGAGAGGCGGGTTTGCGGAAGCGGATGAAGTTCCCTATGCTTTCGCTGTCATGAAGATGAAAACGGATGGACTAGGATTTGAAATTATGAAAGAGCCATCAGGTGAGTCATTCCGTAATTTATTCATATGGAATGATCGCATGTACTTTACGAATGCGGATTCCTACACGCCGCGTACAGCAGGCCCGGATGTTTTTGAGGAGGCGAAGCTTGTACTTTACTCGACCGCTCTTGACGGCATGAGCGATAAGAAAAAGGAACTCACCTTCGATGCGCGTGTGACGTTCGACTTTTACGAGGAGTCTCACAACCAACCTTACCTAAACCGCGAGGCTGGTGGAGAAAACTTGTCCGTACTATACGACCATTCGACGATGTATTATTTTAATAAAAAAGGCGTCTACAAGTACAGCCTGCTAGATAAGAAAACGACCAAGCTTTCGACAATTCTAGGGAAACGGATGGAAGTTACTGATAAGAAGCTGATCGTGACAGATACGGCAGGGAAGAAGCATGAGTTAAATAAATGATAACAAGGCTTGCTTAGCTGAAAGGTTAATCAGCATATACTTCAACAGCGATTTAGCCATTTGAAAAACGAGTAAAAGCGCTCAGATCTGAGCGCTTTTTTGCGTAATATGCTACTATCCTTATTGAACTAAAGCACTCGTTAGTGAAGCAATAAACTCTTAATTAGGCAAATCGAAATTCTTATGCTTATTAATACTTCCTTCTTTAATACCGAACTTCAATAACCCGTAACATAAAATGAGTATTTGTAACAGACTCTCTGTAAATGCATTCAATGGCAGTCCAAAAATAGTTAAAGTAATATCTAAGAGTAAGACAAGAATAACGGCAATAACCAAAAAGATTAATCCGACAAGTACAAATCTAACCAAGCCCCACTACACAAACTCCTTTTTTACTTATTGAATGCTGCCCCGTAAGTTCTAAAAGAATTGAACTCCTCAGCATCTTATCAATCTTCAAGTAAAGCAGCCTTTAGTTGAAGACTAAAGAATTACTATTGTTCCAATATACTTCTTAATTCATTAGTTTGCTCATTAGAAAGGGAAAAGTAACCATTTACACCTTCATTATATAAAATTGAACTACCATCGTTTTGATAGTATACATACAACCACAATTCGGCAATGCCTTCCTTTGGTCTTTCAAGTGAGAAAAATGTCTCTGGTTCATTATCTAAGTCATTCGGTTCTTCAATCTCTCTAACTTTTTTTATGATCGACCTCAAAGCTTCGATTGATTCAGAGTCCTTGATCTCCCTATCAAAACTTATTGCTTTTCCTTTGTCATTAAAAGAAGGAGTGCCAACCCGAATCACCTCTGATGCTGAACAACCTGAGAGCATTACAGATAAGATTAAGAACAATACCATCCATATAAACTTTTTAAATTAAATCATCTCGCTTCAAATAGTAATAATCTCTTTATTTGATATTTGTTCTATAAATCCTTATTCAACTAAACTGCCCTGTTAGTTGAAGAATGACATCTTCAAGCAAAGCACCCGTTAGCTCTACTTGTTTTATGATTCCACTGTCTCCATAAATGAGATTTTCAACATTATCCATTTCTTTTGCATTTTCCGCTTGTTTCTGGGGACTTATCGTAGGTGGAACTTCGGATGTAGCTCCTTTTAACGAGGCGTTATTGATAAATAGAGAGGTTATAACAAATAAAGTTATAATAGTAGTAATTAATGTGATTTTACTCTTTTTCAGTTAGTACACTCCTTTTTCCCTCTCTCAAACGTTTATCTCTCCTCTTTCTCTTTGATTCGTAAATACCTGCGATTAATTCAACTACCGTAGTTATTAGGTCTGCAACCCACATACCATGACACCTCCAAACTGCTTTATAATCCGAGTCTGGCACCTACTTCTGCATACTCTATATCTTTTCTTTCTGCATTCCAATTACCCCCTGTTTGTCCGTCCCATATCGCTCCTGTTTCAACGAAACCGACAGACGCAAACAACTTCCGGGCGGTTTCGTTTACCATCCAATATGATGTAGCAACTGCATTGGCTTTTCCTTGTGGAAACGACTTGATGTAATCAATAACTTTCATCATTGCTTGTTTGCCAAATCCTTTGCCTTGATGCTTTTTATCAATCATAAAGCGATTAAGTCCATAAGTAGATTTATCTCCATATTTTTCACGTAAAATTGAACTTTCCGCCAGTTCGTAAAATCCAATATCGACATATCCTATGACTTCATCGTTGTTGCATATAGCGAAGATCATAGGAGGTTTTTCGTCGTTGAGCATCCTCACATAGGCTCTAGCCAAACAATATATGCTGGAATCCACATTTCCTTTCTGCTCATCTGTTATGCTTAACTTCAACACTGCCTCAAAATTATCGTGGGTAATTTTTCTTAATTCAATCATGTTTCTTCCCTACTTTCGAAAAATTCTATTATTCGTTCTTTGTTATTCAAGTATCCTGACCCGTTAGCAGAAAGGTAGCCGCCCGATTTAACAATTGCACCCGTTTTATTTCTCGCCTGTTAGTATTCAACAGAATGGCCCGATTGTTGAACACAAGTTAAACATCAATCTTCAACTAAACTGCCTCGTTAGTTCAATGAGAAAAAAGATTGCCGATGCATTTTTACTAAAGCACCCGTTAGTTGAATAATATTCACACAATTCCAATCCTCACTTATTAAATTCAGCTTTCAGAAGATAAACTACGTCATATTTTTCTAACTCATTCATATGACCATCAACATCTTGATAAAAATCGGTAGTAAGACTACTCATATGACCATCAGTTGAATAGCAGATACTTGCTAATACTACTTCTCCTTCAATTGAATTGTTCTCTCCTTGGATGTTGCCCCAAACACTTGACATAGCATCTAAATCATCTGAATTTGTCTCGATGCGACTTGTAGAACCAATGCTATTATTACTGCTAATTCCAATATTAAAGGTATATTGCTTTCTGCCAACTGCTTTTGAGGTTGCAAAAATAACAGAACCATTTTCCTCTACCTGTGATGTTATAGAACTTATTCTATTATTAACCAATTTACCTAATTCGTACTTTTCAATCCATACTGATACTTCTTCATACTCACTGTCAACATTGAAATCAAAAACAAATGAATTATCCGAAGTGGTCGAGAGTATCGCATTCTCTCTCTCTGTTAGTTCAACAGCAGAAATAGTATTTGACTTCGCATTGTTAGTAACACAGGCACTTAAAACAAATACCAGTAGAGCCGCCATAATTAATAACCTTTCCATTTATTTCCCCCTTTTAGCTTTTATCTAGACAAATACTTCTTCAACTAACCTGCACCGTTAGTTCGGTAAGGAAAAATGCTGAGAAGTGCATGATAGTCATTGTTTTTCTTCTTTTGTACTCTTGGATTTGATTAGCGAATAAATATCTTTGACATGAAATACAAGCAAGCCTATCATAAGCAACCAAACAAAATATACCTTGTAACCAATATCCTCCAGCATATATTCACGATATTTAAACGTAAAGTAGCAAATAAATATAAATAATAGCAGGTCCCAGACTACGGTCACTATTTCTTTTAGTTCTTTTTTGTCATTCAGTAATCCAGTTAAGATCAGTCTCACGATTAGAAAGGCAAAAATTGCACTTGGATAATTTGACATATCTACATGAAAACCACGAAAAGCATCCATTGATAACCTCCTTTATTTTTATGAATATAGTGATAATTTCATTCGCCATAAAATATAAGGATCTTGCTATGATAGGCGTTGGTACAACCAAATAAACATACATTCTTACTTCCTAGTTTTTAAAACCACCCCTGTTTATAATTTTTTTAAACTAACCCGCTGCGTTAGTTGAAGAACATCATTTCATAATATTCAATATATTTTATCATAAAACTATCATCTACCTTCTATATTTTCTTTCCAATATCTAATCAGCAATTGTTTTAACAAGTGAGCTGTGTCCCCAAATGTTGTACCTTTTGAAGTTTTCTCCATCTTCCGAACCCGTTACTTACTTAGGATAGGTTTCATTATGAATTATTATAGAAACTCAAAATTATACTTCTTTTCTTATTGCGAAAAATATTTCCAAGTAATTATATGGTAAAATAGTTGCGATTGATTTAAAAAAGTGAGGGATTTGGGTGGAGCTACTCGTAATCAGACATGGCCAATCAGAAGCGGATTTATTGGAAGTGCATGAAGGAAGAGCAGATTTTCCGTTAACTGAATTAGGGGAGAGACAAGCGGGAAAAATGGCAGCGACTGTTGCGAAAGAATATCCTCCGGAAATCATCTTATCGAGCACTTTGAAAAGGGCAAGTGGGACAGCGCAAATCTTGCAGGAGGCAATCGGGTGTGAAATTCGATTTTATGATGATTTAAGGGAATTCAATAATGGAGTGTTAGCTGGAATGTCGAGAAAAGAAGCGGCGATCAAGCATCCGTTACCTGAAGGCGGGAGGCCGGTTCATATTCCGATACAAGACGGGGAATCAGCCCTTGACCTACGCTATCGAGCAGAACGGATACTTCGACAGATTCTCCATGATTATCAAGGCTATCAACGGATTGCGATTGTCTCCCATGGCAAAATGATTTCTAATCTGATCAATGCATTTCTCAGACTGCCTGTAGGAGATGTCGCATTTCCTACTGGGGATACGGGAATCCATTTGCTTGAACAAAGGGAAGGCATGCGAGTCGTTAGGTTTATGAATAGGCAGGATCATTTATCTTGAGAATGCTGCATGGAGTGTTACGCATCGTTAGAAGAATAATAAGATGACTAATAGGGACATTTTAGCGGGCATCTTATTTCTATTTCTCTGTTTCCGGTTCTTTCGGTTAGTCATTAAAATGAAACAGCCTACTGTTTTCCCTGTCACAGAGGAAGATTTACAAGTAATCCGGGTACAGCCGAAAAAAACGATTGAGCGGCCTATTATTTCTCAACAAAAGTCTGCTCTTACATGGCTAGGTTTCAATCTATCGATCTTCCTTATCTTGGCTGTTTATAAATTGTTAGATACAACTATCAATCTGCCTTACGACTTTGTATTTATCTGGGCTTTAATCTATTTTAATCACATTTGGAATCTGTTTGCGGTCGTGGAGGACGGGGTGTTATGTCAAGGCAAGTTTGTTTCGTGGAAGAATATTCACTCCTATCATTTTGAGGAAATCGATCAGAACCACCGTTTTTACGGAGATTCTCCCGAAGTGAACAGCGGGTATGAATTGTGGATTATGACAAAGTATTCCGAAGTCAGCTGTGTTGTCACGTCAGAAGTAGTGAAAGAGAAATTGGCAGGTATCTTGGATGCGCATTTGAAAGCCGATAAAAGGAATAAAGAATAAAGGGGGGGCGTAGATAAATGGTATGGGGAACTATTATACTGTGGCTAGTTAGTTTATTCATCCTGTATATCGTGATTTTTGCAGCAGTAAAGGATGGAATTGATCGGTCCGAGGTGGGGCAATTGATCAAAAAGAAATACGGGGTAAAAGAAGAGATTGTACCGGTGAGTGATGAGGAAATTGAAAAGGAATTAGAAGATCGATTTAAGGATTGATCAAACGTAAAATAAAATACAGTAAAAGTAATTTTTCGACAATCGGTTCCAGAATGGGATTCAAATGGGTTAAAATCCGAATAACAAAAGAAGGTACTATAACTCAAGATTTATGTGTCGGTACCTGTAAATTTATACTAATAGATTCAGGGGGGTTATGGAGTGGCAGGATGGTTTGGAATAATATTTATGTCAGTCTTATTCATTTTTATAAGTTTCTTCTTTACTCTGTCATTTTTCGAAAATCTACATAAAAGCGATGAGAGAATTACAAAACAATCAAAATTAGCAGCTCTTATATGTCTTGGCATAGCTTTTGTAATTCCATTCTTGTACGTCTTTTTTACAGGCTAACATCGCAAACTGGCACGATTATGGAAGAAATTACAACAATAAAATATGGTAAGCACAAACGTATAGATAATTACTTAACGGGTTCGGTTTTGTGATATCAACGTTTAGATGATTTAAATAGACATACTGGAACAGAATTAGCACAGGGATTAATAAGAGCACGTAAATTTATGTGCATTTGCTAATTCCCTTGTTAAACACTTGCTGATTGAATATTGGATAGAAAAATATAGCAGGTAATTGAAAAATACATATTAAAATATATGGAAGATTGCGAAATGACGTTCTTCAACTAACGGTGCAGGTTAGTTTAACAACAATTTGAAACTTTAGTACGTAATATGCATCTAATCTTTCAAGGGGGTGCCTTGTGAAAACTAAATTCACAATAAGTTTTACATTATTGATTTGTTTATTTTTTGCTGGCTGTTCGGATGATTATCAAGAAAGTTTTACTTTCACAGGTACAGTAGAAGAAATTCTTGTTGAAGAAGAAATGTTGATTATGAAGGAGTATGGCGGGGTTTCTCAGGGTAGACGAGAAGGAAATGTATACGAAATACCCGTTGAAAATGTAGAGAAATATAACATTGGACAAAAGCTTGAAATAACTGTCTTTTCTAATACTGATGCTGATATTTGGAGGTTAGACAATATGAAATTCGATATAAAAACAGTCGAAAATTAAATTTCTTATTCAACTAACGGGGCAGTAGAGTTAAAGAAAAGATGATTCAAAACTAATAAGGGGGCATTTATGAAAAAGGCGATAATCACTTTAATAATATTAGTTATATTAAGTATTGGGATTTACTTCGTTATCGGGTTATTTAATAACAATCCACCTGAACTGACTATAACTGTTGATGAAAAGAAGCTAGAAGTGGCACGAGGTTCATATTGTTGGGATGGTTTATTTAATTCTGTTTGTGCGGATACGATTTCTCCCCCAATGCTAATTGAACATCATAAAATTAAACCTGTAATTGTATCGTCTGAATCTGAATTAAAAATAGAATTTAAAAAAGAACCTAACGCAAATACATTGGGAGTAAATAGATGGTTTAATGATAATGAAGTGGAAGGCGTTTCGTTAAGTAATAATGTTTTGCTAGCACCAAAAGAAAAAGGTGTTTACATTTACGATGTCCATGCAAGATGGAAAAAGGGAAGTTCGAGTTATGCTTTTGTAATTGAAGTTCGATAAGACTTCTTGAAGTAACGGGTGCTTTACTTGAAGATCGTTGAGCTGCTTCAGACAAATTAGATTCTGAATGGTTCTAATTGAAGATTAGTGATTCAAAACTAAACGGATCAGGTCAGTAGACTATTTTCATTGGAGAGGAGGAAGTAATTATGTTAGATGGTCTTTTTGATTGTAATCCACTTGCCATAATCCGTTTTAAGATTGACGACGAAAAAGAAGAGCATGGGGAGTATATGGGTGGATTTTCAACTTGGCTTCCTTCTGAATTGACTGAACACCTTGAACATAATTTCGGTAAGGTCACACTTGTTCAACAAACCGAAACCGAGATTCGGTACACATACAAGCGTGGGAAAAAAGGCGGGAAGAGAGAAGGGAAAATACTTGTGACGTTCGATCACTTGTGGGATCAGAATGCGGAGAGGGTAAATAAACTTGTCCCCTATTGGATTGCAAAGGGGCGGCAGTAGCCTGGGACAGTAATTAGGAAATTAATTCGTGTGCCTAATTATCGAATGCTCAATTTTTCTTGTTCAATCAACGGGTGCTTTACTTGAAGGAGTAAAGCCTTTTTTCTTATTGAACTAACGCGGCAGTTTAAGTGAAGAGTGTTTCTTAAGTTATGGTCAACAATCGAGTCTTTAAGTGGAATACAGTACAGGTAGTCAGATTAAGGGGGGATTTGTGTGAAGTTGTTGTTATCCATTCTATTAGCTGGGCTTTTAGGTATCTTGGCATTCCTCGGTCCTATTGGAATTTACATCTTATGTGCAATAATTGTTGGAGTCATCTTTAGGTCATTTATTTTAATTAGTGAGGTCCATAAACAAGTAGTACCACCTAATAGTAATGACAGGGTGGAAGATGCGTACGAAAGATATATCAAAGAGAGAGACGAAAAAGAAACGGAAAACTAATGTATGAACGGGTGCATTAGTTCAATAAGATAGTAGACTATTACACTAAAAAGCGCTCAGAAATCTGAGCACTTTTATTTTCTCCTATTCTACATGTACTTTCTCCATCCAGTCTTTCCCTTCCAATTGCCTTGTTACAAGCATACTTGCAACCGTGTCTCCAGTTGCGTTAACCATCGTTGCAGGTGGGTCAACAACGACACCGATTGCTGAGATCATCGGCAATGCCTGAATCGGTAGACCATACAGTGTAACGATGACCATCTCACCGATAAAGCCGCCGCCAGGAATTCCGCTCATCACTACACCTGACAGTAAGGAAATCGCAATTGCTGTCAAGAAAGTGCCGAATCCTGTGAAATCCATATTGAACACGCCGAAGACGAACGCGATTTTGAGAATGGCAGAAAGACAAGATCCATCCATATGAATTGTCGCGCCGAGCGGTAATACAGTTTCCCGAATATCCTTTGGTACGCCGATTTGTTTTGCTGCTTGCAAGTTAATAGGGAGGGTTGCAAAACTGCTTCCCGTGCCAAGCGCAGTTGCAGCAGGTGCAAGAATGTTTTTCCAAAAACGGACAACTCCTTTTTTCCCGCCAGCAATGAATGCGTAAAGCGTAAATCCAATCACAAAATATAGAAAAGCAACAGGGTAATAAAGGATGAAGGCTTGCGCATAATCACCGATCAGTTCTCCGCCAAAGGTGCCGATCAATGCTGCAAAATAGGCACCCAAGCCGATCGGAGCATAATACATAACGAGTTGAATCACTTTCATGAAGATTTCGGAGCCGCTTTCTAAAAAGCGGGCAAATGGCTTTCCAGCCTCGCCTGTCAACCCGGTTGCGATTCCTAATAACACCGAGAATACAATTAACGCGAGCATATGTTTACGTGAGAATAAATTGACAAAGTCCGGAACAGTAAACGTATTTACAAGTTGATCGGATAGCGACAGCACTTCCGTATTTTCTACAACTTCCCTGGGAATATCAACCCCGGATCCAACTGGGAAAATAAGAACGGCTACTAACATCACAATGGATGCAAAAATCCCTGTAATGATAAAAACCGTAAGCATGGAGCCCATGATTTTCCCAAGCCGTTTCATACTGTCCATATTCGCGACAGCTGATGCAATCGAAAAGAATACAAGTGGAACAACAATCATGAAGAGTAAGTTTAAGAATAAATCCCCAAACGGTTTAATGACGCTCGCCTTTTCGCCAAAAATCAGCCCAATTATGGATCCGATGATAATGGAAGCTAGAAGGATGAGCGGGAAGCGATATGCTTTCAATTTTTTTGCCATGCAACTGTTCCCCCTTTAATGTAGAATCTGTATTTCTATGAAGCTTGACGGTTCCAATGGAAGACCCCTTGAATCGTTGTCTCCGCTGGTCCGGTCATCCAAACATGATCATCATCATCCCATGTAATGCATAAATCACCACCACTCAAATGGACAGTGACATCTGTCCCTTTTTCGATAAAACCGTTTAAAACTGCAGCGACGACTGCTGCGCTTGCTCCTGTTCCGCAAGCTTCTGTCACGCCGGAACCTCGTTCCCATACTCTGTAATTCATTTCATGGCGAGAGAGGACTTCAACAAATCCGACATTCACACGATCTGGGAAACGCGGATCTTCAGTAACGATTGCGCCCAACTCATGTAAAGGGGCTTCCTCAATCGCATCGACAAAAAACACAGCATTTGGATTGCCCAAAAATAATGCCGTCACTTGCCATGTTTGTGACGCAACTTGAAACGTTTCCGCAATCACTCGGTTATCGTCAGGACCGTGCATCGGAATTTGACTTCGATTCAGTAGAGGCGAACCTAAGTCTACTGTCACTTGCTCTACACGCTCTCTTTCGCCGTATACTTCGACAGTGACAATTCCCGCCTTCGTTTCGATCCGAAAGATATTGCTAGAAACGAGATGGTTTTCATAAGCATATTTTGCTGTGCAACGTAAACCGTTGCCGCAACTTTGTCCTTCCGATCCATCTTTATTGAAAATCCGCATTCCAACATCCGCCACGTCACTCGGATGGATGACAATGAGGCCATCTGATCCTACGCCTGTATTGACATTTGAGATATCTTTCGCCAGTTGACTGAAAATGGCATCATCGAATTCATGTACAATGGCATCGAGGTAAATGTAATTGTTTCCAATTCCGTGCATCTTCGTAAAAGGTATTTTCATAAGCTAACCTCACTTCAAGCTTTATAAAGTAAACAAGTCCTCATTGAATAAAGTATGGTTTGCATATAAGGACGGGGATCCACCTGTATGAATAAACAGCACGTTGTCTTCCTTCTTGAATGTTCCGTTGCGAATTAAGTCAATAAGCCCTGCCATCACTTTTCCTGTATAAACGGAATCGAGCAGAATACCCTCCGTCCTCGCCAACATTTGTACTGCTTCAATCATCCCTTGTGTCGGAATGGTGTAGCCTTCGCCAACATACCCGTCGTAGCAGTGGACACTAGTAGCTAATTGGTTGTCTTTCACGTTTACATAATCCGCAGTTTGCTGTACTAAATCTGTGATTTTCGGAATTTGTGTTTCGTTTGGCCTGGAAACATTGATGCCATGCACTTTAATCGGCGCGCTGCTTGCATTAAAACCAACGATCAGTCCTGCTTGTGTTCCGCCACTGCCGCTCGCAACGACTACATCGTTAATGACAAGCCCAGTGTTAAAAGTTTGTTGTAGGATCTCTTGAGCGCACGCCACATATCCAACCGATCCTAATTCATTAGATCCTCCGATTGGGATTAAATAAGGTTTTCTGCCCGCCGCCGCTAATTCTTCTCCTAATGCGTGCATGTCCGCTATTACATCCGATCCATGAGGCACAACCTTAATTGATTCAGCACCTATTAATTTAAACAGCAAGTTATTGCCGTTTGCATCTGGATGATAAGGTGTAGCAACACCTTCCTCTAAAACGAGCTGGCATTTTAAACCTTCTTTTACGGCAGCGGCTAACGTCAGTCGGCAATGGTTCGATTGGAGAGCACCGCAAGTGACGATCGTGTTTGCTCCTTTTTGAATCGCATCGGCAATTAAGAATTCGAGTTTCCTCGTTTTATTCCCGCCGCCGGCAAGTCCAAGTAGATCATCTCGTTTTATGTAGATGGAAGGACCACCCAATAGTCTCGATAGATGGGTTAACTTTTCGATTGGGGTTGCTGCGTGCGTATAGATTCTTCGAGGGTACTTTGCGAGTAGCATTTGAGCATCTCCACCTTTCAATTATTTGGAATCAACTAAACTTCTTTTGAAAATTTTAGTTAATTCAAAGTATCGATTAGGAAAACTCTTCTGTCAATGAGCAATTCGACATTCTTCTACAAATATCTGTAGGGGAGTGCTCTATTCAATCACGTAAGTATTACAGTATATTTTAGGAATTATTTATTATGCTGGATGGGATAGGCATGTATATAAAAATAGGTACCGGACGTGAGCAATTTAGCATTGCTCGGGAGTCTGGCACCTTAACGATTTTTATTTACACTCTCTTCCGTATCGTAAAATTATCTCCAAGCAACAACCAGTTTTGCGGGAAGGGATATCCGAGGACCCAATAACTGATGCCTCGAAGCTTATAATCTTTCACCATATTGAACTTCGCTTGTGCGCTGCGGGCGTCTTCAAACCATACTTTATGGGTACGCCCTTGTTCGTCGGCGTAACGGAAAAATGGAGATTGTGCTTTTGTATCATATTGGATGGCTGCTTGATGTTGAATCGCTCGTCGGACAGCTTCCTGTGCGCTGAATGTTTCGGCTTCCTGCCCTTCAACGAAAGGTAGCAGCCAGTCACGTGCATAAATTTGAAAGCCGAACAGAATTTTGTCTCGCGGAATGACGGTGACAGCGTAGTCGAGCACTCGTTTTATTTCATTGATAGGTGAAATTGCTTGGGCAGGCCCTTTTCGATATCCCCACTCATATGTCATCAGTACAACAAAATCGACGATTCTACCATGCGCTTCATAATCATGCGCTTCAAATAGCAATCCTTTTTGTTCACCACTCGTCTTTGGAGCAAGAGCTGATGATACAGAATATCCCTCAGGATGTAACCGATTGACTGCCAGCTGCAAAAACTCATTGTAATGCTCCCGATCACGAGGATATACGTTTTCAAAATCGATATTCAATCCTTCATAGCCTTTCTCTTTCATAACAGCGAGCACATTCGTAATGACCTTTTCCTGAAGTTCGCGACTTGATAAAACAGTATGGGCAAGATCGGATCCAGCTTCTGTAGCGCTGAAATTTGTGATTGCCATTATGGGTACGATTCCTTCAGCTGCAGCAGATTTGAGCATTTCCTCATCATCGAGATCCGTTAAACTTCCATCTTCTTTCACGCTATACACAAATGGCATCCAATACGTTAAGTAACGGCCGACTTCTTGAATTTCCCGCGCGCCTGTTTCCCCAGTATTGATCGTATAGGCATTCACATCAATAACCGGTTTTGAGGCGGTTGAACGGGAAACGGTCGGAATGACAAGGGCTTGACCGATGACTAATGCATTCGGATTTTCCAATTGGTTGGCCGATACAATTTGATTTACAGTAACGCCGTATTGATGGGCAATTGCCCATAAGGAATCCCCCTGTTTGACGACATAAATCTGCAATGCACTTCTCTCCTTATTCTTCATCTCCTGTATGGTATTCCGATAGGAAATAGGATGTCATCACTTTCAGGCGACACATCTACTAGTTCTAGGCAAGAAAGATAGCGCTTTACATATGCAGTAAGCCTTATTCGGAAAATATATGATGTTTTAAATAAGAGTACTAGGGAAGAACATAGTCGTAAGGATAAAACAGAGGAGGAATAAAAAATGGCTAACAACAACAAACGTAATCGATCAGATGAAGGCAAAATGACAGTGGAAGAAGCAGGACGTAAAGGCGGCGAAGCGACTGCTGAAACGCATGGAAGAGAGTTTTATGAAGAGATCGGTAGAAAAGGCGGAGAAGCTACTTCTGAATCTCATGGAAGAGAATTTTACGAAGAAATTGGCAAAAAAGGTGGAGAAGCCCGCGCCAATCAACGTGACGACGATGATAATAACGGCAAGATGAGTAGGGAAGAAGCAGGTCGCAAAGGCGGAGAAGCGCGTGCCAAGCAACGTGATGATAATGACAATGACGGCAAGATGAGCAAGGAAGAGGCAGGACGAAAAGGCGGAGAGGCACGTGCGAGGAAAAAAGATAAATAAACTAGTTTGTAAGGAATATAACAGTTACTAAATGATAAAAATGAGGAACCAAATCAAACTTACATTTGATAGGTTCCTCATTTTTTATGGAGACATTCACATTATTTCAGGCCGCCGCTAAGTAGGTTTCTCAACAATTGCTTGTCGCCGAGATATGACATTTTAGCGATTTTATCTTCACGCATAATGGCAACACCTGTAACTTCGATTGCTGTTGTCTCCCCGTCTTTATCTACATAATCAAGCTTGACCGTGAAGTTATAATTCGATGGCGTCACTTCGTTTTGCTCCACAATGACATCGTTCACCTGTAACTGATAGTCGTATCTGTCGGCTACCGTATGGAACATATCGAATTCATTCGTTCGCGTGTACAGTTCGAAAGTGCTCTCCGTAAAGTAAGGTCCGTATGTTTCCTCTAAATACGTCATGTATTGAGCGACTTCCTCCTCGAATTTTCCTTCATCGTCCGAGAAGTAATTCGCGAAGACTGCTTTTTCTTTCGGTGCATTCATTTGCAGTTCAACAACCGTTTTGACCGTTTCTATGATGTTATCTTGTTCATCGGTCTTCGAGCAGCCTGCACAGACAAGACAGATCGCAAAAAGAAATATGGATGCACCTGTTTTCCAGCGAGAAACTCTATTCATCATCTCCTCACCCCATCTATTCACATTTGTAGTTAGCTAGTATACGGCCGGCGGGCGATAAACGTTTCATTATTATCTAGACTTGAACTTCTAGTCGTCTGTCCGGGTTATTATCGATCATTTCCTGCTGTTTATCGGTCATTTCCCGGAAGTTATCGATCAAGTTCGGAGAGTTATCGTTCATTTCCCAAGAGTTATCGGTCATTTTCACAACTTTATCGTCATTTTGTGACCTTTGACCTGCCAAAACCATCTCTCAAAGAACCCCAAAAAACTTTTTTACAAACCTTTGAAACTTTTTTTGAAAATCTCCGTCTGTACGTTGCTTGAATGACAGTGGAGGTAAAGGTATGAGGAAGAATTCTAGTAAGCTGATACTTGTGTGCTTGTTTGTATTTATTATAAGTATAGGTGCGATATGGTTTTTCGTAGAGTCACAAGGAATAGCTTTTGCGCAAGATAGAGACCGCTTTATTATGAAGAAAGAATTTGAGCAAGTACTGACATTGCAGGAACGCCAGCCGATTTATATGAAAGGTGCAGCCTTGAAGCAGATTGGCGAGTTGGAGGCGAATCAGCCGGTTGCCATTGTCGGTGAAGATGAAGTGTATTATGAGCTTCGGCTTGGAAATATGTCTGCCTTTGTCCGGAAGGGGCACGGGACAGTCGAATCAATGAAGCTATCGACAGTTGTACATAAGGAGCGGTTGGCTGCTATTCTTTCATTGCAAAAAACCGCCGTTTACGAAAATCCCGACTTGCAGAGCAGCGTTATACTGGAGCTTGAGGAAGGTTATCGCTATCCAATCGTGCGAGAGGAAGAAAATTGGTATATCCTTACGATAGGGGAGCGTCCGGGTTATATTCATAAACAGTCCGTTGAAATGGATGAGGGAATGCCTGTACTTGTCTATCATCAAGTGTTGCCGCTAGAGTTGATGAAGACGATGAATAGCACAATTTCGTTGGAATCGTTTGAGCAGCAGATGGAGTATTTGGCGGAGCACCATTTTGAGACGTTGACTGCACATGAGCTTTATGATTATTTGGAAGGACGTCTTGTCGTGCCGGGCAAGGCAGTGCTGATTACATTTGATGACGGTTTGTTATCGACGAAGGAATATGCCTATCCGATTTTAAAACAATACGGCTTTACTGCACTACAGCATATTATTTCTTCACGTACGGGCCGGGCAGAGGGGACGCAGTTGTTTGATGCGGAAGGTCCGCTGCAGTTTTTTACAGCTGCAGATTTGGATGAGCTGGCGGATGTTTTTCAATTTGAAGCACATACGGATGAACTCCATGCACTGAACGGGGATACGGGAGAAGGTGTTGTGTTTGATCATACAAAGGAAGAAATCCTATTGGACTTACAGCAAAATGTTGCGCAAGTGCCGGCAGCGGTTTCGTTAGCCTATCCGTTTGGGCATTATAATAAGGATTTTATTGCGGCGGCGAAAGAGGCAGGGTTGTTGATTGGCTTTACGACGACGGAAGGGTATGCCAATCGAAAGATGTCAAATTATGAAGTTTGCCGATACGGTGTGACAGAGAAAAAGTCGTTCGATCAATTCGTTGCGTATGTGGAAGGGGACATGACTTGGTAGTGAAAGAGGGTGAGGATTCGTAAATGAGTACTATTGATAAAATCATCGATGAGCATTCGCGTTATTTAGTGCGCATCGCTTATTTATATGTGAAGAACTGGTCGACTGCCGAGGATATTGTGCAAGAAGTGTTTGTTACGTATTTTCAAAAGAGTGACCAGTTTCGCAATGAGGCATCGTTGAAGACGTATTTAACGAAAATGACGGCCAACCGCGCAAAGGATTATTTGCGTTCATGGAAGCATAAAAAAGATGTGCTGTTCGATACAATTTTTGTTTCGGAAAAAGGCGCAGATGAAGTTTTGTTGGAGCAGGAGCGGCTGGCATCTCTTGAGAAAAATCTTTTTCAGCTGCCGTTAAAGTACCGGGAGCCGCTAATTTTATTTTATTATGACGAGCAGTCGATCACGGAAATAGCAGCCTATTTGCAGCTCAACGAAAATACTGTGAAAACGCGGCTGCGGAGGGCAAAGCAGCAGCTTAAGGAATTTTTTGAGGAAGAGGAGGTAGAGAGCAATTGAATGATTTTAAGCGTAAGCTCGATCAAATGATGGGCGATACAACGCTGCAGGAAAGGCGGATTAAGCAGCGTGTGCATGAACAATTGAATAGAGCACCGGCGAGAAAGTTTTCTTGGCAAGTGCTGTTTGTCACCGCGGCGCTTCCGGTCGTGGCACTCGTTCTTTTTCTTGCGATTGACCCTACGAATTATCTTTCGGCAGATCAAGGGCCGGGCACCCCATATGACCCGCTGGACGATTTGGCGCAAATTTCGGCATTGCAGAAGAAGAAACAGTTGTCAGCCGTTGATTATGAAGTATTCGCGGAGCTTCCGCATTTTGATCAAGTCGATGGTCTGCATTATGTGGATAAAGAACAGTTTTCATTGAAAGGAAGTTCGGATACTTTCCATACAGTCATCGAGCGGAAAGCGAATTTATTCGACGAAGTTGTATACGAGACGGGCGACATTGTTCGCACAATGACGAATACGACGAGCCATTTGCCGACATATAATGATGCCTATTATGAGGTGATTGCGGTTCCAGGAGATCGAGTCGTATTGAAAAATGGCAAGCTGCGCATAAACGGCAAACCGGTAAAATCTGACCTTATGGATCGTTATGAAAAACACGGAGTCGAAATTGTAGGCGGATACGACCAGCTGTTGAATGCGCGGGAATATTTATTGTTAAACCATTTCCCGGCAAGTGAAACAGTACAAGGGGCGACAATTACACCTGTACACAAAATTTACGGGCAAGTAGTAGGCGTAGCGAGTGAAGAAGGTACTGATTCGATTTATATCGATTACTTAACCGGACAGCTTGCGGATGAATACACACCGGAACAGTATTTTGATTTGTATTTGTATGACGATTTGTTAGGCTATGGCAATTTGCCGGAAACGCCTCTGTTTTCGCAACTGACGAGGTTAGGTGAATTGTTCTTAGAGGCATCGTATCGAACGACCGCTTCTGTTTCTGAAAATGAAGTTGAAATCCGCTACGAATATGGACGAGAAGGAGTAGCGGAGCAAGTGTTTCATATGAAATGGGATGTAAATGCAGGTCGCTGGGTAATAGAAGAATAATGCTGGAGGGGGATGGGACCCCCGATATCATCATTTATAGAAACCAGGTTGGCAACCTCCCTAAAATAACCGTCAACCAACCGTTTAATATATAGGACGCGCTAATCTGGTTTCACGGTACCTTTTCACGGTGCCTGTGCAATGCATGCGCAGCCACCTCAATAATTCTGTAAAGTAGAAAGGGAGATTGAAAGTGAGGAAGAAGATATTTATTGGATTAGGGGCGTTGCTGCTTGCTTGCAGTCTGCCTTTATCCGGCACAATTGCTGCTAGCACGGAAGAGCGATTTTCAGATGTACCCTCATCAAAACATTTTGCTGAAGCGGTTAATGATCTAGCAGAACGCAAAATTATTGGGGGCTATCCGGACGGCACTTTTAAACCGGGGAACTCCATTACGAGAGGGCAGGCAGCTGCTATCATCGCCAAAATGACCGACTTGGACACTTCGAACGTGAAGAATCCAGGGTTTAAAGATGTCTCGACAGCGAATGGCTATTACAAAGCGATTGCAGCGCTTGCAGAAAAAAGCATCATTAGCGGTTATGGTGATGGACGTTATGGTCCGAACGATCCGATCACCCGTGCACAGATGGCTTCGATAATTGTGAAAGCTTTTGATTTGCCTCGTTATGACTTCACGTCATATAAAAGTCCATTCGTAGATGTGAAACGGGGAACGGGTCACGATCCGAGCATTATATCCATCTACAGACTTGGCATCACGGGAGGAACGACTCCGGAAACATTCAGCCCGAACTCGCCCATCACAAGGGGGCAAGCAGCCAAAATGTTGAAAGCGACCGAAGAAGCGAAGTCGCAAATTGTAACCGTACGGGCAAGTGATTTCGGTTGGGAAGAGTTTAAAATGTTTGATTCCAACCATGAGGATACCGGCTTGTACCATGCGGTTGTAGGAAGTGATAAACCAATGGGCAGCACTGCAGACAAGATCCACTTAGTCCCGCTGAAAGAGGGGGAAGGTACATTCCAAGTCGCATTAGTGTATTCGGGAAATCCTGATAAAAAATACTATCGCAAGTATTATGCGCACGTCAAAGAAGTGGACGGCAAGTTAAAGCTGACATTAGAAGAGACGCAAGATTTCCTCACAACGCCGGCTATCCTTGATGTAAGGGGTAAAAAACAGGTCCAAAACATATCCCTTGCCACGATGGACGGAAAGGAACTGTCTGACAATGTGGCGTTCAGGAAGTGTATCTCTTTCAGTCCTTCCGATTGCCGGGAATCTGATGCAACTGATAGTGAGGGCAAGTACTATAATATCCGCTTTGGTATTGATGAGCCGGGTCGATATATTGCCACGGTCCGATTCGAGGATGGAGAAGAAGTACGGTACGGCATCGAAGCGGTAAGCCTTACACCGCATTTTTATTACAGCATTCGGACATTGGAGGAAAGGCCGACTGCGTCAGTGGATCTAGGCGCAACATATGATATTGGAAAGCATGTCTTACCGAAAGATGCTGAACAGATTGCCACTGTCACAAGAGATGCGGGAACCAATGTATTCCATGCCGTCGGTAAGAAAAAAGGTTCCTTCAATATTAAACTTCCAGACCATAACAAGACTGATTTACTTGGAATCGGCGTGCATGTCCAGACATTGGGACCTATTATCAATGTCCAGATCTATGAAGAAATCGACACGCATATGTGATTGAATGTGAGTGGTATGACTGCAGGGATGACGAATGCGCAAGCATATCAATAGAAAGAGGTGTACGAAATTGAAAAAAATCTTCATTTCTTTTCTAACTTTATTCCTTTTCTTTTCAGTAACATCAACGGTTGACGCAGAGACAGAATATCCGCCGTACAACGATCCGATTCCGTTCAAGGATATGCAGAAGGGCAATGGTGCTTCGTGGGACATCATGTTCCTATACAAAAAGGGGATTATCGGGGGCTATCCGGATGGGACATTCAGGCCGAATGAACCAATCACCCGTGCACAAGCTTCCTCCATGCTCCTAAAGGCGCTTGATATTCCATTGGCGAAAAACCCGACTGTCACTTTCAAGGATGTGTCGAAACAGTCGACTCACTATCAGACGCTTGCGACCATTAATGAAAAGGGAATCCTGCGTGGGGAAAACGGCTATATGCGACCGGCAGAACAGACGACGCGTGCCCAAATGGCTGCGATTCTACGCCGGGCATTCGACCTTCCATTGGAACAGAAACCGATGTTTAGAGATGTCTCGCCGGCACACTGGGCATTCGGGGATATTAACAGCGCGGCACTGAATCGGATAGCAGGCGGCTACCAGGACGGTACGTTCAAACCAGGAAATCCGGTTACGCGCGCCCAGTTTTCTTCTTTCCTTGCACGAGCGATTGACGACAAGATGAAGTTGCCTACCCCGTTTTCCTATGTCAGCCAGAAGGGGATTGTCGTAGAAGAGGACGGGTTCCAGTATACGATCAAGGGCGAAAAGCTCGTAAAGATTAATAAAAAGACGAAAGAGGAAACTGTACTGCTGACGGAACAGGATTTCCCGACACAAGATGGACTTTTTGACGTCCACCTGGAAACAGGGTTTCCGATCATCCTCCAAAACAACATGATATACGTTCCATACTGGGCCGCTGTATCTCAAGTGGCCGATTATCCATATGCGTATGGTGTATTTCAGACGAATAAAAATGAAGTAGTAAATAATACGAAGTATATGGACATGGGAATCGATGCGGATCATGCAATGAGTATGCGGAATTTCAACGTCTATGGACATGACTACTATTATACTATAGAAAAAAACGTACGGTATTTCGATTACAATCCGATCTTCGACGAATCCGTAAATATAGACCAGACACTAATCCTTTACCACTATAGTCCAGACAAAATGGAACCAGTAAAAGTGATAGAGTTCGATGCACGCGTCATTTTCGAACGGCTTGATGGGTCCACAAGATTTTCAACTAACATTACGCAAAATAACAAGTCCGTCAAATTCGACCCGAGCACGATGTTTTATTTCAATAAAAAAGGTGTGTTTGCATACAGCTTGCTGGACGGGAAAACGAAAAAACTATCGAGTATCCAAGCGAAGGATATGAAACTGACAGCGGCAACCGTGGAAATTGTTGATGTGAACGGGAAAAAGCATTCGTTGAAAAAATGAACAGGAAGCAGACATGCCGAGCATGTCTGCTTTTTGCGTGCCCTTCTACTAGTAGTTTTGCCAATACTGTGGTGTCCAGGTTCTCCAGTAGTTGTTTGCAGCTGCAATTGTTTGATAATGAATAGCGATCACTTGTGATACTGCTATTAAGCTATCCGGATCTCTCGAATAAACAGGACGCAATAGTTTTCTAGTATCTTCTGAAGGCTGTGTGACTTCAACCCCTTTTTGCGCAAGCTTTATTGCTAATGCAAACCCTTCTTCTGGCGTTTGTGTAAGCAGCGTTTGCAGTTCAGCTTTTGCCATGCAGTGCACCTCCCAGGGTAGTTGCTATCGCTATACATATGCATAGGTAACCCGGTGGGTGTCACTTCTTCAAAAAGAAATAAAACCCCTAAAAAGGGGCTTCATATATTTCTAGTGATTGTATTATGAAACCGGTTTTAACCTTTTCCGTAATGTGATTGACTTATTTTCGCTTACAAATGTTGAACCTAAAAGCAATGCCCCACCAAGTAGTTGAACGAATGTCGTTTGTTCTTGCAAGATCATAACTGATATGACTAATGAGGTGATGGGGTCTGCATAGCTTAGTGCAGCCATGCTTTGTCCTTTTAACTTTTGCATACCAGAGAAGAATAACAAAAATCCAACCCCGGTGTGTCCAATCCCTAAAATCAGTATAAATGGAATGGAAGCACTCGATACTTCCAAAATCCCGAATCCTTCCGTGAAGAAAACATATGGCACTAGAAGGACTGTCGCAGTTCCAAGTTGAAGTACTGTCTTTTCTAAGCCATCCATGTTCTTGATGAATTTATTCAGGATCATTAAGGAAGCGTAGAATACAGCTGCCAGAAGTCCATACCCGATGCCGATTAGATCATTCAATCCAGATGTACTGACACGGCCATTCCCGACAATGAAAAGCATGCCTAGCATGGCGACACCGATGCAGATAATTTTCTTCGCTGATAATTTTTCCTTAAGTAAAAGTGGGGAAAGAATCAAGACAATAACTGGTGCAAAATAGTAGGTTAATGTTGCATTGGAAAGTGTTGTATGCTTGATTGCTTCGAAAAAGAAAATCCAATTTCCACTTAATGCAATACTCGAAAGTACGATTACTACAGCATTTACTTTTACCATGGTCCATGGAATTTTCTTCTTCATTATGATAAGGACTGCCGTTAAAAACAAACTGCCGATAAAACCACGTACTAAAGCTATTTCGCTTGAGGATAAATCAATGTATCTTACAAATACACCAATTGTCCCGAAGATAACCATAGCTAGTAAAAACTGAATTTTAGATGACATCGTCTACTCCTTCGGCTCTTTATGCATAAATCGCTGCATATATTGGTGCATTCATTATACTAAATAACAATGGACTTTGTAATAATTCCTCCAATATTTCGAAACCTTCAACAGGAATTTGTAGATGTCCGACAAAAGATACTATTACCCGGGAAATACCGACACTTTTTGAAAAGAGTTGCGTGTATTTGTCGAATAAAACCTTTTTGTATCACTTTCACTATTACGTTTTATCTAACTCGCTCTGCATTTTTCGCAAGGCAACAATCCGTTTCCAAATGGCTTTATTCTCAATTTGCGCAAATCCGCCGATGCCTGGTGTCGTATTCACTTCGAATAAAATAGGTGTACCTTCTTGATTCACACCGAAGTCCATTCCATATTCTCTATTAGGCAGAACGGAATAGATGACTTTTGCGGCTGCCAGTGCAATATCTTCTAACTTATTAACTGTCTTCTTTTGATTTCTGACTTTCGTCTGGGACAAAACTTCGGAGACAGTCATCACCCTAGCGCCCCTATGGAGATTCACAATCCCGCTTTCCGACACATGTTCCATTGCAGTCGTCCCATACATCCCGCCGATGACCCATGCGCCATTTAGTTTTTGGATATGAACTCGTATCGAACAAGGCTGTCCATTTTCAGTGAAGCTTTGAATATCTTCTTGAATAATATACAGGCCGCTTTCTCTCCCGAATTTAATAAATGGATGAAGGAGCTCCTGAATTTCATTGGCGTTCGACATGGATTTTCGGACAGGCGTTCCTTGAATGGTAAATCCATTTACATAGTATTTCCCACCGTCGTTTTTGCGGATCTTGAAGATTGCTCTGCCTTGGCCTGTCGTATTATGTTTCACGAAGACAGACGGATAACGGTTCAATAAGTCATCCAAATTGTCTTTACTGTAAACGGTCGTTTCAGGAATATGCTCTGCGACAAATGGGTCTTGCTGTAATAATACATGTTGCTCCCATTTCCCCAATGTTCTTTTCATGTGCAATAGTACCTCCCTATATGTAGCCGTTGTTAAAACGGATGTCTATTCCTATTTTATGCACGCGGAATGAAGGTAGCTGGATTTTTGGGAAAGGTGATGTGGAAAGTGAAGGTTGCTATCTAGGGTACCTGTCGAGTAATGTGGAAACTATAAATAGATTGCGAAAAGGCTGTGATTCATTTGATAGATGTTCCTTCAAGTTTAGCGGAATTGACAGATGGGTTCTCTTGGGAACCGATTACAATCGGACATTCGGAGGCGATGACCTTTTTGTTGAGAGGCTCCCACTCGAATCGCTACTTAAAAATGCAACGGAAAAACTTTGTTGAACGGCTATTTGCAGAAAAAGAGAAATTGGAGTGGTTGGAAGGAAAGCTGCCTGTGCCACGCGTGATTTTCTATGGCGAAGACGAAGCGAATGAATATTTGTTAATGTCTGAAGTGAAAGGCGTTAATGCATCGGATTCATCACATCAAGGAGCATTGCCTGCGATTTTGACGTCGTTAGGTGCTGGGCTTAAAACAATTCATCGCGTCCCTATCGACGATTGCCCTTTTGATCAAAGTCTGGGTGTGAAGATTGAAGAGGCGAAAAATAGGGTGAATCAAGGATTGGTCGATGAAGATGATTTTGATAAGGTGCGAAAAGGGAGGAAGACTAGAGACCTTTTTAAAGAGCTCATCACGAAAAGGCCATTACATGAGGAGCTCGTTTTTACGCATGGTGACTTTTGTTTGCCGAATGTCATTGTGGAAAATAAAAGAGTGAGCGGCTACATTGATTGGGGTAGGGCAGGAGTAGCTGACAACTATCAAGATTTGGCTTTGGCGATACGAAGCATCTCCAGTAATTTCGGCAAAGAATATGTGTGTTTCTTTCTCCAAGGCTACGGGATGGCTGGTTTGGATGAAACTAAGGTTGACTACTATCAACTAATGGATGAGTTTTTTTAATAAGAGTTTTGCTGTTTATTCACACTAACCTTTCGACCGTAAAGTCGTTAAAGAGTTGGTGTTTTTTGTTCGCCATTTTCCGTGTTGACAAAGAGCGTCGTATATTTGTCCAAGTAGGGAAGAGACTATCTTGAACGGACATCCGTTTAGGTATTCATTGACGGAAGAGACGAGGTGGAACATGACGATTGTACGACTGGGATATGTGGCGATGAGTATGGAGCTTACAAATGCATCACCGTCTAAAACGATGACATTTGCACAGTTCCAAAAACAAGAGGACCGTGAAGCGGCTATCCGTAAATTGGAACGGATTGCATTGGAGAATCTGGAAAACACATTTAGACTACTGAAGCATAATCTCTTTAATGACATCCATTTCTATCGCTTCTCCTCAAGACTGATTCCTTCAGCCACCCATGATGAGCTTGCGGGTTGGGATTATATGAAGCCTTTGAAAGGGAAGCTTTCTGAGCTTGGTAACTTTATCGAAGAGCATCAGATGAGGGTTGATTTTCATCCAGACCATTTTGTCGTATTGAATTCCCCGAAAAAGGACGTACTCATCAATTCAGTAAACAACTTAAAGATGCATCATTTGCTATTAAGCGGGATGAAAATAAATCCGACCCATCGATGTGTTCTACACGTCGGCGGCAACTACAAAGACACGGCAAAATCGTTGGAGCGTTTTGTTGAAAATTGGAGTGAAATTCCACTGCCAATTCAAAAGATGATTATGCTGGAAAACGACGATACATCCTTCACGCTTGAAGACACGCTTTATCTTTGCGAGAAATTGGAGATTCCTCTCGTATTTGATTACCATCACCATCTGGCATTCCACCGAAACCCAAACTGGGAAAACGACTGGGACCGTGTCGTACAGACGTGGAAAGCCTCTTCACTTCCAATCAAAATGCATATTTCCAGTCCGAAAAGCGAAGATAAATTCCGTCACCATGCGGATACTGTTGATGTGGATATGTTTTTCACATTTCTACATGAAATCAAAGGTTCAGTCCCGCAGATTGATTGTATGATTGAGGCGAAACAAAAGGACGTAGCTCTGTTTACGTTAGTCGAACAAATTAAGGAAAGAAAAGATGTAGAAATGATCGATAGCTCGACATTTTATTTGAAATAAAAACAGGTGCCTGTGCAAGACACAATTCAGATAATGCACTACAATTGTATAAATGCAATAGGAGACCTAAAGACGATCATGTTTAATGGGTTTTCTATTGCATTTTTATTATTTTCAATGAATTGTCATAAATGCATCTTGCACAGGCACCGACACAATTTACGCAATTGTTCTGAAAGATAATTATGGTAATGTAGTAACAAACAGTGCTTTCAGAAAGGGACGGTAAGTGTGAAATGGGAAATACGCAAGGTGACTGATGACAAAAAGAAAGAGATCTTATCATTGCACGTTGCTGAAGGTCAAAGGCAATTCATCGAGACGATAGAGGAATGTTTGATGGATGCAGAGCAATGGAAGGAATTTCGACCGGTTGGATTATATGTCGATGACGTGCCGGTCGGATTTGCAATGTACGGTTATTTGGGAGATGGCAAAGGTGGCGGCAATTTGTGGATCGACCGGATGATGATAGATGAGAACTTTCAAGGCAAAGGATACGGCCGTCATTTCATGGAGTTGTTAATGAAAAGAGTAGTAGATGAATATGGAGAGCAGCCTATATACTTAAGTGTTTATCCTGAGAATACAGATGCTATCCGATTGTACGAGAGGCTGGGATTTGTGTTTATCGGTGAATATGATTCGAAAGGCGAACAGATTATGGAATACAAAGGTAATTCCTAAAGGAGGCAACTTACCATGATATTTATTTTGCTTGGTTTCGTTGTGATCCTGCTAACCGCAACAGTCATTGTTAGTGTCAAGCACTACAAGAAGGAACTAGTGAGCCAAGATTGGTATGACGAACTTTATTATAAATTCCAGTCGATCGAATGTCCGCACGAGAAGCACATCAAGTTCTCGGAAACGAATTGGAAGTTCCATTTCACTTTTCAGCGTGAGAAGGCTATCACCGTACAAAAAGGGCTGGTCTCCAAACAAATACGACAACATCATTTTCGATTCTTTTGCGAGGAATGTAGGCAACAACGTTGGTTCGAGCATAGCAATTCTAGCGCAGAAACGAAAGGTCTATATAGCTTGCGTCTCAAATATTTGTTCCTGACTGGCGCCTCGATCATGCTCATTTTATTCCTTACTGGGAATCTGTTCAATTGGTTGCTTCGATTTCAGTAAGTAATTAAAACCACTCACGGCGTCAATTAGTGTTATAGTTAGAAAGTAAATTTTTTAAGTGAGTAGGTGGACAGCATGATTGAAATAAAAACATCTTCACTCAGTGACGGTGAATTCAACAGAGGCGTATTTGCGACGTGTGATATTCTCAAAGGAACGATGGTGCATGAAGCTCCTGTCATTGCATACCCGAATGACCAACATCCGCATATCGAGCAAACGCTATTATCTGATTACGCTTTTGAATATGGCGTTAATCATTCCGCGATCTTGCTTGGCTACGGGATGCTTTTCAACCATTCTTATAAGCCCAACGCTACGTATGAAATCAGTTTTGAAAAGCATACGTTTGATTTCTATGCGTTTACAGATATAAAAGCCGGTGAAGAGATTTTGATTAATTATAACGGTGACGTGGATGATAAAGAATTACTTTGGTTTGATCAGGAGTAAGAAGGATGAAATTAAATAAGAACCACTTTGTGAACGCAGGAATGAACGTATTCTTGTGTTTTTTTTATTCCCTCAATGGCATTCCTCCCGCCCCGATTCGTGGTGGACGTTCATAACTATCAAATCTCCCGAGTACACATATACTACATATTCAATGTTCAATCAGAGAGGAGACTATAATTGGCTGTACGGATTTTCCGCTTCATTATTTGCTTTGCAGCAATATTGGTCATTGGGTTAGGTGCGCAACAATTGAAAGCATCGGCAAGCTCTTCAGATTCTATTATTAAAATCTTTTTGAATACGAAAGAGCTGGAAACGAAAACACCTGCTAAGGTCAAGGATGGGACAACGTTCGTACCAGTACGGGCAGTATTTGAGTCATTAGGAATGAAGGTTAGTTGGGAGCCGAAGCAACAGTTGCTTACTATGAAAGATAGCGAGAAGACAATTATGTTAATTGTCGGAGAAAAGACGGCGACAGTAAATGGCAAGACGGTTGCACTTGAAGCTGCGGCTGAAAATATCGACGGAGCTTTGCAAGTGCCTCTTCAATTTGTAGGTGATGCGACAGGGACTGTGGTGTACTGGGACCCGTATAACGCCGAAGTTTCATTGCTGACCCGGAAATTCATTAAGGAAAGCAATATTGATATGGTAGAGCTTGATAGTTTAATCAAAGAGTATATGGACAAAAAAGCGAAGGATGAAGCTGCCAAGAAAAAAGAAGATGCCCAAGCGAAAATAAAGAAAAAACCAAAGACGCCTGTCGATTTGAATAAATTAAGCGGGATGTATGCAGGGTTCCGGAGTGATTTCGGCGGGTATGAATGTGGCGGCATGTGTTGGGATATGTATACATTCTTGCCGAATAAAAAAGTATTTATCGGCGTGCCTGCAAATGGAGGTCCAGAGACGATTAATTGTAAAAAGGAAGAATGTCTCAACTACTCGATCAGTAAAGGACAGTTGAAGTTAAGCAACGGGAAATCCCTTTCGATTAAAAAATCGGATAGCGGTTTTCTCGTCATAAATGGGATCACGTTGGATAAGGTGCAGACTGTGCCTAAAGGAACGAAGTTCAATAATACGTACAAATATATGGGGTATTCGGGCTTGATTGGCATTACGCCGGCCGCAAACTCGTGGACGTATAAATTAACTCTTCGAAAGGATGGAACGTTCGAGCTTTCAGGTGTGAGCATCGGGAGCTTGGCGGCAAATAGTAATCCTTCTACACATACGAGCCATACCGGTAAAGACGAGAAAGGAACGTATACGATTCAAAATAATACGATTACAATGAAAGGCAGTGATGGTAAGGTTCTTAAATCCCTGTTCTTCATTCATGATTCCGACGTGGATGATATCCAGATCGGGTTGAGGAATTACTATGTTAAATAGAAAATAGAAAAACAGCCAGTGGAGGCTGTTTTTTTTTTGACCTATCTCCTATAAATCCCGAAGTTCTACTACTTCGCCAGTGACAGCATCGATAGCTAGTTCAGAGTCGAGCAGCCCGCATAAGATGTATTTTTTCAGCTCCGCATCATACACATAGACAGGGTCCAACGTGATGTACGGAACCATCTTTTCGAAGGCTGTTTCATGATCGATGCGCGGCTCCGGCGCTGGGGTGAATGAATTGAATACGTCGAACATCGCTTCATTGTCGATCATATTGATGACTTTCATTGTTTCCCTGTCGATAATGAGGGCGAGTTTTGGCCGGAAAAGTGTGTTTTCGGCTTTGTTTGTATAACAGAAAGCCTCAATATATGAATGGGCTATGCGAAGCTCTTTCAATCTCCATTTGCCGCTATCGTCTGGGTACTCCATCCGCAGTGCATCATGGACAAGTGCAATGCACGCAACTATTTGTTCATTCGTCAGTTCGTAGTTATCCTGTCTATCGTTATGGAAAGCTTCGTCCGCGGTCACATCTTCCGCAAAGTTAATGAATTGACGTTCGATGCTTCCTCTTAACGGTTCGTCCCACTCCATGAGATGATCCACTTTGGCCATCCGTTCATCTGATAAGAATGGGATGCAGCGTTTCCCGTCCGCTGTGACATACACTTCATCGATTGCATAGACCGGCACGAATTTCTCCTCCGCTTCAGAAGGAATGTTGACAAGCGTGAGATGCTTCTTGACGGTCGGCTCGATTTCTTCAAGGGTCAGCTTGAATTCCTGCTTTTCGACAAGCTTTAGGTCCGGTGCATCGCCATAAGCGGAGAAGACAAGAAGCTTCCCGTCATCGTCAAACTCTACATTCAATTGGAAGCTCGGGGAAAGCCGGATGCCGTCCACGCGGGATGTGAACTGGAATCCGTTATCACTTGCTTGCTCTGCAAAGAAATCCTGCTCGTATACGAGGCCCGTTTGTCTTTCCAACCAAGCGGCTGCTTCTTCGATCGTCTTTTTTGTAAAAGGACGGACCGTTGAAAAGGTTGTCCCCCTTGTAAAAATGACACTTTGAAAACGGTCCTGCTGGATGTTGTAATCAATGCTCACGGTGCCATCCGGGTTTATATCTTCCTCAATAGGGGCTTCCGTATCATTTGGAAACCACTCCATATTTAATTCATAATCTGTCCCATTGCGCTTTGTGTAAAATGAATATCGGCCAAGGTGATAATGGTCAAGACCGAATTCCATGCTCGCCTTATCAGCAATAGCTTGTACACGTTTATCCATACAACTCGCCTCCTGTATATACGTGGTTTCATTATAGGCATGGAGTGGCGTTGTTTACAATTTATGCAAGCCGGCACGGGTAGTTAACGCGAATCCTGTTGGCTGATCGCAAGGTCCTCTTCTGCTATGACATAGGAATGAACGCTCACTAATAGTTCGGCAAGTTCCGCAGAGATTCGTTTCTTGCCGTACGCACAAACGTGTGGAAAAGCATATTCGCTAATAATTTCCTCGCAAGCGGTTTCGCACTCTTTAACAATATGGTGAGGCTCCTCATTGCTTGACCATTCCACATGCGCCCATGATCTGAAGAGGACATCTTTATCGACATAGGGTTGAATCGTCTCGAGAAAGAACTCGATAATTGCAGGGGGGCTGTAACTGCCGCTTGACCTGTAGAAGTATAGGCTGTTGACGAAATGGACGACATCCAAATCCGAGGCGGAATGACGGCGATTAAGGTCCCGGAGAAGTCCAGCGGTGATTTTATCATTTTCTACGATTATCACCTGTTCTCCAGCAGCTATCCCTTCTTCGATAAACGTCAAAACCTGGCGGAAATACTCCTTTTCATCATTGTACAAATATAATAAATGTAAGTCTCTCTTCTCTAATAGAAGCTGATTCAAAGTAATCATTCCATGACCCCTATCATTATTCGATAGTTCAATTATACTTATATTTCACAAAACCAACTAGAGGTAATTTAGCAGGGTGCCTGCACAATTTGCAACGTGCAGCTAATCATGAGGAACGGGTATGAACCAATTCACCTTGGACCCATACTTCCCGAATATTTTCGGGGCGCGTTAAATAGATGATTTTCTCAAAAATGTCCATTTTGCTTTCATTTGCATCGTAAAGCGGTAGACGTGCATTTGCCGTTCTCGTGTCAATGACTTGTACATCCCAAGCAAATCCTTCTTGCAAGCGCCCGACCGGAAGGCTAAGGCTCTCACCGCCGCCAGCAGTTGCGAGGTAGAAAGCTTCATTAATTGTAATGCGGGAGTTAGGAACACCACGTTGTTCTGCTGATAGACTAGTGTCTACGCCATCTTCCAACATTCGTGAAGATATGACCGCTTGCCTTGTATTGTCGTATAAGCTTGGCGAGAAACCGCCTGAAATATCAGAGCCTAGTCCGATGTCAATGCCCATCGACATGAATCGGGCTACTGGGAGAACACTATTTGCAAAATACGCATTGGAAATTGGGCAATGCGCGATGGCACTACCTGTTTCGGCGAATAGTTCGGCATCTTCATCCGTCAGGAAGTTGGAGTGAGCCATAACGGTCTTTTCTTGTAGTAAACCGAAATCATCAAGCGCTTGTGCATCGTTTTTGCCGAAGCGCTCCCTGACGTAGCCATGTGCCCAGTCGCTCTCACTGCAATGGGATTGGATATGGGTATCATATTTGGCTGCCAGCTCGCCTAATCCACGTAGTGCTTCATCCGTACAACTTGGAATGAACCTAGGAGTGACGACGGGATAGACGCCTTGTTTGGCTTGCTTCCCTATCTCTTTTACAGCTAATATGAATTCTTCCGTTTCAGCAAGAGCTGTTTTTGTATCGGAATCACGATAAAAAGAGGGCGTCTGTTCAGGATCGTCCATAACGACTTTCCCGACAAGTCCACGCTGTCCTTTCTTCGCACAAATGTCTGCTAAGACGATGCTCGCTTCTTTGTGGATCGTTGCAAAATAAAGGGCTGTTGTCGTACCGTTTGCTAGCAACGTTTCCACAACATCTTCATACACTATTCTAGCAAAATTTGCATCCGCAAACTTTGCCTCCGTTGGAAACGTGTAAGTGTTCAACCAATCATTCAATGGTATATCGAGTGCAGTACCTGATTGGATCCATTGCGGCGCATGGATATGGAGGTCGACGAAACCGGGGAGGAAGTACATACCTTCTTCGAGCCGATGGAAAGCATTTGTGTTTTCATAGTCATGGATAACTTCATTGTAAGCTGCATCTTCAGGATGTAAAACCTTCGCAATTTCACCTTTGTCATTAATACAAAAGAGACAGTCATGTAAAACGTTGACCTCTTGCGGTGAGTTGCTAGTAAAAGCGGTGCCTTGGAATACTTTTGTAAATCTGTTCATAGGTGGGCTCCTTTTGTTATGTACTTTGCTTATTAAAATATATACGAAAAGCGAGCAATTCAAAAGCCATCCGAATCATTCCCATGTGTACTAAATGTAAATATCTCTACTTTGATGAATTGTCATAAATAAAAGTACCATGCACAGGCATCACCTGCGCAATGGCACCTGTGAGGATGAAATTACCAGCTGAGGGCCATGCGTAAGGTGCAGCAGTTGTTTTGGGTATCGCTGTTTGTGAAATCGATTCGGATGCCGCTGGGCGTATACTCGAGGGTGTATTTGATTGTAACGCCTGTTGAGCGGACGAGTCGTTCGACTTCGCTTTTGTCAGATCGTTGGGCGGCGTCCATGAACCTGCGGGCGAAATCATTGGAAGACGTTATTGTGCCGATGAATAGATTTGCTTGATTCATTACTTGCTTGAACCGTTGTGCCGACTCATTGAATTTCCGCGTATCTACTGGAGGATAGGGATTCCCTCCATTTTGCGGTGTACCCGAGGGTATCGCCGTATATCCCGGGTGAACCGGTATGAAAGCCGGTTGCTGGGAATTATAGCCGTAGCCATGGGGAAAAGAAGAATAATACATAGGCAACCTCCGTATTCCTTCGATGCCTCAGTATATGCCTATTGTCGAAAACTCGTGTGCCCTTATGCTTTAAGTTACAGTCCGCTTTTTGAATAAATCACCTGCAATTCGACGAGTACTATCGTAACTGGTGAGTAACTGGAGGAATTAAAGTGCGCACACCCAAAAGCAGTACCCCTTCAAAAGACGAAAAGAAAATGAAGCAATCCTTTATTAATGACCTTGAAATGAATGTCAATCTTATAAAAGAAGCATTTTCATATCCAACCAATCAATCGCTTAAAATTCGAAATATTTCTATTTTGCAGGGGGCAAAAAAAGGCGTTATTGTCTTCCTTGAAGGAACCGTCGATAAAACTACGGTTGAAGCATATATTGTCGAACCACTATTGAGCGCAGCTGACCTCCCGAAAGATGAGAGCGGCATGACTGACGTAGCGGATCGCGTGTTCGTGGCAACAGGTACAAAGAAACTTGCGAAACTCGATGATGCTGTCAACGATCTATTGGGAGGCAACACCCTTATTTTATTGGAAGAAGAGCAAACAGTACTATCTGTGGCAACAGCAGGTTTTGAAAACCGGAGTGTAACCGAACCGACAGTGGAGAATGTAGTCAGAGGACCGAAAGAATCATTCAACGAATCAATGCTAGTCAATCAGTCGTTAATCCGAAAACAGATTAAAGATAGTCGGCTGGTAAGCGAATCGATGACGGTCGGAAATAGTGCCTTAAAAGAAATCTCGATTATGTATATAAAAGATGTTGCTGACGAGGAACTGTTGAACGAAGTGAAAAAAAAGATTGGTGAAATCGAAAGCGATGTCGTCCAAAATCTTTCCATACTGGAACAATATGTAGAAAGCAGAACCTATTCAATCGTACCTTCCACACTGTTGACAGAACGGCCAGATCGGGCTTGTTCCTTTCTTTTAGATGGTCATATTGTGTTGTTAATGAATAGCTCGCCATACGCATTAGTCGTTCCCGTTACTTTTTGGAGTTTATTCCATACGATTGAAGATCAATACCTCCGCTGGGCATACGCGAACTTTATTCGCGTTATTAGTGTAATCGCTATTTTTATCGCCCTTTATACACCCGCAATCTACTTGGCGGTCAGTACGTTCCATATCGAAATGCTGCCTCCGGATCTTTTGTTTGCTATCGCTGCAACAAGGGAAGTCGTACCCGTCCCGGTTTTATGGGAAATCATTTTACTGGAAATCGTATTTGAAATATTAAGGGAGGCAGGTATACGAATTCCGTCGGTAATCGGTCCAACGATCGGCATCGTAGGGGCGCTCATATTAGGGCAAGCTGCAGTACAGGCGAATCTTGTCAGTCCGATCCTAGTCATCGTTGTCGCAATTACAGGGTTGTCCTCATTCGTCATCCAAGATGTGAACTTAGGTTTCATGATTAGAATCCTTCGTTTTGCCTTTATTTTCATTGCGAATTTTATTGGCTTTTTCGGGATATTTTTAGCCACTGCCTGTCTATTCACTTATATGGTGTCTTTAAAATCGTATAATGTTCCTTTTTTTGCACCGTTCGCTCCTTATTTTCGTTCACCAAAAGGTTTGATTTTCCGTCCGCCAGTATGGAAACAGGTTTTGCTTCCTTTTTATTCGAATAGCCAAAATGAACAAAGGGGCAATAAATCGAAAGAAGGTTCAAATGATGATTAAGGCTAGCGACGGCAAAATTCGGAAAAGGGAACTAGTAGGCATCGTCATTTTCTTATTTACTATTCAAGTCATGGATACAACTCCGGACTTGCTTTTAAAATACGGAAAAAATGCGGCATGGATGATGCCTATTATTTCCTTTCTATGTATGCTGATTCCCTTCCTCATTCTGTTAAGAATCGTGAAAAGAAGGAATACAGGTCTGACAGAGCTTATATTTATGCTGATGGGGAAACGAATTGGCTCCTTCATCATGCTCCTGTTTTTCATCATTATTTTTAGTGCCACGGTGATTAATAGTAGGAATTATACGGACATTTTCAACACGATGTTTTATCCGAAAACCCCTATTCCATACCTCTATATCATGCTATTGGGGGCAAGCTTCTACATAGCAAAACGTGGATTGGAGAATATCGGTAGAACTGCTTGGATCTTTACGCCTTTATTGTTAATTCTTATGTTTGCTCTCATTGGTTTTGTGTGGGAGGAAATTTCATTCATTCGTATATTCCCGATTGCGGGTCCGGGCTTAAAAACAATACTGAAAGAAAGTGCAGTTCACAGTTCAATTTATGGGGAGAGCATTTTTCTGCTAGTGCTGTTTCGATTTGTCAAAACGTATAAAGATATGCGGTTTGGCTCTTTGCTTGGATGGATCATTTCTGTCTTTACGCTTGTTGTATTCATGATAGTGTATGTGGCAGTTTTTGACTATCCGGCAAGTCAAAATATCGCTTATCCTTTTCAACAAGTAAATCGCCTAGCGACCATCGGAACAATAAGCCATATAGAATCCATTTATTTAGCTAGTGCGACGGTTGCTTCGGCTATTCATTTTTCGATTTACTTGTACTTGTCGGCGTATTTCTTATCGAAAATGCTGCATCTGCATGAATTTGAACAGTTGCTGCTGCCATTGACGGGGCTTGTAATATTGATAGGATTAATATCACCAAACATTTTTGTTGGAAACACACTTAGGGAATCTTTAGTCCAATCTAGCTCAATTATATTGATGCTTTTTCCGTTCGTCTTATGGATAGTGGATCGCCGGAAAGGAAAGATGGAAAATGAAACGGCCTAAGCTATATTTATTGTTGCTGTCGATGTCATTCGTCTTATCAGGCTGCTGGGATAAAGTGGAGTTGGAAGAACGAGGATATGTTGTCGTATTAGGGATTGACAAAAGCGACAAAGACCATATGGTCGATGTCACATTTCAAATTGAAAATCCGCAAGTCGGTTCCTCAAGCTTGTCGATGTCGCAAACTGAACCACCGAGTGACATCCTAACGATTACTGCGACAGATATTTTAGCAGCGAAAGAATTGGCAAATAGTATCGTCTCAAGGGAAATTGATCTTTCACAATTGCTGACCATCATAATAGGAGAAGAATTTGCGAAAAGCGATTACTTTCACAATGTCATCGCTTCTTCCGTACGTGATCCGGAAATACGGAGAAAAAGTATTATGATTGTAAGCAAAGAAAAAGCAATGAAATTTATTAATAACAATCATTCCCGAATGGAAACGCGTCCGCATAAATATTACTCTTTTATGAGCGACAGATGGAAAGATACAGGGTTTGTTCCGGTATCCGATTTAAACCGTTATTTTCAAAGAACTTCAGGCGCCTTATTTTTAGCTATTTATGCGACTTCGGAGAGAGATGAAAGATACCGGGAAAGTCCCGATAATTATGAAGCAGGACAAGTTCCGCAAAAAGAGGGAGATCCTGTTCAAATGATTGGTTCTGCAGTGTTAAAGGAAGGTAAAATGATTGATGTTTTAACCGGAGAGGAAACAAGAAGCTCACTCCTGTTACGGGAAAAAAGTCTGGCCCATCACTATATAGATTCATTTGAAGATCCGAAAAAGGCCGGTCATAGAATTACTGCAAGGCTCATAAAGGAAGATCGTACGGATGTGAAAATAAATGTGGAAAAAAGTACTCCGGAGGTGCATGTCACCGTCCCACTGAAAGTTCAAGTTCTTTCGATTCCAAGTTTAACGGATTATGCAAGTGATGAAAGAAACCAAGAGCTTTTAAAGAGAGAGATTCGTAAAAACCTGGAAGATAACATTTCAAGTCTCATCACTAAAACACAAGAAGAATATGGTGCAGAACCTTTCGTCTGGTATGAAGCGGCGCGCCGTGAATTTTGGACGATGCCGGAATTTTTACAGTATGATTGGCAGTCAAAATATCGTGATGCAGACGTACATGTAGATTTCAAAATTACAATTGAAAGTTTTGGCAGCCAATTGAAGCCTCAAAAAATTGAAGGGAAAAAGGAGTGATTGTATTGCCATTTCCATTAGTATTCGTATTTTTGTATGTCATGGTTTATACGGCAATCTATGGACGTATGATTTGGCGTTCTGGGAATAAATTTGCAGGCGTTATTGTGTTGTTAATGGCAGCAATGATACCTGCTCTTTTAATGCTACTGAGGTTTTACAGTTGAAGAAAGAGGAAAGTGAAAGGTGCCTGATTTGCATTCGCAGGCACCTATTTTTATGTATTGGTTTTCATTTGATTCCCAAAAACATATTTTAGCACTCTAAGGAATAATGGTTTTGCTAGCATGTTGGGATAGTAAGTGAGTAAGATATGAAGCGGGGTGAATAGTATGCAAAACAAAAACTCAAGAAGAAAAGAAATCCGCATTTTGCTCATTCTGATAGGCATCGTTTTATTCAAGCTCTTTGTGTGGGATGAATACATCGTAAATTCAACAGCGGATGCTGCGTTGAACGGTGTAGAAGGCGAAGCGGGTGTTATGCATGTCATTAGTGAAAAGCAGGAATTGGCAATAAGGTCTTATGATGATGGCTTCAAGCTATATGCCGTATCCAAAGGGTTTTGGGGTTGGTCCATCACAGATGAAATGTGGATTGGCAATGAAAAGGACAAGACTTTGGAAATAACTGAACAGACATTGCAATTCAAGCCGGATCAAAAATTATATATGAGCCTTGTAGTGGATAAAAAGCAGTCTTTTGATAAAGTCACTGCCGACTCGACTACTATGGGGGCCATCAATTTTAATAGAACAGTTGGAGATAATGCATTTGTCTACTACTATTATAGCAATGAATCATTAGGGGATATCAATTATGAAGGCACTCGGTTAAATGGGGAAACGGAGAAATTGGCACGTGATAACGAGCCCAATTGACGCATATAGTGTAGGCGTAGCAAGAAGTACGTCATTGGAGGGGTTATATGCCGAAAAAGTTGTATTTCCTTTTGTTGCTTGGAATATACCTACTAGCCGCTTGCTCATATGATAGCGAAAAAGCGGTGAAAAATGGGGATGTCATTAATATGAATGGCCCCATTTTCAACTTTGATCGATTTGAACAGTTTTTGGAAAGTGTCAAAGCCGATGAAGCAGCCTTTGTCCGGATTGCCAACTACACTCTTGAAGGAAATCCGACTTTGTACGATTTATCTTTCAACGGATCCGAATTCGAGTTGGAAATTGATCGGTCAAAAAATAAAGAACGGGGAGACAACCCTGCCAAAGTGAACATGTCGTGTACTGATCTCGTTTCAGAGGAGGGACAGCAATTGTTCATCTATACATTGGAAGGGTGCGAGCAAGGGTCAACCGATGATAACTTCCTTCTATTAAACATCTTGAAAGAGCAAATAGAAGACCACGACCATGAGCATTAAACGTTACGGAAGTGCATATCACGCACTTCCTATTTAGTTAATGAATATAAGTCAAATAAACCATCATGATTCCTCAGTTTATTCATAGTTCCTCCAATCAAGTTTCAAGAGTTTTTGATGAAAAAGCAGTGGAATGCTACAATTTATTTTAACGGATGATGAAGTCTATCTACCTTCTAGAGATTTATCGACAGACTTAACAGCAAGGAGTGAGTATATGTTTTTCAAGAAGAACAATCCTTACAATAGCCAATTGGAAATTGAAGACGTTAGTAATGATACATATGCCGTCATTCTTCATTTTACACCATCCGCGGTCTACGTGTACGAAGACAAGATGGACTCTCATATAGTAGAGGGAAACAATATTGAAATGTGGGATGACCATGATACGGTTCTTACCGGAACACTCATCGTCACTTATGTAACTTCCACTCAGGAGGCACTTGAGAAATTTAAAGTAAATGACCTTGGTCTTCTCGTAATTCCGGTTGATCTATCCTATGAAGGCTAATAAATGAAACCTTGGATATCAAAAGAAAGTCATTACAAAGGAGGGACATGAAAAGGGGGAGAGAATATGTATGGTTGGTTGAATGTCGGCAGTCTTGTGCTCGGTCTCATTGCTTGGATACTGCCGGTTGTTGCTCTCATGCGAATGAGTAAACACTGGGTTGCATTCTCCATTATGAGTTTGAGTGCTTGTTCAATTTCAGTCTGTTTTCAGATTTACTATAACTATCATCTCGTGCAGATCAAGGATTGGGCAGCTCTTATGGATACTATGAGGGCGGTGGTAATAGCGGCTACCGTACTGCTTGTTGTGACGCTCTTATTAAATGTAGTTACGCTGATTGTTTACCGGGGAAGAACTGCAAAATAGCCAGTATGGAATGTAGAATGGGGGAGTTGCAATGCATCTCGAAAGACCGTCTTTGAAATGGGAAGCGGAACATATTGCATATATGCAAGAGTGGGATGAAGACCGGATGACGCCTAGCAGCTTTCATTTGAAAGAGGACATCCCCTACGAAGTGTACCTAGAGGAACTGGCAGCAAAGGAAGCAAGGCATGGTAATCGAGTCCCGAATACGAATTATTTCTTAGTCGATGACGACGAACGGATCATTGGGATGGTCAACATCCGGCATAGCTTGAACGACTATCTACTTCAAGTCGATGGCCATATCGGTTACGGAATCCGCCCGTCTGAACGGAGGAAGGGGTATGCGACCTATTTGCTTTCTGAAGCATTGAAGGTAACAGATCAGGTAGGTATCCGCTCTGTGTTAGTCACATGCAATGAAGACAATATCGGCTCCGCTGCGGTTATAATAAACAACGGTGGCGTGGAAGATGCGAGTTTTACGGAACCGCATGGCAATGTCGTTAGGAGATTTTGGATTGAACGGTGAAACAGCAATCATGTGGAGTTGACGTCAGTGAAAAAACAATGGAATCATAAGGGGATTGTCGAAAAGTTTGAAATGTGCCGTAATGCTGAGAATGCAGATCCGATGAAAGCATATATGAAACACCATTTCCCGTTTCTCGGCATTAAAAGTCCGTTGCGAAAAGAGCTGTTGCGTGCGCAATTTCAGGAATATGCTCTTCCGGAAGTGGATGAGATTTTTAACGAGGCGTGGAAACTATATGAATTACCCGAGCGAGAATATCAATATGCCGCAATTGCCTTGCTCGATAAAATGAAGAAACACTTCACTACCGCCGATTATCCGAAACTATTGAAATTCATCGAAACGAAATCATGGTGGGATAGTGTTGATTCAATCGCGCCGCATCTTGTCGGTCATGTCGTCAAATTGGACCGCGTATACGGTAAAACCGTGATGCTTGAATGGTCGCAATCCGATAATATGTGGACAAACCGCTCCGCTATTTTGCACCAATTAAAGTTCAAAAAAGAAACAGATACGGAGCTTCTATTCGATATTATTTTGCAGCATACGCAGTCAAATGAGTTTTTCATTCAAAAAGCAATTGGTTGGGTATTAAGGGAATACGCGAAAACAGACCCAATTGCAGTGAAGAAGTTTGTGGAAGAAAATACGTTGAAGCCATTAAGCAGGCGAGAGGCTATGAAGCATATAGGCGACATGACGTGATGTGTTAGGTGGGAATATGATAAACAGATTTCACCTATATAAAATGAATAATAATTGGAGAGAATTTTGTTTTACAGGAGCCGACTTTCTAGTATGACATTCAATATTTAGTTATTAACTTCGGAAAGTGCACCTAAACAATTACATACTGTTCAGGTGCCTGTTTCTTTTCTTTATTAATTCACTTTAGTAAGGAATCTCTTAGTTCGTTCTTCTTTTGGCTGATTAAATATTTCCTCAGAAGTACCCTGTTCTACAATTAATCCTCCATCCATAAAGATGACCCGATCTGCCACTTCCTTCGCAAAATTCATTTCATGCGTAACAATGACCATCGTCATCCCTTCCTCTGCAAGGTCTTTGATTACTAAGAGCACTTCGCGAACAAGTTCGGGGTCTAGTGCAGACGTTGGTTCATCATACAACATGACTGTAGGACTCATTGATAGTGACCTGGCTATTGCTACCCTTTGTTGCTGGCCTCCTGATAATTGGGAGGGATAGTGATCCGCTCTATCACTAAGTCCTACTTTAGTTAAAAGTTCTAAAGCTAGTTCACGGCTCTCGGCTTTGTTTTTTCCCTTTATTGTAATAGGTCCTTCCATAACATTTTCAAGTGCTGTTTTGTGTGGGAATAAATTAAAGGATTGAAAGACAAATCCCGTTGATTTACGCAAATCCCTAATTGCTTTTTTGTATTTACGATCGTGCCTTGCCTTGGCATCAATTTCTTGATTCCCTAGTCTTATAACTCCTTCGCAAGGCTCTTCCAAAAATGTTAGGCAACGTAAAAAAGTTGATTTGCCAGAACCGCTGGGTCCCATGATGACGACCACTTCACTTTTATTTACAGTTAAGTCTATCCCGCAAAGAACGTCATTTTGACCAAACCGCTTTTTTAAATTATTCACCTGGATAATACTCATTTTGGTTCTCGCCTCCTGACCTTTTGCTTAGCGTACTAGATGTCTTGAACTCCTTACTTCGAACTTATCTAATAGAGTGGTAAAGAAGGTAATGATAACCCAATATATAGCTGCTGCCATTAAATAGATGGTAAGTGGTTCGAATGTTTTGGCAATAACCAAGCTAGACATTTGAAGTAATTCCGTGACCGTGATGACAGACACAAGAGATGTATCTTTGATCAAAACAATGAATGAATTGGATAAGGTCGGAATTGCAATTCGAATACTCTGAGGCAAAATAATCCTTTTGAGGGCTTGCCAGTATGTCATTCCCATAGACATAGCGGCTTCCATCTGTCCTTTATCAACTGCAAGTATGGATGCCCGGAATGATTCCGATAAGTATGCTCCTGCATTTAGACTTAAAGCTAAGATACCTGAAGGAATTGGATCTAAAGATACCCCTATTTGAGGAAGTCCGTAATAGATTACAAATATCTGTACCAGTAATGGGGTCCCGCGGATAATAGATACATAAGCACTTGCAATTTGATACAATATTTTAATTTTGATTATCCGAATCAATGCTGTTAAAAAGCCAATGATTAAGGCAAACAGAATTGAAAGGACGGCAAGGAAAATTGTCATGAGTGCTGCTTTTAAAAGGGCCGGCAAAGAATCGATTACGATTGTGGCATCCATTTGCTCACCTCCTATCAGTTTCTAAACGGTAGACGCGGCATTTGCATTGTATTTTATTTGAATGCCTAACTCATTAAGTTCATCTACAAACGGTTGAAACCGTTCATTGATGATCAAGTTTTCCAGTGGCATGATTCCTGTTTCATAAATTTTTCCTTGAATAATCCATTTGGCGGCGACGGTTGCGGGCAATGCAGTTGTCTTTGCCATTGAAGTTATTCCTCTTTCTTTATCATAAAAATCTACTATCTCCCAGGAATGCTTTGCTGGGATTCCATCTTTAATTCCATTTACTTCGACACGGACTACTGTGACGTCTTCATTGGAAGAGCCAATTAATTTTGGAGCTAGCACAGACTCTGTAAAGGCTCTCGGTATAGTTGAATGTCCATTAAACATAATTGGCTGACTATCCAAAAATCCTAGTTCCGCAAGCACCTTCATTTTTTCCCAATGGCCCGGATAGCGAACGGTCTTTTCGTAAAGATTTTTGACTTTACCTTTAAGGGTGAATGCGGTGCTATGAGCATCAGTATTCACCATTTCACATTCGCCAACGGGGTCAGGAAAACTTATTTTTTCAAGTCCGGTCAGTGGTGGTAACTTTACTACTTCACCATTTTTTAGAGCTATGGCTGGTTTTGTATAAAGACCTAATACACTTTCCAATCGGAAGACAACTTGGTACCAAAGAGGGGGAATTGGATGCCGCGGGATCCCTCCGCAAATCATGGTTGCTTCTTCTGCTTCATCGAGCAATTCAATTCCCTGAGCGGCCAAGAAGTTCGTTATACCTGGAGCCACGCCAGAACCAGGTATAATAATTACACCGGCCTCTTTTGCTTCCTGATTAAGTGCAATTTTTTCTGGGAAATTTGATCCGACCAAATCGACAAGATGGCAACGGGAACTGATTGCGGCTTTGATTGCGTTTAGACTTAAGGAGTGGGGAAGACAGGCTATTGCTAAATCTGCATCTGATAAAATGGCTGCTATATCCTCTTCTGTTGCGAGGGAGGCCGATTGACCTTGGACTTTTGTGCTTTTTGCTATTTCAAGACATTTTTTTATTCCTTCTTTTCTAACATCAACAACAGTTACTTTCTCAATCTCTGTAAAATTACTAATTTCTCGGACGACAGTGGTTCCGATCATTCCCGCACCTAATACGACGACATGCACATTAATTCCCCCCTGTAATATGTAGTTTTCAAATAGGCGTAGCGGCATCTATAAAGATGCCACTACATTGTTTATCAGTTTTCTAGCGGATCTGTTCCAAACCATTTTTTATATATTTCTTTATAAGTTCCATCCTCTTTCATAGCCGCAAGAGCTTCATTCACTTTAATGATAAAGTCCTCATTCCCTTTGTTAACTGCCATGGCGATTTCATCTTTGTTTAAAATATCGCTTGCAATTTTAATTGGTAGATCCATTTCTTGGATGTTATAGCTGATCAATAATTGATCGTTAATTATGACGTCCAGTCGTTGATTTGATAAATCTTGAAGATAATCGCTTACTGTTTTATAAAGTTTGACATCGGCTCCGTCGACGCTTCTTGCTACTTCTTCAAATGTTGTTCCTCCGCCGACACCAACTTTTTTCCCTGAGATATCTTCTAATTCTTTAATATCATCGGTGTCATTTCGGGTAACCAAGACAGAGCCGGTAATAACATATGGATCTGTGAAATCGACACTCTTTTTCCTCTCCTCAGTTACAGTCATTTGACCGATAATAATATCGAACTTGTCAGCTTTCAGTCCACCGATCAGTCCATCCCAATTAGTAGCAATGAATTCAACGTCAACATCAAGTCGTTTTCCAATTTCATTCGATATATCAACATCAAATCCTTGGAAGTTATTATCGTCATCTAAAAAGTTAAATGGGGGATATGTCCCTTCGAAAGAGACTCTCATCACCTTGTTTTTTTCAATTCTCTCAAGGACTTTGTTTGAGCTTTTATTAGTTTTTGTATCTCCTTCTGCTTTTGAGCATCCACTAATAATACTTAAAGTCAAAATAGCTGTGAACATAAGTAAAATTGTTCTTTTCATCCTTTAGCCTCCTTTTATCTTAAAAGTAAACGCTTACATTTATTGATATCCCTCCTTATTTTTGAACCGATAATTTAGAACTAATAAAAGAGTATTTGAATTGTAGTTCTAAATTGTAGTACAATTCATTTACTATATGATAAGTTACAAGATTCAATTAGTCAATGATTTCAGAAATATTAATCGGGTTGGAGGTATATTGGTGAAGAAGTCTTCAATGGAGAGTATGGTATATTTTCGATTGCGAAGTGCCATTCTGAATAGAAAGCTTGCTCCTGGCACTCAATTGGTTGAACAGGTAATATCGAAGGGATTGAAAGTTAGTCGAACCCCGGTTAGAAACGCGATTAAACTACTTTCAGAAGAAGGAATGGTAGATATGATCCCCAATCGGGGCGCATTTGTTGCTAATCCTACTAAGGGGGAAGTAGTACAGGCATACGAACTCCGCTTGGAATTAGAGTTGTTGGCTATCCGAGCATCGTTATATAAGCTTGATGAAGATGACTTTGAAGAAATGACCAACTGCATTCAAGAAGAAAGTTCAGCTCTTAGAGCAAAAGATATGGACAATTATCTAAAGGCGAATAAAAGATTCCATATGGTAGCTGTCAAGAAAGCTGGCAATGCCTTTCTTGAAGAATTTATGGAGACTTTATTGAATAAAACTGATATATATTTAATGTTATTTGATTGCTTTTTCGATGATTTTCCTTCGACACCGAGGGGGCCAGAGGAACACTTGGCAATCGTAGAAGCAATGAAAAGTAAGAAGATGAAAGAGATTGAGAGACTGATCCAGCTGCACGTAGAGCATGCTTTAGAAAGCCTGGCCGACCAAGTGAGAGAATACAAAATGCCTAATGAACTGTTTATCGAATTATAAGTAATAGCAGAAGTATGGTAGTTCTCAGAGAGTGTAATGGTAATATCTTCTTTGAATATTTATGGACAAAAAAGGAATGAATGCACAAATGAACAAATGCACTCATTCCTTTTATTTTATTGAAGGGTAATTGAAATCGGATATCAAATATGTTCCATACTACTCGATTCCATTTCGGATAAACTGTCTTCAACCAAGGTAAGACGAAGTCCAAGAGCTTGAGCCACTTTGTCTAATGTATCCAAACGAGGAATTGCATGCTCTTTTTCTAGTCGTGCAATGGCCGTTTGTTTTAAACCTGCCCGATCGGCAACTTCTTGTTGCGTCAAGCCAAGTTGGATCCGTCTATGAATGAGTTGGGCGACAATTTCAATCTCATGAACTTCTCTCGGTGTCAAAGCAGTTATTTGTTTTTTATAGTCAGCCCATTTCAAATTAATTCCCTCCTTTCGGGTAAATGGCAGCGATCATCTTGCTACACCACACGTCCGTTAGTTCCTTGAATTAAAGTTTCATATTTGAGGTGGTGAACAAAGCTCTTTAAAACACCTTCCGACTATAAATCCTTATCGAAAGCATCCAAGAAAACATGTAGAGAAGTACTGCTGCTAGTATCCCTCCTGCATATAACAGAGAATTATCAAATGATAGGATTGTTTGCACACCCGCACGCAATCGATCGTTCAAATCTAGTATGAACTTATTGACAAGTACTACATAAAGGACAAACAAAACACCGCAGGCTATCATCAAATACTGACTTTTGAATAGATAGGAGAATGGAAAAGCAAATGAAATAAACACGACGATAACGCCTGCTATAAAGAGTAATTGATCCAAGTGAGTTATTTCTCTATGAATAATGATATTCCCTACCACAATCGTCAATAAAATGATGAAAGTAAAAACACATGCCCCTATATATTTAGAACTGACGATTTCCTTACGGGTATACGGTAAAGAATTCATGAAAAGGTTGGTGGAGGGTTTTTCATCCAACGCAAAACTTTGCATAATGATGGCGAAGCTAAATAAAACGCCTACCCAAATAATAGATCTATCTATTAACAAAGCGATCAATAATGCAGGCAATAGAATGACTAATGTGTTTTTCTGTAACAGAATATCTTTACGAATAAGATTTAGCATAGTTATCATTTCCTTTCTTCGTATACAGCATAATATCTTCAAGTGTTGGTTTCTCCAAAATGACTGTATCACCAAAGAGATTTGCCGTACGCTTTTTGTTTGTCGTTAATGCTTCAAAACCATGATTGGATTTTCGAATACCTAAAAATTCTTGCTCTGTATCACGATCTAATAAGTTCGTTTCGCCTTTTACAATCGCATAATCTTCTTCGATTTTATAATGCTCTTTTGTGAAAATATGCTGTCCATTATGGATAAAGGTTATATAATCTGCTATTCGATCTAAGTCTGTCGTAATATGTGTTGAGAAGAAAATTGTTTTTTCATCATCCTGCATAAGGTCATGGAGGATATCTAACAGCTCCCTACGAAAAATAGGATCTAATCCCGATGTTGGTTCATCCATAATAATTAACTCGGCGCGATGGGATAACGCAAAAGCTAATGAAGCCTTCATCATCATACCTTTCGAAAAGGTCTTAATCGGTTTCTTTAACGGCAGTTCAAACAAATTAACATACTGATGAAATATAGTATCGTCCCAGTTTTGATAGGCTGGTTTTATAATTTTCTTCATTTCAGTCAATGTAATATGGTCATAAAAAACATTGTGATCGAATACAAAGCCGATTCGTTGTTTAATTTCTTTTTCATGCTTTTTATAGTCCAGACCAAAAAGAGAAATCTCTCCGCTATCCGGTTGCAATAAATTCATGATCAACTTGATCGTTGTGGACTTTCCTACTCCATTCCCACCGATAAATCCTGTAACAAAGCCTTTCTTTACGGAGATAGACATGTCTTTCAGCTCAAATCCTTTGAAGGTTTTATTTACATTGTGCAGTTCAATTACGTTTTCCATTACATATCCTCCTTATATAGCAATGTTAGCAATTCTTGTAACTCGGCTAATCCGACTCCTATTTCTTTGCTATTCTCAATAGCTACCATCAACTGCTCTTCGATTACTTTCATTTTTCTCTCGAGAATCATTTCATTATTTTGTTCAGACACGAACGATCCTTTGCCGACGATTGAGTAAATAAAACCGTTTTTCTCAAGTTCTTCGTACGCCCGTTTTGTTGTGATGACGCTAATATCCAAGTCTTTGGCTAGCTGGCGCATAGATGGCAAAGCCTCTCCCGCTTGTAATTCATTCGTCAAAATATGCTTCTTTATTTGCACGTAAATCTGCTCATAAATTGGCTCTTTTGAAGTGTTGGAAATGATGATTTGCATGCAACTACCTCTTTCTTGAAAAAACAATGTATATATACTTTATATACACTATATACAAATTGGTATTCAATTGCAATGACAATTTAAAATGAATTTGTTTCATCTTGCTACCTATTCAGAATTTTGATATTCTATATTAAATCTTAGTAAATCAATAGGATATTATAGAATGAAAAGGGGAAATGGGCATGTCGACGACAGAAAAGAAGATGAATGTGGAGAGCTTCAACTTGGACCATACAAAAGTGAAGGCCCCGTTTGTGCGCCTCGCAGGGGTAAAGGAAGGGATCAATGGCGACGTTATCCGTAAGTATGACATCCGTTTTTGCCAGCCAAATAGGGAGCATCTTGAAATGCCAGCAATTCATTCATTGGAACATATGATGGCAGAGTTTAGTAGGAACCATTCGGACAGAATCGTCGACATTAGTCCGATGGGATGCCAGACGGGTTATTATATGGCGCTCATCAATCATGATGATTACGATGATGTGCTCGATATATTGGAAAAGACATTGAATGACGTCTTAACTGCTGATGAAGTGCCCGCATGCAATGAAGTCCAATGCGGATGGGCTGCAAGTCATAGTCTTGAGGGTGCAAAGGAAGCGGCAAAAAAGATGTTGGAGAAGCGGGCAGAGTGGACGACTGTATTTTAAGTAAGCGTCTGAAATTAATCTGCATGCGGTTCTGAATGAAGAATTGTTTTTCTCTTAACAATTACTAATAAAACGATAGCATTCCTGCGATAAAAGGCGTACGATGTACATGAAGCAGACAGAAAAAACTGTCGAGCAATGTTCATCGTATGCCTATTTGGCAATTTCCATAATGAGAGGACAAGGTATAAATGAAACTGGGAAGAATTGAGAAGGATTTCTTAGGGGAAAAAGAGGTTCCCGATCATGCATATTACGGGATTCAAACGATACGGGCGACTGAAAACTTTCCAATAACGAAAGAGCGTATGCATCCAGAATTGATTCGCGCGATTGGAATTGTGAAAAAAGCTGCGGCCATTTCAAATGTTGCCGTGAATGATATGCCCGAAGATATAGGATTTGCCATCGTCAAAGCCGCAGAAGAAGTGATTGAAGGAACGTTGACAGATCAGTTTATCGTCGATCCGATACAAGGAGGCGCAGGCACTTCATTCAACATGAATGCGAATGAAGTCATCGCGAATCGTGCACTTGAAATCATGGGGCGTGACAAAGGCGAATACAGCTTCCTCAGTCCGAATAACCATGTAAATATGTCCCAGTCGACAAATGATGCTTTCCCGACAGCGATTAAAATTGCGACCCATCAAATGGTGAACCAGCTGCTGGAGACGATGGCGAAGTTTGTGGACGAGCTAAAGGTAAAAGAAGACGAATTTGACGGAGTCATTAAAATGGGAAGGACCCATTTGCAAGACGCCGTTCCTGTTAGACTAGGACAAGAATTCAGCGCCTACCGCAGTGTCATCGAACGCGATATCGAACGTATCGGCCGTACAAGAGTACATCTTTCCGAAATTAATATGGGTGCCACTGCAATTGGCACTGGGCTGAATGCAAATGCTCAATACATCGAAAACGCAGTGGAGCATCTTCGTTCCATTAGCGGCTTGCCATTGAAATCGGCAGCAAACCTCGTCGATTCGACGCAAAACACAGACGTGTATACAGAGCTTTCTTCCGCTTTGAAAATTTGCATGATCAATCTTTCTAAGATGGCAAATGATTTACGTCTAATGGCATCAGGTCCTAGAGCAGGTCTAAATGAAATCAATCTTCCAGCAAGACAGCCAGGTTCTTCTATCATGCCAGGGAAAGTGAACCCAGTCATGGCGGAAGTGATGAACCAGATCGCTTTCCAAGTGATTGGCAACGATCATACAATTAGCCTTGCATCGGAAGCTGGTCAATTCGAATTGAATGTCATGGAGCCAGTGCTAGTCTATAATTTATTACAATCATTGACGGTCATGAACAATGGTCTCGAAGTCTTCCGCAAATACTGCATTAGCGGCATCACTGCAAACGTGGAGCAAATGCAGGAGTATGTGGAGAAAAGTATCGGAACAATTACCGCTCTGACACCATACATTGGTTATGAAATGTCATCGAAAATTGCACGCGAATCATTCGAAACAGGCGTCCCGCTGAAAGAGCTATGCCTGCGTTACAACGTGCTCACTCTTGAAGAACTGAACCGCTTGCTCGACCCATACAAAATGACAGAAATGAAACGTGAAGGCGTAGCGCATTATTCATAAGTGTGTCTTGCACAGGCACCGTCTTTTTAAGAAAGCAACCAGCGGGGAGAGGGTAGTGTGGGTGGGATAGATAAAAGAAACCGGTTAGGTGAGGAACCATTTACTTATCAAATAACGAAAAAAGAGTCAGTGATTATCAGCTACGAGGGCAAACAAATAAAAATTGTAAATGGTACGGAAGCAGACCGTCTGATTGCAAGGATTAGGAATGTAGAGGATAACCCAACTGAAGTCCAGTTATTGTTAGCGAAAATTACGGGTAATTTTAAACGAGGTAATGAGAAGCTAGGTAAAAAGGGACTTAAATAACTTGTGTTTGAACATCCAAACTAACTTCAACCCTACAGTCAATTGACTGAAAAGCAGGGTGTAAAATTCTAATAAGTATAATGTGTGCTAAAAAAGAGCCCTCGGAACTGTAACTCAGTTCCAGAGGGCTTTTGCAATTCATTCAAACAATCAATTCGGTGCTTGTCCTTCCAATCCGCGAAATCCTGCTTCCGCTTTGAAACGGACTTCCGCGTAGGCGACTTCTTGAGCTTCCATACGTTTCGCGCCTACATACGTACCGATGATGGCGGCAATGAATCCGGCAGGTATGGAAATGATAGCCGGATTGACGAACGGGAATAGTGGATCGCCGACGAAGAATGCAGCACCTTCAACCGGATTGATGACGTTCGGGCTGACCGCGACGAGGACGAGGGCAGTAATAAGCCCAGTCAGCATAGAGGCAACCGCGCCAGTCGTATTGAATTTGCGCCAGTAGATCGTGAAAAGAATCGTCGGAACGTTCGCGGACGCCGCAATACAGAATGCAAGCGACACGAGGAACGCTACATTGAGTTTTTCCGATCCAAGTGCAAGTAAGATAGAAACAACTGAGACACCGATCGCGGCAATACGCGCTGCTCTTACTTGCTGCTTTTCTGTCACTTTGCCTTTTTTAATAATTTCTGCGTAAATATCATGTGCGATAGCTGATGCGCCGGACAGCACGAGGCCTGCAACGACTGCTAGAATCGTAGCGAATGCAACGGCCGCGACGAATGATTCAAGCATATCCCCACCTAGCACCCCCGCTAACATCGGAGCGGCCATATTGCCCGCGGAGTTTTCCGCGATAATGGCATCTGCACCAACGAATTTGGCAGCACCGAAGCCGAGGAAAATCGTCATGACATAGAAAATCCCGATGATCCATACAGCGTATACAACGGAAGAGCGAGCAGTCTTTGCATCTTTAACCGTAAAGAAGCGCATAAGGATATGCGGCAATCCTGCAGTTCCGAGTACGAGCGCAAGCAACACCGAAATGAGACCGATCGGATCTTTATAGACGACCCCGGAATGAAGGAATGACTCTCCGTGAGGTGTCGCTGTCCGCATGACATCGAACATGCCGACAAAGTTAAAATTAAATTTCATAAGAACGAGGAATGAAATGACGATGGTTCCAATCATTAGCAAAATTGCTTTGATGATCTGTACCCAGCTCGTAGCAGTCATTCCACCAAATAATACATAGATCATCATCATGACACCGACAATGAGGACGGAAATCCAGTAGTCGATACCAAATAATAGCTTAATAAGCGCGCCTGCCCCGACAAGTTGCGCAAGCATATAGAAAAGGACGATTGTAATCGTATTAAGCGCAGCGGCGCCACGGACTTTCTTCGCTCCGAACCGTGAACCGATCATATCTGCCATCGTGTACTTTCCAAGGTTCCGAAGTGGTTCCGCAATTAAAAACAATACGACGAGGTAAGCAGTCAACCAGCCGACGCTGTAATAAAAACCGTCAAAGCCGTTCAGTGAAATCGCTCCGGCAATTCCTAAAAACGAGGCAGCCGATAAATAGTCACCTGCGATGGCCATCCCGTTTTGCCAGCCTGTCAGTGAACCGCCTGCTGTATAAAACTCACTTGCTGTCCGCGTCTGCTTAGCAGCCCAATATGTGATGTATAGCGTTAAGACGATAACTGCAAAAAAGATTCCATAAGACATTAAACCCATGCGTCATTCCCCCTATTTCCGAACGTGTTTTTCGAGCAGTCGCTCAACGTCGTTATCAAATTCTCTCGACTTCTTTACATAGATCTGTGTGAACACCCAAACCATGATGAACATGCCAAACGCATAGACCCACGTCCACGTCATCCAGCCAATCGCCCTTGTTTCAAGAATCGACGTATAACCCGTCAAAATGGGGAGCAATAAATAAATAGCAAAAAAAGCAATTACATAGGGCATCATAAAGCTTTTTTTCTTTCTTACCAAATGCTTGAACTCTTCCGTTTCGATAAGTCGTTCATAATCTAGCAGACCGTCTGTCCTTAGCTGCGTCTGCCGCTTGACAGGAATATCCGCTTTCTTCATCTTCACTGTCATTCCCTTTCATCCCCCTTGCCACATAATGTATGTCATGCCGCAATTTAATAGAGTCGACCCCCTAATCGACTCTTCACAGTTAGAAAGATTTCCAGCATGCCATATTGGTAAAGGTATCAAACTAACAGAAAATAATCAATAGTATACCAATGAAACTGTTAGAAAAATTAAATAATGGGTAGAAGGTAGTAGTGAACCCGTTTTTAAAATGAAAAAATCCATCCTTGAGTGGGTTACTCAGATGGATGGATTTGTATTAATCTATTGAGCCATTTCGTTCAAACCCTAAATACCGTGTGCCTTGAAATGTTAGAATACCGATGTCGCCTTCAGCTAACATGCCGTATTCCTTTCCGGACAGACCTAACTCCATCCGGTCGCCGCTTTCCACTTGGAAGGTGACGTAGTAATTCGTGCTAGCCGACGAATCGCCGCTGCCGCCCCAAGTATGCGTGCGCTTCGTTTTCACTTGCGCAGGAACGGTCAGGCGCGGCGAGTTATTATTGGAGGACCATTGACCGACACCTTTTACAATTACAAAAATGAATCCGCCAATGACGATGGCGAATATGATAACCCCCATGATCGGCATAGCACTAAACATAAAATCATCGAACGGGGAAAAGCCCATTTCACGAACACCTACCTTATCGATTGCTTCTAATTTTGGATAGAAGCCTCAGAATCTCGAAATACAACCAAACTAATGTAACCATCAATCCAAATGCGCCATACCATTCCATATATTTTGGCGCTCGCTGCTCCGCCCCTTTTTCGATGAAATCAAAGTCCAGTACAAGATTCAACGCGGCAACGACTACAATGGCGATAGAAATAAGGATGCCGACGAGACCTGTTTCATGGATAAAAGGGACTTCCATTCCGAAGAAACGAAGGATGAAATCCGCGAGGTATACAAAGAATATTGCACCCGTCGCAGCAACGACTCCGAGCTTAAAGTTCTCTGTTACTTTTATGAGACCTGATCGATACACGAACAGCAATGAAAATAACGTTCCGAGTGTTAAAAGGATTGCTTGCGTTGTGATCCCTTCAAATTGGGACTCGAACATAGCAGAAATCCCTCCGATTGCGAGCCCTTCTAACAATGCATAGAGAGGCGCCGTGTAGGGAGCTGCCCTTTTCACGAAGATTGTAATAAGGGCTACGATGAATCCGCCGATGAGCCCAATCCATAGCCATGCTTGAATATCTTCCCCTGAAAAGTACTGATGCCATGTGAATATGGCGGTTGCACATAACAATAAAAACAGGATAAACGTCTTGTTCACTGTCCCTTGAATCGTCATTGGCATGCCATTTTCTGACCGAAGTCCTTTAAAGGTATTTGCCCCTAAACTCGGGTTGGCGGACCTCATAATTGATCACATTCCTTTCTTGAAATCATCTGTATGCTAGTTTACTATACGGAAAAGGGCTCGAATAGTTTCAAGTTTACGGCAGTTTTCATTTGCCAAGCATAATGGACGGCTTCACATTATGGTAACCTGAAATAAAGAAATGGGGGATGGACAATGAGCATGAAAACGGAAGACTTCAGGAAAGTGGCAATCGGCTTGCCGAAACTGAGAAAAAAGGAAATGACGTCCAAGCTGACGTACGGCGAACAGGAGGAACTTGAATCGCTGCTTATGCTGGACGCCCAAAATCATCCTGATAACAGAGAGAAGCACCTAGCAAGCAATGTTAAATTGACTGCGCTCCGAAATTACACAATCGTTGATGTCACACCGAAAGCAGGCATCTTCCAAAAGCTTTTTAAACAGGAAAACACGAAGGAATACAAGCTTCGAATTTTGGAAGAAGATATCGCGAGCAATAAATGGCTATATTCGCTCGCACTCGATATGAGACAACTAATGGAAGACGTCGGACTCGGGCTTGATTGGCCAAAGATGATGCCGGTGGATGACGATATGTTTTATACGGATCCTCTCGAAGAGGACGACAAGGAATGGTTTGAATCATTCCTAGATCCTGCACTGTGCTACGCTAAACTGGACGAAGCAGCGGAGTTGGAAGAAAAGGCCGCTGCACATAGCCCTGAGATGCTGCGTGCGATCCAGTGGTTGAAGGAGCAATGGAAGAATGGGTATCAGATTTATGCAGATGTTGGCGATTTGTTTGACTACTACGGGGATGACGAGTTGGAGTAAGTGAGAAGTAATGAGGCCTGGAATTATCCAGGTCTCTTTTTTATAAATATAGTTGATAGTCACTTGCACCCGGATATGATGAGCCCTCTTGGAACATAAATTGAAAAAGAAAGGAGATGGAGATGAAAGCGATACTCTCTGAAAAATACGGAACACCGGATACGTTGAAACTAAGTGAGATAGCTATACCCACACCTCAGCCAGATCAAGTACTAGTGAAAATTCATGCATCATCAATTAATTTTGGTAATCTTGTGTTATTAACAGGAAAACCTCTGCCAGCCCGGTTTGTATTTGGCCTGATGAAACCTAAATATCCTATACCTGGCGGGGACATGGCTGGAACCGTGGAGGCGATAGGTGAAAAAGTTACACGATTTCAAGTCGGAGATGAGGTGTATGGAGACCTATCTAGCAGCGGTTGGAGTGCTTTCGCCGAGTATGTAGCCGTTGATGAAAAAAGTTTGGCGATAAAGCCTCGTAATTTATCATTTACAGAAGCTGCAGCAGTTCCAATGGCAGGCATTACAGCTCTACAAGCTATAAGGGATAAAGGAATGGTGAGGGCTGGACAGGAAGTGTTGATTCATGGAGCTTCAGGTGGTGTAGGAACATTTGCTGTTCAAATAGCGAAAGCATTTGGTGCTGAAGTGACGGCTGTGGTAAGTACGAGAAACGTAGACATCGTAAAGTCTCTCGGAGCTGACCATGTGATCGATTATCAAAAAGAAGACTTTGGAAACTATGAACATACCTATGATGTAATAATCGGAGTGAATGGATCACAATCAATTTCCACTTATAAACGAAAGCTCAAAGAGAATGGGAAATTCATTCATGTCGGCGGCGCAGAAAATCAAATGTATCAAACAATGATGCTAGGATCTTGGTTATCGAAGATTGGAAAAAAGAAATTTATTACCTTTTTGCAGAGGGCCAATCAACAAGATTTAATGGTGATGAAAGAGCTTATTGAAGAGGGTCAAGTAAAGCCCGTTATTGATAGAACCTATTTTTTAAGTGAGATTCATGAAGCATTTCGATATTTTGAGAAGGGTCATTCCCAAGGGAAAGTTATTATAACAATCTAAAACGAGTCCCCCTTCCAATTTTGGAAGAGGGATATTTTCATGGTTTATTCCTCCTCGAATTCGTCCCATTTTCATTCCGCACAAATTCCTTTATACTAGATAAGTATGTCTCTTTTTGAAGGAGTCGGCCAGCATGGAGCTAAGCCGTAAAATAGATGAACAAAAGTGAAAGGGGATCATTCATTGACTACGATAAAAGAAGAAACGCTAGTTGCTGAAATAGACCATTTGGATAAGAAGGGAAATGGACAAGCTGTCATTTGGCGTGAGAGTGAAACAGGTTCAAATCCGAGAAAGCTAAAACTGACGATTCCGCTCACACTGCCTGGAGAGAAGATTCAAGTTGTTGTGGACGAACCGGATAAGAGAAGAAGAAAGGTATCGCCTGAAAAAATTCTTACTCCGAGTCCAGAGCGGCAAGATGCGCCTTGTCCGCATTTTGAGCTTTGTGGGGGCTGTGTTTGGCAGCACTGGAATTATGAAGGCCAGCTGAAGCATAAGACGAATCATGTGAAGGAAGCGTTGCAACGCGAGGGGCTGGATCCAGAGCTAGTACGCGATACGATAGGCATGGACAATCCGTGGCATTACCGTAACAAAATGGAATTTACGTTTTCACCTGAGGGAGATCTTGGTTTGCACGAGCAAGGAAACTTCCGAAAAATTATACCGCTCGAAACATGTCTCATTGCTGGCCGAAAAATAGTCGATGCTACGATGGAAGTGAGCGAATGGGTGAAAGAATTCGGCTTGAAAGGCTACAATAAAGATAAACATGAAGGGCTTCTCCGCCACTTGATGGTACGGGAATCGTTTGAAACCGGAGAAATCATGCTGGCGTTGTTCGCGACAGAAGCGCCTGCTGGTGAATTGGCGCCGGCTGCTGAAGATTTGATTACGCGCATCACAAATAAATTCCCGAATGTGAAAAGCCTTCTTTGGCTTGTGAACACGGATTGGGCAGATCGAACACAATCCGAAGAAACATTCGTTCTGGCGGGACGCGACTTTATCTATGATGAACTGGGCGGATACCGCTACCGACTTTGGTTCGATACGTTTTTCCAAACGAATCCTGTTCAAGCGCAGAAACTAGTCGAACTTGCGCTTGAAATGGGCGAGCCGAAGGAAGACGAAAAAATGATCGACCTTTTTTGCGGCGTCGGTACGTTCTCACTTCCGTTTGCAGCACGGGTGAAAGAATTAGCAGGAATTGAAATTGTCGAGACGTCAATTGAATCTGCTAAGCGGAATGCGACGGATAATAATTTGCATAACACGACGTTCCTCGCTCGGGATGCACGGCGTGGCATTGACGAAGTGCATGAAAGCTGGGGATTGGCGGATCTATTATTGATCGACCCTCCACGCTGCGGTGCTGGCGGCAAAGTGATGCGCCGTATTGGACGCGCAAAACCGAAACGGATCGTCTATGTGTCTTGCAATCCGGATACGTTCGCGACAGATACAGCGGAATTGCTGCCATTCGGCTATACACTTCAAAAAGTGCAGCCGGTTGACCTTTTCCCTCATACTGTGCATGTGGAATGTGTTGCGCTGTTAACATTGGATGAATAATTGAAATAGTGAGCTCTCTTCCTTATGGAGGAGGGCTTTTTTTGGAAAAAAATGATAATCCGTCTACGACACATGGCAACATACATAGGAATTTCGTTTTTGGACAATCTAACAAGAAAATATCGGATGAGGGGATGTTTATGCAGATTGAATGGTCGTCCGATTGGAAAGAGGGCTTTGCCGAACGGTTGGAAAACCGCCAAGCATGGGATAATTGGACGCTGTATAAAATGTGCTATGACGTAGAAAAAGCGAAATTGATAACGGACTTCCAAGGTCTTCAATGCCCAAAATACTTACCTGAACTGAAGCCTTACCCCCATCAGTTGGAGGCGGCAGAAACGGTCATTGAGCGGATGAACGGAAAAGCGATTCTTGCCGATGAGGTAGGTCTCGGGAAAACGATCCAAGCCGGTTTAATATTGAAAGAGTATTTAATTCGGGGCCTCGTGAAAAAAGCGCTCATTCTCGTCCCCGCCTCACTTATGAATCAATGGATTGACGAGTTGAATCAAAAATTCCATATTCCGGCGATTCAATATAAAAAGGCTTATGATCTTGACTACTGCAATATCGTCATCGCGAGCATCGATATGGCGAAAAGAAGTCCTCATAAGGAGAATATTTATAATCAGGACTTTGATTTAATTATTATCGATGAGGCGCATAAATTAAAAAATCCAAAGACGAAGAACTATGAGTTCGTGCAAAACTTGAAGAAAAAGTTTTGTTTGTTGCTGACAGCGACGCCGATTCAAAACGATGTATTTGAGTTGTTCAATTTGATTTCTTTATTAAAACCTGGCCACCTCGGAAATTTCGAGACGTTCCAGTCCGTCTTTTCCGCAAGCAAGCATAATGTGGAGGAAGATGAGTTTTTAAAGGAATTGATTAACCAAGTAATGGTGAGAAATTCAAGGCATGACACAGGAATCGAATGGACGAACCGCCGTGTGCAAATTATTCCGCTTGAGTTCAGTGAGGCGGAAAGAGAAGTGTATGACATGATTTTAGAATTGAAAAATGTGTCTTCCGTCTTTTCAAGTGCCTTTTCCATGATTACTTTACAAAAGGAAATTTGCAGTTCCAAAGAAGCTGCGTTCTTCACATTGAATGAAATGCGGCAGAAGTGTACAAATCCGGAGGAACTTTCGTATATTGATGAGTTGCTTCGGAAATTAGCCGCGCTGCAAGTGAATACAAAAGCGGAAAAGGCGTATGAAATCATCTCGCAAGCAAATGACGAGAAAGTCATCATTTTTACGGAATATCGGGCGAGCCAAGCCTTTTTGCAAGCCTATTTATATGAAAAAGGAATTCTCAGTGTCCCGTTCAATGGGAAGTTCAGCAAAAATAAACGTGAGTGGATGAAGTATTTATTCAAGGAAAAAGCGCAAGTGTTGATTGCCACGGAATCTGGCAGTGAGGGGATCAACTTGCAATTTTGCCATCATGTCATCAATTATGATTTGCCTTGGAATCCGATGAAATTGGAACAGCGGATCGGCCGTGTGCATCGGTTAGGGCAAGAGCATGATGTTAATATATACAATTTGGCCATTAAACATACAATTGAGGATCATATATTGGAGCTGCTCAATGTGAAAATTGGCGTCTTTGAAAAAGTCGTCGGTGAGCTGGATGATATCCTATCGGAATTTAAGTTGACGATCTAGATGTAAGGAGGATGCTTATGTATCCACAACAGATCCATCAATATGTACGGCAATTTTTCATTGAAAACAATTGCGATATTTTGCGTGAAAATGAACATTTCATCAACGTGCAATTAACGGTCGAGATGGATAAAAAAATAATGAATCGTCCGTTTTATTGGAAGTATGTGGAGAGCACGGGGGGAGAACCGAATCCTGCACAACTGACGTTGATTACCGATAAAAATAGGCTGATGGAAAGCATTGCCGGGGAAGTGGTGCATTACGGGTCGAATCGTCTCAATCAATTGTTCCAGGTGACGAAGGAGCTCGGCTCATTTGTGCAAATGTATGAGAGGGCAGTCAATGCGTCTGGCGCACAAACGATATTGACGCCTTGGGTAGGGGTTAATTATAAAATAACGTATTCAAGTGATCGGACGCAGGAAACCTTGTATTCGCTAGGCATCAATTTAATGAATGGCATGATTATCAACGGTTTTCAAGAATCAATAGGTGGATTGGATTTGGTAAGTACGATTGCGCCAAACACATATCATCTACCGTATATCATTAAACCGCTGAACGGTGTGGCGCGACTCGAAGCTATAATTGAAAACCTTATCCAGCAAGATGATCATACATGGGCTGAAGAGGCAAAGGAAAGACTTCGAAAAGATCTTCTTGTGCTGGAATATTTCTATAGGGGAATCGAGGATGAAGATCGCCCTGAATGCTACGAGAGTGAGAAGAAAGCAATCGAGGAACAGTACGAGACGAAAATAAAAATCGATGTTATTAATGGGGGATTGTTTTATTTAAAGTCGATTTGAAATAGCAAAGACCACCTATTATTAACAGTAGGCGGTCTTTGTTTTGTTTATTATTTCATCGGCAAGTCAAACGTCACCGATTTTTCTTTGAATAATTTTTTTGCATTGCTGTCTGCTAATGGGCCGAATTGGAGCTTCAATTCTTTCAACAGACCGAACTCGTCTTGTCGGAACAAGAATACCGCTAAGATTTCCTCCGACTCGCCAGGGTTTAGATCGCCATGAAGGAAAGGTTCCAGCATGCCTTGTGACAACATAGTTCCTCGGTTTTGGTCGAGGATCAATCGTTTGTCGATCAATGATTTTGCGATAGCTTCCTTACTGTCGTTTTTAATTTGGAGCTTTGCCGTCAATGCAACGAGCGGGCCATCGCCGAAATTAGTGAAACGGGAAGCGTGCGCTTTCGTCGGTGTGACGTCAGTGTACTGAACGCCTTCAAGTGTAATGGTTACACCATCGATTTTTTGTGTTTCGTTTATGTCTTCCTTCGCGAAGAATATTTCCTTGTCTGCAATCGTGTCCGTCACCATTCTATCTGCATACAAAGCGGAACTATTCGATGCTTTTTCTGCGCCTTCTGCATTGAATGGAATTTTGAAGACGGCATCCTTACCGATTCTTTTATTGAAATCATCTTCGAGCATAGGAATGTCGATTGTGTATGTCGGAGCACTTAAACGTTCATATTGTGCCTTTGTCATCGTGTATGATTGCATCCCGGTATATTTTCCTGGGGCGTATTGACGTCCAGCTTTGTCTTTATCGCCTTTCAGCCAATCTTCCCGATCAACGAGACCGATTTTCATATACAAGTTTTCAGTGCCATCATCGGATAGCATCATTGTGCTTGCATTGAAGTACACGTCTTCGTCCAAGTTGTTTTCAAAACCGAGCTTGTATGTAATGACATATCCTTCGTCTTCGTCATCGAAATTATACTTGGCTGATTCGTTCATATTCGACACGTGGACGATTTGATATTCTTCAATGGAAATTTTCACTTTGTCCGAGTATTCGTGTGTCAGGCCTGGGTTTGAATTTGTGTAGACGATTTCAACGTCGCCGCCCGTTTCTTCTTCTATCGTAGGATTGATGTTTTCAGCTGATTCGTTTTGCGTATTATCGGAAGCATCCGCTTCTTCTGTTTCCTCTTCTTCTACTTCAGTTGCTTCGGTATCTTCATTTTCGTTCGTTTTGTCTGCTTTTTCATTTTCAGTTTGTTCGGCAGCGGACACTTCCTCTTCTTTCTCTTTCTCTTGTCCACATGCGCTAAGCATAAGCATTGCCGCGGCTATGCTGCTGAATAGAATTTGTTTCTTGTTCATTTTTTGCGCCCCTTTAACATTGACTTTACTTAGATAATTTTAACAGTTTTTTCTATGGGAAAAAGAACCGTTCTGAAAATGATTCTTAAGTGTAATTTTTTGATAGGGAATATGTGGAAAGTCCTAATGGGATGCACATATGAGGACGTTAATTTCAGTCCAAGGAGAAAGTAAAGTCCTAATTTTATCCTGCCGACCCGTCATTTTGGTGCCTGTGCACGACACTATTCAGAAAATGAGCTACAATTGCATAAACGGAATATCAAATCTCATAGTGTCGGCATTTCTATATTTTTTGTTGGATTATTACTCACTGGATTGAATTGTCATAAATGTGTCTTACACAGGCACCGTAAAAAGGAGCGTACTTTTATGAGGAAAAAGATTTTTGGTGTGCATGATGATAATACGTTGCGACAGTTTAAAAATTGCTTGCGAACGGGTCAAGTAGCTGGCGGTGTACTATGTGCCGACGGGCATTATGGATATAGCCAGCCGGTCGGAGGCGTGATCGTGTATGACGGTCAAATTTCACCGTCGGGCGTCGGGTATGATATCGCCTGCGGGAATAAGGCGGTCCGGACAAATTTGAAGTGGACGGATATCGAAAAAGATATCCCGCGTCTTATGGATGAAATTGCTTCATCCATTTCATTTGGCGTCGGTCGGAGGAATAACGAGCGGATTGACCATGAATTGTTTGACGATCCGGATTGGTCCGTGTATCAGGAAATCGGCAAGCAGGAGCACGATCGTTTGAAGAAATTGGCGAGGGACCAATTGGGAACTGTTGGGGCCGGGAACCATTTCGTCGATCTTTTACTGGAGAAGGAGACGGGAGATGTATGGGTGGCAAATCATTTCGGCAGCAGGGGATTCGGCCATAAAACGGCGAGCGGGTTTTTGAACTTGGCAATTGGACGGGAGTTTTCCGATCGCGCACCGGGTGAAAGCATGGAACAAGCGCCTACCTTGATTGATTTGGATAGTGAATTGGGAGATCTATATTATCGTGCGATGACGTTAAGCGGGAAATATGCTTATGCGGGCAGAAACTATGTGATCGATGAAGTGCTCTCCATCTTAGGGGCGACTTCCGTGTTCGAGGTACATAATCATCATAATTATGCGTGGAAAGAAACTCACTTCGGCAAGGAGTATATCGTCGTCAGAAAGGGAGCAACCCCTTCTGCTCCAGGTCAATTGGGGTTTATTGGCGGGAGCATGGGCGACATTTCCGTCATCGTCCGCGGCAAAGAGAATGAGGCGAACGCTGATGCTTTCTATAGTACGGTTCACGGAGCGGGCAGAATTATGAGCCGAACGGAAGCGGCAGGTCGGATGAATTGGAAAACTCGTACGCGGACAGGCGGGAAGATTTCTCGGGAGAGGATGGATCAAGCGATTCAAAAGTATGGCGTGGAATTACGTGGCGGGGGAACGGATGAAAGTCCATTTGTCTATCGTAAATTGCGTGACGTCTTAGCCGCACACGAAGACACAATCGACGTCCTCCACGTGTTGAAACCAGTAGGCGTCTGCATGGCCGGCGCCAACGAACACGATCCGTATAAAGATTAAGGTGCCTGTTCAAATGTGTGTCGCACAGGCACCGATTCCTCTTCCATTGACAAAACGTCTAATGCTAATCCGGCATTGGACGTTTTTTTATGACACGTGTCATAACGATCTCCTTACTCCTGTGAATATTCGCAAGGCATCCTGTCAGCTACAATTGAGACAATTCAAGCTGAAGGAAGGGGAAGGGTATGGAAGCGCATCAGGAACGTATTCGATTGTTGGATATTTTAAGAGGGGTAGCCGTGTTGGGAACGTTAGGTACGAATATATGGATTTTCGCCCATTTGGGGGATTTGGGTTATATTACGACGGGCGATTATTCAGGCTGGTGGGAAACAAATGATTTCATTCGCATGGTCGTTTTATTTTTTGTGAATGGTAAATTACTAGGCTTGCTGACGATCATGTTCGGAGTCGGCGTCGAATTAAAATACAGGCAAGCTATTCGAAAAGGGCAGGCATGGCCGGGGGTGCCTTTGACTTGCCAACACGTTATTTGTTCGCCCCGTTCGTCTCACTTGGCTATGTAGCAATTATTGCAAAAATGATAGAATGGAAGAAATGGAATTTCTTTTGGAAACCTTTTGAAAAGGCCGGGAAGATGTCGTTAAGCTGCTATGTCATGCAAAATTTGATTGCCTCTATCCTTTTCTATGGATGGGGATTCGGGTTAGGAGGCAAATTAAGTTCCTTCCAAATCATATCGATTTGGTTAAGCATCTCATTGATTCAACTTCTAATTGCTTCGATTTGGTTGCGCCATTTTGCATTAGGTCCGATGGAAATGGTTCGGAGACGGGTGATCGGGATGCTTTCAGCAAAGTGAAACGGGGGAAGCAGGATGGGATTAAGGATTTATCCGAAAGAGCAAATGAAGCACTACTTGATAATTGACGCCATATCGGTTGTTTTTCTCATTTTTATTGTGCTAGAAGCGGAAAGCGTTCTCGTGCTGCCCGTCCGCCTCGTTTTATTAGCCATCTTTCTGTTCTCGTACTATATTGCCTTATGGCATCGAGACGTCCGCCTACTGCTAGCTGTGCTAGGTGGCATTGCAATCCTCACAGTTTTTGGGGTATACATTAATCCGCCAGTACTCCTATTCGGGTTTATTTTTGCGGATTTATTAGGAAGGGCGGAGAGTCACTGGCACCGAGGAATTGGGATAGCGGCAATCGGAGGCATGTTCCTTACTGTTTTTTTCATGCAATCGAAGGTCGGATTCAGCTGGGCTCATACATTTCTTCTTCCCGTTATGATTCTGCAAATGGTTTATCCACTGTTGATATACATTCGGAGTAAAAACCTTCATTTGAAAGATGAATTGCTCGTCGCCAATCATCAGCTTGAGCAGCAGTATATCGAGGAACAGGAAAGGCATCGCATCGCGAGAGATCTTCATGATACGTTAGGGCAAACTTTGACGATGATCAAGCTTAAAAGCGAACTAAGCGCCAAATGGATTGATCATGATAAGGAACAGGCCAAGAAGGAATTATTAGATATTCTATCCTCGTCAAGAATTGCATTGAAGCAAGTGCGGGAGCTTGTATCTGATATGAAATTCATTCCGTTGGACAAGGAAATTGAACAGGTTAGAACGATACTTATACAAGCCGGAATGGAAGCGACAGTCGAAGTAGTGGAAGAGCCACCGTTGCTTTCCAGTGTGGAAGAAACGATGCTCAGCCTTTCATTGCGCGAAGCGGCGACAAACGTTATTAAACATAGCAAGGCGACGCGCTGTCAAATCAGGCTGACTATGGAAACCGATGCATTTACGATTCGGATCGCTGACAATGGCATCGGTTTGGGACATGTTGCTATCGGAAACGGCATGCAGTCGATGAAAGAGCGGATGCAAGCATTGCTAGGCACGGCTGCTATGGAAGATGGAGAGACAGGAGGGACTGTCGTCACGCTCCGACTGCCTTTACGCCACCATGAAAGGGGGGGGATAAAATGATTCGTATACTTATTGCGGAAGATCAGCAGATGGTGCGCGGTGCTTTCACATCGTTACTTCAATTTGAGCAAGATATCGAGGTCATTGCAGCCGTGTCCGACGGAAAAACCGCATACGATACAATCGAGCAAACAATTCCGGATGTTTGTATTTTGGATATTGAAATGCCGAATGTAAGTGGGTTGGAAGTTGCTGAAAAAATACGTGCTGCTCAATTGCCTTGCAAGATCATTATCGTTACGACATTTGCCCGTCCAGGCTATTTGCAAAAAGCGATAGATGCCCAAGTGGAAGGCTATTTATTGAAGGATGAACCGATTGACTTCCTCATCCAATCCATTCGGCGGGTGATGAAGGGGGAGCGGGTGATTAGTACTGATCTTTCTGCAATTCTTTTTATGCAGGAGAAAAATCCGCTCAGCGAAAGAGAGGCGGAAGTGCTCCGACTAACAAATGAAGGGCTCACGACAGAAGAAATTAGCAAAACACTTTTTCTGACGAAAGGGACGGTACGGAATTATGTCTCCTCAGCCATTCAAAAGGTTGAGGCAGAATCACGGACTGAAGCTGTACAGATTGCGATCGAAAAAGGATGGATTTAAAAAGGAAAGTGAAACACATCAGTGCTTCACTTTCCTATACTTGAATATAAATACACCCCGATGATTCTTTGTAAATGCATCTTGCACAGGCGTTATTATTTTGATAGGTTCAATGCGGATTCCGATACGTAGAAATCTTTCCCGTTATAAACAGTTACACCATCAAGTGTCTTTGTGTATGATTGGTTTTTCTTCGTAACGAATGCCACGTTTTTATTCACAGGAAGTTCGATCTTACTATTTTGCTTTTCTGCAATGAATACAGGGTTATGCTCATCTGTCACATCAATGCGTGTCAGATAGCCCTTTTTCTCGAATGACTCTCTTGCATTGACGAACAGCTTGTCCGTTACTTCATTCAAATCAAACCCTAGGAATGAAGCCATAGATTTTGCGATATCAGTGTTATCTACTAATCCATACGGTTTCGATGGACCGTAGGCGTAAAGGAAGACATCCTCCCCAGTATGGCCGCCTGTCGAGAATCCGATGTTTGCGCGTTCTGAAAGCATTTTAGACATATCCGCTTGTAATGATTTTGAAGCTTGTAACGCTTCGATTTCTTCCTCTGACAAGTTATCCAAGCCGTATAATTCCGCTACTTCTTTCATATTGGAGCGATCGTCGTTTAATTGCTTTAATGCACCTTCAACTGTCATCGTCGCTTTCTTTAAAGGGTCGATATACGTGGAAACTGGAATTTCAGGGTAGTTGGAGTTTGTGTTGACATTCCCCATTGTAATTCCGCTGTTGCCATGGTCGCTCACCGCGATGACCATTGTATTTCCATCTTCTTTCGCAAAATCCAGCGCTTCTTGTACCGCATCATCGAAAGCTAATACATCACTAATAATCCCGATCGGATCATTTGCGTGCGCAGCCCAATCGACTTTACTTCCTTCAATGAATAGGAAGAAGCCATCTTCATCTTCGGAAAGAGTACCGATTGCTTTTTTCGTCATTTCGGCAAGAGATGGTTCGTCATTTGCATTTCGGTCAATGTCGTAGGCGAGTGCTGAAGGAGCAAAAGAACCCCAAATTTTATCCGAATTTGCTTGGAGCAGCTCATCACGTGTTTCGACAAAGTCATATCCTTGCGCATCGAGCACTTGTGTCAAATCTTCACCATCGACACGGGAATTTCTCGCTTCGCCTGGCAATAAAGATTCTTTTCCTCCCCCAAGCACAACATCGATACCTTGGTACACTTGTTGCTCAGCGATATCCTGATAGTTGCTGCGGTGTGCTGCATGGGATGAGAAGCCCGCAGGTGTTGCATGCTGAATTTCGGAAGTGGAGATGAGTCCTGTCGACTTTCCTAACAGTTTTGCTCCTTCTAAGACGTTTGCAACTGGTTTGAAGGCATCCTCTGGATCAACCGCCTCAACCCCAGGTGTATTTACAAGTTCGGGAAGAAGCCCGACAATTTTATCATTGCTCTTATGGCCCGTCGCCAATGCGGTTGCAGCTGGTGCGGAATCGGTGATTGCTGATTCTGCGGAATGCGTTCGCACGCCTCCGATCATGATTTCATCCATTGCAAGGTCCTCGCCTTTATACCATCTTGCTAGTGAAGTAGCCCCTGCACTCGTTCCATCCATCACCATCATAATGACATTCGTAGGTTCGTTCTTTTTGTCTTTCGCCACAGTAATATTGTTGTAGCCAAAACCTAATGCGGAAAAGGCTACAACAGCAGCCATGGAGATGCCCGCTGCTTTCCTTCCAAAACGATGCTTCATGTCGAAATCCCCCTCAATGAAAGTAGTAAACTCAACACTAATCATAGGGATGAATTATTAATTTGATATGAATCTATGGTAAAAGATTTGTTAATTTCATTAGGGAGTGAATGTTGGGTTATTTGAAATAAAGGACTTCCGGATTTTATGGAGAATTTACTTCTGTACAACATACGAAAGGATGTTAATTACATGGAATTATATAAAGACAAAGCGGTGGATTATCTTCAATTGATCGTCGCGGGGAAAATTGACGAAGCGTATGAAAAGTACACAAGCCCTGAACTCGGCCACCATAATCCATATTTCCCTGGGGATGTAGAATCGCTGAAGCAGGCGATGAAAGAGAATGATGACATGAGCCCGAATAAAACGCTCGAGGTGAAACAGACGATTGAAGAGGGGGAGATGGTGATGGTTTTTTCTCACATTAAACAGAACCCTGATGACCTGGGAGCCGCGGCTGTTCATATCTTCCGCTTTTCGGATGGACTAATCGTAGAAATGTGGGATGTCGGTCAACCGGTCCCCGAAGACTCGCCGAACGAGAATGGGATGTTTTAATACCTAAACAATTTAATGATATGGGAATGAGAGTATGCTGAAAACAGAGAGAGAAAACGTAAAACAGAAACTTGGAGAGTTACTTGGCGGGGGCTTGATTGATATAGTTCCCGCGTCGGATGGATTCCATAACCTAGTTTTTGTTATTAATAAGAAGATGGTAGCGCGGCTCTGTTCACGTAGCAGGGCAAGGAATGAGTTGGAGGCGGAACTTGATTGGATAATTGCATTGGATAAAGCTGGCGTGCCGGTTGCGAAGCCGATAACGCTTATAGGGCATGATCGAATCATTCCACTGGATATGGATGACAACGCTTATTGGCTTACCTTTTTCCACCATACTGGAGGACGGCCGGTCGATGTTTCGAATTTGAATGAATGGAATCAAGAGTTTTTCCATAAATGGGGAAGCCAAGTCGCAGAAATGCATAATGTAGAAGTAGACGAGCTCGATCGACCTGTCTATTTGGACAGTGTCAAAAAGAATGCGAGGCCAATGAATGATTGGGTAAAACATCGACAAGAGCAGTTGGTGCATCAAATGGTGAATTGGGAGAGACACCCGAACACATTCGGGCTTATCCATAATGATCTCCACCAAGGCAATTTCCATTTGAATAAAAACGGGTTGATTTTCTTCGATTTTGATGACTGTGCCTATCATTTTTATGTGCATGATTTGGCAGTCTCGATTTATCATGCATTATGGACGGGGACAGCATTCCATCCTGAATCAAAAAGCTTTCCGGATGATTTCCTAACTTCCTTTTTGAATGGTTACGCTACAAGTAGACGGCTGACTTCCGAAATGTATGACCAACTTCTCATTTGTTTGCAAATGCGTGAAGTTTATTTGTACGCGCTATTTATCTCTGAATGGAATGAGGATGAGATGATGGATTGGCAACTTGATAAACTGCAAGAGTTGGAGGAAAACATTAAATTAAACATAATTCCATATAAAGAAGAACTGGAAAAAGTAAGACATCTTTTTGGGTGAAAAACTGGTGCCTGTGCAGCAAACAACTCAGACAATGCACTACAATTGCATATAAAAAACGAGGAAGCCAGCCAAATCAATGTTTGGTGGGCTTCCTTGCGTAATTTCATACGTAATGTTGAATTGTCATAATTGCACCATGCACAGGCACCGAAGAAGGAGATACCGCAAAAAGTTAGTAGCCGTCTGTTTCGTGTCCTTTTTCTTCGGCCATTTTTGGTGCTTTTTCTCCGTCTTTATTGCCGAGAGGGGCTCCTTCTCCTAAGTTGGAATGTTCGGATTTGGCGTTCTCCAAGCCTTCCCGCAGGCGTCGGCCGTATTCGTCGTCGGCTTCTTCGGCAAGGGCGACCATTTTTTCTTGGATCCGTGGGTCGCATTTAGACAGGTCATTCACGAGATTGGTAATCAGTTCATCTTTTTCCCAGTCCTCAAATGCGCGGTATGTTTCTCCCGCCTGCTTCGTATTGTCATTGCGATCGATTGATTCGCGGACGAGATTGCCTTCTACATATGGCGTATGTTCTGTCCCATGCTGTTCAGCTTCTTTCAGTCCTCCTAAGATGGACGGCTCATAGTTGATATGTGGGTTTTGACCGGGTACACGGTCGACTTTATACTGCATCTGACCGCCCATCTGATTTGTCGCAACCCGCTTCTTCGGCGCATTGATCGGCAATTGGAGGTAGTTTGCCCCGACCCGGTGGCGCTGAGTATCTGAATACGAGAACGTGCGCCCTTGCAGCATTTTATCATCCGAGAAATCGAGTCCGTCGACAAGTACACCTGTCCCGAAAGCGGATTGCTCGACTTCGGTGAAGTAGTCTTCTGGGTTTTTATTCAACACCATTTTTCCGACTTTACGCCAAGGGAATTGGTCATTGGGCCACAGCTTCGTATCGTCTAGCGGATCGAAGTCGAGCTCAGGATGCTCGTCGTCACTCATAATTTGGACGTACAGCTCCCATTCCGGATAGTCGCCGCGTTCGATTGCGTCATACAAATCTTGCGTCGCATGATTGAAGTTCTTCGCTTGGATTTCTTCGGCCTCTTTTTGCGTCAAGTTTTTAATCCCTTGTAACGGTTCCCAATGGTATTTCACCAAAACAGCTTCGCCTTCGCTATTCACCCATTTATACGTATTTACCCCGGAGCCTTGCATTTGGCGATAGTTTGCAGGTATGCCCCAAGGGGAATAGATGAATGTTACCATATGGAATGATTCAGGCGAGCTTGCACAGAAATCAAAGAACCGCTCGCTATCTTGGATATTCGTAATCGGGTCCGGTTTAAACGCGTGGATCATGTCGGGAAACTTGATCGCATCGCGAATAAAAAAGATTTTCAAGTTATTGCCGACCAAATCCCAGTTTCCATCTTCCGTGTAAAACTTCACCGCAAACCCACGCGGATCCCGAAGCGTCTCAGGGGAATGCCCGCCGTGAATAACGGTAGAAAAGCGGACGAATACAGGCGTCTGCTTTCCTTTTTCCTGAAAAAGCTTAGCACGCGTATATTTGAAAACAGGTTCATCGCCCGCTGTCCCGTATGCTTCAAAATATCCGTGAGCACCAGCACCTCGCGCGTGTACAACCCGTTCAGGAACGCGTTCCCTGTCAAAATGGCTAATCTTCTCGATAAAGTCATAGTTCTCTAAAGCGGCTGGCCCTCTATTGCCGACTGTCCTCAAATTTTGGTTGTTCGTGACGGGATGCCCTTGCCGATTTGTCAATGTCGTGTCGTTTTCCATGTCAGAAGTGTTATGCGCAGTCTCATGCTTATTGTCCTTCATTTTAACCTCCTGGAAGATGAATTCCCCTTTTCCATGGGATATAGGGTTATGTTTTTATCCTACCCTTCCCTCTGAAGGTTTTAACCCGATAGCCAGTGTTTATGTTAATAAAGCAAGGGGCGTCATTGTAAAAGCGCAGCCAATCCAGTATACTTTCATGATAATGAATACTACGTTTAAAGGATGATTATCAATGACGTTTGAAGAAGTATTGCCGCGCTTGAAAGCTGGCGAAAAAGTGATCCGCAGCGGGTGGGGCGGAGCTGAATTGTACGTGAAATTAGTCGGTGAAGAAGAGCATGAAGGGAAGAAGCTGAACCCTTACTTTTTGATCGACGTTGAAGGCGAAGGGTATACGATGTTTACACCGACGGTATGCGATCTATTGGCTGATGATTGGATCATTGTGGAATAAATTCTGAGGGCTCATGAGAAATCATGGGCTTTTTTTGCGGGAGGAAAGGGTTATGAAATTTGAAGAATTCGCCGGGAAGACGGTATTTGTAACAGGAGCGGCGTCGGGCATCGGCCGTGCGCAGGCCATCGCTTTTATGGATAATGGTGCGAATGTATTTGCGCTTGATGTGGAAGAATCAGGGTTGGTTGATTTGCAAGAGCGATATTCTTCCCGTTTTTCTTATGAAATCGGCAGTGTGAGCGATCAAACCGAAGTCGCGGCGGCTGTTGAACGAGCGATTTCGATATATGGACGGATTGATATTTTATTAAACACGGCAGGCGTCCTGGATGGCTATGCGAAAACGTTGGAAACGGACGAAGTTCTATGGAACCGGATTATGGATACGAATGTGAAAGGCACTTATTTCGTGACGAATGCTGTGCTTCCTCATATGTTGGATAATAAATCAGGCGCCATTGTGAATATGGCTTCGATTGCGGGACTCGTCGCGGGAGGGGGAGGCGCGGCTTATACTGCATCCAAACACGCGATCATCGGCTATACGAAGCAGACGGATTATGATTATTGCAAGGAAGGGATCCGGGTGAATGCAATTGCTCCGGGAGCAATTGAAACGCCGATGAACAAGGCTGATTTTGAAGGGGACGGCGAGATGGCGAAGTGGGTCGCTCAAGAAACTCCTGCAGGCAGATGGGCGCAGCCGGAGGAAGTTGCCGGGCTGACACTCTATTTGGCAAGCGACGCTGCAGACTATATCCATGGCACTGTCATTCCGATGGATGGCGGCTGGATTATGCGATAGGTATATTCAAGGGGATTCTCTTCTGCTATAATAGGCGGGCAAGCAAATTCTGTTTGCACTGCGGCACTTCGGTTTGGGCGTTCGGCCTATTCCTCCTTTGGCCGTAGTTATGACTAAAATAGCCCCGCGCTATTTTACAAAGGAGAATGACAAATGAATATCTCTACTTTCAAGGATTCACCACGGACAGCCGTGAGTGAATTAGCGAAGACCGCACTCATTGCCGGCTTATACGTCGCGGTGACCGTGCTGTTTTCAGTCATCAGTTTTGGCGCGATACAACTCCGTCTATCGGAAATGTTCAACTACCTCGCACTATACAACAAAAGGTACGTCGTGGCAGTTACAGCAGGTGTCGTCCTCGCCAATTTCATGTCGCCTACATGGATATTAGATGTGCCGATCGGCGGGATTGCGACGTTGCTAGTATTACTGCTCTGCAGAAGAGCGACGAGGAACATTAAGAACGATGCCCTGAAAATGGGCGTGACGGCTATCATTTTTGCACTATCCATGTTCACCGTTGCGGGCCAATTATCAATCATGCTTGGATTCCCGTTTTGGCTCACATATTTCACTGTCGGTGTCGGAGAATTGCTCTCCATGACAGTAGGCGGAATGATCATGTATCAATTGCACAAAAAACTAGACTTCACAAAATAAACTTCAACCCATTCCTTCGCACAAGGGGTGGGTTTTATTATTGAATCACTGGCAAATGCATGCTGCACAGGCACCGGATTAGTTATGATATAATTCAGAATAAAAAGTATTCGGTTGCTAGCTAAAGAAAAGACTTGACATCCCTGATGAGCATGATAAGATTCATAGCAATTACTTTTACGTAGAAGTATTTCAATTACATAGATAATGAGAGATGGTGCAGTAGTTCGATTGTGTGCAGCAACAAGAGACTGAATGGGTGGTGAAAGTTCAGGCGGCAATCAGGGTGAAGTACGCTATCGGTTTTTCTCAATTTTACATGAAGTGGATGGCTGATTTTGTATCGGTCCATCAAGTAGGGTGATAACGCGGAGAACTCCTTCGTCCCTTTCCAAGGGATGGATGGGGTTTTTTTATTTTTTTAGCTGTCTATAAATTGTATCGTCAACGGAGAAGGAGATGTCATCAATGAAAAAAGAACTGACTTTTGCAGCATCAATTATCCCAATATTTGCATTACTAGTCGCGGCAGCTTCCTCGATTTTCATTTGGAAAGCTGGGATGCATATCCCGTTGCTCATTGGAGTGTTTGCTGCTGCAGTAGTTGCAAGAATTTGTGGTTGGCGTTGGGAGAAAATCGAAAAAATGATGGTGAATGGGGTATCCCGGGCATTGCCCGCAGTATTTATCTTACTGATCATCGGGATCATTGTTGGAACTTGGATTGCTAGTGGCGTGATCCCAACGATGATTTACTATGGTTTATCGATCATTGAACCTTCCTTGTTTATTCCGCTCGTGGCGCTCATTACTGGAATTGTTTCAATTACATTAGGAAGCTCATTTACGTCCATTGCGACAATCGGGATTGCTTTCATGGCGATTGGAGAGGGGCTGGGATTTCCTCCAGGGCTTGTAGCGGGAGCAGTCATTTCAGGGGCTTACTTCGGTGATAAACTATCACCGCTGTCCGATACGACAAACATCGCTCCTGCAATGGCTGAAACAGATTTGTTTAGCCATATCAAGCACATGCTTTGGGACACGATTCCTGCATTTGTGATTGCACTTATTTTGTATTGGTTTGTCGGTCTTTCAGGTGCAGCGATTCATACTGTGGATACGAATGGCATCGATCTAATCAAAACGGGACTTGGTGATGTCTTTACCATACATCCCCTACTGCTGCTGATGCCTGTATTTACAATCGTTTTGATGATGATGCGAGTACCGGCTATTCCGGCGTTGATGATTGTAGGGTTATTAGGAGCGGTACTTGCCGTAATCGTTCAAGGCTCTTCCGTTTCTGAGATTGCACAAGTGATGACGAGTGGATTTTCAGTGGATTCGGGGATCGCTACTGTGGACTCTTTGTTGAATAAAGGCGGTCTTTTATCAATGTTGGGGACAGTCGGGCTGTTAGTCATCGCCACTGCTTTAGGCGGTATTTTAGAAGAAACAGGGGCGTTTGAAGTAGTCACAAGAAAAATGATAGCAGGTGTCCGTTCAACGGGAACGTTAATCAGCACGACCATTCTTTCGACTTTTGTCGTGGCATTCGCAAGTGGAGCACAGTTTTTAGCGATTATTTTACCGGCAAGAACATTTGTCCATACGTATAAAGAGATGGGAATCGATACGAAAAACTTGTCTAGATGTGTTGAAGCTGCTGGTACGGTAGGCATTAACCTCGTACCATGGGGTGTTCCTGCGATTTTTGCAGCAAGTACTCTAGGGGTCAGTCCAGGACAATTTATCCCATATGCATTCTTTGCGTTTCTAGTCCCGCTTATCAATATCATTTTTGGTTTCACCGGCTGGACGATTACGAAAAAGAGCTATCGAGAGAAAGAAGAAATAAAAACTGAAGGAGCCATATCGTTATGAGCAAGGTCATTTTACATGTGTTAGGAACGGCACAAGATGCCGGCCTGCCGCACCCGAATTGCTTTTGTGAAAACTGCGCGGAAGCCATCAGAAATCCCGAGTTCAGGCGCACTGCAGCTTCATTAGCCATTGTGCTGCCTGAACAAAAGTCATGGCATTTGATAGATGCAACGCCAGATATGAAGGAGCAGATGGCAAGGGTCCAAATGAAGCACAATCTGCAAGGGCAACTCATGACGAGCATCTTCTTGACACATGCTCATCTAGGCCATTATCCCGGGTTATTATTCCTAGGGCGAGAAGCGATCGGTGCAAAAAAGATCCCGGTACTCGCAGGGGTGAAGATGAAAAAAATGTTGGAAGAACAAGCGCCTTGGAGTCAATTAACAAAACTGGACAATATCGACTTACAAGAAATGCAAGATGGTCAATCGATTGGTGTTTCACCGGACGTCACCGTTACACCTGTTGATGTTCCGCACAGAAATGAGTTCTCTGATACATTTGCGTTTTGGATTACGGGGCCAGAGAAGAAAGTGTTGTACATTCCGGATATCGATCGATGGGAACAATGGGATAAAGACATTTATGAAGCGTGCAAAGAAGCAGATATCTGCTTACTTGACGGCACATTTCATTCCACCGAAGACCTTAAAAACATTGGCCGGGATTACCGGGAAATTCCTCATCCGCTCATGACGGAAACGATGGATCGATTACAAGATTTAGTGGAACAAACAGAGATTTATTTCATTCATCTTAATCACTCGAATCCTGTAATTCGTAAGGGTGAAACGGTGCGGAAGGAACTTGAATTGAAGGGTTTTCGTATTGCGGAGGAAGGTATGGAGTTTGTTCTATGACATTGGTATAAATCTATAAAGTTTAGTATACTCATGGAAACTATTTTGCAGTGGAAGGGGATACGATGATGAAAGTTGGGTATGAGGAAGGCATCATTTATGATTTCAATAAAGTGCATGAACCGATACGGACGATTCCGGCAGGTTCGACGGTGACGATTCAAACGTACGATTGTTTTCAAAATCAAATTCAATCCGAGCATACGGAAGTAACTGCGATTGATTGGGATAAAATCAATCCAGCAACAGGCCCGCTGTTCGTAGAAGGCGCAATGCCGGGAGACGTGCTGAAAGTGAAAATCGAACGAATTGACATCGGGGACCAAGGTGTCATGGTTGTCGGTCCCGAATTAGGTGTGATGGGGCATGTATTATCAAAAATGGAATCGAAAATATTGCCGATCCGAGAAGGCTATGTCCAGTTCAATGATCTCCAAATTCCTTTGAATAAAATGATCGGCGTCATCGGCGTTGCGCCGGAAGGGGAAGGCGTGAACTGCGGAACACCAGGCGCGCATGGCGGGAATATGGATAATAAAATGGTGACGGAAGGCGCCACGTTATACTTCCCGGTGTTTGCGGAAGGAGCATTGTTCGCGTTAGGCGATCTGCATGCCGCAATGGGTGATGGAGAAGTCAGCGTGTCGGGCGTTGAAGTTGCGGGCGAAGTGACTGTGACACTGGAAGTTATCAAAGGCGAGTCCTTGCGCCATCCAATGCTCGAAAATGAAAAAGTGTTCACTCAAATCGTGTCTGCTCCGACGTTAGACGAAGCGGCAAAAACAGCAGCAGTGGAAATGATAGAGCGCGTTGCAGAGAAAGCTTCTCTTCCAGTAAGCGAAGTGACAATGCTAATGAGTGCAGTCGGCCAGTCGGAAGTTTGCCAAATCGTCGATCCGCTCATGACAGCAAGATTCGTCGTTCCGAAATGGGTTCTGGATCAGTTGGGCGTTACATTTTTTGAATAAAATCAAGTAAGAAGACACAGTGCTCAAGAATACGGTTCTGCGCTCAAGAATGCTGGTCTTGCGCTCAAGAATACGTTTTGCGCTCAAGAATACGGTTCCTGCGCTCAAGAATACAGGTCTCGCGCTCAAGAATGCAGTTCTGCGCTCAAGAATACGTTTTCGCGCTCAAGAATAAAGTTCCGCGCTCAAGAATACGGTTCTGCGCTCAAGAATACGTTTTCGCGCTCAAGAATACGGTTCTGCGCTCAAGAATGCGGTTCATGCGCTCAAGAATACAGGTCTCGCGCTCAAGAATGCACTCCCACTTCCAATTCGAGATTCTATAAGCAAAATATGTACAGGTGAAGGGATTTCCCTCACCTGTTTTTTATCGTTCTCTATCATCCCGCCGCTCATTGCGTGCATTTGCGTCAAAGTCTTTTCCGAATTCCTGTGTGCGATTTTCGCCCGGATTATTCGTATTGCTGTTAGTGTTGTGTGCCTCTTTGTAAGTGTCAAAGCTATTATGCGTTCTCTCATTCATCGTCTTCTTATTGTTTTTATTCACCGACTTCTCACCTCCTCTACGTACTATGCGCGTCAGCGAAAGAAGTATACGCTGCTCTGCCCGATGAAAAGAAGGAATTGGAAATGGAGTTGGCGAAGGATAGAATTGTGGGATTTATTAACATTGGGGGTTGCGGAATGAATTATGATGTCATCGTAATTGGAGCCGGCCTAGCCGGTTTGGTGGCGACTTCGGAAATGATTAGAGCGGGTAAAAAAGTTCTCCTACTGGACCAAGAACCGGAGTCGTCTCTAGGTGGGCAGGCGTGGTGGTCGTTCGGAGGATTGTTTTTAGTTGATTCGCCGGAACAGCGGAGGCTTGGCATAAAGGACTCCAAGGAACTCGCATGGCAAGATTGGATGGGGAGCGCAGGATTCGACCGAATAGAAGATGAGGATCAGTGGGCGATGAAATGGGCGGAAGCGTATGTGGATTTTGCTGCGAATGAAAAAAGGGAGTGGCTGCATTCGCTTGGCGTCCGTTTTTTCCCTGTCGTCGGCTGGGCTGAAAGAGGGGGCTACTTAGCTGAAGGGCATGGCAATTCAGTGCCTAGATTCCATATAACGTGGGGGACGGGTCCGGGGCTCGTGCAACCGTTCGAAAAAATGGTCAGGGATGGAATTAGCAATGGTCTCGTTGACTATAAGCCGCGGCATCAGGTGGATGAATTACTAAACGAAAACGGCACGGTTATCGGGGTGAGAGGATCTGTTCTCGAGCCGAGCGACGTCCAAAGAGGGGAAACGAGTTCACGTTCTGTCATCGGGCAATTTACATACGAAGCACCAGCAGTCGTTGTGACGAGCGGCGGGATCGGCGCAAACTTCGATCTCGTCCGTGAAAATTGGCCATCGCGATTGGGGGAGCCCCCGAAGCAAATGATTTCAGGCGTCCCTGCCCATGTCGACGGGCGTATGCTTGCGATTACAGAAAATGCGGGCGGTCGAATTGTGAATAAAGATCGGATGTGGCATTACACGGAAGGTATCCGGAATTGGAGTCCGATCTGGCCTTCTCATGGCATTCGGATCTTGCCTGGACCTTCCTCCATTTGGCTAGACGCAGAAGGAAACCGGTTCCCTGCACCGAATTTCCCTGGATTCGACACGTTAGGGACGTTGCAGGCAATAAAGGAAACGGGCTATGACTACTCATGGTTTATTCTCACCGAAAAGATTATCGAAAAGGAATTCGCGTTGTCCGGCTCGGAACAGAATCCGGATTTGACAGGGAAAAGCATTAAAAAAGTGTTATCTAGGGTGCTTCCCGGCCCGCCTGCTCCTGTCAAAGCGTTCATGGATCAAGGTGAAGATTTCATTGTTGCGGATACGTTGGAAGAACTAGTTGCAGGTATGAACCGAGTCGCGGGGGATGATTTGATTGACACTGCAAAAATCGAGCGGCAGCTTCTCGCAAGGGACCGGGAGATGGATAATGCATTCACAAAGGATTTGCAAATTACTGCACTCCGCGGAGCGAGGAATTATATTGGAGACAAACTGATCCGCGTTGCGAAGCCCCATAAGCTGCTCGATCCGAAAAACGGTCCGTTAATCGCAGTCAGACTCAATATTTTAACCCGGAAAACGTTAGGTGGTCTTCAAACGGACTTGTCCGGCCGTGTGTTAAATGAAGCGGGAAATCCTATACCGGGATTGTATGCGGCAGGGGAAGTCGCCGGTTTCGGAGGAGGAGGCGTACATGGATACCGCGCATTGGAGGGGACGTTTTTAGGAGGATGCCTATTCAGCGGACGCATCGTCGGGCGAAACTTGTCAGAATAAGAAGGATATTTGCTGCGCCGCATCGAATGAAAAGAGAACGACAGAAAAAAGGGGAAGAGACTATGACAGTTGAACAGTTTTTGGAAGAGCAAAATAAAGCAATTAAAGAGTTACATATGACGAGCGCAAGCAGTTCTTGGATGGCGGCAACGACGGGGGAAGACGAATGGAATCAAAAGACAGCAGAAGCGCAAACGGAATTTAATAAATACTTAGCGAATCCGGAACGTTTCGAACAAGTGAAGGCGTATTTAGCACAAGATGATTTGACGGCAGTGCAACGACGCCAGCTCGAAAGCCTCCGTACTGGCATGGCAGGAAAGCAGATTGCAGAAGCGGATTTAAAGGAAATGGTAGAACGCTCGACAGAATTGATCGGTATTTTTAATACATTCCGTGCGACAATCGACGGTAAACCCGTATCGGAAAACGATGTTCGGCAAATTTTAATTAAAAATAATGATTCAGCTAAACGCGAAGAGGCGTGGCATGCGAGCAAGCAGATCGGGAAAGAAGTCGAAGAGAAGCTGTTGACCCTCGTCAAAAAACGGAATGAAGTCGCGCGTTCGTTAGGCTTTAAAAACTATCATGAAATGAGCTTCGAGCATCAGGAACTGGACCGGGATGAAATCTTTTCGATTTTCCATAAGTTGAAAGAGCTTTCGGATGAGCCGTTCCGTGAAATGAAGCATGAGATGGACAGCGAATTGGCGGAGCGCTTCGGCATTTCAATCGACGATCTTCGTCCTTGGCATTATGCTGATCCGTTTTTCCAAGAAGCACCGCCTTCCAAGGAACTGGACTTGGACCCATTCTATGAAGGGAAAGATCTTGAGCAATTAACGATCGAAACGTTTAAAAGCATGGGCATGGATATTACAGATATGTTGGCGAACAGTGATCTTTATCCGCGTGATAAAAAGAACCAGCATGCGTTTTGCACGGATATCGACCGGGAAGGCGACGTCCGCGTGCTATGCAATAACGTGCCTTCCGACTATTGGTCCGTCACGATGCTGCACGAGTTCGGCCATGCGGTTTACTTCAAATATGTCGATCCGACACTCCCATACTTGCTAAGGACATGCGCGCATACATTAACGACGGAAGCAATTGCGATGCTGTACGGCCGTTTCGGGAAAGATCCTGCTTGGCTGCACCAGTTTTTAGGGTTGGATAAAGAAGAAGTGAAAGAGCTGACGCCGCTCATCGAGAAATCGCTGCGTAGGCAAATGCTCATTGCGGGCCGTTGGATTATGGCATTCACTTTCTTCGAGCGCGAATTGTACGAAAATCCGGATCAGGATTTGAATAAGCTTTGGTGGAAAATCGTTCAGAATGTCCAATTCGTGAATCCGCCTGAAAACGTCGACTATCCGCATTGGGCGGCGAAAATCCATTTCACGCTCGTCCCGGTTTATTATCAAAACTATTTGCTAGGCGAATTGACGACGTCGCAGCTGCATTCCTATATTGAGAACAATATCTCAAAGGATATGTTCACGCCTGAAGTAGGTACGTATTTGATCGAGGAATATTTCAAGCCAGGGGCATTATACGAGTGGAATGAAAAGATTGAAAAAGCGACAGGTGAAAAGTTGAACCCACAATATTTCATTGATCAATTCGTTACGAAAGTACTTGTGTAATTAAAAACATGCCGAACGAGAATAGACAATCTCATTCGGCATTTTCTTATCGTCTTTTCTTTTTCACATCTAGTGCAGCCGTCTTGCTTTTATCCACTACTTTTTCGAACTCGACAAATACATAATAGACGTTTTCCTTTATTTCTTCGATCCTCATCACTTTGCCTTTTCGCCCTTTCAGCGTCACATTTTCATCGACGGCAGGGATGTTTCTGAGAACTTGGTTGAGAACGTAATTGTTATTTTCATAGAAATGGATGGCATACATAATTCGAATCTCCTTTAGTAGTGTGATAGTTGGAATCCATTCATTTTATGATTGTCCAAGAGATTTAGAACAAAGGACTTTTAGCGAGACGTGTCGAATGAAAGATATAACGACAAGTTGAACAAAGGGAGTGGTATGAATGAAACTCGCGGAGGCATTGATTGCACGCGCGGATTTGCAAAAAAGAAACGAGCAGCTGAAAAGGCGGATCAGCATGAACTTGAAAATCCAAGAAGGGGAACAGCCTGCGGAGGATCCGAACGTTATGTTGGCGGAGCTCGAAAGCAATATGAAGGAATTGACGACATTAATTCAACGGATCAATAAAACGAATTGCTCCGTCCAATTCGACGACACACGAACACTTGCCGATGCATTGGTTGAGCGTGACCAGAAGTGGGACAAGCGGTTGATCTTCGCGAAAATTGCAGAGGAAGCGTCGATCCGAAACGACCGATATAGCCGAACGGAAATCAAAATCATCAGCACTGTCGACGTTTCGTCCATTCAAAAGCAGGTCGACCAGTTATCGAAGGAGTTTAGGGAGATGGACACGAAGATTCAAGGAATGAATTGGAGCATCGATTTGATTTAGAGATCACAGATTTTTAAAGGAAGATGATCGGGCGCGCCCGATAAAATCTGGACGCACTAACGCCAAGGCGTAAGTGATCAGCAAGTCGGTAGCTGCATCGCAAAGGTGAGTACAAACCCGCCGACTGGGAAAGTCGGACTTAATGGTAGGTAGACGGGGCTATACCAATCGGTTCAAATCCGTCATGAACAATTGACGCCCAGTACCGTGACATGAGTACAAGTAGAATGTAATTGTAACGACCATGTACTAATTTGCGAACGCAGTGAGGGTGGGGTTGGGGGCTTGTTTTTGTAAATAAATTATTGGCGGCGGGCACCAAGTGTAATTGGATGCCCGCCGCTTTTCATTCTTTTCCTTCATTAATAATCGAGCGGATAATATGCATCGAATTCCATTCACCAAATGAAAAGAGCGTAATCGGGTATTTCTTAGTGAAAAGTCGCGAGTGGATTTCGCGCGCACCGTACCCTTTCTCACGTAGGCTAAGTGTCTCCTCCCTGAGCTCCTGTAAATACGCAAGTTTCTTCTGTAGCGCCATCCGCCCATCCTTCACATATCCCGCATGGCAGCAAAACATTTCCCCGAAGTCATACTGCAACGTCTTTTCAATGGAATTAATAATCGTAGGAATGCTCTCATCACGTAAAATGAGCTTTGTTTTCGGGTGCACATACAAATCCCCGGAAAACAGCTGTCCGGTCTCCTTGTTTAAAAATGCAAGATGGTCTTTTGCATGTCCCGGCGTAGGGATGACAGACCACTCGGCGCTCCTGGAATGGAATGTTTCACCGATCGGCTTTGCCGAGAAAGGGCGACGCGCTCCCCAGAAGAACTTCCGGTAAAAAGGATAATCCGCTTTTCGCACACATTCATCAATCGTCATTTCGTTCATGAAAATTGGTAATCCACGTTCGTTTTGTAAATAGTTTGCGCCTCCATTATGATCCTCATGGGCATGCGTGATCACGACCTGGTCAACGTCCGCCTGCTCAAGAAAAGGCTTGAATTCCTCCGCCAATGTTCGGGATCCCGTGTCAATCAACACCCCGTCCGTTTCAAAACAATGGACATTCAACTTCACGCTATTGAAATGAACGACCCCGTTGATAAAACGGACACCACTTATCTCATCCTTCTTTGATTTCGTTTTCAAAAACAAGAGCTTCACCCCTTACTATTGCATGATTCACTTACTAGTAGACTACCACAATATGAATGACTATTCATTCAATTGATTATTATTTGAAGGATTTTATAAACAATGACTCGAATACAGTAGAGAAAGGAGGGGGCACTATGACGATTGGAATAGAATACTTACGCGTCGTTCGGGAACGGTTTGCCGTTTTGAAAGGGCAAGGTGACAAGACCTTTGCTCAATTGGATGAAGAACATTTTCATTGGACGATGAACGACGAATCAAACAGCATCGCGATTCTTATTCAGCATATAAGCGGTAATATGGTTTCGAGGTGGACGGATTTTCTGACGGCGGATGGTGAAAAGCCGGATCGGAATCGGGACGGGGAATTCAAGATGAAACGGATGTCCAAAGCGGAGCTGTTAGATTGTTGGGAACATGGCTGGCGTGTATTTTTGAATGCGCTCGAAAGCTTGAATGAGCATGACCTGGTTAAAACCGTTCATATTCGCGGGCAGGCTCATTCCGTCATCGACGCGATTGAACGGCAAATGGCACATTACGCAGCCCATATCGGACAGATTATGTTCATTGGAAAACAGATAAAAGGGGAGGAGTGGGCAAATTTAAGCATCCCTAAAGGGGGATCGGACGCCTACTTGCAACGGATGCTGAAGGAGAAATGAAGAAGTTATGCCTGTGAGATGGTGGAATGTCCCCGTCTCACAGGCGATTAAACGTGCAAGGGCTCATTAATTCCACCAAGGGCTCAATTAATTGCACAAGGGCTCATTAATTTCGCCAAAGGCTCAATTAATTGCACAAGGGCTCATTAATTTCGCCAAGGGCTCAATTAATTGCACAAGGGCTCCATTATTTCGCCAAGGGCTCCATTACTCACACGACAGCTCTTTTTATTCCCCCAAGCTCCCCTCTTCCGATTAAAAATGCGCCATATGTTTACATTCTGCTAACCAATGGGAATCCTACCTGCAGTACATTGTACAGGAGGACAGGATATGAACAGTCAAAGCAATGGGAAATTGCCGGAGCATCCAGAATCATTTTGGAGGACGAGTGTCGACTTTCCGACCTTTCCGAGTTTGGATGAAGATCTCGACGTAGACGTTATCGTTGTCGGTGGAGGCATTACCGGGATTACATCCGCATATTTATTGGCCCAGGATGGTTTGAAAGTTGCGGTCATTGAAGCTGATAAGGTGTTGAACGGGACAACGGGGCATACGACGGCGAAAATTACGGCGCAACATGATTTGATTTATGATGAGTTCATCCAAAACATGGGGCGGACTACAGCAAGGCTGTATTACGATGCGAATATGGAAGCACTGGCATTCATCAAAAAAACGGTGGAGGAACATCAAATCGACTGTGATTTCACAACTGTGGATGCGTATATTTACTCCGTCACCGAGAAGTACGCAGAGAAGATCAAGAAGGAAGCGGACGCTTACGAGAGGCTTCAAATCGAAGGCGGATTGGTCGATGGCCTTCCGTTTGACATTGACGTACAAAATGTCCTTGTCATGAAAAACCAGGCGCAATTTCATGTAACCAAATATTTGGTGCAACTCATTGATTTATTCACACAAAAGGGTGGGCAAATCTTTGAAGATACAGTGGCAGTTAATATTGATACGGGGGAGCGGCCGGCTGTCCTGACGCGCAATGAAAAACGGATTACCGCGAAGCATGTGCTGATTTGCTCGCATTTTCCGTTCTACGAGGGAACTGGTCTTTATTCCACGAGGATGTATGCGGACCGTTCATACGCGTTAGCTGTGAAATCGAAGAAAGAATTCCCGTCAGGCATTTTCATTAGCGCGGATGAACCGACACGCTCTTTCCGGTCTGTCATGGATAACGGCGAGGAGCTGGTGCTCATTGTCGGAGAAAACCATAAGACGGGTCAAAGTCCGGTGGAGACGATGGAGCATTACAAAGCGTTGGAGCAATTCGGCGAAGAGGTTTTCGGTCTTGAGAAGATTGTACAAAGGTGGTCGGCACAGGACTTGGTCACTTTGGATAAACTGCCTTACATCGGTGAAATCACATCAGGAAATCCAAATATCCTAATTGCGACGGGCTTCCGGAAATGGGGAATGTCGAATGGGACGGCCGCTGCATTGTTATTCCGCGATATGGTGATCGGGAAAGAGAACAAGTTTGAGAAATTGTATACGCCAACAAGGTTCTATGCACAACCAAGCTTGAAAAACTTCCTCGTCCAGAACGCAAACGTCGTTGGTCAATTAATCAAAGGTAAGCTTGATTCGCCAAAAACGAACCCAGATGATTTATCCAAAGGAGAAGGCGCGGTCGTAACACTCGATGGACATCGGAAAGGTGCCTACCGGGATGACGACGGGAAAATCCATATCGTCGATACGACGTGCACTCATATCGGATGCGAAGTCGAATGGAATAGCGGCGATAGGACGTGGGACTGTCCGTGCCACGGATCTAGATTTACATTCACAGGCGAAGTAATTGAAGGCCCGGCGGAAAAGCCGTTGCAGCGTTATGATTATACAATGATGGACAATTTGACATCTGAGGATTCCGGATATTGAATGAAAACGACCCATCCTGCGCTTTGCTGGATGGGTTATTTTGATTACGATTTTTTTCGATACACGCAGGGTGTATACCGTTTCCAAGACTCCTCTAATTCCTCCCAGTCAACAATTTTCCATGGATTGAAAAATGTCTGTCCATTTTTATTGAAAAACAACTGTCCGTCAATGCAGTAGGCCGCATGTTGAACGTTGCTATTTTCATCAATCCAGACGACTGCGTCATCCGTCTCAAAGTTGTCTTCGACTATCGTGAATGAAGCTTGTGCCACCTTCTGCTTAAAGGTTTCGCCATGAACCCATTCATGGATGATCCATTCGTCAAGCGCAGGCTCGGAACTGATTGCGAATAGCGTGGCGGCGAGGCAATTGGCGCCTGGCTCGGTCGAAAATGTATTGGCATATTTGAGCAAATGAGAAGGAGTCGATGAAGGAGGCTGCAACGATGTCCATCCATCGTATTGCTGTGCAGTTATGCGGACGATTTCTTCTTTGATGGAAGCGGGCAGTTTCATCCACATCGCCCTTTGTAAAACACCGATTCTTTCCCCATTTACTTCTAAAATGTAGTCCTTCGGAAATGAATCTTGTTCGGACAACAACGAGAGCGGGCCGACTAACCCTCTTCCTAACTCGTATTGCATCGTGAATAGTGCATGTCTCTTGTCGAAGGAAAGTGAGTCGATCCATTCGGGTTGTGTAACGATGACGTACTCAGCCTCTTTAGAAATCATCCAATACATATAACTATTTACCATTTGAATGCCGTTGTAAGAGGAATGATTGAAGAACTCTGATCTCGGAAATACTAAAGCACCTTGCAAATCATTTTGGAATAAAGGTAGATCATTCTTTCGCAAAAAATATAAATCTTTTTCTGGTACATATTTTTCAATCCAATGTTCTAGCTGTTGCTGTGTAGGTTTTATCGTAATATCCATGTCTGTGCACCTCTCGACTGAAAATTGTCTTTCTTCTCATAGTAAACTATTAATGCAGAACCTTCTATCGTTTTCAGAAAGTAGTAGAGGGATTTTCACGTTTGTATCGAATACATGAAAGAGTGAAGTTTATATGGGGGTGACAGTTTGACGTTTGAGGACTTGGTGAATGAAAAAGGATACTCTATTTCATTTGAACAAGTAAGCGTCCCAAAAAGCGAAGGGGTCAATTTGCGTTTCATTGTGAATAAAGCGAAGGAAAGTTGGCATTTACGTGTTCATCCTCAACCGGATATAGAGGTCACGACATATCAGATTGATTTTCCTTACTATATTACATTTCTTGCGGCGGTAGATATTTATACTCGCTGGAATGACAATGAACGATTCAGGGGAGATGCGTTCAGGATTTATGAAAAGTCCACGTTCATAGATTATTTGGAGAAGGAGTGGAATCTGTCCATTCCTGATTATCCGGGCAAGAGGCCTGTATTATATGCGCTAGCTTGTATTGATGACGTCGTCTATATTGTTTCTCACGAAGAACCAATTGTTACGAAAATCACATCTGAAATCGCAGAAGGGAAGAAACCTACAATGAATACAGACATAACAACTAAAATGAAAATTAATAAACCGGCAAGTGACGTGTTCGAAGCGATTGTCGATCCGGGACAAATGGGCGGATATTGGTTTTCATCAGGTACAAGCAGAGTTGAACAAGGCAAGACGATCACTTGGAAGTATGAGGAATATGGTGCCGAAGGGGATATTCACGTATTGGAAGTTAACGAGAACAAGAAAATTGTTTTCAACTGGGGAGAAACGACTGTGACGATGACATTCCAGGAAACGGACGGAAGTACACTGATTGTAGTGACTGAGTCGGGAATGAATGCGGACGACCCCGACATCATTGCTAAAATGCTTGGTCAAAAAGAAGGCTGGGTGTATATGCTCACTTGCTTGAAAGGATATGTGGAAAACGGTATTACGACGTTGCGCGCATCGTTAGTTCATTGAAAGAAGAGGGGGATAAGATGAACGCGCTGCAGGAGAAAGTAGAAGGTCGCTTGAAGAATGCGAACGGGATATGGGCCGTTGCGGTAGAGGATGTAAATGAAGGCACCTTATTTTCAATAAATGGAGATGAATGCTTTTACGCGGCAAGCATCATCAAAGTTCCAATTATGGCTGCGGTATTTGCAGCGGCGGAAAAAGAGGTCGTCCGGTTAGGGGATCGTTTGCCGTTACGAAGAGACGATATCGTCGGCGGGAGTGGTGTGCTGCAGTTCATGTCACCAGGCATTGAGTTGCCGATCTATGATTTGCTGACATTGATGATCATTCAAAGCGATAATACAGCGACAAATATGTTGATTGATCTGATTGGGATGGAAACGATTCAGGCTTTCCTGAAAGAACTAGGGATGGAACGAAGTGAGATTCATCACAAATTGATGATTGTTCAAGCAAATCGGGTGCGTAGCAATGAAATAACCGCTTCTGAGATGACTGCTTTATTGGCAAAGATTGCACAGGGTGAGTGCGTTTCGTTGCACGCATCGGAGCAGATGGTGCGCATTATGAAGCAGCAACAGCTTTCGAATGGTTTTATCGACAGCTTGCCTGCAATCAATACCCCGATTGTTGGCGCCATTCCAGAGTGGGAGTTTGCTGGGAAGGGCGGTAATGTTGAAGGAATTAAGCATGAATGTGCGCTGCTATACGTGCGCGGGCGATGCATGGCGGTCACTGTGCTCTCCAAAGGATGTGCGGAAGATGAGGCGCAGGAAATGATTGCGCAAATTGGAAGCGAGGTGTATGACTATGCCAGATGAGGGAAAGTCCTCATCTGGTTTTTTCATTTCTTACATCGAATTGTAGTCAATCGGTGATAAATTCATTCGAGTCGGTGATAAAGGGTGCCAAGTCGGTGATAAAGTCATCAGAGTCGGTAATAAACTACAGCGAGTCGGTGATAACAACTTCCGCGCCACCTTGCCGAGGCACTCGACCAAATGAATCTTATAAATTAAAAACCGTTATGCGTGTTTGTGGAGTTTATGCGTGAAATAAACGAATTATGCGTTTTTGCGACGCCAGAGGATGACGATACGGCAATAAAAGAGGGAAATCATGCTTAACGGCGAATAATCTTAGTATGGAAAAGCAAACAGGGGGAATGAAAATGGGGGAAACTATAGCGGTAAATACATTTGATACGTATGCGCAAGAGTTCGTTGAGAAGCATTTGATTCCAGGGGCGATGATTGGCATTGAGACGGACGGGCTGCGGGTATATGAGAAGAACTTAGGCTATCGGAATGTTAAGCGGAAGCTGCCCGCGACGGGTGATACAGTTTTTGGAATTGCATCGATGACTAAGTCGTTTACGAGTGCGGGCATTATGAAACTGCAGGAGACGGGAAAGTTGTCAGTGCATGATAGAATCGTTGACTACTTGCCAGAATTGAAGAAGCCAGGAACACAAGTGGAGCGAATTACGATCCATCATTTAATGACTCACACTGCAGGTTATCCACCTCTCGCGACGCATGTGTATGCCCGGAAAAATAGCATTGAACAAGATCCTTCCGCAAAAGATTACGGACTGGATCTGTTGAACAATCCAGGACCACATATCGAGACGTACGACGAAATGCTTGCGTTCATGGCGACAGACGATTTTGAATGGCTCGGCGAACCAGGTCAGTTTTACAGTTATTCGAATGATTCATACGGGTTGCTTGGCGTCATCATTAGCAGAGTGAGCGGACGACCATATGAAGAGTTCATTGAAGAAAATATAGTAAAGCCTGCGGGCATGAAAAATAGCTTTTTTGCGATGGAGAGATTGGACCGTACCGATGATGTTGCGACACTTTACATGAAAGCGAAGGACGGCTCGCATGTGTATGAAGCACCGCTTTGGTGGGATGCGCCGTCGATGCGTTCGGTCGGTTATTTGAAATCGACGGCAAATGATATTCTCCGCTATTTAGAAATGTATTGGAATGAAGGCGTCGTCGACGGAACACGGATTTTATCGAAGGAAAGCATTGAGCAAATGATCCATCCGCATATCGAATACGAACCTGGCAAGTGCTACGGATATGGTCTGCGAGTCATTCCCGATTATTTCGGTTCTACATTGATCAGCCATGGAGGCGGCTTAAAAGGCGTGTCATCGTATATGTGTGCCGTTATCGAGAAGAAAAAGGCGGGCGTGATTTTGACGAATGTTTCGGATGTTCCGGCGGCTGATCTTCTTATGAGCGCGATAAATGTTACGGAAGGCAGAGAATTAAACGCTTCCTCGTCAACGTATGAGGTGAAAGAAGTTGATGCCAAGGACCTTCAGAAATTCATAGGCTCCTATATTTCAAGCGAAGGAATGAATGTAAAGGTGTCATTGAACGATGGCCGGCTCACTGTTGAATCGAATGAAGCGAGCAGGAAGTTAAAATGTATAGGGGACAATGTTTTTATGGATGAAGATGAGAATGATGGCATTTTGCAATTCGTTGAAAACCGTAGCGGAGAAATTGAGCGTATCGTATATGGTGGAAGGCATATTATGAAGGAGAGCAATTCTTCAATTGCTTGAAAGTTACTGGGCTTTCACGGTTACGTGGGAGCTCTTTTTTTATTTCCCGAAGCTGTGCAGGTCGTACTAGGGGAATGTCATGGGCATGGATGAAGTGACTACATAGAATAACATCATCAAGTGTTTTGGAGGTGTGGAAGAATGTCGAATGAAGTTGGTCAAGGTGGAGGGTATGGCGGCGGTTATACTTTAATTGTCGTTTTGTTTATATTATTAATAATTGTTGGAGCTGCCTATTGGGGCGGAGGATACTGAAAAGGTAAATTTTTTTGTTAATAAATTTATAGAAAATGCATTAAAATTGAAAAACAGAGAGGGTTTATTAAATGCCTCTCTGTTTTTTTATGTACTAATTTTGTCAATTACTCTACTGTTGAATTTATGTTATCATGTTCAAGTTGAGAAAAAAATATAACATTTTCATGCTTATTTGACATTTCGGAAGTTGGTCATGAGTATTTGTTTCGTATATAAACGACCGATTTGTCGAATAACTAAAACGATTACGGAATAAAGTTTTCGGGAACATATGAGAAATGTGATTTTGCTCCGCACAACAACAGTTTATGCACATAGAGAGGGGGAAACCGCTTTGAAATTCCTCATATTCATTGCGGCGTTACTTGTTATTTTTTTCCTTGCATTCATAGCAAGCAATGGCAAGAAGAAGATTAAATACAAACCGATTATCATCATGATCGTTTTGCAGTTAGTTTTGGCTTTCGTCCTATTGAATACGGAAATTGGTCTTGTTCTAGTTAAAGGCGTATCGGGCGTATTCGAGAAACTTTTAGCCTACGCAGCGGAAGGGATTAACTTCGTATTCGGAGGACTTGCGAATGATGGTGCAATCCCATTCTTCCTGAATGTTTTAATGCCAATCGTCTTTATCTCTGCGCTCATCGGAATTGCTCAGTATATAAGGTTGCTTCCGTTGATCATCCGTTTTCTTGGTTCTATTTTGAGCAAGGTCAATGGTCTAGGGAAATTGGAGTCTTTCAACGCGGTCGCCTCTGCGATTTTTGGACAATCTGAGGTATTCATTTCCCTTAAGAAACAATTGCCTCATATTCCGAAGCACCGGATGTACACGATGTGTACTTCTGCTATGTCAACAGTATCCGCTTCCATTTTAGGGGCATACATGACGATGATTGAACCTGAATATGTCATTACGGCACTCGTTTTAAATCTCTTTGGCGGATTTATCATCGCGAATATCATCAACCCTTATGAAGTGACAGAGGAAGAGGATATTATCGAAGGGAAGGAAGAAAGACGCCAGTCCTTCTTTGAGATGTTGGGCGAGTATATTTTAGATGGTTTTAAAGTGGCCATCGTCGTTGGTGCGATGCTTATTGGCTTTGTCGCATTGATCGGCATGGTGAATAACGTTTTTGAAGCGGCAGTAGGTGTTAGCTTCCAAACTGCGTTAGGATATGTGTTTGCGCCATTAGCATTCATCGTCGGCGTTCCGGCATCGGAAGTTGTACAAGCCGGTACGATCATGGCGACAAAGTTGTTGACGAACGAATTCGTGGCGATGATTGATTTGTCAGATATGGCATCATCTTTATCAAGCAGGACGGTCGGCATCATTTCTGTATTCCTCGTATCATTCGCGAACTTCTCCTCAATCGGTATCATTTCAGGAGCTGTTAAAGGATTGAACGAAGAACAAGGAAATACAGTCGCTAAATTTGGGTTGAAGCTGCTCTATGGAGCGACTTTGGTCAGTTTGTTGACTGCGGCAGTTACAGGAATCATGTTATAAAAGGAAGCCCTTTGTTGGGCTTCCTTTTTTTGCACACGCGTCAGTACCATTCAATGGAAGTAGACGAGCCGAAGGGTTATCATGAAATGGAAGTGATAAAGCTGACAAAAACTAGACTTAAACTATTGGAGTGAGGCAATTGATAAATGATGTAGCGAAAAAATTTAATGGCATTCCTTTGTCGATCCTTGATCTTGCGATGATCAACGAAGGAAGCGATGCAGGGCAATCTTTCAAAAACAGCGTCGATCTTGCCCAGCATGCAGAGAAGTGGGGGTTTAACCGCTTTTGGCTTGCTGAACATCATAATATGCCCGGTGTTGCAAGTTCGGCAACGTCCGTCATTATCGGTCATGTGGCAGGTGCGACGAAGACGATCCGTGTCGGGGCAGGAGGTGTCATGCTTCCAAACCATGCACCGCTCGTCATTGCTGAACAGTTCGGAACATTAGATGCGTTATTTCCTGGCAGAATTGACCTCGGGCTTGGTCGAGCACCTGGCAGCGACCAGGCGACAGCTTACGCGCTGCGAAGGACGTTGCAAAGCACCGGAGACGATTTTCCTTTGCAGCTGGACGAACTGCGCACCTTTTTCAAGAATGATCCTTCCGCACGTGTACGGGCGATCCCTGGAGAAGGGAGCAACATCCCGATATGGTTGCTAGGCTCAAGCGACTTTAGTGCAAGACTTGCTGCTGATCTTGGGCTTCCATTTTCATTCGCAAGCCATTTTGCCCCAACATATATGATGCATGCATTGAACTTATATCATCGGAATTTCAAGCCTTCAAAGGATCTTGAAAGACCGTATACAATGCTTGGCATTAATATTATTGCTGCAGATACGGATGAGAAGGCGCGATGGCTTGCCACTTCTCACCAGCAAATGTTTTTGAATATCCGCAAAGGGATTACGACGCACTTCAAGCCACCGATCGATGACGTGGACGCTGTCTGGTCCGAACTTGAGAAAGCGGTAGTCACTGAGCTGTTGGAATGGCCGTCGACGATTGTCGGCAGTCCTGAAACGGTCAAGCGCAAATTGGAAGCGTTCATGGAAATGACGCGGGCGGACGAATGCATTATTAGTTCAGGCATCTTCAACCACGAAGACCGACTCCGCTCGTACGAAATAGTTTCAGAGCTGATGGAATGAATAGAAAAGCCAAGCAAGGGTACATCCATTGCTTGGCTTTTTTCATATTTGCCTTCTTTTCTCATGCTGGTCGATCAATCTTGTCCCAACGAGATCGCCCGTGACGTTAACGGCGGTTGCACCCATTCCGATAAGCGCGTCAATCGCAGTTAACAAAGCCACCGCTTCCATCGGCAAGCCGAGCTGGACGAACACAGTCGCAATCATGACGATGCCCGCGCCTGGAACTCCTGCTGTCCCGATTGAGGCGAGCGTCCCGATCAATACGACCATCAACATATCGGAAATTGTGAGTGTGGTGCCTGCGACATTGGCTGCAAAGACGGCGGACACGGCTATGCGGATCGCGGCACCGTCCATATTGACGGTTGCACCGAGCGGAATGCTGAAGCCATATAGGCTTTTGGAAACCCGCATCTTTTTTGCAGCATCTAATGTGAGCGGCAATGTCCCCGTGCTGCTTTGGGTAACAAAAGCGGTAATGATTGGCGTGCGTGCATGTTTGAAGAAAGACCCCGGTTTTATTCTAAAAAGAAGTAGAAGAATGACATATAACACGATATGAACGAGCAACGCAATATAAAAGATGCCAATCATACCACCTAAGGAAATAAGTGTATCGATCCCTTGGCTCCCGACTGTATTTGCAATAATTGCAAAAATGCCGATTGGCACATATTGAAGGATTGCCTTCAATATAATAAGGGACGCTTCATTCAACGAATTGACTGTTGTCAGTAAGGACTCTCCCAGCCCGACATGTTTCTCAGAGGAACGCATAACGGAAATTGCAATTCCGAATGCGAGAGCTGTGAATATGATGCCGAGTAGATTCATTTCCGTAAATGCCGTGACGATATTGGACGGGACGATATTGAGAAGGACTTGGACGATGCCCGGATTTTCCGGGACGTCGAATGTTTCATTGCCGGTAAGTCTCATTCCCTTTCCAGGCTGCAAAATGCTAGCGACAAGCAAACCTACAATGATCGCAAGCGCAGAAGTCACCGTGTAGTAGATGAAAACTTTGCTGCCCATACGTCCTAAATTAGCAATATTCGTCTGATTCACGCCGACGATGAGTGTAAATAAAATGAGTGGGATAATTAGAAAGGTGAGCAAACGGAGCAACAGATCGCCGAACGGTGCCAAGACGGCGGCTTGTTCCCCTAATAAGAAACCTGCTATAATCCCAAGAACTAAGGCGATTGAAATTTTAAAGATTAACGAAGCACGTAAATATGCAGTGAAAATACTTTTCACCTTGACGCCTCCTATTCAGAACAGCAAGTATTAAAGGAATTCTGAATTCTACGTTAATACAGTGTGGACGGTGTGTCAAAATACATGCCTTGAAAAAGGGAAGTGACAGCAAGACGTCGAAAGAGTAGGAAAGGAGTGATTAGCGAATGGTACTAGTGGAGGAAAAGAAGCAAGTGGAAAAACAACTAGAGAAAGCGAAAGCAGAAGTTCAAGTGCAAGAAAAAGGGCAAGTGCAAGTTGAAAGCAGCGTGGGTCGGAAGGAATTTAGGGAGGCTCCTGTAACGACGGTGTTCAAGAAATTTGGCAATCATAAGGACGTCTCTCTCGTTTTTGGCGAACCGATAGAAGTTGGCTTAACGAAAGTGTTGCCTGTTGCGAAATTAAGATATGGATTCGGCGGCGGTGGAGATGGCAATGGCGCGGATGGCGGCGGTGGGGGCTTTTTAGTTAAACCGGTCGGCGTCTATGAAATTACGCCGGAGCGGGTGAAATTCAAATCGACACGCGATCCATTGCAAATAGCTGGAATGGCATGTCTTCTCGGACTTTCTTTCGTATTAGGAAGAAACCTTCGGAAGAAAGGTAAATGAAAAAGGACTCCTGTGAGTCCTTTTTTCATTTCTATTGACTGGCATTTTTCCGAAGGGAACCAATGATAAAGCCGAGTGTTCCCAACACGATCGCGGGGACAATCCATCCTAGCCCTTCTTCGTAAAGCGGCAAATAGCTGAGAACATCGGCGACAGGAGCAATAGGCAAACCGAAAGCTTTCAGCATATCGAAAAAGCCGACAACCCCTGCAGCCGCTAACGCGAATAAATACACTTCCCGATAACCGTTGAATCGGTTATGAAAGAAGCTGACCGTAATTAACACGATTGCAAGCGGATAAATCCCGACAAGAACCGGCAATGTGATCGAAATTAATTGCGTAAGCCCAATATTCGCAATCACTGTACTAAAGAGGCCGACAATCAGGACAACCGTTCGATACGAAAGTTTCGGGAATGTACTTGAGAAAAAGGCTGCACAGGACGAGACGAGTCCTACGGAAGTCGTTAAACAAGCAAGAAATACAGCTGTTCCGAGCACTACTTGTCCGGTCGTTCCCATTAACGAAAACGCAAGTTGAGTTAAAATTTCTCCGCCGTTTTCCGCATTTGGAGCGATTAAACGACTAGTGGTGCCGAGGTATGCAAGTCCCACATAGACGAGGCAAAGCCCGACAACCGCAAAAATACCAGATTTCATCGTGATGGAGGCAACTGCTTTGCGGTCTGAAATGCCTTTTCCCTTAATCGCGTTAATAACGATAATGCCGAATACGAGCGCAGCAATTGCGTCCATCGTTAAATATCCTTCAATGAAACCGTTTATGAATGGATTGTGGACGTATGGTTCTTGTGGCGGGCCACTTGTTCCGGCAGGCTTGAGGATTCCGACTGTAACGATGAAAGCAATGAGGGTAAGTAGAATTGGCGTCAGCACATTTCCGAAACGGTCGACTAATTTATTTGGCTTCAGGGAAAGCCATGCCGTAATTGAGAAAAAGAGTACCGTAAACAGAAACATTACGATTCTTTCCGAGGATTCAGAAAGAAAAGGAGACAGTCCCATTTCAAAAGAAACCGTAGCTGTACGTGGAACCCCGAAAAAAGGACCAATCGCTAAGTAGACAATGATTGTAAAAGCGATTCCGAACAGCGGATGAGCCTTGCCTGCTAGATCCCTTAACTGGCTGCCGCTCAAGGCGACTGCGACTACGCCTAGAAAAGGAAGACCGACTCCGGTAATGAGAAACCCTGTAATTGTAATCCAGACGTTATCTCCCGCTAGTTGTCCGACTAACGGTGGAAAGATCATATTGCCAGCGCCGAAAAATAGCGCGAACATTAATAATCCTAACTTTACTGTTTCTTTCTTCGAAAACTCATTCATTCAAATTTCCCTCCGTAAAAGCTCATAAATGGATTTTACCATATTAGCCTCTATAACTCGTAAGACGCTCCCTAAAAAGAGAAAAATTATTAATTTCAGATAATAACCTATTTACAAACTTGAAAGTATGTTAATATTCAGAAGAGAGTACGTTTTTATTAGAATGAAATGGAATGAGGAGGAGAAGGGATGTTGAACGTAACAGAAAATCGGTTTGCCAATTACCCTCAACAACCACATGGGGGGAAACTGGTGGACAAAGTATTGACGGGGGTTGAGAGGGAGGAGGAGCTGGAAAGAGCTAGGCTGCTACCTTCCATCATGGTCGACTTGGAAGCGGTCATTACGCTTGAAATGATTGCAACAGGGGTCTTGTCTCCGAATGAAGGATTCATGAATGAAATCGACTATAAATCTGTATTGAACGAAGGCAGGTTGGCGAACGGTACAGTATGGCCTGTTCCGCTAAGCTTTGCTCCGATTGGCAATCGCAACAAGGAAATCATCAAGACACTTTCCGTGGGGGATGAAGTGGCGCTTTCCGACGAACAAAACGAGCCGGTTGCGATTTTGAAGATCGAAGATGTTTTTGATTATGATAAGGAATACCGTGCTTCACATCTATTCGGCACGACTGATCGAAATCATCCAGGGGTGGACGCGATCTATAGACGTATGGGCGACGTCGCGCTAGGCGGACCAATCCGATTATTGCGCCGTGTCGATTGGGGGCCGTTTGAAAAGCTGCGGTTGGAGCCGAAAGATACGTGGCATGAATTTTACGAGGTGAAGAAATTCCGCTCTGCAGCGGGATTCATTACCGGGGCGAATCCTTTGCATCGGGGCCATGAATATATCCATAAAAACGCGTTAGAAGAAATCGACGGCTTGCTTCTTCAGCCGTTAGTCGAAATGGCAAAACGTGAATATACGCGTCATGAATTCCGGATGTTGTCCTATCGAAGTGTGCTGGATACGTATTATCCGAAAGGGCGGTCCATTCTTGCTCCGCTGCGGGTGACGTATATTTTTGCGGGCCCTCGGGAAACAGTGCTGCATGCGCTGATTATGAAAAACTATGGTTGCACTCATGCGCTTATCGGCCGGGATCATGCAGGAATCGGAGATTATTACGATAAGTATGCAAGCCATAGCATTTTTGACCAGTTCAATCCGGAAGAGCTCGGCATTGACGTAAGGCTTTTCCACGAAGTGTTCTATTGCACGCGTTGCGATAGCCCGGCGACAGAACAATCATGCCCGCACGATATTCAATATCGGATCAATATTTCTGGAACAGGTATCCGGGAAATGCTTCGTCATGGAATTATGCCGCCGAAGGAAATCGTCCGTCCGGAATCGGCAAGGATTGCGATCCAGGGCGTCCAGCCAAAAGGTCTTGATGAATTTGGAAGCGCTATCTCTCCAGTAGGGAAGATCATTAAGAGTATGTTCCCGTTCTATTTGGAACGGACGAGGCTTGGAGGACGGATTCGAAAAGCGTCACTGTCGGTCGAGGACTTGACGAATGACGATTTGGAAGCGGTCAATTTGGATGTCCGGGCGAATGCCGACCGTATTTATCGGGAAGTTTTCGAGGAGTATTCGAATGTGGGCGACACGAACCGGAGCATGCAGCCTGAATGGGTGATGGATGCAAGAGAATCATTGCATACTCAGCAACAGATGGTCATCCAGGACTTGGAGGAGAAAGTGAAGCAGGCTCCTGAGGCCGCTTCGGATGAATTCATGTATCAGGATAAAGAGGAAGCACAACGGGAATTGGAAGTGGCAAAGAAAATCTTGGGCGACATTCCGAAAGTACTGCGTGCAGCAGACTTCGATTATCGGACGTGGAATGTGCTACCGTATAAGCGTTATCGCGGGGCAGACGAGCCTGAAGAAGAAAAATAAAATCCATATAGAGCGAGTAGTAATATACTTGGAGCTTTCCGCTTTTGTCGCGGAAAGCTTTTTCACGTTTCTGTAGGTCCTTTTGACTTCAAGGAATCATTCTTATGTATGGTCGAATGCAATCCATAAAACACCATTTACATTGCTTTGCGAGGTACCTCGTGTTACGATGTCGATAGAGAGGTGATTGAAATGGATCAAGAGATGATGAAAGGAAGCATCGATTTAATATTATTATCCCTCATCGCGCAACGGCATATGTACGGCTATGAAATCGTTAAAGTGTTGAAAAAGGTCAGTGACGATACGTATGAAATGAGTGAAGGGACTCTTTACTCTGCGTTGAAGCGTTTGGAAAAGAAACGGTGGGTCGACTCCTATTGGCAGGAAACGGAGGGCGGCAGGCGAAAGTATTATCGACTGACCGATGAAGGCGGCGCCGCTTTGGACAGCAAGCGCGAAAATTGGGAGTGGATGAATACGCTTGTGCATAAAAGTTCGGAAGGATTGCTATGAAGCAGCCCTTTCAACGGTTTGTCGAGGGAATTGTCCGGGAAACCGACAGCAATCATGAGGAGCGGAAAGACTTGTATGAAGAACTGCTCTCTCATTTGGAATGTTCATTCATAGATTATCAGAAGCAAGGATTATCAGAAGAGGAGGCTATGCGAACCGCCATGACAAACTTTGGAGAGGAACGGGAGATTGGCAAGCAGCTGCAACAGGCAATGTACCCATACCGAAGGGAAATGATGCTTTCATTATCGGTAGCATCACTGCTTTTCGCGTATAGCGTTTACGCATGTCAGTTATTTGTAATGGGAGATGCGCATATCCCTTGGTTAATCGTTGCCGTCTTCATTAGCACCGCAATACTAGTTATGACGGTTCGGCCGGTTTCTTCATTGAATCGGAGATTGTGGATGAATAGCATGCTGCTCATTCATATCATGACTTTTTTCTATGGATTTTTATTGGCGACTGACGTATATCCGCCGTTGTCGACCGGCTTGTCAATCATTGCAGGATTGATTCTTTTGCTTGCGATCGTTCTTGTGTATCGGACGACGATTTACGATTATTCATCAAAACGCCAACAGCTAGTGAAGGATGCAAAACGATTTCATTTTATAAATATCACAACAGGTATATTCATTGTTTTCGCTACATTGTTTTTCTTATGGGCGTTTTTATTTTTCGGTGATATGTCGCCAAAAGTATTCATATTGTTTATACCGCTTGTCCTATGGATTGTTTCCTATGCAAGCCAATTGCAGTTGCTCTCGAAGCAAAAGAAACTGTGGGCGTATGCGATTCTGTTCATGCAAACAGCAGTCGTATTATCGGCGGTCGGATTTTGGGTGTTTGGAGTTGTAGGAGGGATGGCATGAATAAATCAATCAGTATTCTCATTGGTAGTATCGGCTTCGTTACGATCGTTTTCGTTGTGCTAGGGTTCTTGTTTGAAAAAGAGGAAAATGAAAAGCAAAATGGGCTGACTGCCACTTTCGATGTCTCTGTAGATGGTTCGATTGCATATGTTGCCTATGATGACGGGAAAGCAGGTATTTATTTGCCTGATGGGAATGAATTGCCGATTGTACAGTTTCCTGTCGATCAAACAATTTTAGATATCAGCTTCTCGAAAGATGGTAAAAGACTAGCATATATTGTGACAGATAAAGAGATGAGTCCAGAAAGTGAAAGCTCCGTACATCTTTTGAATGTGGATACGGCTGCTGATCAACTTGCATTTCGTGAGCAAGGAATAATTACGGAACTGGCATTTGACCCGAAAGATTCGGAGCTTCTCTTTTATTTGCACGCCGCGACTTTTACGAACTATTCACCGATTGTAGGCGAAAGGCCACATGATTTTGATGTGCATAGCTTCCATCTTCAAACGCTTGAGCAGACAAAATATACCGATCTGAAAAAGTACAATATGCAGTCATTGCAAGTATCGGCGACAGATGAATCCGTGTATGTCCAAACGGATGACGATGAACATGTACAAACAGCGGACGATGTATTTGCATCCAAGCAGCGTATTTTTAAAATCCCACTCGATGCGCCAGACGAAAAAACGGTCATAAGTGATCCGGCGGGGGAGGAAGATCTATATGACTTCGTACTGTTGCCGGATAGGGAAGAAATTATTTACCAAGCAGTCGGGGGCACTGGAGAAGATGGCATATTCGAGTACGAGTTGTTCAGCTTCAATTGGAATACGTATGAAACGAAGCAACTGACCCATTTAAAGGAGTATGCGTCTGAACCAACCGTAGGGCAGGATAATAAAATCTACTTTTTGGTGGACCGTCAATTCGGAGGGCGGCAGCCTGACTATCGAATCTATCAGATGTCCGCAGATGGGGAAAATGTGAAAGAAATCTTGAGTGCACAATAAACGATTTGCATGACTATGAAAAATTGAAAAAAATGGAGGCGTACCCGTTGTCAATAAGCCGATTTCTATGATAAGCTAATTCCTGTTTTGAATATCTTAAATAGAAATGAAGGCGATATATAGATGGCAGCAGTTGCAGCCAACGGCCCGGGGAAGAAACTGAATTTGTTTCATCTGACGTGGCCGATTTTTCTTGAGTTATTTTTGTTCATGTTGATGGGATTGGCGGATACGTTCATGTTGAGTGCGCTGTCTGATGATGCGGTATCAGGCGTTGGGGCAGCGAACCAATATGTGCAAATCGCAATTCTTGTACTAGAAGTAGTCGGTAACGGTGCAGCAATCGTTGTTGCCCAATATTTAGGGTCTAGGCGTTTTATTGAAGCGTCGAAGATTTCTGCGCTTGCAGTTTCTTTGAATCTATTAGTAGGACTTGGCATTAGTGGCATCTTCATTTTGTTCACGAGCCGTATGATGGAAACGATGAATTTGCAAGGGGATGTCCTTGCACATGCGGAAGCGTATTTGGTCATCGTTGGAGGTGGGATTTTCCTACAGGCGATCATCAACTCGCTTGCAGCTGTCATTCGTGTTCACGGATTTACGAAACAGACGATGTTCGTATCACTCGGCATGAACATTATTCACGTCATCGGGAACTATGCGCTCATCTTCGGAAAGTTCGGGATGCCTGCGCTAGGCGTGCAAGGAGCGGCGATTTCGTCGGTCGGAAGCCGTGTAATCGCGATGTTCGTCTTCATTTGGCTATTGTACAAAGTGCTTGAATATCGTATCGAATTCCGTTATTACTTTACATGGTCGAAGGAATACATCAAAAAGATATTGAACATCGGATTGCCTTCAGCGTTCGAACAGATCCTGTACCAAGCATGCCAAATCGTATTCCTCTACTATGTCACTTATCTCGGTACGGAGGCGCTTGCTGCGAGACAGTATGCGACGAACATTTCGATGTTCAGTTATTTGTTTGCACTCGCAATCGGCCTCGGGACAGCAATCATCGTCGGCAGACTCGTTGGAAGCGGAGAAAAGGATGAAGTGTACCAGCAAGTTTGGTCCTCTTTGAAGCGTGCGCTTGTCTTTACCGTCGTGTTAGTGGCGATTGTCATGACGTTCCGTTATCCGCTTATGCGCCTGTTCACCGACAATGAGGAAATTATCGAGCTTGGAGCATCTGTGTTGTTATTAGCATGTTTGCTGGAAACAGGACGGACGTTCAATATCGTCATCATCAACTCGCTCCGTGCATCGGGCGACGCGAAATTCCCGGTTTTGATGGGAGCTCTATCGATGGTCATGATGAGTTTGCCGCTTGGCTATTTCTTCGTGTTCGTGCTAGACCTAGGACTTGTCGGAGTATGGCTAGCTATCGCGGCAGATGAATGGACACGCGCCATCATAATGATGCTGCGTTGGAAAAGCAGAGCATGGGAACGGTATGCGCTTGTTGAGCCTCTTGAAACAGAAGTAGAAGTGAAGCCGGAAGTCGTTTAAATGAAAAAGAAGGCCTCTCATATGTGAGAAGTCTTCTTTTTATTTTTATAATTACCAGAAGAACGGAAGCAAAGCGAAGGTTACGATGGAGCCGAGTGCAATTCCTAAGCCAAACGCTAATCCACGTCCTCCAAAGCCATATCCATATCTAAAACCGTATCCGAAACCACCCAAATTTCGTTGACGACCGAATGGCTCTAAATAGACTTTATTGCCCCTGACACATTGAATAATCCCCCTATGGGTTCGTCCATCCCGAGTCCCAATAACGACAGCTCTTCCGATATGCCTAGTGCACAAAGAATGGTATTGTTGAACTGACATCGTGTTGTCACCCCATTTCGATTGAACATAATACATCATATGTGAGGGATTTTTCTTCAAGGGGGACAAACACACCGTTGCATTCGTTTAGAGTGAAAAGCAGTATTACGACAGCTGTCCAATTTCGGAGGATGAAAGTGTAAAAAGATCCGCTACATGCAAGTCTTTAGCTCTTAAAAAGTTTTGAACCAAATAATAGCCGACAGCGTATCCAGTCATATGGGGACAATTGCCGAGGCCGTATAGCACTTTTTCATGGGTAGCACTCTCTTTCACATGATGTTTGTTTGGATTGACGAAGTCTTTCCACAATCGGGCCAGCTGTTTGTCGGAATAAAGAGAAGTCCACGAAGAGGTAGAGTCCTTCCCGAATCTTTCTGCCACAGCTGCTTCTGCCAACCCTTCCAAAATGATCGTATCTAATAATGTGTACTCTTCTCCCCGTTTCGGAAACTTGTTCAATCGGCACACATGATTGTACTCATGGGTAAGTAACGCCTTCATTTCAGTTTCCGTATTATGAGGTGAAATGAATAAAAAAAGCTTATCAGCATAAGCTAGCCCCGATTTTCCTTTGAATTGACGAATCAACACGCTGTTGTTGGAATCCGATGGGAAGATAAAGATAGGGACAGAAGGACCTTTCCATTTGCTTCTCAATCGCCCTATTTCATCCGACAACATTCCCCATGCATTTTTCTCCTGCAATTTCTTCGTTAACTCTCTTCCTTGTTTTGCAGTCTTGTACATGCCAAACGTCGTTAAGTGATGATGAATATCCGATGAGGAAGCTGATGTGAAGTAGTTGATTAATTTAGCGCAAACTTTCGAAGGGTCTCCTTTGCATTCCTCGAGCCAATTGTCAGTCCGGATTACGGCCATGCTATGGCACCTCTTTTTGAATTATCATATTCGCATGTTAGAAGGAAGGTCCACAACATAAAAAACCCACTAAATTACTATGCATTGTAGGGATTATTCTGCTATAATCTACTAAACATACGTAATGAAGGAGCTGGACAGCTTGCGAGTAGTGAATAATATAGCCGAATTGATAGGCGAAACGCCTGTAGTGAGATTGAATCGCCTTCCTGATCCACAAGGTGCAGCCGTCTATGTGAAGCTTGAATATTTCAATCCGAGCAGAAGCGTCAAGGACCGGGCGGCATACAATATGATAATCGAAGCGGAAAAAGCGGGTTTATTACAACCGGGAGATACGATCATTGAACCGACGTCTGGAAACACAGGGATCGGACTCGCGATGAATGCTGCAGCGAGAGGCTACAAAACAATTATCGTCATGCCTGATTCTTCGACACTCGAGCGGATCAATATTTTAAAAGCTTACGGTGCAACGGTCATGTTGACACCGAGTGATTTAAAAATGCCGGGAGCCATTCAAAAGGCAAAGGAAATTTCAGCGGAGATTCCAAATAGCTTCATTCCGATGCAATTTGAAAATGTAGCGAATCCGGATATTCACAGGTATACGACAGGACCGGAAATCGTTCGAGCGATGGAATCGTTGAACCGAAAACTGTCAGCGTTTGTTTGTACAGCGGGTACGGGCGGTACAGTTACAGGGACTGGTGAGTTTTTAAAAGGACACGACAGCGATATTACGGTTCATATAGCGGAGCCGGCAGGTTCTCCAGTACTATCTGGCGGGAAGCCCGGGAAGCATAAGCTTGTCGGAACGAGCCCCGGTTTTATCCCATCGATATTAAACACATCCGTTTACGACGAGATTTTCAAGATCGAAGATGAGGACGCCTATCGAACGGTACGCGAATTGGCGGCGCGTGAAGGCTTGCTGCTCGGTCCAAGCGGGGGTGCTTCCGTATTTGCTGCGATGCAAGTGGCGAAACGATTGACCCCAGCTGATACTGTTGTCTGTATTGCGCCAGACAATGGCGAACGGTATTTATCGAGCGATTTATTTGATGACTAAAGGAGAGGAATAAGCATCCTCTCCATTTTCATAAGTTTAATTCCGACTAAACAAATAAGATAAATAGAGGTGTGGAAAATGTATGTCACAATCGATGGAATCGAGAAGAGTTTCACGAATGAAAGAAAAGAGCAGGTTCTAGTACTGGATCACATTACTATCGATATGGAAAAAGGGAGCTTCGTCTCCATCGTCGGTCCTTCTGGCTGTGGCAAATCGACGCTGCTTTATATGATTGCAGGCTTAGAGAAGACGGATAAAGGCAGCATTCGCATCGCAGGAAATGAAGTGAAGAAGCCTGGTCCCGATCGAGTCGTCGTTTTTCAGGAAGCCGGGCTTTTCCCGTGGTTAACCGTGTTGGAAAATGTGAAATACGGCTTGCTGCTGAAGAAGATGCCGAAGCAAGAGGCTGAGGCAAAGGCAATCGAAATGTTGAAAATGGTCCACTTAAGCAACTATATCCATTCGTACCCGCATCAACTGTCGGGTGGGATGAAGCAAAGAGTATCTATTGCGAGAGCTTTAGTGATGGAACCGGATATTTTGCTGATGGATGAGCCTTTCTCTGCGCTCGATGAACAGACGAGAATGGTGCTCCATAAAGAATTGCTGGAGATTTGGAAAAAGACGAAAGTGACGATTTTTTTCGTGACGCACAATATTCGAGAGGCTGTGTTGTTATCGGAAAAAGTGATCGTGTTCGGCACGCGTCCTGGAAAGGTGAAGGAAATCATTCCAGTTCCGACTTCAACGGACGGCGTGTTGCCCGATAGTGTGACATTGCATACAGAACAACGGATTTTAGCCATTTTGGAGGAGGAAATTGAAAAGGTGTTAAAGGAGGAAATGGGTGATGACTACAGCTTTAAGACGAATCATCTTCATCGCGATGATAGCGGTGATATGGGAAGTCACATCTAGACTTTCGGTATTGCCAGATTTCATGTTTCCGCGTTTGACACAAGTGTTGGAAACTCTTTTTAACGGTCTTGTGAATGGGCAAATTGTAGCGGCAATCGGGAAAAGCATGAGCCGCCTGCTGATCGGATTTGCGATCGCAATCGTTTTAGGTGTCATTATGGGCTATCTCATTTGGCGATATAAATTAGTGGAGGATACACTCGGTTTTCTCGTTACTGCGTTGCAATCCATTCCGAGCATCGTCTGGTTCCCGCTCGCAATCATCTGGTTCGGATTGAATGATTTCTCGATCCTGTTCATCGTCACGATTGGTGCCACATGGACGATGACCGTCAGTGCGACGAGTGGATTTCAAAATGTGCCGACGCTGTACCAACGGGTAGCTAAAACATTCGGTTCAACTGGGGTCCATTTCATTCGAACTGTCATCCTGCCGGCATCCGTTCCGCAATTAATATCGGGTCTTCGCATTGCCTGGGCATTTTCATGGAGGGCATTGATGGCGGGGGAATTGCTCGGCTCAGGAGGAGGACTCGGGCAACTACTTGAAACAGGGCGGTCTCTCGGTCAAATGGACCTTGTCATCTCGGTTATGATCATCATCGCGGTAATAGGAACGATTATGGATAATGTCGTGTTTTTACGTTTGGAGCGTTCTGTACAGAAAAAATGGGGTCTTGCGTAACCAGCATACAAAGGAGATGTCGACAATGAAAAAGTCATTGATTATGACGTTGTTAACGGTTTTAGTAATGGGAATCCTCACTGCTTGCGGCTCTTCATCCTCAGGCGAAAAATCAGTTAAAATCGGGTACTTCCCGAATTTGACTCATATCGCTACAATCGTTGCTCTTGAAAACGGTTATTTTGAGGAAGAGTTTGGGGATGATGTGAAAATTGAAACGAAGACGGTCAGCAATGGTGGTCTTTTCATGGAAGCGATGACGACAAAATCGATTGATGTCGGTACAGTCGGTCCTGGTCCATTGTTGAATTTCTACGTGAAAAACCCGACGTTCCGTTTGATTTCTGGCGCAGTGAACGGAGGAGCTGTTCTTGTCGCGAGTGAAGGCGGAGGCGTTTCGGAACTTGCCGATCTAGATGGCAAAAAAGTCGCCATTCCGGTCATTGGAAGCACACAAGACGTCATGCTTCGAAAAGCATTGAAAGAAGTGAATCTCGAAACGACCACGAACGGCGGTACAGTCGAATTATTCGCAGCTGCGCCTGCTGACACCGCTACACTTTTTGTTCAAAACGCAGTCGATGCCGCAGCGACACAAGAGCCGTGGGGAAATATCCTCGAAACACAGGCGAACGGCAAGCTGATCCTGGACTGGGATGTTTTTGCATGGGGGAAGGAATCGACAAACACAGTCGTTGCAGCAAGCGATGAATTCTTGAAGAACAAAGAATTTGCGAGCGCTTATTTGAAAGCGCACAAGCGGGCAGTCGAGTTCATCCAACAAAATCCGGAGGAAGCTCAAAAGTTGGTCATTCAACATATAAAAGATTTGACGGGCAAGGAAATCAATGAAGAAGAGACAACTGCCGCATTTGCAAAGCTTGAAGTTACGACCGAGGTGAATGAGCAAGTCATTCAAGAAATGGCGGACATTAGTAAGGAAGCCGGATATGTGACGAGCAGTGATATTGAAGGCATGATTGATCTTTCATATTTGAAAGAGTAAGAAGCGAAGAATAAAAAAAGAGGGACCTACCATGATCTAGGTGAGGTCCCTTGTACTTTATTCATCAATTGGCTTGTACTTCTTTCGCACGTCTTGCTTTGCCGGTTGCCATCGATATCGAAACGGCAGCGCACAAAAATGCAATGACGACAACTCCAGCCCCGACAGTCGTTGTGCTTGTGACCGAATCGGTTTGGCCTAATACGACAGCGCCGATTCCTGAACCCAATGCGATCCCGACCTGCAATGCGGAATTGTTTAGACTTTGATGGATATCAGACGAAACGGGATCGGTCTCGATAATATAATCCTGCTGCGGCGGTGCAAGGGCCCAGCTTAATGCTCCCCAAATCATCATGATGACAATGAAGAACGGAAACGAAAATGTCGAGTAGGGCAATACGAATAAGATCAAGGCGAAAGAACCGATAATAATGAGAATACTTTTCTTTGATCCGACCCAACCGGCAAGATTCCCCCCGAACGCTCCGCCAGCTACTGCTGCTATTCCAAAAAGGAAATAGCAGATACTGATCCAGTATTGGTTCAGGTTCAAATTCATTTCCAAGAATGGTGTAAGGTAGGCGTAAACCGTATAATGGCCGGCTAGCATGAACATCGTTGCCAAGTGCGCGAAGACGATTTTTTTATTTGCGAGTGATTTGATTTGCATGGAAAGGGGCTGCACTTCACTCATCGGAATCTTCCCAAGGAAAATAGAAACGAAAATGAATGAGCAGATCGAAAGAACCGCAATTCCTAAAAAGACGCTGCGCCAACCGAACGCATTCGTAATGAGAATGCCAAGTGGCACGCCTAGCACGAGGGAAGAACTGATCCCCATCACAATATAACTGATGGCCTTCGCACGCTTAGGCGCTTCAACAATCCGAGCGGCAATCGTCAAGGAAAGGACGATGAGCAGTGCCGCACTCGTCGCGGTAATGACACGGGCGATCATGACAAATGTGAAAGTGGGACTGAAAAAGGTCATAATGTTTCCGGCGAAAAAGATCACCATCGTAACTAAATAAAGCTTTTTCCTCTCAATTTTAGCGGTCAATGACAATAAAACCGGACCGGCAATGGCGAACACAAGCGCATAGACCGAAATGAGCTGCCCCGCCGTCCCGATGGAAACATTTAAATCATCTGCGATAATTGGCAATATGCCTCCGACGATCAATTCAACAAGTCCGACTGTAATCGTTGATATCGCAAGGATTAAAACTCGTAAATCCATAAAAAATCCTCCTCTATAAAATAAAAAAATCCCGACTGCAAAGTAAGTTACCTTTGTAGTCAGGAGTTAATGGTTCCTGGTAGAGACCCTCAAACCGTATTATTGAGGTTATACATATATGTTGAAGTTATGAAATTTCCATTCACCAATCTACCATGGTTCGACATAAATATCAAGAGCAATTTCCTTTTTATGATCGATTATGGTTACATAGAAATAACAATTACATCTGTTTTGGAGGAACCAATATGTACGATCCAACTGTTTTCGAAAACTTAAAAGTCGCATTTGAAAACCGGGTGTATGATCTTGATACGATCGATCGCGATATACGGATCGTCAACCGATCAGATCAAATGGATTTCGCGGTTCTAGCACGGAAATTCATTTTACAATTTACACTTTTTCATTTGGAAGATGTGTCTGCCGAAATCATTTTGGAGGCATCTTTACAAGACTTGGCGGATGAAATATTGGAAGCACCCGGAGAAAATCCTGGCTGTTCATTGACAGTACGCTTTCTGAAGCGTGTTCGAGAAGAAGAGGAGCAGTGCGGACAGATCGAGGAAACATTGAATGACATATGGGAAAATGAAGTTCTTGTTACCCAAACGTTAAGTTTCATATACGGAGAGGACGCACCCGGTTACTTGAACAATATTGAAGTGAAATTCAAGGCGAAAATCAATGAGGAGCACATGGGGAAGCTGCCCGATTTTTTAAATAGTGTTCTCGACGCGCTGCGTGTACTGAACGCCATTTGACGATGAAAAAACTTTGCATCTTCTCTATCCCGAATTGGGAAATGGCTATATAATGAAGGACGTATGCATCTTTGTATGATTTATGCGTTTTTAGACTGATTTTTTGATTTTACTTTGACAGAAGGAAAAGGTGTACAACATATGAGTTTATTGACAGTAAGTAATTTAAGCCATGGGTTCGGGGACCGGGCAATTTTTGATGATGTTTCGTTCCGTTTATTGCAAGGGGAGCATATCGGCCTGATCGGTGCGAACGGGGAAGGTAAATCGACGTTCATGAATATCATCACGCGTAAGCTTGAGCCGGATGCTGGAACGGTCGCTTGGGCGAAGCGTGTGCGCGTCGGATATTTGGATCAGCATGTCGTGCTACAACAAGGGATGAGCATCCGTGATGTGCTGCGGACTGCGTTTCAATACCTTTATGATCTGGAGGCGGAGATGAACGCTCTTTTCGCGAAGATGGGCGAAGTCGATGCCGATGAGCTTGAGAAGCTGCTAGAGGAAACAGGGCAGATGCAAGATGAGCTGACGAATAACGACTTTTATATTATCGATTCCAAAGTGGATGAAGTGGCGAATGGACTTGGATTGGATGAGTTCGGGCTTGACCGTGACGTCCACGATTTAAGCGGCGGGCAACGTACGAAAGTGTTACTCGGTAAGCTCCTCCTTGAGAAGCCTGATATTCTGCTTCTTGATGAGCCGACAAACTATTTGGACGTCGAGCATATCGAGTGGCTGCGTAATTATTTGCAGAACTACGAAAATGCATTCATCCTCATTTCGCATGATATTCCTTTTTTGAACAGCGTCATTAACTTGATCTACCATATGGAAAACCAGCAAATTACACGGTACGCAGGGGATTATGATGAGTTTTTGCGTGTCCATGAAATGAAGAAGCAGCAAGTAGAGGCTGCATATAAGAAGCAGCAAAAGGAAATTGCCAACTTGAAGGACTTTGTTGCGCGCAATAAAGCGAATGCAGCAACGAGCCGGATGGCGATGTCCCGCCAGAAGAAGCTCGATAAGATGGATATCATTGAACTGGATGCTGAAAAGCCGAAGCCGCAATTCGATTTCAAGCTTGCGCGTACGCCGGGACGTTATTTATTCCAAACGAAAGACCTCGTCATCGGGTATGATGAGCCGCTGTCAAAGGAGCTCAACTTGACTATGGAGCGCGGGCAGAAGATTGCTTTGTCCGGGGCGAATGGTATCGGGAAAACGACGCTATTACGAAGCATTCTCGGTGAAATCCCATCTCTTGCGGGTTCTGTCGAGCTTGGCGACCATCTTGAAATCGGCTATTTCGAGCAGGAGATAAAGTCGGAGAATAATCGCACTTGCTTGGAAGAAGTGTGGGATGAATTCCCGCATTTCACGCAGTATGAAGTGCGTGCCGCGTTGGCGCGCTGCGGATTGACGACGAAGCATATCGAGAGCAAGGTGAAAGTGCTGAGTGGTGGAGAGCGGGCAAAAGTTCGCCTTTGCAAGCTCATTAACAGGGAAACGAATTTGCTCGTTCTCGACGAGCCGACGAACCACTTGGATGTCGATGCGAAAGCAGAATTGAAGCGCGCGTTAAAGGAATATAAGGGCAGTGTGTTGCTCATTTCCCATGAGCCTGATTTCTACGAAGGCGTTGTGACGGATGTGTGGAACGGAGAAAACTGGACGACGAAGATGTTTTAATACAAAAGCGGAGTTTAGACGTTATAAGCAGTGAAAGGCACTCGGGCGATTATGTCGTCCGAGTGCCTTTTTCAAATGTATCCGTTGATCCGCGATTTGTTTTCCTGATGGATTTCTTCTTGCAATCCGTCAATCGCTTCTTTTCGGCGTTCGTTCTTCTCCTTGATGGAAGCAAGTTCTGCACCCTCAGCAGTTTTCGCTGCTTCATTCGCAGCTTCCATATTGCTAATCGTCTTCTTTAATCGGTCCACATTATCTGCAGAATCATTCGGTAAAGGTCTTGGCATGTTCATCCCTCCTTTATTCAATTAACTAGTCTATCCACTTGACGAGAAAATATGTGTAAACTGCTAATCTCGTAACTTTTTTCATGTCGACCCCCATAAAAAGAGAATCCACTTCGAATAACTAGTATGTCCGATAGTGGACAACAACTTAGACGAGGTGATTGATATGCAAAAGAAGTGGAGAAAAACAGGAGCAGCATTGCTTATCGCGGGATTGACAGTTGGAGGGACAAGCTATGCACTTGCAGATGGTGGAAAAGTAACTGAAGTTATCGATCTTAGCGAAATTGGAAAAGACACAGTCTCACCTGTAAGTCCGGTTAGAGAAGTTGTGAAAGCAGATGACACGGAGACGGACGTTGCTGCATCTGAAACGAACGAAGGCGAGACAACGACTGAAACGGACAAAGAAAATGGAACAACGGAAACTGACAAAGAGGGAACAACAGAATCCGATAAAGAACAAGCGACTGAAACAGATGAAAACGAATTGCCTGAAATTCCGGAAGGCTATACAGCAGGAAATCTTGCTGCCTTGGCAAAAGCATATGAAAATGCTGGAAACCAGAATGCGAAAGCGGCCATTAAACGCAATATGGAACGTTCCATTGCGAAATGGGAAAGCAAGCAGCCTGTAGTTGAAACACCAGAAGAGGAAGTTAAAGAAGAAGCGCCGGTAACTGAAGAACCAGCGAAAGTTGAAGAGCCTGTAAAAGAAGAAGCACCGGTGAAAGAAGAACCGGTGAAAGAAGAAAAGCCGGCTAAAGTGAAAGCGAAAAATCCTCAAGCTGAATTGAACGCAAAGCATAAAGAGGAAAAAGAAGCATTGAAAACTGCTCAAAAAGCTGAACGTGATGCATTGAAGGAAGAGCGCAAAGCTGCAAAGGAACAGCAAAAACAAGAGAAAAAAGAGAAGAAAAACTAATTTACCATAGTTTACTGCTTTCCATTTTCCGATTGTCCACTTACAATCGAAGCAATCGGAATTGATGGAAACGGAGGGTTGTCCATGCTTTTGTCCATCATACAAGGGATCTTCAATAAGGAATCTAATACAGCAATAGATAAGCTTGTATGGAAGGCGAAGACTGGCGATGAGAAGGTCATGGATGAGCTTCTCATCGCATTTACTCCGTTCATGAAAAAGACGGCTTCTTTCGTATGCAATCGATTCATTGACGATAGCGATGAAGAATTCAGTATTGCAATGGTCGGATTTCACGAGGCGGTTTTAAAATACAAACCGGAGGAAAATGCTTCACTGAAGACATTTGCCCATTTGATCATGAAACGGCGGCTGATCGATTATATACGAAAAGAAGCAGTGAGAAATGCGAACGTCCTTCTAACGATTGATGACGATGAAAATGAAATGGCCAACGAATATGTCTTCGATGAATCATCGATCTTTTCTTATTCAGAAGAACGTCGAGCGAAGGAACGTCGGGAAGAGCTGGCCGAGTACGGCAGATTGCTTGATGAATACGGCTTATCATTCAAAGAGCTTGCCGCAGTATCACCAAAACACGCTGATTCCAGAAAGACCGCTTTTCAACTCGCACAAATCATAGCGGAGACACCAGAGTTTTATAATCATCTTATGGAGAATAAGAGACTACCAATGAAGCAGTTGGAAGAGATTGTCGAAGTCTCCAGGAAAACGATTGAGCGACACCGGAAATACATCATTGCGGTTACGCTGTTGCTAAACAACGATTTTATATACATAAAGGAATACGTAAAAGGGGAACTCATATGATGCGGACATATAGAGGCATTGTTTGCGAAAAGAAAACAAAATATATGGTGTTCCTAACGGCGAAAGGTGAATTTCTGCGGGGAGTTCCGTTTGGGGATCCACCCGAGATCGGTGAGGAAGCTGAATTCGCACTCGTTACTCCGTCTTTTATGACCGGAAGAAGACCGAAGACGCGTTTAGCTGGAGCCTTCTTAGTTGCGGCAGCCCTTCTATTTTTCTTTGTGTCGTCATTGAGCCCTTTAAACGATAAAGTGATGGCGTATGTACAATTGGAATCTGGCACAGCAATGGAGTTTGGAGTGAACCGGAAAGGTAATGTCATTTCCTTGCGTTATTTGAATGAAGCGCAAAAGGACGATTTAGCAGAATGGAAGAACCGTCCAATCCTTTCCGTGCTCGATAGGGCCATATCTGAATTATCGATGCATGACAATCAAATTATAGTTACGACAGTCTACCCAACTGCCGAAAAGGAGCACGAAGCGCGTCAAGTGATTGGAGCTGCTGTACAGGAAGTGCGTGGAAAGTATGACGACTTGAATTTGCAAGTTGCTGAAAGCACGCCAGAGAAACGAAAAGTGGCGAACAAGAAAAAAATGTCGATTCATCAATTCAACTCTGTAGAAAATGAAAAGTCTTCAAGTGGAAATCAACCTGCTAGTAAAAAGGATCAGAAAGAGAAAAAGTCAGAACAGAAGCTGGAAGACAAATCCCCAAAAACGAAGAAAGACAGCACGCCACCTTCAACTCCGCAACAAAAAGAAATGGAGATGAAGCGTACAAATCAGCCTGAAGCTCAGCAAAGTCCGCCGGTGGAGAAAAAGGAAAAGAAGCAGAACGATCATAGAAGTGAAAATGTACCGCCTCATGCAGATAAAAAAGGGCCGCCAGATCACTCATCATCATTGAATAAACAGCCTAATGACCATCAAGGACCACCTGTGAAACAACAACAAAAAGAAAATCCATCAAAGAATCCGCAAAATAATAAATGAGGCTGCTACGACCGTAGCAGCCTCTCTTTTCGTTAAATAAAACTGTCAACCGCTCATAACTCCCGCCAACCGCTCATAAAACGGGAAAAGCGCTCATAACTCCTGCCAAGCGCTCATAACTCCCAACATTATACTTCCTTCAAAATCGCATCCACGGTCGATTCTACTTCTGCACGATTCATTTTCTCATGCCCGCCATGCAACGCGCCGATTGTCCGCTTCGCCAACGCAAGGGGGATTTTGCAGAACGTCAAGATGTTTTTGTTTGAAATAGACTCGATATATTCATCAGCCTTTTTCAAGTTCAGCTCCGCATATTCGAACAGGTCATGCCTGTCCCATCCTTCAGGAAGGAAACGGACGCCGCGCTCCGCATCCTCGTCCTGATTGCGCAGCATATTCACCGCCTGCAATCCTCGACCATACCCAATCGCCAAGTCCCGATCCGTTTTCGTTCCGTCATACTGTTCCCAAATATCGGAAAGCATCACACCGACAAGACCTGCTACATAGTATGTATAGTCATCCAAATCCTCTTTCGTTTGAATCAGGAAATCCCTTCCAACCCATTTCGCCATGCCGTCCGCCATAATGCTTGTCGACTCTTTCACTTTCGCCACGATACTTGTCGGGCATACAGATAGCCAATCGCCAAGTCGCAACGTCACTTCCGGCAATAAGTTTTCATAAGGCTTCAGAAGAGCGCGATACTCAGCAGCGTCGAATAAGTCGGTTTGCAGGAGCTTGCTCGTAGCCTTCAACAAATGTTGTTTGCTCTCCGGATGCAACTCCTCATGATCCTCTATTTCATCAATCGCACGCATGCATAAATAGGCAGAGCCTACCGTTTTTCGCAGTGTTGGATTCAATAACTTAATCGGAATATAGAAAGTCCTGCTCGTCAGCTTTAAAACGTGCATCGCTTCCTTTTGTAATTTAGCTTCGTTCATAATGATGGTCCTCCTTCATTTCTGGAAGCAGTTCTTATCATTATCATACACTATTCTAAGAAGCACTTGCCAACCCTATTGTTGGGAATCAATATTTTTTTGGAATTTCCTATTGACAATGAATAAATGGTAATGGTATCCTGGAGAAGTAAGTTATTCTAAATTATGAAAAGGAGGTACGGAAACATGAAAAACGCAATGCTAATCCAATCTAATTTCATACTTGATCCGTGCCTGACTAAACTCTCCTTCTAATTATAGACTGAGGAATGGCATGGTATGCCGTTCTTTTATATGAGCACACGCTTATGCAAAAGGCGTGTGCTTTTTTGTGTCTTCTTTTGAAGGAAAATTCGGTGTTTTCACGCTTTGCGTGTAGCATAAATACAAAACGAAAAGGAGTGTTTCTGATGATGAAAGTAGGACAGCGGCAGAAAGTATTGAAGGTGGAGTCTCTGAAAAGTGGATAGCGATGCACCACGCAAGTGAATTGATTCAAATAAAAAATAAAGGAGGAAAAGCAAAAATGATTTATCAAGGCGCAAAACATGAACGTTATGAACAAATAAAAAACAAAAAATTGATGGAGTGGGAATCTCCAAAATGGATAGATAGTAATGGCGACACGACAGGTGGACGCCGATTGTAATCTCGTTTAAGGTCCCTCTCCAATTAGGAGAATAATGATATGTATACAATTGATAGAGAAGTAATTCAACGACAAATGGCAGAAATGCGACTGGAAGTCGAGCAGTATCGACTTGGCCAAAAAGCAATCAAACGAAAAAGAAAAGAGCGGAAAAACATTCCGTTCTGGGCGATTTTCTTCAGTTACTGAAACTAATCAAAAGAGCGTTCCCTCATACAAAAGAGAGAACGCTCTTTTCGTCTGAGCATATTCTTTTAAAAAATATCTTGAATGTGAGACAATCACTAGCGTCAAGTAACGATTGCACTAGCTTCAAATAGGACACATGCATTGTCGTATTGTGGCTATGCTAGTGGTAAAATAGCAACTATAAAGGAGTCCAACATCATGGCAATTAAAGTAAAAGCAATCATAGGTAGTAATAGCCCGACTTCATACAACCTGAAACTGGTTGAGTATCTCCGCAAGAAATATGCGGACAAGCTAGAGATCACGCCTGTTTTCATTAATAATGTTGATATGTTTTCCGTTGAACGAGAAAACAATCAGCCTGAAGACGTAAAGGATTTCCTGGACAATGTAAGGGATTCAGACGCTGTCCTTTTTGCGGTACCTGAATACAACTTTTCGATTCCGGGTGTATTGAAAAATGCGGTTGACTGGCTTTCAAGAAGCAACTTCGCAATCAAAGACAAGCCTGCTTTCATTATCGGCTCATCGATGGGCGTGTTAGGAAGTGTACGTGCTCAAATCCACTTACGTGAAATCTTGTCGAACCCAATGCTCTCTCCTGCACTATTGCCGAACAATGAAGTGTATATCGGATCTGTACACGAGAAAATGGACGAGAATGGTCAATTGACAGACCAAGCGACAATTGACTTTTTAGATAATGTTGTCAACAATTTCATCGCATTTTATTCAAAAACAAAAGCGTTAGCTGAAGCAAAATAATATGAAAAGAAAGGCCGTCTCGTACTAAGAGGCGGCCTTTTCTTTTGCTCCCCTGGTCAAGGAAGGATAGCGAATGATCTGACGGGGAAGCCGGATGCTTTTTCTGGTTTTGCGACGATGTTGAAAATGATGGCTCCTGTAGCAGGCAGCTTATCTAAATTGGTCATCAATTCAATCTGATATGTGTCTTGGTCAAGGACATAATATTCGCCCTCCAATTTTCCTTTCTTGCGGAAGTCCGCAGCAGAGTCGGTATCGTATGTTTCGTGGCCGACCGCTTTTACGCTGCGCTCTTCGAAAAGGAATTTCAATGCGTCCAATCCCCAGCCGGGAATTCGGTTGTTGCCATCTTCGTCCTTATTGTTAAACGCCTTGTGATCAGGCCAACGTTTACTCCAATCTGTGCGCAATGCTACGAATGTGCCTTCACCGATTTTTCCGTGAACCGCTTCAAAGTCTAAGATGTCCTGGATTCCAAATGTGAAATCATTGTCAGCTTCGGCTTCCTTCGATTTATCGATGACGACTAGCGGCAGGACCAGCTCATGCAACTCCAACTGGTCCAAATACCGTGTGTCGCGGACGAAGTGAATAGGGGCGTCGATATGAGTTCCATACTGCCCTGGGAATGAAAACTTTTGTGCAAAGAAGCCATCATCATGGGTGAAAAGCGTTTCGAATTTGGCGTCGTCAAACATGAAGAAGTGGGGTGAATCCGGACCGAATGTATGGGTCAAATCCACCCACTCTTTGCTTTTCAATAATTGAAGTGCTGCTTGAATTTCATTCACTGTTTCAACTGACATTAGAATCACTCTCTTTCCCCTATTGTTATTTTTGCCCGACAGCCGTCGTTTCAGCAGCGATGGCAATGGCTTGCTTAAGATCGGCAATTAAATCCTCTGCCTCTTCCAATCCTACCGAGAAGCGCAATAGTCGTTTATCGACGCCGCGTTTTTCACGCTCTTCCTCAGGAATATCCGCATGAGTTTGCGTCGTTGGATACGTGATCAAGCTCTCGACTCCTCCGAGACTTTCGGCAAATGTGATCAAGCGTAGGTTTTGCAAGAACGGATCGACCCAATCACTCTTGCACAGCCTGAATGAAATCATCCCGCCTTTACCTGCATAGAGCACATCATCGATAAGCGGTTCGTTTTCCAAATAGGAGACAAGCTCTTTCGCATTCGCATCATGTTGTTTCATTCGTACATGCAAAGTTTTCAAACCGCGGATGACAAGCCATGAATCGAACGGAGAAAGCGTTGCGCCAATCGCATTGTGGTTGTCGCCTAAACGTTTGCACAACTCTTCTCCTTTGGCGACGACGAGTCCGGCAAGCACGTCATTATGGCCTCCAATATATTTCGTTGCACTATGGATGACGATATCCGCACCGAGCTCGATTGGACGTTGGTAATATGGCGTCAAAAACGTATTGTCGACGATGACTAGCAAGCCGTGCTTTCTTGCAAGCTCTACATATTGTTCGATATCGATTTCAAGCATGAGCGGGTTTGTCGGTGTTTCGATGAAAATCGCTTTCGTGTTTTCAGTGATTAGCTTTTCCGTTTCCTTGACGTTTTCAAAAGATGAATAAGAGGTCCGGATGTTGTACAAGTCCGAGTATTGGTCGAATAAACGGAATGTGCCCCCATATAGGTCGTCGGGAGCAATTAGCTCATCTCCGGATTTGAATAGGGACATGACGAGCTGGATCGCCGCCATGCCCGAGCTGCATGCATATCCACGGTCACCGTTTTCAAGATTGGCGATGCCTTCTTCGAGAATCGTCCGAGTCGGATTTTTTGTGCGTGTATAGTCGTAGCCGGTAGAAAGCCCCAATCCGTCATGCTTGTACGCTGTCGAAAAATGAAGTGGAGGATTGACCGCTCCAGTTCTCGGGTCGCTCTGATTTCCTAGTTGTACCAATCTCGTGTTGATGCTCTGCTTTGTCAAGTTGTCCATCTCCTTTGTCTATTAAAAAAAGAGGCCTCTCTAAATAAGAAGAGGGCCTCCAACGATAGTTGAAATCAATCTTCTTATCTTCAAGACGTTCTACGCCTTTTGGAATTAGCACCATACCAAAATCGGGCTGGTTGCTGAGACTTCATCGGGCCAATCCCTCCGTCTCTCGTGATAAGAATCAAAATATAGTATTGTTAGAAAAAAGATTTATCTAAAGTTATCATGCTTCCCAAAAGATTGCAAGAAGTTTCGGAAATGAATGTCCATTGACGTTTGCTATAATGATGGGTGGTGGATAAATGAGAAGGAGGATTTCCAATGGCGTGGCTTTATGTTTTATTGGCAGCAATCGTTGAAATCTTTTGGGTGATTGGACTTCGTTATTCCGATAATGCACTCGAATGGGCGGGAACCGTCGTTGCCATCATCATTAGTTTTTATGCAATTATTAAAGCGTGCGAGAAGCTGCCGTCTGGGACGGTGTATGCGGTGTTTACCGGTTCCGGAGCGGCGGCAATTGTTCTTATAGACTTTCTGTTTTTCCATGCGGAGTTCTCTATTACAAAGTTAATTTTTATTGCGATTATTATCATAGGTGTGATCGGGATCAAAATGACAACGGTCGAATCTGAAGAGTCGGAAGGGGGCGATTGAAATGGCATGGGTATATTTGGTCCTAGCAAGTTTCGGGGAAATCTTTGGCGTCATGGCCATCAATCTGTATTTGCAGAAAAGATCGTTGCCCCGCCTGCTGCTCATTGTCGGAACATTTTCGGTCGGATTTTGGTTTTTGTCACTCGCGATGCGCGATATTCCGATGGGAACGGCCTATGCGATTTGGACCGGACTCGGTGCGGCAGGTGCTGTGTTGATGGGCATTTTGTTTTTCAAGGAAGCGGCCGGATGGAAACGGATTTTATTCCTTTGTTTGATCATCGGAGGAGCGGTCGGGTTGAAAGTATTTGGATGAAACGCGTATGTTAATTTCAATTGAATTAAGGGTAAATAGTGTATACTGTACCTATCAGAAGAATTCGGAAGAAGGAGATTTGGCATGAGTTCGAAATACGCAGATGACAGTTTGGCATTACATACAGATCTTTATCAAATTAACATGATGGAATCGTATTGGGCGGATGGCATCCATGAACGGAAAGCGGTTTTTGAGCTATACTTTAGAAATTTACCGTTTGGAAATGGTTATGCAATCTTTGCAGGGCTTGAACGGATCCTTGATTTTTTGAAGGGATTCCATTTTAGTGAAAGCGATTTGACCTATTTAAGGGAAGAGCTTGGCTACCAGGATGATTTTCTTGATTATTTGAAAGAAATGCGTTTCACTGGCGATGTTTATTCGATGAAGGAAGGGGAACTTGTATTTGCAAACGAACCGATTCTTCGCGTGGAATCGACATTGGCGGAAGCTCAGCTGATCGAAACTGCGTTACTCAATATCGTTAATTTCCAAACACTCATCGCAACGAAGGCTAGTCGTATTAAGCAAGTCGTCAAAGATGAAGTTGTCATGGAGTTCGGGAGCAGGCGCGCCCATGAAATGGATGCAGCGGTTTGGGGAGCACGAGCAGCTGTCATCGGAGGAGTGGAGGCGACAAGCAATGTCCGTGCAGGAAAACGTTTTGGGATTCCGGTTGCTGGCACACATGCCCACTCTTTAGTACAAGCGTACCGGAGTGAATATGAAGCATTCCATTCGTACGCGAGACGTCATAAGGACTGCGTATTCCTCGTCGATACGTATAATACTTTGAAAATCGGCATCCCGACAGCAATTCAAGTCGCGAAAGAGCTCGGTGATAAGATCAATTTCGTCGGTATCCGACTCGATAGCGGGGATATCGCTTTCCTCTCGAAAGAAGCTAGGCGCATGCTCGATGCTGCTGGTTTCGAAGATGCGAAAATTGTTGTGTCGAACGATTTGGACGAGTACACGATCTTGAACTTGAAAGCGCAAGGAGCGAAAGTAGATGTTTGGGGCATCGGCACAAAGCTGATCACGGCTTATGACCAACCTGCTCTTGGGGCGGTCTATAAAATTGTCTCCATCGAGAATGATAATGGTGAAATGGAAGATACAATCAAGATTTCATCCAATGTCGAGAAAGTGACAACGCCTGGTCAGAAAAAGCTTTATCGCATTATTGATCGTGAGAATGGCAAAGCGGAAGGCGATTACATTACGATGCACGACGAAGACCCGACAGTTGAAAAAAGGATTAAAATGTTCCATCCTGTTCATACGTTCATTTCCAAATTCGTGACAAACTTCGATGCCGTAAATTTGCATACGAAAGTCGTCGAAGGCGGGAAAGTGATTTACAAAAATCCTACATTGAATGAAATGCGACAATTCGCCCACGAAAATTTGGATCTATTATGGGATGAATATAAACGGTCCTTGAATCCGGAAGAATATCCGGTCGATTTGAGCCAGAAATGTTGGGATAATAAAATGCGCAATATCCGTGAAGTGCAGGACATGGTGGATGAGTACTCAATGAGATGAGGAGGTGCGGACAATGACATTCCAAGAACAGGTCATTGCGGAACTGAAAAGCATGCCGTCAATTGATCCGAAAGAGGAAATCCGCAAATCGATTGATTTCATGAAGGAATATGCAGTGAAAAATACATTTGTGAACGGCTTCGTTCTCGGTATTTCGGGTGGGCAAGATTCCTCGCTCGTCGGAAGGCTTGCGCAGATGGCCGTTGATGAATTGAATGAAGAGAACGATACGGATCGCTATAAGTTCATCGCCGTTAGATTGCCGTACGGAAAACAATTTGATGAAGATGATGCGCAGGATGCACTTGATTTCATCAAACCTTCCTTGCTCTATACGGTCGATATTAAAGAGGCGGTCGATGCAAGCGAAAGAGCGTTGAAGAAAGCGGGAATCATCATTTCCGATTATACAAAAGGGAATGAGAAAGCTCGGGAGCGGATGAAAGTCCAGTATTCGATCGCAGCATCGCATAGCTGTGTCGTTCTCGGAACCGACCATGCGGCGGAGGCAGTGACAGGATTCTACACAAAATTCGGTGACGGCGCAGCTGACCTCATGCCAATCTATCGCTTGAATAAGAGGCAAGGCCGTCAGCTCATGAAAGAGCTCGGATCCCCGGTGCATTTATATGAAAAAGTGCCGACTGCAGACCTCGAAGACGAAAAACCAGCATTGCCTGACGAAGTTGCGCTTGGCGTCACATATGAGGAGATTGATGACTTCCTGGAAGGGAAACCGGTCTCGGACAAAGCTCTTGAAACGATCGAAAAGCATTATAAACGGTCGGAACATAAACGACATATGCCGATTACGATATTCGATGATTTTTGGAAATGAATTTCAATAGCTCGCGAAATATACAGATGAAGGAATGCACGAAGCTTTCCTTCATCTGTTTTTATGCGTATTTTTGTCATATCTTGTTTAGTAGTGTTTTCAATAGGTTGTAGCCTATTCGTTATTACGGTATTATAAAGTTACATTTTGTAAATTTTCGGACATGTTTCTGTTAAATTATGGGCACGTTATAGAGAGAAGCTGGAATGGGAGGAAAAAGAATGACTTACGCACAAGTGATCGACAAAGTTCTTTCGAATATAGATAAGGTAATGATCGGAAAGCGGGATATCGCGGAGCTGAGCGTCACCGCCTTGCTTGCAGGCGGCCATGTCTTGTTGGAAGACGTGCCGGGAGTAGGGAAGACAATGATGGTAAAGGCGCTTGCAAAATTGATCGGCGCCTCTTTTAAACGTATACAGTTCACACCGGATTTATTGCCATCTGATGTACTTGGCGTCTCGATCTACAACCCGAAGGAAATGGAATTTGAATTCAGACCGGGGCCGATTGTCGGGAACATCGTTCTAGCTGATGAAATCAACCGGACGTCTCCAAAGACGCAAGCCGCATTACTCGAGAGCATGGAGGAATCCTCCGTAACGGTGGATGGGGAAACGATCCGAATCCCGCAACCGTTTTTCGTCATGGCGACACAGAATCCGATTGAATATGAAGGGACGTATCCATTGCCGGAAGCGCAGTTGGACCGGTTCCTCTTCAAATTGAAAATGGGATATCCAAAACGAGGCGAAGAAATTGAAGTTCTTTCCAGAGCAGAAAAATCGGTGCCGATTGAGCAGTTGGAAACAGTCCTCTCGATTCACGAACTAGCGGAGCTCCAACAAGCAGTGAAAGAAGTGACTGTCGATCATACAATCAAAACGTATATCGTCGACTGTGCATCGGAAACCCGTAACAATGCCCATGTCTATCTCGGCGTGAGTCCGCGTGGATCCCTCGCGCTCATGAAATCCTGCCAAGCATATGCGCTCATTAAAGGAAGAACGTATGTAACGCCCGATGATGTGAAATATTTGGCACCATTTGTATTTGGCCATCGGATGATCCTTCGTTCAGAAGCGAAGTACGAAGGGATAACTGCAAATGAAATTGTCGAACGGATCCTTACACGGGTAAGTGTGCCGATCGACCGGGTTGGTTTGAAATGAGTAAAGGGAAAAGATTGCTATCGATGACTGGCCGCTTCGTTTTCATCGTCGGCCTTTTCTTTTCCGTCTATGTTTTTGCGATGTTCCAAGGCGGCAAAGTGAGTTGGACGATTTTCTATATGCTTACTCCTTTCCTGTTGTATTCAATCGCTTTATTCGTTTATCCGATGAATAATATAAAAGCTGAACGCCTTATCCGGACAAAAACGATTGAGAGTGGAGGGAAGCTCGCCGTTACGGTTAAACTTACGCGGACATTTCCGTTCCCTTTGTTATACACAGTCGCGATTGAAAAGTGGGCGGACCCTGCTATGGAGTTGAAAACGAAAAAACTTTCAAAACATATTTTCCTATTCGGTTTCAAAAAAAGTGTGGAATTCTCGTATGAGATCGATAAGCTTCCAAGAGGGGAGCATATTGTAGAAGGCATTGAAATAGAAGTCTCCGATTTTTTTGGTTGGATCCAAAAGCGGGCATTTCTGGAATTGAAAGATGTCATTCTTGTTTATCCGAATACGACGTCAATCAAATACGTACCGATCAACGCTCAATACGACCGCGGATCACTCGTGTCCCCGTTCTCGCTTGTGAAAGATACAACGATGGCGACAGGAGTAAGGGATTACCAGGCCGGTGACCGGGTCACTTGGATCCATTGGAAGTCATTCGCCCGTACGCAAAATCTCATGACGAAAGAATTTGAAGATCGACAGTCGGAAGATATTATTGTCCTGCTGGACGGAAGGGAGTCAAACCTTTTCGAAGAGCAGGTGGAGCTTGCGGCCTCCATTGTTGAAGAGGCGACAAACCATCAGGCGAATATCGCTTTTGCTTCCGTAGGTGCAGAGACGGTTATGTTTCCGTTCATCCATTCATCAGACCAGTTGCAAGATGTTTTTGTACATTTAGCTAAAGTTAGACCGGTTGTTGAAGAAGAAGTACAGCCGCTATCGTCTACACTTGAAGCATCTGCTGGCAGTATAGTTATTGTGACAAGCCATCCTGATTGGGCATTCCTCCAATCGATGATGAGCTTCGTAAAAAATACAAGATCGGTCATCTGTTTTGTGCTCGTTGACACGGAGATTGCCTTGCCCTTGCCTACACAGCTGCAAGAGCAAATTAGATACGCGAAGGCAAAAGGGATCACAATTCATGCACTTAGCAGAAAGCAGTTTGCGCAAGCATTTAAGGAGGTGGCTAGTTAATGAATGAAGGAAGAACGGATATGCGTTTCCTTATACTTATGTATGTGCTGGCTTTCGTCCTGCTTTGGGAATGGCTCTTGCCTGTCATTGAATTGACCGATACGGAATATATATCGGTCTTCCTTTATTTCATCGCTATCTCCTTCCTGTTTGGGTTGCTCAAGATGAGATGGTGGCTATCCGTTCCGCTGAAGATTATCTATCTATTTTGGTCTCTTCACTATGTGTTTTTCAAAACTGCCATTCTATCGAAAGAAACAGTCGCAATGCTTATGAACGATCTGTTATCGAATATCGGAATTATCGCCGCGTGGAATTGGGAGGGCATTACGAATCCATTCCGGACGGTCCTCTTTTTCGTTCTGTTATGGATGACGATATATTTGATACGCCATTGGATCGAAGTGCGGAAAAGTATTCTCCTTTTCTATGCAATGACAGTCATCTTCATCGCTGTTTTGGATACGTTCAGCTCCTACTCGGCGGACGGGGCGATTTTTAGGATTATGGTATCGGGGCTATTATTGATTGGATTGCTGACGATTTCCCGAATTTCCGATCGCCATGGACGGAAAATGAACACAGGAATGTTCGCCGCTTTTTCCCTGCCACTGTTATTCGCGGTTATTTGCAGCAGCGCATTCGCGAGTTTCATGCCAGAACGGGGGCCGGTATGGGCTGATCCTGTCCCTTTCTTGAAATCGATCGTCCAAGGAGAGGGGATCGGCAGCGGCAGTGTCGTTTCGAAAAGCGGGTATGATACGGACGATTCAAAGTTAGGTGGCGCATTTGCGCAAGACAATACGGTTGTCTTTAAAGCGACCGTTCCTAAGAAGCAATACTGGAAAATTGAAACGAAAAATACGTACACTTCAAAAGGCTGGGAACAGCAATCTGAAAATACAATGCCCGTCAATATTGTCCCAGGTTCATTGCTTGCCTATGACGGTGCAGATAGTTTACTTGAAGAAAACGATTTTCTCCACGCCGAAATCTTTATGAATGAACGACTGCCTTATCTCGTCTATCCTTATGGCACGTCCAAAATTCATACGAGGACAGACGTCGTCTTGCAAAACCGGCAAGACACGGGCCAATTTTGGGTGATGAAGGATGGAGAAGGCACTGAGCTTGATTCATTCGGAATTGACCTCGTTGAGAAGAAATACAGCTTGAAGGCATTGCGCGAAACTTCGATGGATGACTATGCGTTGGAATCCGAGGATTTCAACGAATTTTTGCAGCTGCCTGAGCAATTGCCGGACCGTGTCCGCGAATTGGCGCTTTCTATTACCGGAAATCAGGAGAGCGTTTATGAAAAAGCGAAATCGATTGAACGGTATTTTGGTAGGAACGGATTCGTATATGATCAGCAGAATGTGGCTGTGCCAAAAGGGAATGAAGATTACGTCGATCAATTCCTCTTTGATACGAAACGCGGATATTGCGATAATTTCTCAACGTCCATGGTCGTCATGCTGCGTGCATCCGATATTCCAGCACGCTGGGTAAAAGGCTTCGCTCCAGGTGAAGGAAAAACAAACTCAAGAGGCAAGATTGAATATACGGTGACGAATAATGAAGCGCATTCCTGGGTAGAGGCTTATATTCCAGGTTTCGGATGGATGCCTTTCGAACCGACTATCGGATTTTCGAATACGACGGGAATCGAATATGACTTGGAAATGGATGTAAGTGATCCTGAAATACCTGAAATGCAAGAGCGTGAGAAGCCTGAAGTAGACCGGGCTAAAGCTTCGGAAAAGAAAGATGAAGAGAATAGCTTCGTCGCTTTCTTCGGGAAAACGAACAAGTTCTTGCGTGAAAATGCATGGGTTGGAGTTCTGGGCATTGGAATCATTCTGTTTATTGCCTGGAAAGTTTATCAGCATCGTGGGAAATGGATCCCTAAACTTTTGATCAATGCGTATCGGAAGAAGAAAGCGGATTGGGATTTGTATACAAAACAATATAAAAGTCTTTTGAAACAGCTGGACCGGTTTGGATTTAAACGGACGAACAGCATGACTTTATCCGAATATGCGAAATCGGTGGATTCGCATTTCGGGGGCCGCAGAATGGGACAGCTTACGGAAGCTTATGAAAGAGGTCTTTATGGCGGTTATACAAATCATGAAGATTGGGCAAGCTTGCAGGAAATATGGGAAGATTTAATCAATAGGGCTACCTGTTGATTTTTAATCATCAGAAGCGTAAGATGAGAAAAAAGAACAACCGATATGCCCTCATATATGTCCGATAATATGGTTCGGACGTTTCTACCAGGCCACCGTGAATGGCTTGTCTATGAAGGCAGGACAGCCATGTCTGTTTCTGCCTGCAGTAGAATGTTGAGACGCGTGGAAAGAAGGACTTTCTTACGCGTCTTTGCTGATTTATGAGGCTTCGGAATTTAATTGGAAGAGGTGGATCAATTGTCGACAGCTCCTTTATTAATCGAACAGGAAAAAATTGTCGTTCTGGATCTCGGTAGTGCATATAACCAACTAATCACACGCACGATCCGTGAGTTGGGGGTTTACAGTGAATTGCATCCTCATACCGTTACAGCTGAGGAAATTCAAAACATGCAGGCTGTCGGAATTATTTTGTCTGGCGGATCCAAAGATGCTGGGCTTAGCGTCAATCCTGAAGTGCTCAACTTAGGCATCCCTGTACTTGAGATAGGCTCAAACGGCAAATCAATTGCATTTGCAAAAGAAGAAAAATATCCGTATAACGAGCAATCTCATCCGGAAGTAGGACAACCGGAGGATGTAAAAGAAATGTTACGTCATTTTGCTTTTGAAATTTGTAAAGCAAAAGACAGTTGGACGATGAAAAGCTTTATCGATAGCGAAGTCGAAAAAATCCGTTCTCAAGTAGGCGACCGGAAAGTCCTTTGCGCACTTAGCGGCGGCGTTGATTCATCGGTTGTAGCGACATTAATCCACCGTGCAATCGGCGACCAGCTCACTTGCATATTTGTTGACCACGGACTGCTTCGAAAAGGTGAAGTGGAAAGCGTTGTTGAAACGTTCAGCAATAAATTCCACATGAACTTCATTAAAGTAGATGCTCGCAAACGCTTTTTGGACAAGCTGAAAGGTGTCACTGATCCGGAACAAAAACGGAAAACGATTGGCAGTGAGTTCATCTATGTATTCGACGAAGAAGCTGCGAAGTTGGAAGGAATTGACTTCCTTGCGCAAGGTACGATTTACGCAGACATCATCGAAAGTGGAACAGCAACGAATGAAGTGATCAAATCCCACCATAACGTCGGCGGATTGCCAGAGGACATGGAGTTTGAATTGATTGAGCCATTGAAAGCACTATTCAAAGACGAAGTGCGTGCTGTAGGGGCAGAGCTAGGCTTGCCTTCTGACATCGTTCATCGCCAGCCGTTCCCTGGTCCTGGCCTTGGTGTTCGGGTGCTTGGGGAAATTACGGAAGAGAAACTTGATATCGTCCGTGAAGCCGACTGGATTCTCCGTGAAGAGATCGCGAAAGCCGGACTTGATCGGGAAATCTGGCAATACTTCGCAATCTTGCCGGACATCCGCAGCGTTGGAGTAAGGAATGAAAAACGTTCTTACGACTATGCAGTCGGTTTGCGTGCAGTGCATTCCGTAGACGGCATGACAGCGGATTGGGCACGCATCCCTTGGGACATTCTTGAAAAAATCAGTACACGAATCACATCGGAAGTCGATCACGTAAACCGCGTGGTCTACGATATTACTGCAAAACCACCAGGCACAATTGAGTGGGAATAAATAAAAATTGAATAACTGCATCGTATATCTTTGGGGATATGGCCCAAAAGTCTCTACCAGAACGCCGTAAATGTTCTGACTACGATGATTGAATTAAAGCGGAAATCGTTTTAATTTGGTTGTCATGGGGAAGTATGCGAGTAAGTATCGTATACTTCCTTTTTTTGTTGTTAAAATGGATTTCCGAACTGTTCAAGGATCACCATTATTTAAAATTACATAAAAGGACGGTTATCATGAAGAAATACTTTGAGTTTGAAAAGCTTGGAACGAATTATCGGAGGGAAATCATCGGGGGACTTACTACTTTTCTTGCGATGGCATATATACTGGCAGTCAATCCGATCATGCTTTCATTGGAAGTAGTGCCTGATCTACCTGATGCTATGCGAATGGATAAAGGCGCTGTTTTCGTTGCCACTGCATTGGCAGCAGCAGTCGGTTCGCTATTTATGGGTCTAATCGCAAAATATCCTATCGGTTTGGCTCCTGGTATGGGATTGAACGCATTCTTTGCATTCACAGTTGTGCTCACATACGGAATTCCGTGGCAAACAGCTTTGACAGGCGTATTATTCTCTGGACTTATCTTTATTATCTTATCTTTATCGGGATTACGTGAACTGATTATCAATGCAATACCATCTCAATTGAAACTTGCGGTCGGTGCGGGTATTGGTCTTTTTATCACCTTCCTCGGTCTGCAAAATGCGAAAATCATCGTCGCCGATCCAAATACGCTCGTAACACTTGGCGATTTGTCTGCTGGACCTACATTGCTTGCCATCTTCGGTTTGGTCGTCACTGTCATTATGATGGTACGGAAAATTAAAGGAGCTATATTTTATGGAATGATTTTGACGACAATCTTAGGAATGATCGTCAGCTTGATCGATCTTCCGACGAAGGTAGTCGACAAAGTGCCGTCCGTTGCCCCAACATTCGGTGCAGCATTTGAAGCGCTCTTCAACGATCCCGCATCATTAATGACAACCCAATTTCTAGTCATCGTCATCACTTTCCTATTCGTCGACTTTTTCGACACAGCAGGAACACTAGTAGCCGTGGCTACACAAGCGGGTCTAATGAAAGACGAAAAATTACCACGTGCCGGAAAGGCATTGCTTGCCGACTCGCTCGCGACAGTAACTGGCTCGATTTTCGGAACGTCGACAACGACTTCTTATATCGAATCGACAGCAGGCGTGGCAGCTGGTGCAAAAACCGGATTTGCTTCTATTGTTACAGGTGTGCTATTCCTATTAGCGTTATTCTTCTCTCCATTATTGTTTGTCATTACTCCCGAAGTGACTGCACCCGCACTTATCATCGTTGGAGTATTGATGGTATCGACACTTGGGAATATCGAATGGACAAAATTTGAAATCGCAGTACCTGCATTTTTCACAATCATTGCGATGCCATTGACATATAGCATCGCAACAGGTATCGCAATCGGATTCATCTTCTACCCGATTACAATGCTGCTGAGCGGAAGAAGAAAAGAAATCCATCCGATCATGTACGGTTTATTCATTTTATTCATTTTGTATTTTATCTTTATTAAATAAAGTAGAGATTAATAAAGAAGTAATTGCATAGTAAATGGAACGGTTCCTATGGGCCCGTTCATGACTGTAGACAAATTCCAGAAGTTTTGGCGTTTGTCTACAGTTTTTTACATTATAATTGAATTAACTAGTGAAGATTGATTTGCGCTACGGACGGACGCTTTCCTTACCTGCAGTCAAGTGTTTTAATAATTTCTTTTTAGCTTTGAATGAATCAGAGATGTATATTTATGTCAACAGGCTGTTGCTTTCCGTTCCGGCGCTCGCTTTCCGCGGGCATGGCTTGAGCCTCCTCGGTCGCAAAAGGCGTGCGCCCTGCGGGGTCTCAAGGCTCATGCTATTCCCGCAGGAGTCGGCGCCTGCACTCCAAGCAACAGGTGCTTCCAAAATAAAAATGAGTATGCCAAATAGCCCTGACGAATATTTGTTTTTTCGTAAGGTCATATGTGCTATAGTGAAGCTATCCTGTTACGAAGCTTTGGCTGATTCGTAATGATACAGGACGTCATGTTGGATAAGGTGAAATGCGACTTTCAGGAACTTATTCACACATGCGATTACCGCAACCTTATGAGGCTTACTCTGAGGTTGCTTTTTCAATTGATCATAATAATCCACGATTGTGTTTTTAGTCTTTGCCCGCAAGGAGATCATCGACATCACCATGAAATAAAGGATTTTCCTCAATCTTCGATTTCCCCGTTTATTAATCCGGTCCTGGTACTGGAGCTTGCCCGATTGGTGTCGTTGAATATCAATCCCTGCGTATGCATTGATCTGTTTTGGATTCTTGAAGCGTCGAATGTCACCTAATTCACCGATGATTCTTACAGCTGTAGTTTCTCCGATTCCCGGGAACGACACGAGCACTTGGAAATCCACTCTTTCCTTTGATAATTCCACCATCTGTTTGATGATATCTTTTTTCTGATTTACTAGGTCCACGATACGTTTTGCATAGTGCCTTAAATGTTCGCAACGTACGTCCTTCGGACCAATAGCCGAATATGAGTTTTTCCCAGCGGCAATCAGTAGAACTGCTTTCTCCTCCGCTTTTTGAGTAGATATGATCTTACGGGTTGCCCTTTTGATCTGGCTGCCCAACTCCTCCCTTGAAAGCTTATGTAAACATGCCGGGTGCGGATAAAGCTGCACGATATTTAAAAACATGGCTGAGTTTTTCGAAAACACCTTTTCAAACAATGGAAAGCTTAATTGTAGGAAAGCGTGTAAGCGATTGTAGTTATGCCTGATCTCCTTTTCTAGATCATCATAGTAGCGTCCCAGTGCCCGCATCTGTTCAAAGTAGTCTTCTTGTACATAGGTTTCCTGCCTATCTGATTTAAAATGGGATTTGGCCAGTTCATGGGCATCACTACTATCTGTCTTATGCCGGCGCATGGAAGCCATCTGAAGCTTAGCCTCCAACGGATTCAGGCGGATGTAGGGATAATGTTGTTTTTGTAGAAATCCTTCTAAAC
>NZ_JBPFDR010000008.1:0-193765 GCF_059415085.1 Sporosarcina sp. SAFN-015
GGATTAGCTCAGCTGGGAGAGCACCTGCCTTACAAGCAGGGGGTCGGCGGTTCGAACCCGTCATCCTCCACCATAATACTTTAAAAATATGATTCGCCGGTGTAGCTCAGTTGGTAGAGCAACTGACTTGTAATCAGTAGGTCGTGGGTTCGACTCCTATCGCCGGCACCATTTTTATGAGCCATTAGCTCAGTCGGTAGAGCATCTGACTTTTAATCAGAGGGTCGCAGGTTCGAATCCTGCATGGCTCACCATTTCTTGACTCTCTGTCTTGATATGAATATGCGGGTGTGGTGGAACTGGCAGACACGCTAGACTTAGGATCTAGTGCCGTAAGGCGTGGGGGTTCGACTCCCTTCACCCGCACTTCAATGCGGAAGTAGTTCAGTGGTAGAATACGACCTTGCCAAGGTCGGGGTCGCGGGTTCGAATCCCGTCTTCCGCTCCAAATGATTTGCCGGGGTGGCGGAACTGGCAGACGCACAGGACTTAAAATCCTGCGGTAGGTGACTACCGTACCGGTTCGATTCCGGTTCTCGGCACCAAACATTTATTATAATGCGCCCGTAGCTCAATTGGATAGAGCGTCTGACTACGGATCAGAAGGTTGTGGATTCGAATTCTTCCGGGCGCGCCATTCATTCTTGTAAAACGGGAAGTAGCTCAGCTTGGTAGAGCACTTGGTTTGGGACCAAGGGGTCGCAGGTTCGAATCCTGTCTTCCCGACCACTTCTTACAATGGGGCCTTAGCTCAGCTGGGAGAGCGCCTGCCTTGCACGCAGGAGGTCAGCGGTTCGATCCCGCTAGGCTCCACCATTATATTAATACTTTTCCTGGCGGCGTAGCTCAGCTGGCTAGAGCGTACGGTTCATACCCGTAAGGTCGGGGGTTCGATCCCCTCTGCCGCCATCCTAAAGGACCTTTAGCTCAGTTGGTTAGAGCAGACGGCTCATAACCGTCCGGTCGCAGGTTCGAGTCCTGCAAGGTCCACCACTATTTGAATAGTCATCACGGAGGAATACCCAAGCCTGGCTGAAGGGATCGGTCTTGAAAACCGACAGGGGTGTTAAAGCCCGCGGGGGTTCGAATCCCTCTTCCTCCGCCATTTATTTCAAAAGTACAATAGTGGCTCCTTGGAAAACCAAATATGTAGGAGTGTTAAATTCCTACAACTAACATTATCGCGGGGTGGAGCAAATCTCATCACGCAGAATGAGATTTGTGTAATTTCCTAAAAGGAAATTACAGCTAAGTCCCAAAACACAGCAATATGCGTAGGATTTAAAACTCCTACAACTAACATTATCGCGGGGTGGAGCAGTGGCAGCTCGTCGGGCTCATAACCCGAAGGTCGCAGGTTCAAATCCTGCCCCCGCAACCAAATGGTCCCGTGGTGTAGCGGTTAACATGCCTGCCTGTCACGCAGGAGATCGCCGGTTCGATCCCGGTCGGGACCGCCATTTATTTCATTACATAGTATTTACGATTTGATGATTGTAGATTTCTAAGTGACTCTTATAGAAACTATCAGTTTTCCAAGTCAATGTGGCTCAGTAGCTCAGTCGGTAGAGCAAAGGACTGAAAATCCTTGTGTCGGCGGTTCGATTCCGTCCTGAGCCACCATTCCTTGCGGGTGTAGTTTAGTGGTAAAACCTCAGCCTTCCAAGCTGATGATGAGGGTTCGATTCCCTTCACCCGCTCCATGGGCCTATAGCTCAGCTGGTTAGAGCGCACGCCTGATAAGCGTGAGGTCGGTGGTTCGAGTCCACTTAGGCCCATCATATTCCGCAGTAGCTCAGTGGTAGAGCAATCGGCTGTTAACCGATCGGTCGTAGGTTCGAGTCCTACCTGCGGAGCCAACTTTATACGGGGAAGTACTCAAGTGGCTCAAGAGGCGCCCCTGCTAAGGGCGTAGGTCGCGAAAGCGGCGCGAGGGTTCGAATCCCTCCTTCTCCGCCATAATAATTGGCCCCTTGGTCAAGCGGTTAAGACACCGCCCTTTCACGGCGGTAACACGGGTTCGAATCCCGTAGGGGTCATACAGATGGACTGTTTACGAAGTCCACACTTAAACAGGTGATGAAAAACATTTCATTTTTCATCACCTGTTTTTCTATTGTTATAAACCCATTCAAAATTTTTTGAGCAAGATTATGGAAGGGTGGGGCATACCAACGCAAAACTGCTGCAGAAAGTTGATATCTGCAGCAGTTTTGTTATCTTATTTATCTCCGGTGTAGCTGTCTCTTTGATGATACGGAATATCTCCGAGAGGTGATTCCATTCCTTCCTCGTCTAATTCCCCTTCATATTCTTCAGACATCTCTGACCGGACAAAGCCTCTTGCTTCCCCAGTGATATCGGTACTGACGAACTCTTCTATCTCTTCGGTTGCACCATCCATCAGTTCATTGTCATAAAGGGTATTATAATCATCATGGTCGCCTGTAAAATCAGAAGGTGTTTCGGATGTACCGAATTTAGCAATTTCCTGAAAGCTGTCTTCACTGTCTCTTTCATTGTGTTCCCTATGAGCGGTTTCTCTTCTGTCTGCGAACGTATTAGGGTTGGCCATTATTAATACGTCCTCTTCCGATGGTCGATCGTTCGGGATATCTCGTTCCGGTGTATGATCTATGCAGTATGTCGTGTAAGGAAGTACTTCTAGCCTTTCGTACGGTATTTCAGCTTTACACACTTCACAATATCCATATGTTCCGTTAGTGAGGGCGGTTAAAGCATGCTCCACTTTATCGGATTCATCGCCTGCATGGACGTGTAGGGCCAGATCCTTTTGTCTTTCAAATAACTCAGTGCCCATATCTCCTGGATGGTTGTCGTACGTTGATAATTCCCCTATTTCTTCTCTTGCAGAGTCTCTAATATCCGTTTCACTTTCCGTTTTTTGTAATTGTGATTTCATTTCTAATAAGCTTTTCTTCAGCATTGATTTCTGTTCAGCTGTTAACATGTTCAGCACATCCTTTTATATTAGTTGTATTAGTATGGTCGGTGTCCAATCAGTTCATAGCAATGAAAGCTTTGTATCTTCTTAATTCCTTTTGAAGCGATGAACTAAACATGGAATACAAATACAGAAAAAATGGACCCGCCAAATTGGCAAGTCCATAGGTGTACTTATAGGATATGGCCGATTAGGATGCTGATTCCTAATAACAAACCAAATAACGTATTTGTGACAGCTGTATTCTTCATTGCTGGCATTACTTCCAGAGGAAGTTGGTAAGCGCGAAAAGTAGCAATAGCTTTCATCGGTTTTCGAACGCTTAGAAAAACGAGCAATGCCCACGGTGTTACATATCCTAAAACGATGAGTATGATAATCCAGCTATACGACACGATAAAAAATGAGGCGAGGATTGATATTGCTTTGGATCTTCCTACAAGTATAGCTAATGTCTTCCTGCCGCCTTCCTTATCACCCTCTAGATCGCGGATGTTATTGGACATCATTATGGCAGCGACGAGAAGCATACTTGGTATGGAAATGAGCACAGCATCTGCTGTCACTTCACCGGTCTGAATATAGAAGGCGATTAAGATTAGCAGCATTCCCATTACAACACCGGATACAAGCTCTCCAAAAGGCGTGTAAGCGATCGGGAGCGGACCACCGGTGTACAAGTAACCGATAAGCATTGAAACGGCTCCCACAAGGGCAAGTGTCCAAGACGTCTCCATACATATATAAATTCCGATTAAAACGGATACTGCGTACAATGCAAGTGCAATGTTCAAAACTGTTTTAGGTTTGACGCCATTCCGAACGATCGTGCCACCAATTCCAACCGAATTTTCATTGTCCAAACCACGTTTGAAATCATAATACTCATTGAACATATTGGTTGCCATTTGAATGAAAAGACTGGCAATGAGCATAGCTAGAAATAAAGGAAAATGAAGTTTTCCGTGAGTTAAAGCAATCATTGTCCCTAGGAAAACCGGAGCGAAAGCAGCAGTCAAAGTATGCGGTCTAGTAAGCTGCCACCATATTCGCCATCCGGAATCAGCTTTAATAGTATGTTGCAATGTATTCTCTCCTATCCTTATGTTTCCGTTATCCATTGTACTCCAAAACGTCACAAAGAGGTATCCTTGTTTGCATTATCTATGCGAGATTGAAGAAATTCCGATATAATGGAACTAAGGAACTCATTCTTCTACAAAAAAAGTAAGTAGTTCAATTGGCAAGACGAGGATTGAAGATGAAGGAGAGAAAACGATGGGTCACAAGATGACGGATGTACGTGAAATGCAAAAAGTGGTGATTTCTCCAAGTACACGCTTCTTCACGGAAACTGTCGAAGTGGGAAGGATATCGCCTTTGTCTTTTTTTGAAGCGGGTGCTTCTCAATACAAAGACAAACGATTTTATTGGCAAAATGCGGACAAGACATTAACACTTGTCGGGATAGGACATGCCTATACGTTGGCGAACGGAAAAACCGATGGCCGCTTTAAAGACATATCGGAGCAATGGAAACAGCTTTGCTCCATTTTAATAAAAGAAGAAAAGGATATCGATCCTGTTCTTTTCGGGGGATTTTCATTTGACGAGAAAAACAGGATCGAATCGGAGTGGAATGAATTCCCGTCCGGTTATTTCGTCGTTCCGTCCTTTCAATTGAAGATCGAGGATGGCAAAACGATGATCTCCATCAATATGATTACGGATCAAAAAGAAGCCGCGTTGGATTTTGAAAGGCTCCGGGACGAGCGCGATAAACTGATCCATAATGCACAGGTGGAGGAGTTTGATTTTACGAATCACAATAGGATCGTTGCTACAACAGAACGAGGGAAAGAGCAATATATGAGCGCGGTGGAAAATGCTACTGATTTGATTCGTAAAGGAAGGGCGGACAAAGTCGTCATTGCCCGGGCACTTGAGCTTGAATTTGAACAAGATGTCAATAGCGTCAACGTATTGCACGCAATTACAAACGAACAGCAAGAGAGTTATCACTTCGGGCTTCAAAAAGGGAAGTCGCTCTTTTTTGGTGCAACACCTGAACGTCTCATCGAAATTAAGAATGGGAAAGCGTACTCGGCATGTGTTGCCGGATCGATTCGGCGCGGGAAATCAGCTCAAGAAGATAAGTCGCTTGGTGATGAGCTATTAGGCGATCGGAAGAACCGAGAAGAGCATCAGCACGTCGTGAGCATGATCTCCAATATTTTTGATAGATATTGTAGTGAAGTACTCATTCCTAAAACACCGAAGCTGATGAAAATAAGAGATATTCAACATCTCTATACACCTGTTGAAGGAACACTTGGACAGGAGAACGATATATTCTCTTTTGTAGATGCATTGCATCCAACACCTGCGTTAGGTGGAGTTCCGACAGATGTCGCCTTGCAGATTATTCGGCAGGAAGAAGAGATGGATCGTGGTTTTTATGCTGCTCCTATCGGTTGGACCGATGCTGCAGGCAATGGAGAATTTGCAGTCGCCATTCGTTCAGCACTTATTAATGAGGACAAAGCGTATTTATATGCTGGAGGAGGAATTGTTGCAGATTCTGTTCCTGAATTGGAATATGATGAAACTTGGGTAAAATTGAGACCGGTCTTGCGGGCGCTTGGAGGAAAGTTGAATGGATGAAAGACAGGTTTTGACAGACCATGTATTGCGAATGACTGATACGTTGCTGCAGGCAGGTGTCAAGGAGGCGGTCATAAGCCCAGGATCTCGTTCAACGCCTCTTGCCTATGCATTTGCTTCATCAGACAATCTGCAGACATATATGCAAGTCGATGAAAGGTCAGCAGCGTATTTTGCGCTAGGTTTAGCGAAAGCATCAGGCAGACCGGTTGTTCTTTTATGTACATCGGGAACAGCGGCATCTAACTATCATCCTGCAATCACTGAAGCATACTATGCCCGCATTCCATTAATTGTCCTGACGGCTGACCGCCCACATGAATTGAGAGGTGTAGGTGCGCCACAGGCAATCGATCAATTGAATATGTACGGGAAGCATGTGAAATTCAGTGTGGATCTTCCATTAGCAGAAGATAATGAGGAAATTGATCGGTTTTTGGAAAGGCATGTCAATCGTGCCGTGTCCGTTGCTTTGACCAAACCGATGGGACCTATCCATCTGAACATTCCACTTCGTGAGCCTTTGCTAATCGATTTTGATAGGAAAGCACGTGCAGCGACTTTTGTTGAAAGTATTCACGGCGAGATTGAATTATCGGTTAATCAAAAACAAGCGCTTTCGAATCTCTTTTCAAATGCGAAAAGTGGAATGATCATTGCAGGGGAATTGCCGGTTGGATTCGATAAAGATGCATTCTGGGATTTTGCAAAACGGCTGCAATGGCCTGTACTATGTGATCCTTTATCCAACTTGCGTTCGGAAGTGCCTGAGGAATGTAAATCGCTATGCATCGCTCATTATGATGCGATCTTAAAAAGTGAGAAATTCAAAATGAATGCAGTACCAGATACAGTGATCCGTTTCGGAGCGCAGCCTGTATCGAAACCACTAATGTTATTTTTGAAAAAAAGTCGGCCGGAAGTGTTTATGGCCTTGGATGAGTCACCGGAGTTCAGGGATTCACTAGGCGTTGTCACGCATCACCTGCAATCCTCGCCTGCGTCCGTGTATGAAGTTGCAGAACAGCAAGAAGCGACTTCCTATACTGACATGTGGTCTTCGGCCGATATGTTTGTGGAAACAGAGACTCGGCGTTATGAAGGCTTAGTTGGTGATGAAGGGATTATCGCGAAAACTTTATTCGATATGCTTCCGGATGGAAGTGATCTGATCAGCGGAAGCAGCATGCCGATCCGTGATGTAGACACATTTTTCTATAAGACAGAGAAAGACGTTACGATATTTTCCAATAGAGGAACAAACGGTATAGATGGTGTCATATCTACGGCATTCGGCATCGAAGCGGCACGAAACAGACCGACATACTTGCTCATTGGCGATTTATCCTTTTTACATGACGTCAATGGATTAATCGTCTCGCGATTCCATAAAACGAATTTGACGATTGTCATAGTGAATAATGACGGTGGTGGAATTTTTTCATATCTTCCCCAATCGACTGTGGAAAACCATTTCGAGGAGCTGTTTGGAACACCGACAGGATTAACGTTCGAACATATCGGTGCCATGTATGACGCCCAATACGCCGCAGTTAGTACTGCAGAAGAGTTCAAAGCTGAACTTCAAAAAGTAAAGACGAAGGATGTCCGTATCATCGAAGTGTTCACGAGCCGACCGTTGAATGTAAAAGCTCATCGCTCGTACTGGGCAGGTATTACAAAGGGGCTGGATGGAGATGAATAATCTTCAAATTCCAGTGCGTGGACTTTCAATACATGTGAAGATGGAGGGCGATCGTCATTTGCCCGCCATCGTTTTCCTACATGGGTTTACAGGAAGTTCTGCTACTTGGACAGAAGTTCGAAATGAACTTAAAGGATCATATCGGACAATTGCCATTGACTTGACAGGACACGGGAAAACAACTGTTCCCGACAATGCGGAGCGCTATTCGATGGAGGAACAGGTTGAAGATCTGGAAGCGCTTTTTGAGTATTTAAAATTAGATTCTTTTTACTTGGTAGGTTACTCAATGGGTGGTCGTATTGCACTAGCATATACGATCCATTATCCAAACCGTGTTAAAGCATTGATTCTAGAAAGCTCATCCCCAGGTCTTTTGAAAGAACATGACAGGATGGAGCGAAAAACAGCAGACAAATTGTTGGCTAGTAAGATTATTGACGAAGGCATTGCTTCTTTTGTCGAAAAATGGGAGAATATCCCCCTTTTTGAATCGCAAAAAAGTCTTCCTGCAGAGAAAAGGCAGGAAGTCAGAAGAGAAAGACTGCAGCAAAATACCATTGGGCTTGCAAACAGTCTGTTAGGTATAGGAACGGGCAGTCAGAATTCCTATTGGGAAGCCCTTAATTCGATATCAAATCCTGTTTTTCTTATAACGGGGGAGCTCGATGCGAAATTTGTAGCAATTGCCCGGGAAATGAGCAACCTTTCTCCTACATGGCGGCATATAGTCGTTTCTGGCGCGGGTCATGCAATTCACGTGGAAAAACCACGATTGTTTGCTACAATGATTATGGAGTATTTGATGGATCTATAACAATTGGAGGAGGAAAAAAATGACTCGTCAATGGGAAACAATCCGTACATATGAAGATATTAAATACGAAAAGTACAACGGCATTGCAAAAGTGACAATTAACCGTCCGGAAGTACGCAATGCATTCCGTCCTAAAACTGTAATGGAGATGATTGATGCGTTTTCTCGTGCGCGTGATGACGAAAGTATCGGTGTTATCATACTAACAGGTGAAGGCGAGAAAGCATTCTGCTCAGGAGGCGACCAATCGGTACGCGGTCATGGAGGATATGTAGGGGATGACGAAATTCCTCGTTTGAACGTCCTTGACTTGCAAAGATTGATCCGCGTCATTCCGAAACCTGTCGTCGCGATGGTTGCAGGCTATGCAATCGGTGGTGGTCATGTATTGCATGTCGTATGCGATTTGACAATTGCAGCAGACAACGCTCGATTTGGTCAAACAGGACCGAAAGTCGGTTCATTTGATGCAGGATATGGTTCAGGTTACTTGGCACGTATTATCGGCCATAAGAAAGCAAGAGAAATTTGGTATCTATGCCGCCAATACGATGCACAACAAGCCTTGGACATGGGTCTTGTAAACACTGTTGTCCCTTATGAGCAATTGGAAGACGAAACGGTCCAATGGTGTGAGGAGATGCTTTCAATGAGCCCGACTGCGCTCCGTTTCATTAAAGCAGCAATGAATGCCGATACAGACGGACTTGCTGGTCTACAACAAATGGCCGGAGATGCTACTTTGCTTTATTACACAACAGATGAGGCGAAAGAGGGACGCGATGCGTTCAAAGAGAAGCGCAAGCCTGACTTCGGTCAATTCCCACGATTCCCTTAATATTGTCATAAATACCAAATTATCTAAGGCTGCCTTTTTTACGAGGCAGCTTTTCTATTCGACGGAAGGTGAGTGTATGATTCCTAATTGGTTGCTTCAAAGAGCATATATAACGCCGAATCGCATGGCCCTTTCATTTGGAGAAGAGCAATGGACATTTCGGCAACTATTGGAAGAGGCATCAGAAATTGCACAGAAGTTAAGATGGAATGGGTTGAATGAAGGTGATCGAATTGCTTTGTTGGGTCGTTCGACGCCGAATATGGTGTTTGTCATTCACGGATGTCTTTTAGCAGGTCTGGAAATTGTCATGTTGAACAGCAGGCTATCATCGAAAGAGATTTCTTGGCAATTGAATGATTGTGACGCGTCAGTTTTAATTGTCGATGATGAATTTCTTGATCGTATCAAAGAGATAAACACTTCCAAGCTGACATTTTCCGCAATAGAATCAAGTGGTAAAGAAAGTTTCACGGTTACTGAAATATGGGAACCGTCACGGACGATTACAATTATGTATACGTCAGGGACGACAGGTTTTCCGAAAGGTGTCCGACAAACAGCTGGCAATCATACATCGAGCGCTTTGTCTTCCGTCTTGAATTTAGGATTAGCGGATGATGACATTTGGCTTTGCACGATGCCATTATTCCATATTAGCGGTTTCTCGATTCTTGCTCGATCTGTCATTTATGGGATGGGTGTACGGCTTTATGAAAAATTTGATGCAATTTCGATTGTGGATGAAATAGAAAATGGAACTGCGACAAGAATTTCTGTTGTGGCAACAGGATTGCACAGGATCCTCGAAGAATTTGAGACAAAAGGATCAGTTGCTCATCCATCCTTCAAGACGATGTTGGCAGGTGGAGGTCCGGTACCGGATGATTACTTGCGAAGAGCCGCAAATTATCAGTTGCCTGTTTTGCAGACGTACGGGATGACCGAAACAAGTTCACAAACCGCAACACTTTCCTCAGAAGACGCTTTGCAGAAGTCCGGATCCGCAGGCAAACCTTTATTTTTCAATCGGATTAAGATTAGAGATGCAGAACAGCCAGGAGATTTTGGTGAGGTGCTCATAAAGGGCCCACATGTGACGCTAGGCTATATCGGCCATGCTTCGGAAAGAGATCCGTTAGAGGACGGTTGGCTGCCGACAGGGGATATTGGTTATATCGATGAGGATGGCTATTTATTCATCGTCGATAGACGGTCCGATTTGATTATTTCCGGAGGAGAAAATATTTATCCTGCAGAAATCGAAAACGTCCTTATTTCACATCCACACGTTAAAGAGGCGGGCGTTTGTGGACAGGATCACCCTGAATGGGGCAGTGTGCCAGTCGCTTTCATCGTCGGTTACAAAAATGTATCAGTGACCGATTTGGAAGATTATTGTGTACAACAGCTTGCTCGATATAAGATTCCGAAAGCATTCCATTTAGTAGATGAACTGCCACGGAATGCATCCAATAAACTTCTCCGTCGTAAACTGAAAGAGTGGGCGGCTACTGGAATACATAAAAAGTAGAGAGGGGTTTTAACCCCCTCTCCACTTTTTTATTTATTGGCTTGTAGTGCTTGCTCAAAAACATGCAAGTTCCGTTCCATCAATGTGAAGTATGATTCGTCATTGTTTATATCGTCTTGTGTGAGCACACCTAAATTATGAAGCATTAATGATTCCGCGCCGATTTCCTTCCTGACGACTTCTGTTAACTTCGATGAAACATTCTGTTCGAATAAAATATATTGTACATTTTCTTCCTTAGCTTGCTCGACAATTTGTGCAAGCTGCTTTTGTGAAGGCTCACTTTGCGAATTCAATCCAGCGATTGCTACTTGTTTCAATCCATATTCGTTCGCAATATACCCAAATGCGGCATGTGAGACAAAATACGTTTTCGTTTCGGCCTTGGCGGCCATTTCCTTGAACCGCTCATCCAACTCGATCAAGTCGTTTTCGAGCAGATCGAAATTCTTTTCGAACGTTTCTTTCTCATCGGGCTTTTTTGCAATGAGCGATTCTTTAATGGAAGAAGCTAGTTCGATGCTAAGGACTGGTGAAATCCAAACGTGAGGATCGAATTGGCCATGTTCATGTCCATGTTCCTCATGCCCTTCTTCCTCGTCCTCATGATGTCCTTCTTCAAGTTGATCCTCTGATATGGACTCTGCAGTTGCCACTAATTCAACATGTTCATTCTGTAACGTCTTTTGAGCGCTTTCCACAAATCCTTCAAGTCCTAGACCGATATAAAAGAACAGATCCGCATCCGATAGCGCAATCATATCTTTTTGTGTCGGATCAAATGAATGCTCATCCGCTCCTGCAGGATAGATTGATTTCACATCGACTAACTCCCCGCCGATCCGCTCGGTAAAATATTGTAAGGGATATACTGTCGTATAGACAGATAATTTCCCTTCGTTGGCTGTTCCAGTATTGTCTTTTACATTCTTAGTCCCGCATGCACCAATGAGCAAAGTCATGATGAGTGCCAGAAGAATGAGTGCTCTTTTCTTCATAAATAAATCCTCCACTGTATTAATAGTAATGATTACGATTTAAACACTTCCTTATAATACACGTTAACAATAGTTTCCGCAACTGAAAAGAAAAAAACCGGCAATTGCCGGTCATCAATTTATTTTTTCTTTTCGAGTTTTTCCGGTACCGGATCAAAGCCGCCTTCATGGAAAGGATGGCATTTCAATATCCGTTGAATCGTCAGCCATGAACCTTTCAAAGCGCCGTGTTTCTGAAGCGCTTCTACACCGTAATGCGAGCAAGTAGGATAGAAACGGCATGATGGCGGAGTAAGTGGAGAAATGATTTTTTGATATGTCTTAATAATACCGATTAATATTGTTTTCAATGGTGAACACCTTGCTTTCTCATGTATGTTTATTTTATTTGTTCCAGTGGTAAATTAACAGGGAGATGCTCTGTAAATATAAATTTGAAGAGGGGTTTTTTTATGTCTAAAGAATTAATGGAAGAACTGAATGTACAAGTATCTACTTGGTCAGTCATGTATGCCAAGCTGCATAATTATCATTGGTATGTAAAAGGGAAACAATTTTTTACGTTGCATGCAAAATTTGAGGAGCTTTATAACGAAGCGACTGCACATATGGATGAAATCGCCGAACGAGTGTTGACTCTTGGTGGAACTCCAACTGCTACGTTAAAGGAGCATTTGGAGCAGTCTGTCGTAAAAGAGGCGAAAGGCGATGAACAAGCCGAGGATATGGTGAAAACAATCGCTGATGATTTTGATAAAATTATGAAATCCTTGAAAAAAGGAATGGAATATGCGGCGGAAATCGGTGACGATATGACAGAGGACATATTAAATGCAACGTATCAAAGCATTGAGAAGCATCAATGGATGTTAAATGCTTTTCTTGGAGAAGAGAATAAATGAGCATGCATTCTTGAATAATCGATTTTTTCACCGATAGTAGCATTGTAAAGGAGGAATGGTTTATGAACATGAACTCCATCATGGCAAGCCAATTGAGAAGTTTGCAATCTACAGTTCAATTGAGTGTCATGAATAAAGCTTTATCGGTGAATGCAACTGCAGTGACAGACATGCTGCAAAGTATGCAGGATCAACCGGCGGTCCATCCTTATAAAGGTTCGGCTGTCGATGTAAAGGCTTGAAGTAAAGAGCGCGAATTTCCTTGCAATCTAGGAAATTCGTGCTTTATTTTTGTTGCAGCTACTCAATATGTGTAAAATGGGGTACGAGAAGTGAGAGGATCATATAGGAGGCGACATCATGACACAAATCCAATTTATAAGAAATTTAATTATTGAAACACCATCCAAACCGGGGAATTTTGCAAAAGTCGCAACAGCTATCGGTGTTTTAGAAGGCGATATTGGGGATATCCAAACAATAAAAGTAGGAACGTTATCGACAATAAGGGACGTTTCCATCCAGTGTACGAGTGAGGAGCAATTGGAGAAAATTGTTACTGCTATTAATGCAATCGGAGAAGGCATTCATGTGCATGCGGTAACGGATGATGTTTTGCATGCGCATGAGGGCGGTAAGATTGCTATGAAGAGCCGCGTGGAAGTCCGTTCATTAGGAGACCTTCGACGAATTTACACGCCGGGAGTCGCCAATGTTTGTAAAGTGATACAAAATGATCCGGTGCAAGCAGATTATTTTACAGGCATTTCTAACACGGTTGCGATCGTAACGGACGGAACAGCAATTTTAGGGCTCGGCAATATCGGTCCTGTCGCCGGTATGCCTGTCATGGAAGGAAAGGCGGTCTTGTTCGATCAATTCGCTGGCATTAGCGGAATTCCAATATTGCTTGATACGAGCGATCCTGAGAGAATCGTGGAAACCGTCAAGCATATTCACCAAAGCTTCGGCGGAATTCTATTGGAGGATATCGGTTCGCCTCATTGCTTTGAAATCGAAGAGAGATTGAAAGCTGAGCTTCAAATCCCTGTCATGCATGACGACCAACATGGAACCGCAGTCGTCACACTCGCTTCCGTTCTTTCAGCATGCAGGCAATCAGGTGTGGAACTATCGCAATCCATTGTCGGTCAAATTGGATTAGGGGCTGCAGGGCTCGCCATTAGCAGGATGCTAATGGCATATGGCGTGAAGGAAATGCGTGGTGTTGATCCTAATCCCGAAGCGATTGATAGACTGAAGCAACATGGCGGTACTGCTTTGAATTCTGTTGATGAGATTATGCAAACTTGTGATATCGTAATTGCAACGACTGGCGTGCAAGGGTTAATTAAGCCTGAGATGGTCCGTAAAGGGCAAATCGTTTTGGCACTGTCCAATCCAAATGCGGAAATTGATCCTGAAGTTGCTTTACGAGCTGGAGCCGCTTTTGCCGCGGATGGCAGACAAGTGAACAATATTCTTGGGTTCCCTGGAATTTTCAGAGGTGCTTTAAATGCTCACGCGAAAGATATTACATATCCGATGCTAATTGCTGCAGCATTAGCAATTCTGGATAGTACAAAACCAGGTGATCTTGTTCCACATCCATTAGATCCAGCCGTACATGCTAATGTAGCGAGTGCTGTCGAACGTGTAGCAAATGAAGAAGTGAATTCCATCTGAACGCATTGAATCGAATATCTGATATGAGCCATACTACGACAAAAAAGTGGGTGCTCATATGGAAAACGATAAAGTCAGAATGTACGTCTCGATTGCGAATCAACAAGTTTATTCACATAAGCATGCGTCTCCATGGGAATACGAAGTGGAGATGAGTAGGGAACTTGTTCCAGTTTTTCATCAATTGTTTAGCCAAATGGACCGATTAGAATTTCGGAATTTCCTACGATCACATTTGCCGTATGTCCCATATCATTATGACCGGGATAATCATGATGTTGATCGAAGGACGATGATGCTCTATGCATTGGTTCATGAATTTAGCGATGATGAAACGAAGAAATTCATTGAACAGCTGCCGTATTTTACGAAGGGAACACCAAAGATTCCATCTGCTCCTGTTCAATCATCCAATTGATTGTGAAAGGACGTGACTCATATAGCAACGATATTTAAAGATTTACAAGGGGCGCATGTTGAGCTGACTTTCGGTGAAAATCGTTTTGGCATGGAAGCGAGGCATGTGCTCGTTGTATTGAAACATGAAGGGAAATGGCTCGTGACACGCCACTCCGTTCGCGGAATAGAATTTCCTGGAGGCAAGGCGGAAGAAGGGGAAACACTTACTGAAGCTGCAATACGAGAAACGATAGAAGAAACTGGTGTGACAATTACAGATCTCGTCAAGTTTGCTGAATATGTCGTAATGAGCAATGTAACATTTTGCAAGGCAGTGTTCACAGGGAAAGTATTCAGCATTGAAGAAAACCCCCAGCTGTTTGAGACAGAAGGTGCATTTTGGATGACGGATGAACAATTGTCAAACTGCGATGAATTGAGTTTTCATATGAAAGATGCTGGGATGGTTGAAATTCGAAAGTGGGTGGATTCATATGTTTCCTAATGGGGCAATTTTGCACAGAAGAGAATATCCATCCCCAAATCCACAAATCTATCTAGAAGAAATAACGTATTGGTCGGATGGGCTTAAAGTGAAAGGGTTGCTTGCTGAACCGATTAACGGTGGCAACTATGAAGGGATCATTTACTTGCGCGGGGGCATTCAGCATGTCGGAATGGTCCGACCTGCCAGAATTGCACAGTTCGCTTCACAAGGTTTTGTCGTCTTTGCTCCATATTACCGAGGAAACAGAGGTGGGGAAGGGCGAGACGAGTTTGCCGGGGACGATCGTCAGGACGCGGTCAACGCTGTTGAAGTCATAAAGCAAAGTCCGAAGTTGAACAAGGAACGTATCCATCTTTATGCATTCTCCCGTGGCGGCATTATGGCACTCTGGACAGCGATTTTACGGGAGGACATCACATCAGTTGTAACATGGGCCGGTGTCTCGGATGTAATCTTTACATATAATGAACGGGAAGATATGCGCCGTATGATGAAGCGGGTCATTGGCGGCACGCCGAATAGTATGCCTGATGCATACCGGGAACGGACTGCGTTATTCAAGGTGGATGAAATCAATGCCCCTGTTTTGATCATCCACGGAATGAAGGATGATAATGTTTCATTTGAACAGGCAATCTTGCTCGAAGATGCTTTACGTGAGAAAGATAAACAGTACGATACTTGGTACTTCCCTGAGTATACCCATTACTTTCCGTCAGCTCATAATGCACAAATCGTCAGGGATTTATGTGATTGGATGAGACAGCAGGGAAATGAATAAAACATAAAAAAACAACCATGATGGTTGTTTTTTTATGTTTTATTCACCTTGAATGCTACAAACTACTTGTCCAACGGCTTTAGCAGCAACGAGAAGTGCGTCTTCGTCTATATCGAATTTTGGATGATGATTGAAATATGGTTTGTCAACGCCCTTAGGAGTACAACCAATATAAAAGAAACAAGCCGGGAATCTTTCGGCATAGTATGCAAAATCCTCGGACGGCGCCATTGGTGGCACTTCTTTTACCTCTGTTATTTCTTTCACATTTGCATTTATCAAAGTGATAGCGACTTTTTCTGTAAGTTCAGGATTATTATATAATGGCGGATAATCAGGTGTATATGTTAGGTCACATTGTACATCGAACTCCGCCTCAATTCCTTTGGCGAGACGTTTGAGTTCCCGTTCGATCGTTTCTTGCGTTTCAACCGTCATATAACGAATATCGCCTTCAAGCACTACACTGTCTTTAATAACATTAAATGTACCCGCTCCATCAAACGATCCAATTGTAATGACCCCAATATCGAAAGGACTAAGTCTACGGCTAATGATTGTTTGAATGGCAGTAACGAAGTGAGCTCCGGCAACAATGGCGTCATTCGCCAAATGAGGGGAGGAACCGTGTCCGCCTCTGCCTTGTATTTTTAGTTTCATATATGCCCGTCCATTGAAAGCATAGCCTTTGTTGAAGCCGACCATTCCAACTGGAGCAATTGGCAATAGGTGAATGCCGTACACTTCATCCAGATCATCCAGCAATCCTGATTCGATAATGCTTTTTGCACCGCCTGGTGGGACTTCTTCAGCATGTTGATGAATAATTTTTATCGTCCCGGCTACTTCCGATTTCAGTTGAATTAAACAATCCGCCAATATTAGCATATAGGCTGTATGTCCATCATGTCCACAAGCATGCATGATCCCTTCATTTTTCGATTTGAAAGGCACTGGTGTTTCTTCAACGATTGGCAAAGCATCAAAATCTGCACGCAATCCAATTGTTTTGCCTGGTTTTCCTCCTGTAATTGTAACGATAATTCCGAATCCATTTCCAACGTTCGTTTGAATTTCGACATCTTTGCCTTTGTAAAAGTCTGCTATATACTGAGCTGTTTTTTCTTCTTTAAATGACAGCTCGGGGTATTCGTGCAAGTGGCGGCGGATTTCAATCATTTCATTTTTACGCTCGCCAAGCATGCTCATTAATTTATCTTTCAAGATATCCACTCCATTATTTTACGTGACCGAAGAATTAGTCAGATACAATAAAAGTACCCTAGAAAAGTGTCGTTAAACGTATTAAAAAGCTATATAAAAAAAGATCCAGGCGCAACATAGCGCCTGGATCTTCACTGTCTTTGTATTAAGCGACTGGTCCGCCTTTTTGAGTGATTTCTTCAGAAACATGACCGAATTTCTTGAAGTTCTCACGGAAAAGATCTGCCAACTCTTTCGCTTTTTGATCGTAAGCTGTCGGATCGCTCCAAGCGTTACGAGGGTTCAATACTTCAGTCGGTACGCCGTCAATTGCTTTAGGCATAGCAAGACCGAAAATTGCATTCTCTTCGTATTCCACATCGTTCAATTCGCCAGCGATTGCTGCACGGACCATTGTACGTGTATGTTTCAAAGACATACGATGTCCTACACCGTAAACTCCACCAGTCCAACCCGTGTTGACAAGGAAGACTTGTGCATCGTGCTCGTCGATTTTCTTCCCTAGCATTTCTGCGTAGACCGTTGCAGGCAATGGGAGAAAAGGGGCACCAAAGCATGTAGAGAATGTCGCTTCCGGTGAAGTGACGCCGCGCTCAGTTCCTGCTAGCTTCGAAGTGAAACCGCTTAGGAAGTGATACATCGCTTGTTCCTTCGTCAATTTGGAGATTGGAGGCAATACGCCGAATGCATCCGCTGTTAAGAAGACAATTGCTTTCGGATGTCCTGCAACCGATGGCATCACGATGTTTTCGATATTATGGATCGGGTATGCTGCACGCGTATTTTCAGTCAATGAATTATCGTCGTAATCGGGCTTGCGAGTCTTTTCATCCAAGACGACGTTTTCCAATACTGAACCGAAACGGATCGCTCCGTAAATTTCTGGTTCCTTCTCTTTTGAGAGATTGATCGTTTTCGCATAGCAGCCGCCTTCGATGTTGAAGACTCCGTTTTCGGACCAGCCGTGCTCATCATCACCAATTAGTTTACGGTTAGCATCTGCTGAAAGCGTCGTTTTTCCTGTTCCAGAAAGACCGAAGAATAAAGCGACATCTCCTTCTTCGCCAACGTTTGCAGAGCAGTGCATGGATAGTATGCCGTGCTCAGGCAGCAAGTAGTTCATAACGGAGAAAATCGATTTTTTCATTTCTCCCGCATATTCCGTACCTCCAATTAACACAATACGCTTCTCAAGTGATACAATGATGAAGGTTTCGGATTTCGTTCCGTCTACTGCCGGATCTGCTTTGAATGTCGGAGCAGCGATAACCGTGAATTGAGCTTCATGCGTTTTCAATTCTTCCTCAGTAGGGCGAATGAAAAGATTGTTGACGAACAAGTTTTGCCATGCGAATTCATTGATGACTTGGATAGACAGCTGGGACGCTTTATCCGCTCCTGCAAATCCTTTGAATACGAATAGCTCTTCCTTAGCTTTTAAATGGTTTAAGACTTTCTTATATAATGAATCAAAGATTTCAGATGAAATCGGGCGGTTCACTTTGCCCCAGTCGATTTTGTCTTTTGAAGATTCCTCTTCGACAATATACTTATCCTCAGGAGAACGGCCAGTATACTTTCCTGTCTCTGCAGTAAGTGCGCCATCTGCAGAAAGTTTCGCTTCTCCACGGGAAGTTGCTTTTTCAACCAGTTCTGCCACTGAAGGCTGTATGTTTACGTTGTTGCCTGAAAGTAACTCGTGTAATCCGTTTTCAATTTTAGCTGAAATCATTTTAAGTACCGTCCTTTGCATGTAATCCCAGTTGGTGGGTTTCATCACATTTCGTAAATAGTATAACACATTTAGAATAATAATCTATACTAATTCAAAACTCAAGTATATATGCATAAAATGTTTGACAAAGTACAAACTTTTTCGTAGGATTATTTATTGAACGGATACTCTTATCCCGAGCTGGCGGAGGGACAGGCCCTATGAAGCCCGGCAACCTGCGTGGACCTTATTGGCCGCGAGAAGGTGCCAAACCTGGAGCAAGGTGAATTCCTTGGACGATAAGAGTGAAAGGTGCTGCTTTTGAAATTATGCCTTTCCTCATGTATATTTACGTGAGCGAAGGGCTTTTTTATTGAATGAATCAAGCCCTTAATCCTTGTGTATGTTGACGTCGACTCTCTAGGCGCTGAACTTACTGGGACAATTAGAGTACCGTATCAATATTTGCAAGCTTTTAAGGAGGAAATTACAATGACAAATCGCCGATTGTTCACTTCAGAATCGGTAACTGAAGGCCATCCGGATAAAATGTGCGATCAGATTTCTGACGCCATTTTGGATGCCATCTTAGAGGAAGATCCGAATGCACGTGTAGCCTGTGAGACGACAATTACAACAGGACTCGTTTTAGTCATCGGAGAAATTACGACAACAACTTATGTTGACATCCCGAAAGTCGTACGGGATACAGTGAAGGAAATTGGCTATACACGCGCTAAGTTCGGATTCGACTGGGAGACGTCATCTGTATTGACGTCCATCGATGAACAATCTCCTGACATCGCGGCAAGTGTCGATCAAGCACTTGAAGCACGTGAAGGGACAATGACGGATGAAGAGCTCGAAGCGATCGGAGCGGGAGACCAAGGGCTAATGTTCGGTTATGCTTGCAATGAAACACCTGAGCTTATGCCGATGCCGATCAGCTTATCGCATAAACTTTCACGCAGACTTGCGCAAGTGAGAAAAGACGATACGCTTGATTATTTGCGACCAGACGGTAAAACGCAAGTAACAGTTGAGTATGATGAGGATAATAACCCGGTTCGGATTGACACAATCGTAATCTCTACTCAACATCATCCTGATATCACTTTAGAGCAAATTCAACGTGATATTAAAGAACATGTCATCTATCCAGTCGTATCAGCAGAATTATTAGATGAAGAAACAAAATACTTCATCAACCCATCCGGCCGTTTCGTCATCGGCGGACCACAAGGGGATGCCGGTTTGACTGGCCGGAAGATCATCGTTGACACATATGGTGGCTATGCGCGTCATGGTGGCGGTGCATTCTCCGGAAAAGATGCGACAAAGGTGGACCGTTCTGCTTCATATGCTGCGCGCTATGTTGCGAAAAATATCGTTGCTGCGGGACTTGCGGATCGTTGTGAAGTTCAATTGGCTTATGCGATCGGTGTTGCAAAACCAGTTTCCATTTCAATCGATACGTTCGGAACAGGAAAAGTCGAGGAAAGTAAGCTAGTGGAAATCGTACGTGAACTATTCGATTTACGTCCTGCCGGCATTATTAAAATGCTCGACCTTCGCCGTCCGATTTACAAACAGACAGCGGCATACGGCCATTTCGGACGTACTGACGTTGAACTCCCTTGGGAGCAGACAGACAAAGCGGAAGATTTGATCGCAAAGGCTGGCTTGACTGTTTAATATTTGAAAGAATATCAGCAGCACTTCATCGAATAATTGATGAGTACTGCTGATTTTTTATTTAGCCAATAGAACAGGGAATCAAAGAATTTCGTAAAGGCTCATTAATTTCACGAAGCGTCATAATTTAAAAGGAGGAACCTAACGAAAATTATAGCGTTATAAATAGTGATAAAAAGTGATGATCAATGGGATTAAATAAATAAAGATGCTGCCCAATTGGACAGCACCTAGTTTATATTTGCATCTCTTTATAAATCTTGCCTTTTTCAACATAGCTATTCAAAACACGTTCCATCTCTGCTCGATCTTCATCATTCAATTCACGGACGACTTTCGCTGGTGAGCCAAGAGCTAGGCAACCAGGCGGTATTTTCTTGCCTGGTGGTACGAGGCTGCCTGCACCGATGAATGCTCCCTCGCCGATTTCAGCTCCGTCCAAAATGATGGCTCCCATGCCGATGAGTGCACCTTTACGAACAATACAACTATGTAAAATCGCCTTATGGCCAACTGTAACCTCATCTTCAATCAGCAATGTTTTTCCTGGACTTTGGTGTAGGCAGCTTAAATCTTGGATGCTCACTCGCTCACCGATAATCGTCGGGGCGACATCTCCTCGGATGACCGTATTGAACCAAATGGAACTGTTTGCCCCGATCGTTACATCGCCAGTAATCGTTGCATAATCCGCAACGTAGACGGTTGGATCAATTTGTGGGGTTTTTCCGTTGTAAGGATAAATCATGAACGTCTCTCCTTTTCTAAAAATCATGTATAATTTATCGTAACATAAAACATCTACAGATAGGGGAGGTGAGTGCCGTGTGGAAATGGGAGGCGGAAGGACAACCAAAAGCAGTGATTGCGATTGTCCATAATGCTTACGAACATCATCGGCGCTATGCGTGGCTCATCCAAAAGCTTCGAAACGGGGGTTTCCATGTCGTCACAACCGATTTGCCCGGACACGGTTCTGAAAGTGGGAGGCGGATCCATGACGAACCGTTTGAGTCATATGTGGAGCATGTAAAAAAATTGATTGATATTGCATTGCAGGATAATTTGCCTTTATTCGTGCTTGGACACGGACTTGGCGCAACGATTGTCATGCATATTCTGCAACGCGAGAAGCTGGAATGCGCGGGCTTCATTTTCAGTTCCCCTTGGCTCTCCATTAAACATCAGCCATCCAAGTTTTCAGGAGTACTGACGAAACTTTCAAGTTCTATGAAATTGAACCATGACATTACAATTGAATTACTGACGCGTAATTACGATATGTACATAGAATTTCAGAATGATAGGGACTATAGTTCTGTAGTCGTCGCATCTTGGTATCGCGAGTTGCTTGCGACGATGAAATCCGTCACAAGTCATGAAGAAAGCATTTTTGACACGCCAGTTCTTATTCAGACAGGAGAACATGATAAAATTACCGATGTTTCATTTGCGAAAAGATGGTTGTTGAGCCAAAATCTTTCCGAATTTCATTATAAGGAATGGAAAAGGCTTTATCATGACCTTTATCAAGAACCAGAGCGGGAGGAAGTGTATTTGTACATTGAATCATTCATGAACAACGTACTTCGTTCGCTCGGCTATATTGTTTAAAGTAAAAACTGTAAGGGGGAATGGTCAATTTGACGATTATCGGGTTTGTCAGGCATGGTGTGACAGCATGGAATAAGGAAGGTAGAGCGCAAGGCAGTTCAGATGTCCCGTTGGATGAAGAAGGGATTGAAATGGCGGAGCGTGTAGCGGACAGGTTGTCTACTGGGGAGTGGGATGTCATTTATACGAGTCATCTCCTAAGGGCAAAGAAGACAGCAGAAATTATTGCTGCGAAAATACCTGGTGTAGAACTTGTCGAAGATGCAAGATTGCGTGAAATCGGCGGAGGTTTGGTAGAAGGTACGACTGAAGCGGAGCGTATCGAGAAGTGGGGGGTAGATTGGAGACAACTCGACATGGGATTTGAATCACAAGAGTCCATCATTTCCCGGGGGTTGGAATCAATTGATGAAATCAAAAAGAAGCATCCCGGTAAAAATGTGTTAGTCGTCAGCCATGGGAGCTTCATTAAGCGGATGTTGAATGAGCTTGTAACTGAAACTGTCTATGAAGAAAATCTTGATAATACATCAGTGACAATTGTCGAGCTGAACGATGAAGAAAACCATTGCCATCTGTTCAATTGCACTGCGCATTTACAGCAAGTTCTCTGAATGTGAACCATTCATACGTTGACTAGGCTATACTATATACTATATAAATTGTAAGATCGGGGGCTTCCATATGAAAAAAGAAACAACTTCTGAAATCTTCTCATGGATTAAAGCGATTGCAGTTGCATTCGTTCTCGTGTTTGTCATTAGGCACTTCCTATTCTCACCAGTCATCGTTTCCGGTCAATCCATGGAACCGACATTCGAATCGGAAAACCGAGTCATCATTTCAAAAATCCATAAACTTGATCATTTTGACTTAGTAGTTTTCCATGCGCCCGGTTCGACAGAAGATTATATTAAACGGGTGATCGGCTTGCCGGGGGATACAGTTGTCATGAAAGATGACAGGCTTTTCATTAACGGGAAAGAGTATGAAGAGGACTATATCCAAGCAAATAAGGAACAACTTTTCAAAGATCAAAAATTGACAGAGGACTTTGAAGTTACAGTGCCTGAAGGACAGCTTTTCGTGTTGGGCGATAATCGGAGGAACAGTACGGATAGCCGAGCAATCGGTTGTATCGATGAAGCCTCGGTCGTTGGAAAGGTCGGTTTCAGGTTTTATCCCTTACATTCAATCGGCGTCCCTAAATAACTGGGATTAACTCTCCTTTAAAAGGGTATTCCTATACAGACTACCAAAGAAGGAGCGATTGAATTGTCTAAAGAACATAAAAACAATGAGAGCAGCACTAAAGACAATACGAACAGGGCTCAACTTGCGGGAACCGAGTATACCGACGAACAGCGGCATACGAACGAAGTAGCCTCCACAGCGTATCAAGGCAGCAAGAAGAAAAAAGTGGACATTCAAAACGATAGGCTCGAGTCAGGCGGCTTTTAATCGACAACCTCTGCGTAAATTGCAGAGGTTGTTTTTTTCGCGACCATAAAGTCTACAAAATGTGCGTTCGTATGGTAAATTAAGAACATCGTAAGAAGAAGGAGTACCAATGCAATGACTGATTTTTTTATAAGGAAAAAGAATGAACTACATATACAATTGAACGACGTCCAGAAAAAAGCCGTTAAGCAAACGGAAGGTCCATTGCTCTTATTAGCATGTCCCGGGTCGGGGAAAACGACAACGATGATTATGCGGATCGGCTATTTGATTGAAGAGAAGAATGCGAATCCGAAACGCATAAAAGCAATTACATTCAGTCGAGCATCAGCACGCGATATGACAGAACGTTTTAAACGTTTTTTCCCACAGCATTCTCCAGTCGATTTTTCGACGATTCATAGCCTCGCATTTACAATTACCCGAACCTATTTGCAAAAGACGGGAGTTACATTTGAATTGATTGAAGGTGGAGGGAATCAGAAACAGCCTCTCACTAAAATGTCGTTGCTGAAACGTCTGTATAAAGAAACTGTTCGGGAAGAAGGAACAGAAGATGAATTGACATCCCTGTCGACATTTATCAGTTTTCTGAAAAACAGGATGATTCCTTTCAACGAATGGGAACAAGTTCAAGCTCCATTCGACAAGGCAGGTACAATTGCGCTTGGCTATGAGCAAATTAAATCGAAAACGCAAGGGCATCTTCTGCTCGATTTTGATGATATGCTGTCCATTGCGGAACAGGCGTTACGAGTCGATGAACAACTTGCTGAAAAATTCCGCTCGCGGTATGACTACGTTTTGACAGACGAAAGCCAGGACACTTCTCTTGTTCAACACCGGATTGTCGAGCATCTTGTTGCACATCATGGCAATCTTTGTGTCGTAGCGGATGATGATCAATCAATCTATACGTGGCGCGGAGCAGATCCCGCTTACTTACTGAACTTCAAGCAAGTGTACCCAGATGCAAAATTGCTTAGAATGGAGCAGAATTACCGTTCGTCCAAAGAAATTGTAGAAACTGCAGCTACATTCATTACACGCAATAAGCAAAGGTACAAGAAAGAGATGCGGACAGACAATGAAGGAGCGGGACCGATTGTCATGAAGCAATTCGAAGACCCAAAACGGCTATTGGAATATGTTACATATGAATTATTGGATGAGCAAAACTTGGAAGAAGTCGCTGTTTTATTTAGAAATAATGCTTCCTCGACAATGTATGTCAACGAACTTCATCGAAGGGGAATCCCTTTCTACATGAAAGACGCAGATGATAAATTCTTTTCCCATTGGGTAGTAGAAGATATTTTGAATTTTATGCGGCTCAGCTTTAATGTAGAAAGGAAGGATGTTTTCTCAAAAATTGCTATGAAAATGAATCTCTTCATTTCACGCGATATGTTATCCCGGTTCATGAATAAAGCGACATCCGGAAATGTATTTGAATCTTTCATCCAATCGGTTCAGTTGAAAGGCAGTCAAATCGAAAAATTGGATGCTTGCATTGAGGTTTATAAAAAAATTCCCGATATGCGGCCAGCCCAAGTAATCCGGATGATCCGATATGAACTTGAATATGAGGAAGCTTTGAAAAGTCGGGCGGCAAAATTCGGTTATCGGATCGATCAGCTTCTTGGCATTCTTGATACGCTTGAAGGAATCGCGTCCCAAGTGCGCACAATGGTTGATTTTGCGAATCGCTTGAAGGAATTGGAGCAGGCGGTGCAACAGGCGAAATTCAATCCACCCGCAAATGCATTGACGTTATCGACTTTTCATAGCGCCAAAGGATTGGAATTTAGGCGTGTGTTCATGATTGATTTGGTAAAAGGAATCATCCCATCCGAAGAAGACGAAACTGACCCGATGTTGCTTGAGGAAGCAAGACGACTATTTTATGTAGGCATGACAAGGGCAAAAGAACGATTAGAGTTGCTGTCTTATCGAGAGGCGAATGGGAAGCCCAAAGACGATTCAAGATTTTTGAATGAAGTTCGGGCGATTTTAATGAAGCCTGAAAAGAGAAACACTGAAAAATTGCAGAAGGCTGATTTGTCGACATTGCCGGATCCTGATGGAATTGCTAACAGGACAGAATTATCCGTCGGTATGCACGTCGTACACCGTGTATTCGGAAGAGGGGTCATCAATGGAATTGGGGAAGAGAATATACAAATCCAATTCGGGCAGAATGAAAAGCAGCTGTTGCTTGAAACGATTTTATTACGTCGTCTCTTGAAGAGGGTGGATCTATGAAGCAAGCCCTATATATCGGAATTGCTGGGGCGATCGGAGCAATTTGCCGGGTAGGGATCGGGAGGTTGTTTAAAGATGTATCAGATTTTCCGATGTCGACATTAACTGTCAATTTGATCGGAACATTTATCCTTTGTCTTCTCAGTGCAGGCGCCCTTCAAAGGATCACGGCAGATAAACAGATTCAAATGGCGGTGACAACAGGATTCCTCGGTTCATTTACTACGTTTTCCGCCTTCAGCATGGAAACGGTGAGCCTTATGCAAGATGGGCAATTGATGCTAGCTGTACTTTATATGGCGGTAAGTGTTATCGGGGGGCTTGCCATAGGTCTATTCGGCTTTATGATTGGTCGCAGGATGGTGAAAGCATGACGGTAGTTGAAGCAGTCGTTATTGGAGCAGGTGGATTTGTCGGAGCCATCCTCAGATTTTTCATTTCCGCAAAGATGAATAAAGAGGAAGGGTTTCCCATCGGGACGCTGATCGTCAATTTGACAGGCTCTTTCCTAATCGGTCTTATATTGGGATTCGAGTTACCGTTGCTATGGGCAGTCTTTCTTGCATCGGGTTTGATGGGCGCTCTTACGACTTTTTCTACGCTTATGAAGGAGCTAATTCAGTTGTGGAAGAGAAATCAACGGAAAAAGTCGATTCTCTATAGTGTTCTGACCCTCGGATTAGGAGCCTTTTTAGCATATCTTGGATTTATCATCGGTCAATTATGGTAATTTGCTGTTTGTTTGGAGAATCTCTTGACGGGAATAGAGTAGGAGACTACTAAAACCGAATGGAGGAAATGAAATGGATAGAAACCATTCCGTAGATGCCAACAGCAAAGATAAACAATTGGAACAATATCGATCACTCGACAAAGGGAAGAAGATGACGACGAATCAAGGGTTGAAAATCTCGGAAGATGAGCATTCATTAAAAGCCGGATACCGGGGACCAACTCTTATGGAAGACTTCCATTTCCGTGAGAAGATGACTCATTTCGACCATGAGCGGATTCCCGAGCGGGTCGTCCATGCTAGAGGGTACGCAGCCCATGGGGAGTTCGAATTATATGAGTCGATGAAAAAATATACGAAAGCAGCTTTCTTACAGGAACCAGGTTCGAAGACTCCCGTTTTTACACGGTTTTCGACCGTTGCAGGTAGCCGTGGATCCGGTGAAACGGTGCGGGACGTCCGTGGATTCGCCGTGAAGTTTTATACGGAAGAAGGGAATTATGACCTCGTTGGAAATAACATCCCCGTGTTTTTCATCCAAGACGCCATTAAGTTCCCAGATTTAGTTCACGCAGTCAAACCAGAGCCGCATAATGAAATGCCGCAAGCCGCTTCGGCTCACGACACATTTTGGGATTTCGTTGCAAACAATCAGGAATCGGCACATATGATCATGTGGCATATGTCCGACCGAACGATCCCAAGAAGCTTCAGGATGATGGAAGGCTTCGGAGTGCATACGTTCCGATTCGTCAATGACGAAGGAAATGCTCATTTCGTGAAGTTCCACTGGAAGCCGAAACTCGGGGTACATTCTTTAGTTTGGGATGAAGCCCAAAAGATCAACGGTAAAGATCCCGACTTCCATCGGAGAGACTTATGGGAAGCGATTGAAAGAGGAGATTTCGTCGAGTTTGAATTGGGCGTTCAGCTTATCGAAGAAAAAGATGAATTCATGTTCGACTTCGATATTTTAGACCCGACGAAGATATGGCCAGAAGAGCAAGTGCCCGTCAAAATCATCGGCAAGATGACATTGAACCGGAATGTGGATAATGTGTTCGCGGAAACCGAGCAAGTCGCGTTTCATCCTGGCAATGTCGTGCCGGGCATCGACTTCACGAACGACCCATTATTGCAAGGGCGATTATTTTCGTATACGGATACACAACTGATCAGATTGGGAGGACCGAATTTCCACGAACTCCCGATCAATCGTCCTGTTTGTCCATTCCATAATAACCAGCGCGACGGGTACGGCAGGCAGACGATCAATGTCGGCCAAGTGAGCTACCATAAAAATTCATTGGCGGACAATACGCCTACCGTTTCATCGGAAGAGGAAGGCGGATATGTTCATTATCAAGAAAAAGTCGAAGGCCGAAAAATACAGGCACGCAGTGAGTCATTCGCCGACCATTTCTCACAGGCGAAGCTTTTCTGGAACAGTATGTCGATTCCGGAGAAAAAGCACATTGTCGATGCCTTCAGCTTCGAAGTCGGCAAGGTGAAAAGTAGGAGTGTCAGACAGCAAATCGTTGATATGTTTGCCAATGTGGATGTCGGGTTGGCAACGGCGTTGGCTGAAGCTGTTGGGGCTGAATTTCCAACAGATGTCGAAGAATCGCCTATCACAGAGTCATCGCCTGCTTTAAGTCAACTGACAACAGCTATGCTTCCAGAAACGCGTAAAGTGGCAATCTTGATTGGAAGCGGATTCGATGGAGATGAGGTAGAAACGTTAGTTTCTTCGTGCTTAAACGCGGGGATGAGCGTAGACCTCGTTGGAGATAAGTTCGGTGTCCGTTATGGTGAAAATGATTTGGCGGTTGAAATCGATGAAACGTTTTTAACTGTCCATCCGACGTTATACGATGCAATTTATGTAGTTGGCGGAGAGGCGGACAATATGAAGAAATTCACAATGGATATTGTCGATTTCATCAATGAATCATATAAGCATTACAAGCCGATTGGCATCGCGTCTACTGGAAAAATATTTTTTGAGGTGTCTGACGCAGAAGCGGGGCCTGGCATCATTGTGAACGAGAATGATGGTGCATTTGCAGACAACTTTATCAATGCTGTAGCTGCACATCGCCACTGGAACCGGAAAGTGTACGGCTGGGAAGAATAGGATTATTAAGTTGCCATACCTGTTTATGCGACAGGGATGGCAATTTTTCTTGTTGAATTTGAAAATCGGACTGAAGGACTGTTGACTTATCCGTCAGGGCTGGTAATATACAAACATAATCATTCAACAGTTTGAAACGAATAATATTCGGAGAGTCGACATAGTAATCCTGTTGCGGGCAGCAAAAAGAGACTGAATGGATAGTGCAAGTTCAGGCAGCAGCAGGCATGAAGTACACCGACAGCTTTTCTCCGATGAAAATGAAGTGGACGGCAGGATTGCCTGTCGTCAATCAGGGTGGTATCGCGGAGAACTCCTTCGTCCCTTATCCAAGGGATGGAAGGGGTTCTTTCTGTTTAGTATAGATCTAAGGAGGAGTTCATGATATGTTTCAAATAAAAGCGATCCATTCGCCAGCATTTTGGGAATCTGCCCTACTTGTTTTCGGCATCGTGGCGATGATCAGTGTCAGTATAATTACATTCGATTCCGTTCCTCATTTGCCGATTCTATTTTCGATTCTTTTATTGATTGGATATGGCCTGTTGAAAAGGATCCCTTTTAAGAAACTTGAAAGAGGATTGGTGGAAGGCGCTGGAGCCGGCATGGGAGCGGTCTTCCTCTTTTTCTTCATCGGCATCCTCATAAGCAGCTGGATGATGAGCGGGACGATTCCTACGTTGATTTACGCAGGATTTCACTTAATCACACCTACATTCTTTTTTGCGATTGTCTTCGTCGTCACCGCGATTGTCGGCGTCTCGGTAGGAAGCTCCCTTACAACGGTTGCAACGGTCGGTGTGGCATTCATCGGAATGGCTAGCATTCTTGAACTTTCGCTGCCAATTGCGGCGGGTGCTATTGTTTCGGGAGCGTTTTTCGGGGATAAAATGTCGCCGTTGTCCGATACGACGAATCTTGCGTCTTCGATTGTAGGAGTCGATCTTTTCGAGCATATCCGCAATATGGGGTGGACGACGATTCCTGCATTTTTCTTATCCTTACTTTTGTTTGGAGTATTATCGCCATCCGTCACGACAGGAGAGTTCGACAAGATTGCGCTTTTTCAAGAAACATTGCTGGAAACAGGGATGATCCATTGGTATACGGTCATTCCACTTGTTGCTTTATTTGTATTGACGATTGCGAAAGTGCCTGCCTTTCTTACTCTGGCGATCAGTTCAGCTGTGGCGGTTGCTCTTTCATTCCTCCATCAAAGCATTGGATTTTCGCAAGTGCTCGGCATATTGTTTAGCGGATTTGTTTCCACGACGGGTGTGGCGGATGTAGATGCATTGCTCACACGTGGCGGAATGGAGAGCATGATGTTCACAGTAGCTTTAGTGCTATTGGCTCTGAGCATGGGAGGATTGTTATTTACGTTAGGGATTGTCCAAAGTTTGTTGGCACAGGTCGAAATGCTTTTGAAGAAAGTTTCTTCTGTCATTACGGCTTCGGCAATGACAGCCATCGGCATAAACGTTTTGATTGGCGAACAATATTTATCAATTTTATTGACAGGGCAGGCGTTTCAAACACAGTACGAAAAAGTTGGCTTGGCGAATAAAAACTTGAGTCGAGTGATGGAAGATGCAGGAACGGTTGTGAATCCGCTCGTTCCATGGAGTGTATGCGGTATTTTCATTTCTGACGTGTTGGGCGTTTCCACAATCGACTATATGTTTTTCGCTTTCTTCTGCCTGCTATCGCCGATTTTGACGATTCTTTTCGGGTATATGGGGAAAACATTGACGCGTACGACTTGAAAAACAAAACACCGGGAGACTTCCCGGTGTTTTGTCATTTATTCAACTGAAATTCTTCCGTATAGTTCGTCGCTTTCCGAAGTGCTTGTTCCTCTGCGGGTATGCGGACAGACATCATCCAAATATTAAGAAGTGAAAAGATGATAGCTGTAAATAAAGCATTAAATAATAACGGAAGGACAAGCAATTCTGTTGCGACGATAATATAATTCGGATGACGGATCCACTTGTACGGTCCTTTCCGGACGACCTGCGCATTTGGGAGGACGATGATTTTTGTGTTCCAATATTTTCCCAACGAAGTGAGGCACCATATCCTCAAAAATTGAGCAGCTAAAAAGATTCCTAACCAGATGGGCCATAAAGACGAAAGCTGGCGGTGGAGGAATGTAACTTCCGCAATGAGCACAATAAAAAAGAATACATGCATCGCGACCATAAATGGATAATGGGATGTGCCTGCTTCAAAAGCACCTTCGCTTTTCATCCATTTTTCGTTGCGCTTAGCGATGAACAATTCGATGATTCGCTGCAAAATGACAATGGTTAGGACAATACTGAATATCAATTCAGGCACCTCATTCCCATTTCAACAATAGCAATTCACCGCAAAAACCTGGGCCAAGAGCGGCCATCAATCCATAATCGCCCGCGGATGGTTCCGTTTCCATGAATCGCTTAAGTACATAAAGGACTGTAGGGGAAGACATATTACCGTGATTTCGTAACACATCCCTCGAAATATCAGTCATTGAACTATCGAAACCCAATGAATCCTCATACGCCGTCAATACTTTTTTGCCTCCAGGATGTGCTACGAAATGATTTATATCATCTTTTAGAAGATTGTAAGAACCAAGGAATTCATGTACGAACGGCCCGAGCCAATTAGTGATGATCGATGGAATGCTTTTCGAAAAAATGACGTATAGCCCATTGTTTTGAATATCCCATCCCATGACGTCCTCGGAGTCAGGCATCCATTTTGACGTTGTGCCGATGATGGAAGGGACAGGGATGTTGACAGCAATTTCGGATTGATCACCTGATATTAGTGCACAAGCGACTCCATCGGAAAACAATGATACCCCAACAAGATTACTTTTCGAATAATCGTCTTTTTGAAACGTTAAGCTGCAAAGTTCGATGGAGAGCACTAACACATTTGCCTTCGGGAATGCTTTGCAATATTCGAAAGCTCGGCTCACGCCGGCAGCCCCTCCTGCACAGCCTAGCCCCCATATCGGAATCCGTTTCAAGTCATCACGGAAAGGAAGCCTATTCATAATGCGAGCTTCTATACTTGGCGTAGCGATACCAGTGCTTGAAATGAAGAAAATGGCATCAATTTCTGAAGGGGAGACTTCATTAGTCAACGTACTTGATTGTTGCAGGCAGGCTTGTACAGCTTGCACGCCTAAATCGATGGCATGCTTAATGTATAAGTCGTTCCGCTCTTTAAAATCATGTGCTTGGCCATACCACTCAAGTGGCATGCAAACATCCCGCTTTTCAATATCACCGTTTTGGAATACGTTCAAAAGCCGTTCAATATCTTTGAATTTCCGGCTGAAAAGTGAGCGGGTCAATGCAACTGCTTCCGCTTGCTTCACCTCGTGAGGGGGCAATACGGTGCTGACGGAAAGAATTTTTGGCATGGAAAGACCTCCGATATGTTTATCATTCTGTTACCTTAGCAGTCAGTTACTAAACATCGTTGAAAGTTGGATGAAGAATGGTAGAAGAAATTACAATAGTTTATGAATGAGGAGAATCGAATATGAAAGCCCGACAAAAGAGCGGGCCTTAATCGGTTGGTGATAGGAGTAATTTGCATAGCTCTCGAAATTTCTCTTTAAATCTTTCATTGTTTTCTTTTGATCGTTTTTTCGGACCCCGGAGTCGTCCTCCCGCCATTCTGATTTTCTGTGCAGTATGCCTTGCGAATAAAAGCTGGTCAATGTTTTCATTTGTATACAGTCTGCCGTTCTGATCGATCGGATGGCCTTGCTTCGCCAACACCATGGCGGCTAATCCATAATCTTGGGTGACGACAATATCACCTTTTTGAACTTTATTAACTAGAACAAAATCGACAGCATCTGCACCTTTGGAAACGATAATCGTCTCCGCACCTTCCCGATGCATTTCATGAGCTGTATCGCAAATAAGCGTACAAGGCAGTTTGAATTGCTTTGCAATTGAAATCGTTTCATTGACGACCGGACAGCCATCTGCATCCACAAAAACCATAACCATGGCAAGACCTCTTTTCAATTAAAGTATGAAAGCGAATTTCTATAATCATACTATACATGGATTGATGCCTCACTATATCATATTCAATCGTTTTCATTTCATTCAAGAAGGGTAAGTAAATATAAAAATGGAAAAAGGAGCGGGGCACGAATGAAAATGGAAGAGGAAGGAAATATGACGATAGAAGAGTCTGAAAGTTATGGACGTGCAATTAATGCTAGGAACGCAGCGGTTGAAAGGAACCAAGTGTACAAAGAGGAAGAGATTATTCCCGCAGATCAACTTCCACCGCCATTAAGTGAAGAGGAAATTAAAAAACGGGTTGGTGCCGAGAACTTTAAAAACAATGATAGTGATTATCAGAACTCTATAAACAGTTAAAGAGGGCGAAGTTTCGCCCTCTTTGTTTTTGGAATAGTTATCTATCGAATGTGTGTAGTTATCTATTGAATCTGTTCAGTTATCACCAAAAAGGGACTAAGGAATCATTTTACTGTAATTCTTCCATTATCAGATTTCAATCGAATTTGATGCAATTCCGCTCCGAAGCGACTGCGTGAATTCCGCTCGCCGTAAACATCAATTCGCCCGTGTCCGGTTTTTGCCAAGATCGTCGCGTTGGACGCTTTGTGTGTCGTTGTAATTTCGATGCTTCCATTATCCGTTTGGAAATCGATGTTGCGATCCAAATGTTCCCCGGCAAGAATGATTCGGCCGTTGTCCGTAATTGCCGTCAGCTCGCCTTCAACTTCGTCGAACTCAATGCGACCATTATCCGATTCAGCATGAATCGTATCAGCTTCGATATTTCTAAGCGTCACCCGACCATTATCCGTTTTTGCTTTCAGGCGGTCTGACTGCACTTTCGAAATTTCAATCCGGCCGTTATCCGTCTCTGCTTCAAGAGAAGTTGCTGCAAGTTCAGCCAATTCGATACGTCCGTTATCAGTGCGGCACTCGATTTGTTTCCCAATCAATTTTTCGGCGTTGATCCGTCCATTATCCGATTTCATGGAAATGGATTGATACAATTTCTTTGGAATAAACACGTTCAATGCCACACCTTTCGTATTGAAATTGAACAAGAATAACCAGTGTGCTTTGTTTTTCAGTTTGATTCTTAGAGTATCTCCGAGAACTTCAGCCGTTAACTCCAGTTTTTCTCTAGACCCCGTCAATTCGACTCTCGTTTCAGTCGTATCGGAAGGGAAGACGGTGAGTGCTCCATGCTGTACGTCGATATCCACTTTTGTAAAACTATTATCTTGTAGTGTAATCACTTCGCTTGTCGGGCTCACACTCATCTCGGCTGTCTCTTTGAATGGGTACGCTTCCAATAGTTCAGCCGCAATTTTTGCAGGTGAACCAAGAGAAGCTGCAATTTCTTCTTCCGCTTTCCCATCCTCGCGGCCATCCGAGAAATATTCGCGGATATCTTGGAGAATATCGTTTCTTTCATCAGTAGGCAAACGTTTCAAAGCGTTTTCAAGCTCGTTGATAAATTGGTTTTCAGTCATGGCGAACGCCCTCCTCGATCAATGTATTAACCCCATCCGTAAAACTGCGCCATTCATCCAATTGTTCATGCAAATACTCTCGCCCAGCCTCCGTCAATTTGTAATATTTACGGGGAGGCCCTTCCGTCGATTCCTGAAGGTATGTCGTAAAATAACCTTCTTTCGTCAGGCGGCGAAGCAACGGATAGACAGAGCCTTCAGAAATCGAAATCTGGTCGGATATTTTCTGTACCAACTCATAGCCGTAGCGATCCTGTTTGTCTAAAAGCACGAGGACACATAGATTCAATACGCCTTTTTTAAATTGGATATTCATGGATCATTCTCCTTTCCAGTACTGTTTATTGAACACTACTGACTTATCAAACATACTGATTAGGAACAATATAACACATGGTATTATTCATTGCAAGGTACTGTAGAAAATATTTACACCGAAACTTTTCTTGTGATGAGACGTATAGAAGGTAGCAAGTACGGAGGTGTTTTGTATGTTTGGCAGAAAAAAATCGAAAGCGGAAGAAGCGAATAGAATCTATTTCAACGTTGGCATCATATCGGTCCAAGAACTTGACGATGCCCAATATGAAACGTGGACGGATGAATTGATGGATGTAGCTGAGAATGTTGGATCTACGTCTTCTTTAGTGCAGGCTAGCTGGGATGAAGATCAATTGAATATCCTTTCAAAGCGTTTTCCAAAAGTGGACATGAATGAAACGGTTTTTATGATAAATGAAATTATCAATGAGGATGTTGAGAAGGAAATTAAACTGCTTGAGCAAAAGCATAAATGGAAAAAGTTTTTTAATACGATTCCGCTTGCAGATTATATTGACGCGGAAGATCGGGTCGTAATGGACGCGAGTAAGACGCTCTACTGCACGAACGATGTACAGGAAGCGGCTGGTTTTCTCAAAGAACAGGCAGGAAAAACAGACATCTAAGTGAGGGGGAAATAGTATGGAAGGAAGCTATTTTGTAGGATGGGGTACACTAGCGTTAATCAACGCAGGAATCGCGCAAGGGAAAAATAGAAGCGGACTGAATTGGTTTTTATTATCTTTATTATTCGGTCCTGTTGCGACGTTCTTCTTAGTCATATCCGAAAAAAGATAATTCTTTTAAAATAGCTGACTTATGGTAAACTATTTCTGTAATCGAAATAAATAGCCGTAGGGGGAATGGAAATGACAGAAGTAAAACTCATTTTCGCAAAAGATGAATTGATTAGCGGAAACGAAGCACGAAAAAATTTCGTCGCGCAGCAAAAAGCAACTCATTGCTCGGTCTTAATCGATGACACACACTATGTCGTCATAAAGGAAGCTGAAAAGGCAAACATGGAAAAAGTTCGTTCGACAGCAGGTGACATTGCGCGTGAATTGGCAGGACAAAAAGTGGACAAGGCGATTGTAAAGGAAGACGTACTAGGAAATGTGTTTGTCGGCTTGGACAAAGTGGAAGTCACAACTGCATTTGCAGAAGGATGGGATCTCGGTTCCTACCAATTCCTATCATATAAATCTGAAGCAGAGCGATTCAGTACTGAGCTTGAAATCGATGGAAATGACGCGCAAGCAGCTGTTCAATCGGGTAAAATCCGTGCAGCAGCAACTGCTTTCTCTCGTGACTTGATGAATGAATTGTCAGATGTCTTGAATCCTGAAACGTATCCGGAAGTATTGAAGCAAAAGTTTGAAGGGAAAGACGTTGAAATAACAGTACACGGCAAAGAGCAGCTTAAAGAGATGGAAATGAACGGTCTCTTGACTGTAAACCGTGGCAGTAAATACAATCCATCATTTGTTGAGATTCGTTATGAGGGAGATGCGTCCAAACCGCTTGTTGCGCTCGTCGGAAAAGGCGTTACATTCGATACAGGCGGAATCAGCCTGAAAAGCGGAAAAGATTTAAGCAGCATGCGTATGGACATGGGAGGTTCTGCAGCAGTTGCAGGAGCAATGCAGCTTCTCGTTGATTCACAGGCGAAAGTGAATGTCGTTGCTTTAATTCCAATGGTAGAAAATACACCGGATGCAAATTCCGTATTCCCTGGCGAAGTGATACGTTATAAAAACGGAAAAACAGTTCAAGTAGGCAATACAGACGCAGAAGGACGCCTCATCTTGGCGGATGCACTTATCCGCGCAGGAGAATTAAATGTGGAATACATCGTTGACATCGCAACACTTACTGGTGCGATCGTAAATGCATTAGGTTCTGAAATTGGCGGTGTCTTTGGGGATGAAGAATTATCTTTCGTCATGAAAAAAGTGGGAGACAGAAACGGTGATTACGTCTGGCCGATGCCGTTAGTAGAAGCTTATGACAAGTCATTGGCAAGTGATTACGCAGACATGAACAATATCAGTTCATTGAACTTTGCGGGCTCCATCACTGCAGGACTGTTCCTACGTCGCTTCGTACCAGAAAACAGCAAATGGCTTCATGTTGACATGGCGGGTATGATGAGCAAGTCAAGCGCATCAGGCTATTATGCTAAATCAGCAACAGGCTATGGTGCACGTTTGTTAGCAGACTACACTGTTGAAATCTCAAAATAAAATAACGAAAAGGGAGCTGTCCAGAGAATCGTCTGGACTGCTTTTTTTGACTCGGATAGTGGCCAACGCCCAAAGTAGGCCGTTACGAGTCCAAAGCAGTTCGACTCACGTCCAAGCAAGCCATCCTGCGCCCAAAGTACGTCACCCTACCGCTTTTACTCCCAGGACACTGCCTTCCTATATAATGTTTGTTATAACATTTGATTTCAAATTGGCAATATAGTGTAAGATAACAAGAGTATAAGAAAATATCTGTTTTTTAATGAAATTCCGAAAGAGTTCTCCCTCTTCAAGCGTGTGAAGGGTGAAACCCAACGGTAAGAGGGAGATGAATTTCGGTTGGCAATAGCCAACACCGCTTTTCATTGATATAATAGGAACAAGTATTCCTATTACTCTGAAATGAGGTGATTGGAGTGGCAAATAAAGCATACAAATTTCGAATCTTTCCGACAAAGGAGCAGGAAGACTTTTTGGTCAGGACATTCGGCTGTGTCCGATTTGTCTACAATAAAATGCTGGCGGAACGCAAGGAAACCTATGAAAAATACAAAGACAACAAGGCATTACTGAGGAAGCAGAAGTTTCCTACTCCCGCCAAATACAAGAAAGAATTTGAGTGGCTCAAGGAGGTTGACAGCCTGGCACTCGCCAACGCCCAGTTGAATCTGCAAAGGGCATTCTCCAATTTCTTCTTAGGCAAGACGAAGTATCCGAAATTCAAGAATCGTAAGTCTAAACAGTCCTACACGACAAACATGGTCACCGGAAACATCAAGATTCTTGCTGGTCATATCAAACTACCGAAACTCACACCCCTTAGAATGAAACAGCATCGCGAAATCCCATCCCATCATGTCATCAAGTCATGCACCGTTTCCCGTTCAGCCACTGGAAAATACCATGTTTCCATACTCACAGAATACGAACACAATCCGGTCAAAAAAGAAATCAACCATGTCGTCGGATTGGATTTTGCCATGGATGGACTTTTTGTCGAAAGCGAAGAGGGTAAGAAAGCCTATTATCCACGGTTCTATCGACAGGCAGAAGGAAAACTGGCAAAGGAACAAAGAAAAATGTCCAACATGATGAATGGCTCCTCCCGCTGGAAAAAGCAGCGAATCAAAGTCGCCAAACTCCACGAAAGAGTGGCAAACCAACGAAAGAACTTCCTTCATCAAGAGTCAAGAAAATTAGCAAACAGATATGATTGTGTCGTCATCGAAAATCTTGATATGAAGGGGATGTCGAAGGCCTTCCGATTCGGCAAAAGCGTTGCCGACAACGGATGGGGGATGTTCACGACATTCTTGCGTTATAAATTGGATGAACAAGGCAAGCAACTCATCAAGATTGACAAATGGTTCCCCTCCTCCAAGACCTGTTCGGCCTGTGGTCATATGCATGCTGCCTTACACCTTTCCGAACGGACGTTCAATTGCGATTGCGGATTCGTTATCGATCGGGATTGGAATGCCGCTATCAACATCAAGAACGAGGGACGGTTGATATTGGATTTGTCCTGATGAAACAGAACTCTTGGAACAAGAGGGTTAGCTCGGTCAGTTTTCGTTGGCTAGTAAAAGCAGCGATAAGTCGAGAAGCCCCCAGTTCAAACGCTAAGCGTTAAGTGGTGGGTAGTTCACTGCATATGTACTGGAATAAAGAAAAGTTAACAGAAGAGCAGATCAGGATTATGAACCATTTTAGGATGAGGATTGAACGGAATAATTCGGTGCTAGGTTAGAAAAGAAAACATATTAAAGGGGAGTTTTCCATGATCTATGTAGTAAGGCATGGACAAACAGATTGGAATAAAGACCGAAAAATGCAGGGGAGAATGGGTGTGCCGCTAAACGAGCATGGAGTACAACAAGCTGAAGCATTAAAAGAGATATTACAAAAAGTAAAGTTTGATTTTGTTTTTTCTTCCCCACAAGAAAGAGCTGTACAAACTGCGGAAATTATTACCGAGCTACAAGCTGTTGTGGATGATCGATTGGACGTATTTGATTTAGGAGAAGCTGACGGGTTACATATCAGCGAAGTAAAGATGGTTGGATCATTACCAGATTCCTCAATTTATAAAGGGGTTGAAGAACCAGCAGAATTTGTTAGAAGGGTGTTTGATTTTATGAAAGAACTTGAAAAACAGTATGGAAATGATGAACGGAATATTCTTGTAGCCGGTCATAGATGTACTACCGGTTGTATTGGCGCCTATTTCAAAGGGATACCTACTGATGGAAATGTACTGAAGTTTTCCTCTGATACGGGTGATTATAAGATATATTATTTTAAAAAATATATAGAAACTCAAATAACATAATAGAGGGGGCAATATCTTTGGGCCAAAATACTACACAAGTTTACACACCACCTAAACATTTTGTATCAGCTGCAACTATTGTACTCAATGACCAAAAGGAAATCCTGTTAATTAAAGGACCGATGAGAGGTTGGGAAATGCCAGGTGGAATCGTTGAGGAAGGCGAGTCTTTGAAAGATGCCGCAATTAGGGAAACTAGAGAGGAGTCCGGTATTGAAATTGAAGTCCTCAAGTTTTGTGGAATATTTCAAAATGTAAACAAATCAATCTGTAATACGTTGTTTTTAGCTAAGCCAATTGGAGGCAAATTAACAACTTCTCCGGAAAGTTTAGAAGTTGGATTTTTTTCTATAGAGCAAGCTTTAGAGATGGTAACTCTAGGGAATTTCAGGCAAAGAATTGAGTACTGTCTTGATAATAGTATTCAACCTTTTTATGTGGAATTTTAGTGGTAAGGAAGTGTGAACTTATGGAAGCACAACAATTAAAACTAGAGGCATATATTAACGAATACCTAAAGTTGTGGGATTTTTACGGAGTTATTCAAGTGACTCAAAAAGGGGAAGTGCTTTTTGAAAATGCATACGGCTATGCGAGTATCGAGTTTGGAATAAAAAATGAAATCGATTCGTGCTTCTCTATCGCTTCCTTGTCAAAACAGTTTACCGCCTTTGCGATTATGCTACTTTATGATAAGAAAGTGCTAGATATCGATAAACCTGCACAATTATACCTCCCTGCTGAAATGCAAATTGACGAATCGATCACTGTCCATCACTTATTATCACATACTTCTGGTTTGTTTAACTTCACAAACTTCAATAATGACTTCTTTGCTGGTTACAATAGAACGGATTATTCACGAAACGAATTCTTCCAAAGGTATATTAATAAAAAGCCTACGATAGATGCGGGAACGGAATATGATTACAATAACTCGAACTATAATTTGCTTGCGTGGATTATAGAAAATGTTTCAGGCGAAAAATATGAAGATTTTCTAAGAAACCACATATTCCTCCCTTTACATCTGATGAGCAGCAATGTTGATGATGGTTGCAAACCGATTAAAAACAGATCAAGTAATTATGTAAAAGATTTTGATACAACAATAAAAAGTCCGTATTATAATGAGAAATATAGTATCGGTGCAGGTGCCATCGTTTCGAACTGCAATGATTTGTACAAATGGTATACGTGTTTGCGGGATCGGAAGTTATTGTCCGAGAAAGTTTATTCTAGGTTTTTTGGTGTGAACAAAAATAATTATTGCTATGGACTCGAGCATCAACGTGTTTACGGCACAGACAAGTATTCCCATGGAGGGGATCATCTAGGAATCAGTACTTATATGCAAAATTTTTTCGATGAAGATCTATGTATCATTATTCTTTCCAATAATGAGGCGATAAATCAGTACAGACTGGGTAATGCAATTTCCGATATTATGCATCATGTTGAAGTAGATGTTCCGGTAATTCATAAAGAGATTCCACTCAATGAAAGTCAGCTGAAAAAATATTGCGGGACATACTTGATAGATAAAATTGAAATAGAATTCATTAACGGCAAATTATACTTTACGAGATTCTCCGGCAATCTCCATATTGAAATCTATCCAGTAGGTGAAGGGAGATTTGTCCGAAAATATTTTGATCAAGTCCATCCATACAGTATTGTGGAGAACGAAAACGGTGAATTATCGTTTTTTGGATATGTAAAGTCGAACATGTGAAATAGGGTTTGGAACCGATTAAATTCAGGAGGAATTTATTTGAAGATCAGGCTGTCGGAGTATGATGAAAATTGGGTTCAAATGTTCAATGATGAAGCTCTTTTCTTAAGAGGTCTATTCGGGGAGGAAATCATCAAATTTGAACATTTCGGGAGTACCTCAGTTCCTGGCATGAAGGCAAAACCCGTCATTGATATGATGTGTCTCGTAAATGACATCAATAAAATCGATACGTTTAATGAAAAGATGCATTCACATGGATATGATGTTGCAGGCGAATGGGGAATTCAAGGTCGGCGGTTATTTCGTAAAGGCGGGGAAAACAGAACCCATCATATTCATGTTTATCAGAAGGATAACCCACACATTCAAAGACATCTAGTTATGAGAGATTACTTAAGAACTCATCCCGAAGAAGTAGAGCGATATACATATTTGAAAGAAGAGTTAGCTAAGCAATATGATGACACAGCTTTTTACAGCAAAGCAAAAAAGCCATTCGTAAAGGAATTGGAACACAGGGCGTTGAATTGGTATGAAAGCCAATAATCATAATTATAAATTCATAGAAGTCATCATAAACAACTGCTATTTATTAGAAGAACGAATGGGGGATCGTATATGATCAACTACCTAAAAAGCGAAAGAGTTATTCTTCGGGAAATGGAAGAAATAGATTGGATAGATGTTCACAAATATGCCTCGCAAGAAAACGTTTGTCAATATCAGCCTTGGGGGCCAAATTCCGAGCAAGAATCTAAGGATTTTGTGAAGCAAGTTCTAATAGATGCAAAAAAAGAACCGAGGAGCCGGTTTGTCTTTGCAGTAATTGTAATGGAATGTGGAGAAATGATTGGTGCAGGTGAGATGAATATTAGAGATTTTAGCAATAACGTCGGAGAAATAGCATACATAGTAAATCCTCAATACTGGAGGAAGGGATTTGCGACAGAAGTAGCGAATCTGTTAATTGAATACGGTTTTAATAATTTTAATTTACATCGTATTTACGCGACTTGTGATCCAAGGAATATAGGATCATCAAAGGTCTTAGAAAAGGTAGGAATGATAAAGGAAGGTAGGATGCGTGAGGATTTATTACTGAAAGATGGTTGGCGTGATTCTCTTTTATACAGCATTTTAGAACATGAGTGGGTGAGGAAATAAATCGCATAACATAACTCAACAAAAGGGAAATCAAAATGGATCATTATATGGATAAAATACAAAGGGGAATTATAATGAAAAACTCTAGTTATGAAATAGTTGAGATACCCGAATATCGAGGAATCGGACTAAAGTGGGAAGGTCCATACACAGAAGTTAGTACTTTGAAAGAACTTATTACAAGCATGAGTAATCGAGTAGGGGAGTTAAATCATGCAATCAATCCCAAAATGCAATTAGGACTGTCATATCATCTTAGACCGGATGGGTTTGTACACTATTCTGTATATGAGGTTACCGAAGAACAACAGCTTCCCGAGGGTATGGTAGAAATAACTGTGCCGAAAATGATCTACTTGACGATACATCATCAAAAAGATCAAAACATTGGTCAAACTTACGATAATATCTATCATTGGCTTCAGGCAAGCGATTACGAGCCTTATACTGAGCCCAATGTGGAATATTACGATAGACTACCGATAAAACACGAAAGATATCCAAATGACCGCGATTTTAATAATCCTCATTTTGATATCTTAATTCCTATAAGTAAGAGGAAATAAATGTGATAGTGTGAGGGCTTATTGGCCAATTAATAAAAGGACAAAACATATTATCGTTTAAATATGTTTTGTCCTTTATACAGCTTTTCTAAATGCCTATTTTATAAATTTCTCAATCTCATCCTTATGATCTTCCACTAACTTATTCAACAACTCATTTGCTATTTTGTCGAATCCTTCAGCCTCATCAACTGCGACAGATTCAAATGGCTGCCCAAGCTTCTCTTCAATGTAAGCAATCATATAGGCGCTCATTTCACTCATGATTTCATAATGTTTAACGATGAACTCATCGGAATCCATGTTTAACTTTTTAGCCTGTGATTCTGCAAATTGACGCATGTCTTTTGCCTTTTCGCTCACGTCTTCCTTTGGAGGGTAAAGCTCAAGAACTGAATTTTTTGTCTCCTGGATTTCCTGTAGTTTTTTAGAGACATCAAGACCCAATCTCTTCGCCTCTTGAACGGCTAATGTCGCTTTGATCATCCCATCAAGATTCTCTAAAACTTTATCATCCTCATACAAAAACCGCAGCTCACCGACTGTGATTTCTTCCCCTCTTACAACAGCAGCAACATCTTCATCATCGTACTTAGAAATAGAGCTGCATCCAGCAAGAATCATTAAACAACTAAGAAACATGACACTCGCAAATCTTCTCAATCACCCCACCCCTTTGTTTACATGAATACTCCTCATTCATTCACAAACAACGACTTGCCGTTCGAACGTCCCCTTTTTCGCTACACAGCGGTCAACAATCGTAAAGCCTGCCTCCGTAATCATATGATCCATCGGTTCAATCGTGACGACGACGAGTCGCTTCGTTATCCGTCTAGCATTCTTTAGAATGTCCAGTTGTCCTTCAGCGGTAATATGTGTAAACAGATTGTAGGGCATATCAATAATCGCTGCATCATATGTATCTGTCACTTCGGAAATAGGGCCTTTTACGACTTCCCCCTCCAATCCGAAATGGGCGAGGTTCTTTCTCGAGCCAAGACAGACGAGAGGGTTGATATCTCTACCGACCATGTCAATACCCATGGACCGCGCTTCCACCAAAACGGTTCCAATTCCGCAGCACGGATCGATCGCCTTAATGCCTTCAGGATGGGGGACAGCAATATTAGCAACAGCTCTTGCGACACGGGTGCTTAAAGCAGTGGAATACATATGGGGCTTTTGCATATGAAATCGCCAAATCGGCTCGCTCTCCTGCAAAATGCCGAAATGCCAGTCTCCTCCAAGGAAAACAATTCCAAAGTTCACTTCCGGCTCCAGCAGTTCTGCTTCCCCTTGAATTACTTCTCCAATTTCCCGCTCAATGCTGCGCCTTTCCGGTTGACGTAGCTTGGCAGTAGAGTCAAGGGCAATCGAGTTCAAGCACGTCACCTTGAATGTTTTATGGCTGACGAATTCAGATGCTTGCTTTATTATTTCTTCCAAATCGTTTTCGGAGAACAGGATTTCGAGACGCTCCTTCATGAAAGGGCTCCTGCTCGGGTCAATCTTCACTTTACTTGTAATGACGTTCATCGGACTGTCAAAGCCGAAGAACGCTCTCATTTCCAATCGGCAAAGATCATGCTCGTCTACTTGCCTTACATATGTGTAAATGAATTCCCGGGTTTCCGTTTCGAATGCATGCTTCAATTTGCTGCCTCGATTGCTGCTAGCAACTTGAAAATGAAACGGTAGGCGAGATCCATAGCATCTTTTATTGACATTTCTTTATCGAAGCCGTCTAATTGATCAAGCGGTATATTGATATCCCATAGTCCGTCCTGGTCTGAAAACATGGCACTATAGGTTTTTGAACCGACATTCGCCTCTAAATAATCCTTCAGGAAAGAACCCCATTTTTTCTGTACTTTCAATCCGAAAAGGACAGTCGATGTCTCGAAAACATCATCCATCTCAAAAGCGATTCCATCAACCCCAATCGTTTCAAAAGCATTTGATTCAACATACAAAAACTCTTCGGCATTTTTGGAGAAATAGGAGACAGGTTTATTCATAAATGAATCCGATTCCTCTTTGATGACCTCTTCTGTCTCTTTTAGGCATCTCTCTATGACTGGGAAAATCCATTCTTTATTTTCAAACTCAGCGTTGTCATCAATCAATCCTTGTTTCACAGCGTATTCTTTTTCAAACGGGAACAATGGCCCGTTCTCAGCGACTAGTTGCGCAATTTTATCTTTCAACATGGTAGACACTCCTTTTCATTCAACAGTATACCTTACTTCTTAGCACACTTTCTATTCACCCGGATACCAGGGATTCAAATGGATGAGCACTTCATCCACATCGGCGTGTTCATTGATGATCAAATTCCGGATTTTACTTGAGACATCATGGCCTTCTTGGATTGTCAAATTTCCAGAAATGCCGATTCGCAAGTCGACGAGGACATAATGACCATGCTCACGTGCGCGCAATCGGTCGATTCGTTTCACTTCAGGTATGGTTAGGATTAACGCTGCAAATTCCTGAAGACGGTCTTCCGACACGTTCTTTTCCATTAGTATATCCATCGCTTCTATCCCGATTTCATATGCAAGTCTGAGGACAAGCACGGAGACGATCACACCTGCAAATGGATCTCCGTACGACAACAGGGGGATCTGATAGGCATCGCCAATCAATGCCAAGCCGATACCGACGACAGCGGCTAGGGAAGCATAGACATCCGCCAAATGGTCGTACGCCGTTGCAATTAATCCTTTACTATTCACTTTTTTTCCGACGCGCATCGTGTATATATAAAGTGCCTGCTTCCAAACAAGGGAGATGATTGCGGTGATTAATGCAATCACACTTGCTTTAGCTGGTTCCTCAAAAAATGTTTTAACAGCTTCATACCCAATATAAATGGCGGCAATTCCTAAAATAATCGCAACGATGCCTGATCCAATAACCTCCGCTTTTCCATGACCGTATGGATGGTCATCATCAGCAGGCCTTTGGGAAACCGCATGGACGTAAGGGCAGCTGCAGATGCAACAACGTCCCCAGCGTTATGGAAGCCGTCCGCAAGCAACACGGGACTGTTGAACAGGACGCCAACGAGAATTTTTAAAACAGTCAACACAATATTGCTCATCAAGCTGATCCAAATTGCAAAAACAGACGCGATGGAATGGTTTTGATTAGTTGTCATTTACTATGCCTCCAAAATGATTTTCCCCGGGGAAACAAAAACCCCTGACATATTGTTGTCAGGGATTCATGGGAATATAATTTATTATTGCGTTTATTATTGAGTTCTATCATGGTCATCACTCTTTTTTCGTCAATGTATCAATCATAGCACTCCAGTAAGTAGGGAGCAAGGAAATGGCGAATTTCATTGCATTTGTTAAGTTGGTTTATTATAATACAATAAAATGAATAAAAATACATACGAGAGGTTGATTATATATGAAACTTTGGGGTGGACGTTTTACGAGTCGTGCAGATGAAATAATGGAGCAGTTCAATACATCGTTGCCTGTCGATCATAGATTGTACAAAGAAGATATCGCTGGAAGTTTGGCACATGTCACGATGCTCGTCCATTGTGATTTATTGACGCCAGAGGAAGGGGAATTGCTCATTGAAGGATTGGAATCCATTTTAAATGACATCGAGAATGGTCAACTCGTTGTCGAAGGTAATTATGAGGATATCCATTCCTTCGTAGAGATGCATTTGACAGAAAGAATCGGGGAAACGGGGAAGAAGCTTCATACTGCACGCAGCCGGAATGACCAAGTGGCGGTCGATATGCGCCTCTATGCAAAGAATAAAGCGGTTGAAGTGATGGACGGCCTTCAGACGCTGATTGATTCGTTGCACGCTAAAGCTGCTGCAAATAACGTCATCATGCCAGGATATACACATTTACAACGCGCGCAAGTCGTTACGTTTAGCCATCATTTAGGAGCGTATGAGCAAATGTTTAAACGTGACAAGAAAAGAGTTGGCAACGCGCTTGAGCTGCTCGATGAAAATCCATTAGGATGCGGTGCGCTTGCTGGAACGACACATGCAATTGATCGGGACATTACGACGTCGGTATTAGGGTTTTCGAAACCGGTCAATAATTTCTTGGACGGTGTAAGCGACAGAGATTATATGCTAGAGCTTATGTCCGACTTCTCCATCATCATGATGCATTTGAGCCGTTTAAGCGAAGAGTTTATTTTATGGAGCAGCCAGGAATTCAAGTTCATTACGATGGCAGATGCATATTCTACGGGAAGCAGCATTATGCCGCAGAAGAAGAATCCCGATGCAGCGGAGTTGATTCGCGGCAAAACCGGTAGAGTATATGGCTCTCTCTTTGCTTTGTTAACGACATTGAAAGGTTTGCCGCTAACGTATAATAAAGACATGCAGGAGGATAAAGAGCAATTTTTCGATGCACTTGATACGGTCCTTGATTGCATGGAAATCATGTCCAAGATGATCGACACATTGCAAGTGAATGCAGACAATATGAAAGCAGCCATCAAAGGTGGCTTCCTTAATGCAACCGAAGTTGCCGATTACTTAGTAGCAAAAGGCACGCCATTCCGCGACGCACATGAAATAGTCGGGAAAATCATCATTTATTGCGAAACGGAAAAGAAGGCGATCGAGGATCTAACAGTTCAGGAACTCTCCGTATTCAGCGATCTAATAGCTGATGATATTTACGATTATATCGACTACGAAAACATTTTAACGAAAGGGAATAAGGGGTTAATGAAGGAAGTGGGCGAGTAAGCTAATATGCTGCGAGAGCCAAGCCAGAGGAATTTCCTCTGGCTTTTTTCATGCCTTATGAATTCTATATTCTATCGTCAAAAACGGTATCGAAAAAATCCACATCTCATGCTTCGCGGTCATCGACCCGTCCTCAGCTTCCCGCACGACAAAGTTTTCCTCCAGCGGCAGTCTAAAATACTTTCCAAACTTTGAAGTCAAGTAGATTCCAGCATCTGAAGCCGTATCGGTTCTTCTGCTCGTTAACTGCAAAGCATCCCCGATTTCATGTAGTTCCAATACCCCTGTCATCGTGGAAAAAGGGAGCGGCAATGCAATGTTCATGAACTCCTTACCAGTGGAAGCCCTATGGTGAGAATAAAGGGCGATGAATGCATAGGTATTGTCGACCTTCCTAATCCATGCACGGACAGCATGTCTGCCATCCGAATTAGGTGAAAGAGTAATAATGTCTCCTGTCATCTCCACCTCTCTACGATGAATCGGCAAGTTGATCTGCTCTGTTTTCCTGCTCATGAATGAATAAATGAATGCAAATGGCAAGAACCATCTTTTCCAATGAACAGTAGCAAAAAGTTGGTAATCAATCGTGTTTTCGTAAAAATCCATTATACGAGGAGAAACTTTGCTAACTTCATATAATTTCATATCATCTACAAGGCCTCTATACTTTCCAGATGCGCCAAGCTGTTCAACTCTTTGTTTTCCTTTTATCCGACTGACCGGGAAGTTTGGCTGCCGAAAAGTGGGTGAGGGAACGGATAACAGCCATCCGACGATGCCGAACAGTGCAAAAATGACGCAATTCAAGACGCCATGGAAACGGAGCATGAATTCTATTGTGATGGAAGTAAGGCCAAATCCATTCCCGAGTACGTAAAAGAGCGAGAACATAATCGTCAGACCGAGAGATGTAAATGAAGTGACGACAAGCCACTTCTGCGTTCGTTTTGGATAGTCAGTTCGCCAAGCAATCACAATCATTCCAGCTAACCCGACGATGTAAAGAAGTACGGAAAATAGCTCAATCCACCTTGAAAATGTAATGCCGATTGCTACAACCATTGGAGCGGCTAATAAAAGAATGCTATAAAACGAAAAGGATCGCGGCTTATGTAATCTCCCAAGAAATCCTATGAAAATAGGCAATAGGAATGCGGAGTAATGAAAATGAATGCCAGTCAGCCACGTCAGTAAAGGAGTGAAGCCCGTATCAATATCCGCCACATAAGCAAAATACCAACCGCCACCAAGTGCAATGTACATTAACCCGAGATCAATTGAAAACTCTTCGATGTTTGTAAATCCGCGGCGGAGGAACCGGGATAATCCGTATAATGCAATAATCGTAGTGAACGCAAAATAGATAAGTGCCGGAAGTGCAGCCCATTCGGGTGAAAAGATCAGGATCATAGCAACTGAAGCATATGCAGGAATCGCGACATGAAAATAGTACTTCGAAAACCAATCTCCGCGCTTCATGATAAAACGAAGAGCTACTGGCACATAGACGATTTGTGCAATTGTTAGCAGTAAAAACGGCCACGGATTTTTGCTGAAAACAGCAATGACGATGAACAGTAGAAAATGAAAAATTACGTATTTACGCATTTTGAACAAACGCCCCTTCATAGGAAAACAGATGACCGATTAGTGGATTCCGTACAATTACTGCGATGCGAAAAACGTTATTCATTTCATCGAAGCATTCCGTCACCGTTGCAAGCCCTTGAAATAGTTTAGGCAATGGCACTTCTATTTTCCCAAGAACAAGTCGTTGATTCAAAGAATGAATTGTTATCGCTCCTTCATCAGATACGTCGAAAGCCAAATCGGAATAGACGAGAGGAGGCTCACCAAGATAATCTTTTATGACAAGACGGGTTTCGTCCAAGCTCATTAGCGCATTGAAATAGCGTTTTTTCATGCCGAAGTAAAAGATGCGTTCCCAATGAATTTGACTATCACCATTAGCCCCAATCAGCGCTCTATTCTTAATTGAGAAAGGAATGTTCTTACCGCGCTCGGGGAAGAGCAGCTTCCAATTGACGCCGAGCCGAAATAGGGGATAGAGCCATTTCGGTCCTCCTTTGATTTCTATCATCGTGCCTGTTGCTTCAAATGAACGTCCACCTGCAAAATCATAACGCTGTTGCAGCATGGGATGCAGTTTATTAAAGTCATTGCCTAGAACTTTTTTATAAATGGACAACGTATTCACCTCTTTCTTTTACAGCTTTTTGCAGTCGGAGTATCATCGCTACTAAAATACCCAATGAGTGATAGGGCAAACAGCGACAAATTGAACGTCACCGGGTTGAAAGGGTGCATTGCTGCTTCAGGTACTGCAATGATTGCCGCAATCGTGAGCAAAGGAAAGACGACGAGCTGCAATGCGAATAAATGCTTTTTTCTCTTATAAACAAGCCAAAAAACCCCAAATAGCAATTCAGCGACACCTATGCCAATTAGTAATAAAGTCAGTTGTGATGGATCAAATGGAAACGTATTCGCCAGCATCCGTATTTCTTCGGGATGCTTCCCGATAATTTTAGGAATAAGCCCGTGATAGATCCAAATTAATGCAAATAGTACGGAGAGACCATATGTCGTAAAAAAACGGAAGTATTGGGAGCGGGGAGCTTCTCCTTTTTCTATCCATCTTTTCATCACATCAAAACTGAGAGCGGTTCCCCAGCCAATCATCGGCCGAAAAACGAATGCATCAAACACTTTTCCAAGCGATCCGAAATTCGCGTCATAATCATACTGCGTCAGGAATTTTGTCTTTTTTTGCTGTTGCTCGTATTTCCAATAACCTTTCCCTTCTTTGATTGGTGAGAACCATTGGTTAGTTCCGAAATGCAAGGAGGAAGACCGTGTGCCATCTCCTTTGTTAAATGTCCCCGTACTTTTTCCCCAGCCTTCGACGGTAAGAAAAGGAGTGACGCTTCGTTTGTATGTAAACATTTGTGGCTCATCACCTTTTTTCGGCAAATAAGTGATGGACGAAAAACGTAAATCCCATTGTGAATGCAAGTCCGGATTTTGAGAGGCATCCCAAACTTCTTCTATAGTTGAATCAATTTCGATTTCGACGTAAATTGGCTTTGTTTTCATAAGATTTCACCTCATTAGTAAGACGATGGGAAGGGGGGAATGTTTCGTCTCTGCTTATCGATCAAGTTCACAAGTTTAACGATTATTTCCGGCCAGTTATCGGTCATTTCCATAAAGATATCGGTCATTTCCGAGAGCTTATAGTCATTTCGGGACTAATGACTCATTAAATTCGATTGTTCCCACTAAAAAAAGGAGCCGTTAAGCTCCTTTTTTCATCCCATTATATTGTAGCCACCATCGACGTAAATTATTTCGCCGGTCACACCGCTAGAAAGATCGCTTAACATCGCAATCGACATCTTCGCGACTTCCTCATTCGTAATATTGCGTTTCAACGGAGCTTTTTCTTCGATTTGCCCCAAAATCGTGTTGAAGGAAGGAACGCCTTTCGCGGAAAGCGTACGGACAGCGCCTGCTGAAATCGCATTGACGCGTATAGCATCCTTTCCTAAATCATTTGCTAAGTAGCGGACGGACGCTTCAAGCGCAGCCTTCGCAACTCCCATCACATTATAACCGTCGAGCACTCGTTCAGCACCTAAATAGCTCATCGTAATGATCGAGCCACCTTCCGTCATATAGCGACGTGCTTCCCTAGCGGTCGCCACCAATGAATAGGAGCTGGAATCTTGTGCAAATGCATAGCCGCTTCTAGTCGTTTCCACAAAATCATTTTTCAGATCTTCAGCATGCGCAAAAGCGATTGAGTGAACAATTCCGTGGATTGTTCCAAGTGTTTCGCCAATCTGTGTGAATGCATGTTGAATGCTTTCATCTTCATTCACATCACACTGAACAATCATTTTCGGTTCAAGTCCATTGCTATCCAACGCTTTTTCGAGCTTGGCAAGTGAACGTTCTTTGCGATACGTGAAAATGACATTTGCTCCCACTTCAAATAGGGACTTCGCGACGCCCCATGCAATGCTTCGCTCGTTTGCCACACCCATTACGACAATATTCTTCCCTTTTAACTTTAATAAATCTTCCATAGTAACCTCCTCAATCGGTAGAAAACTATCACCTAATATTAGTACCTGATAATAACGATAGTATAGCATACTCTCCTCTAATTCAAAACTCCAATTCTAAAATAGGAATTAATAATTGCGGATAAATTTATAATAATACAGTTGACTTTATATTTATGCATACGTATACTAATTTTAACGATTAAAGGGGTGGGGACATGAAGGTAGGAATCATCGGTGCTTCCGGCTATGGCGGTCTTGAATTGATACGATTATTGCATAATCATCCGGAAGTCGAACAACTCGATTTATTCACATCATCCGAGGAAGGGACTTTGTTTTCCAACAAGTTTCCGCATACAAAAAATCTGTATGATCAGCCTTTATTAAAAATCGATCATGAACAGTTGACCGGCTACGATGTGTTATTTGCAAGCACACCAGCTGGAGTGACAAGTAAATTGCTGCCGCCGCTCATTGCCAGTAGTCCGAAGTTGATTGACTTGTCCGGAGATTTTCGATTGAAAGATACTGTTGAATACGAGCGATGGTATAAGAAAGCAGCTGCACCGGTCGAAGCGGTCGAGCAAAGCGCATACGGTTTGACGGAATGGAATACAGAAGAAATCAGTAAAGCACAGCTTATTGCAAATCCCGGCTGCTATCCGACTGCAGTACTCTTGTCTTTATTGCCGTTAATTAAAGAAAAGTTGATTGATGCATCATCACTAATCATTGATGCGAAAAGTGGTGTGTCAGGAGCAGGGAACACACCAGGCCCGATGACGCATTTTAGTGAGACGAATGAGAACTTCTCCATTTACAAGATTCACGAACATCAGCATATTCCTGAAATTGAACAGGGGATAGCCCAATTCGGTGCTCAGAAAATTCATGTGACGTTTACAACACATCTCATTCCGATGACGAGGGGCATCATGGCGACAAGTTATGCGCCAGTAAACTCAGGCGTCACAAAAGAGCAGCTCGTAGGTTGTTTAAAGGAATCATACGCAGGACGGCCATTTGTAAGAGTCATAAGTGAATCGAGCAAGTTTTGCACGAAGCAAGTTGCCGGTTCAAACTACTGCGATATTCACGTGAAAGTCGATCCGCGAACAAATCGGGCAACCATTGTGTCAGTCATTGATAATTTAGTGAAAGGGGCTGCCGGGCAGGCGGTTCAAAATATGAACGTCCAATTTGGTTTGGATGAAACGACAGGTTTGACGCAAGTTCCATTATTTATTTAAAGAGGAGGAATTGGTATGGCGGTAGCAGTTCAACAGATGAAACGCGTTTCAGGAAAGAATATCGCGACACCGAAAGGATTCAAAGCGGTCGGCATCCACTGCGGACTGAAGCATAAGAAACACGATTTGGCGGTATTGCTTAGTGAAGTGCCTGCAAGTGTGGCGGGTGTTTTCACGACGAACGCCATACAAGCGGCCCCTCTTGTAGTCTCGAAGGAAGTTGTGCAGCAAACCGGACAAATGCAAGCAGTCATTATCAATTCTGGCAACGCGAATGCATGCACTGGGAAGCAAGGCATGATCGATGCGCTAACGATGCAAGAGAAGACGGCAGAACAATTAGGTATCGCTGCAAACTTGGTCGGTGTGGCGTCAACAGGTGTCATCGGAGAGAAATTAAATATGGAACCTTTGCTGGCAGGGATTAAGCAGCTACAACCTACAAGCACTTTAGAAGGTTCTATCCAGTTTTCACAAGCGATTTTGACGACAGATACCGTCATGAAAAACACAGCCTATCGCATGGAAGTGGATGGCAAGGAAATTACGATTGCGGGAACAGCGAAAGGGTCCGGGATGATCGAACCGAATATGGCAACGATGCTCGGCTTCATAACGACAGATGCCAAAATCGACTCCGTTCATTTGCAGGAAGCTTTGAAGTCCGTTACAGATGTCACGTTCAATTCGATTACTGTAGATGGAGACACTTCCACGAACGATATGGTTCTTGTACTGGCTAACGGTTTGGCGGGAAATCAACCATTAACTCCAGCGCATCCAGAATGGGATTCATTCATTCAAACATTGCATGCGGTCGCTCAAGACCTTGCAAAAATGATTGCAAAGGATGGGGAAGGGGCAACGAAGCTTATCGAAGTGGAAGTCGATGGAGCTATATCGGATGCGGAAGCGAGAAAAATCGCCAAAACAGTCGTCGGCTCTCCCCTAGTTAAAACTGCAGTATTCGGCTGTGACGCGAACTGGGGAAGGGTTATTGCGGCAGTAGGCTATAGCGGAGCATCAGTCGATCCATTAGGAATTACGATTAAAATTGGTGACACGACAGTTGTAACAGATGGTGAACCGGTCAATTTCTCGGAAGAAGATTTGCTTCTTTATTTAAAACAACCGGAAGTGAAAATATTCGTCGGGTTGAATAAAGGAAGCGGCAACGGAATAGCATGGGGGTGCGATTTGACATATGATTACGTCCAAATCAATGCTTCCTACCGATCATAAGCGGATTGTCATAAAGCTTGGTGGAAGCATGCTCGAAGGGTTGCAAAGCGGATTTTATAAGAAGCTCCACGAAATGCGTAATGAAGGCTATGAAATTATCATCGTTCATGGCGGCGGGCCTTCTATCAACGATAAGTTAAAGAAAAATGCTATTGAGTCCATCATTGACAATGGCATACGGATCACTTGTGATAAGTCGATCTCTATCGTAAAAGATGTATTGATCGGCGAAGTGAATCCCTTTTTAGTTCATCAGTTGAATTGTGCAGACATTGATGCAATCGGATTGAGTGGATTCGACGGCAAGCTGCTGACATGTTCTTTGTTGGATGAAAAACGTTACGGATTTGTCGGGAATATCCAGAAAGTGAATGATAGATTGCTTGAGAAATTACTGGCATCTGGAATCGTTCCTGTCATTTCTTGTATCGGTGCGACGGAATGTGGAAAGCCGCTCAATATTAATGCAGATACGGTCGCAAGCAAGGTCGCACTTGCTATGCGTGCAAAAAGTCTTATCTTTGTAACAGACACACCGGGAATAAAGATTGGAAGTGAAATTCAAACAGCTGTCTCTCCGGCTGAAATAGCGGATTGGATTGATGTAGGGGATATATATGGCGGAATGATCCCGAAAGTGCATGCCGCAATGGATTGCCTAGATGCAGGGGTTCCTTCCGTCCAAATCGTCAATCAGCATTTGGTCGGCACGACGATTGGATTTGAGGAGGTTTTCAGTTGAGTACTTTATTCAACAATTATGCACGTCGACCGGTGCACCTCGTAAAAGGTGACGGGACGGTTGTAGAGGATGAGAATGGTAAAAAATATCTCGATTTTACGAGCGGCATAGCTGTCGTCAGTTTAGGTCATGCGCATCCTGCTATCGTCCATGCGATTCAAGCTCAAAGCGAAAAACTTTGGCATATATCGAATTTATTCGAAAGTCCGGAACAGGAAAAGCTCGCGTCGGCTCTTATGAAAGACACGCATTTCTCTCATAGTTTCTTTTGCAACAGCGGAGCTGAAGCAAATGAGGCAGCCATCAAACTTGCGAGGAAGCATACAGGCAAGACGACGATTATCACTTTTGAACAATCTTTTCACGGTCGCACTTTCGGAGCGATGGCTGCAACTGGACAGGATAAAATAAAGCAAGGTTTCGGACCGATGCTCGAAACATTCAAGACAGTTCCATTCAATGATTTTGTGATGCTGGAAGCTGCAATCGATGATGATGTGGCAGCGATAATGCTGGAAGTGATCCAAGGCGAAGGGGGCATTCACGCAGTCACGCCTGAATTTGCCTCGATCATTTCAGACATTTGCGAGTCGAAAGGAATCTTATGTATTATCGATGAAGTACAAACTGGAATCGGACGGACCGGCACTCGTTTTGCTTATGAGCAGACGGGATTGAAACCGGATATTTTGACACTTGCTAAAGGATTGGGCGGGGGCTTCCCGATCGGGGCGATGCTCGGCACATCCGCTTTGTACGATTCATTTGGGCCAGGGTCGCACGGCACAACTTTCGGCGGAAATCCTCTCGCTGTTGCTGTTGCACAAACTGTCGTAGAACATGTTTTCGAGGAAGAGTTCTTGAAGAATGTCCGTGAAAAATCTGATGTTTTGATACGGAATCTGAGTGAGATTTTGCCACCGGAACAGTATGATATCCGTGGCAAAGGAATGCTCATTGGGATTGATTGCAAAGGAGACGTCGCGCCTTTCATTCGCCAAGCGGAAGAAGCAGGATTGCTTGTCGTTCAAGCCGGTTCCAACGTAATCCGTATGCTGCCGCCATTAACTGTGACCGAAGAGGAAATCGATCAAGCGGTTGCCATATTGACAGATATTTTGCTCGTGCCAACGACTATATAGTGCAAAAACGAATCTCTCAAAACTAGGGAGATTCGTTTTTTGTAGTATCTATGTATGGAATTAAATATGGTCAATAGTCCTGAGGTGATCATAAGTAGGCTGAACTCGCGCAAAACTCTACGTCATATCTTTAGAAAGCACGCTCATTATGGTATGCTCATTGAATGGAATTTAAAGGAGGCGATTCGTTGAAGTTAGAGGCAAATCATAGATACTCAAAGAAGCTTAGCTTTCAGAAAAAAACATGGTTATTAATTATCGGCATTATTTTTATTGCATCAACCTTACGCTCACCTTTGACTTCCGTTGGACCGATTATCGGCCCAATACGTGAAAGTTTAGGAATTTCAAATGTGCTGGCGGGCTTCTTGACGACAATCCCGCTGTTGGCGTTCGCTTTTATATCTCCGTTTGTACCGAAACTATCAAAACGATTTGGCATGGAGTTGACTCTTTTCACCGCTCTTTGTCTGCTGACAGTTGGGATTGTAATCCGCTCGGCAGGTTCAATTCTTTTTTTAGTAGTCGGGACCTTCCTGATCGGTGTCGCAATCGCGTTCGGCAATGTTTTATTACCCGCTTTATTAAAATTAAGTTTTCCATTACATATTGGTTTAATGACAGGGATCTATTCGGTCGCTATGAATATTTCAGCGACGACCGCCTCGGGAATTAGCGCACCAATTGTCATAAAAACTAATTTTGGTTGGCAAGGCGCATTAGGTGTTTGGGCTGCCTTGTCAATGTTGGCAGTCATACTATGGTTGCCGCAGCTGAAAAACAAACTACTCGTGCAACCAAGAATTGAAAAAACGTCAGCGGAGAAGCCTCCTTTCTTATGGCGTTCTCCGCTTGCTTGGGCAGTTACGTTTTTCATGGGTGTCCAGTCGCTGTTGTTTTATTGTACATCGGCATGGCTGCCCGAAATACTCGTTTCTAATGGAATAACAGTCGAGAAAGCAGGATGGATGCTTTCCCTTTTACAAGTCGCACAATTGCCGATGACATTCATCATTCCAATAGTAGCAGGAAGAATGAAAGATCAGCGGATGCTCGTCATCGGCACTTCGGTATTATACTTGATTGGATACGGCGGTGTTTACGTCGGAGAACTTTCGTTAGTTCCTTTATGGATGATTTGTATTGGTATTGCAGGCGGGGCATCGTTCGGGTTGGCGATGATGTTTTTCACATTGCGGACAGAAACGCATATAGAAGCCGCAGAGTTATCGGGCATGGCACAATCATCGGGCTACTTGCTAGCAGCCACGGGTCCGGTGCTATTTGGACTTCTTCACGACGTAACCTCTTCTTGGAATATTCCGATGCTCATTCTACTTATTGGTTCACTGTTTTTCTTTATATGTGGAATGAAGGCCGGGAGAAATGAAAAAGTGACCCTGCAAAAATTAATGTAACTTTTACCAATGTTGTCCGTCTGATTCATTGAATACTCGAATTGAGGAGAGAGAGAACATGAAAAAAATTGGAGCAGTGGCATTAACCGCATTATTGGCAGGAAGCGCATGGGCACCTTTTGCAGTCCAGGCGAATGAGGAAGTGATTCAGATGGAAAGTGAAGAAGTGAAAGATTCTACGGATTTCGTGAGAGCGACTGGAGTTATTACCAACATCGAAAACACAGATAATGATGTAATGGTAACTGTCGAAAATGAAGAAGGGCTTATCACGATTTTTCGAATCCAAGACAAGACGCTTCTATTCAATAGCGCTACTACAGAAGAAATTCAACCGGCCGACTTGAAAAAGAACTTGAAAGTAGAAGCATACTACGATAAAAACAAGCCGATGATCTTGATTTATCCAGCACAAATTACACCGGAACTTTTCTTCGTAATGGATGAACAAAAACCGGGCAGCGTTAAAGTCGGTAAATTCGATGATGACTTCCTCAGCTTGGACAAGGAATTGAAGCTGAATATTGGAGAAGAAACGACGCTTTTGAATCAGCAAGGCGAAAAGATTGGAATGGCTGATCTAAAAGACAAAGAATTAGTCGTATTTTACTCGATCACAACGAAAAGTTTACCGCCACAAACGCCTCCGACTAAAATCATTGCCCTTGATCCATTGACTGAAGAAGGAACAGGTGAAGAAGTGGAGGAAACTCCAGAAACATCTGAAATGCCGGCATCTGTTTTAGAAATAATCGAAAACGACCATTACATGAAGGATGGCGTGAAAATGATTCCATTACGCAAAGTTGCGGAAGAGCTCGGCTATTTCGTTCTATCGCAGCCGAAAACGAATGGAGCGCTACTAACAAAAGGAAATGTATCTTTTACAATTACTCGTGGAGAGAAAATGTACGGTTACAATAAGAGCCTACAACAATTCTCGGTTGCACCCGAGCTGATTGGCGGCAATAAAACATATGTATCAGAAGATATACTTGAAGTGCTGAATAATCTGCAATGATAGTGAAAAAACCCGAAACCTGCTTGCAATAAGCGGTGTTTCGGGCTTTTTATATGATGATAAACAAGGCAACCAATAATTGTACACACTTCTCTAACTAGCAGCTCATACAATGGAGTATGACGACCAAGTCACGCACCCTCAAAAGGAAGTGGTTGAATTGTATAGAAAGAATAATAATGACAAGATCAATTCATCGTATACTCTAAACGACCTGTTAAAAGGGAAAGATTTGGAGATCATTGCAGCATCACTTCTAGTTTTGGGCAAGCTAAAAGTAGATTCTGTCATACTTTACCGTAATAGTCCGACAATTACGGTGAATTTACTCGGAGCATTCCAGGAAGAGTCGAAGAATGGTAATAAAATGGCTGATTTCTTAAATGAAAATGGGGATATTACAATCGATGAAATTTTTGAAGGGATTCAAAGTCGTATGAATAAAGGACAGGGGAGATAAGGATGGTACGTCGTTACTTGAGCAATAGCACGATAGGAAACACGACAGAAAACTCGACGGGCAACACGGCGGACAACACGACAGGTTTTTCGGGAAGTTCATTCATTAACGTAGTCATTCTAATTGTTTTATTGCTGTTAGTCATCTTTGGTTCTACTGATATTAGCAAACTCACCGGTGCACCTTAAAGGTAAAGCAACTAGTATCATCAGAATTTTTTTGCATGGTACCTATGATACTAGTTGTATGAGTAAGAGGGACAAGATAGTGCTTCCTTAGAACGATAAAAGTTAAAAGAGCCGCCTACTCATTCTTATAGAGTAGGCAGCTCTTTATTCTTATGACAATCGCTCTTTAAAGTCCTCATAGCCGAATTCCTTAATTACTTTCGGACCGTCCGCTACAGTATTCAACACGATTGCAGGCAATTCCATTCCGTTGAACGTATTGTTTTTCACCATCGAATAATGAGCCATATCACAGAAGACTAGCTTATCGCCAGCCGTTAGTGGCTTATCGAATGAGTAATCGCCGATGACATCACCCGCTAGGCATGTCGGCCCACCAAATCGATACGTTATTGCTTTCTCGTTAGGCAACCCTGCACCGACGATTTCAGGACGGTACGGCATTTCCAAAACGTCAGGCATATGGCAAGAAGCTGAGGTGTCTAAAACGGCAATCGGCATGCCGTTATGCATCGTATCAAGCACAGTTGATACGAGGAATCCTGTGTTCAGCGCAATCGCTTCACCTGGCTCCAAATACACTTCCAAACCATACTTTTCCTTCATGAACATAATGGACTCGATTAGTGTTTCGATATCATAATCGGGCCGTGTAATATGATGTCCGCCGCCAAAATTGATCCACTTCATATCTTTCAAATACTTGCCGAACTTTTCATCGACAACTTTAATTGTCCTAGCAAGCGTGTCGGAGTTCTGTTCGCACATTGTATGGAAATGTAAGCCGCTGATGCCTTCCAATTCGTCCGGTTCGAAGTTCTCAAGTGTTACGCCGAATCGTGAAAAAGTAAAGCACGGGTTATACATATCGACTTCAATCTCAGAGTACTCAGGATTGATCCGAATACCGCATTCAATATGTTTCGGGTAGTTTTTCACTCTATCCCTAAAACGTCTCCATTGATCGAACGTGTTGAAAACAAGATGATCGGAATAAGAGAGGATTTCTTCAAAGTCTGCTTCTGAATAAGCAGGAGAGTACGTATGCACTTCTTTCCCCATCTCTTCATATCCTAATTTCGCTTCCAATAGACCGCTTGATGTTACCCCATTCAAATATTGTCCGATGAGCGGATAGACAGAGAACATTGAAAAACCTTTTTGGGCTAAAAGAATTTTACAGCCTGTCCGGTCTATAACCGATTTCAGCAATTCTAAGTTTTTGATCAACAGCCCTTCGTCAACTACATAAGAAGGGGAGGGGACTGCATGTGGATCGAAATTCAATTTCATTTGTTGCGTGCCTCCTATCAATCGATCAGCTCTGGGTTGAAATCTTCCTGCCAAGGCAGACCGTATTCGTTCAATGCTTCCATGAATGGATCCGGATTGAACTCTTCGACGTTATACACGCCAGGTTTTTTCCACTCATCTTTTAGTAAGAGCATCGCGCCGATCATCGCTGGCACTCCTGTCGTGTAGGAGATTGCTTGCGAACCGACTTCGCGGTAGCACTCTTGGTGATCGGATACGTTATAGACGTAATATGTCTTTTCTTCGCCATCTTTCACGCCTTGGAAAATACAACCGATATTTGTTTTTCCTTTTGTACGAGGCCCTAGAGAAGCAGGGTCAGGAAGAACAGCTTTCAGGAATTGCAATGGAACGATTTCTTGTCCTTCGAAATTGATCGGCTCGATCGAAGTCATACCGACGTTTTCTAGCACTTTCAAATGCGTTAAATATTTTTCCGAGAACGTCATCCAGAAACGGATTTTCTTGATACCTTTAATGTTTTGTGCAAGGGACTCCAACTCTTCGTGGTAGAGTAGGTAGACGTCTTTTGGTCCGATTTCAGGCAAGTCATATACGCGTTTTTCGGAAAGTGGAGGAGTTTCGATGAACTCACCGTTTTCCCAATAACGGCCGTTAGCCGTGATTTCACGGATGTTGATTTCCGGGTTGAAGTTCGTTGCGAATGGATAGCCATGGTCACCAGCATTTGCATCCACAATATCGATCGTATGGATTTCGTCGAAATAATGTTTTTGTGCATAGGCAGAGAAGACGCCCGTTACGCCTGGGTCGAAGCCGCAGCCAAGAATTGCAGTCAAACCGGCTTCTTCGAATTTTTCACGATATGCCCATTGCCATTTATATTCGAATTTCGCCGTATCGAGAGGCTCGTAGTTTGCTGTATCCAAATAGTGTACGCCTGTAGCAAGGCATGCGTCCATGATCGTCAAGTCTTGGTACGGCAATGCGACGTTAATGACGATGTCCGGCTTGAAGCTATTGATCAGTTCAACTAGCTCATCGACATTATCTGCATCGACTTGCGCTGTTTGGATTTTCGTGCGACCGCCGTCAAGCTTTTCTTTCAATGCATCACACTTCGATTTTGTCCGGCTTGCGATGCAAATTTCTTCAAACACATCAGGTACTTGTACACATTTATGGACAACAACACTTGCTACTCCACCTGCTCCAATGATTAACGCTTTACCCAATCAAAACACCACCCAATAATATTTTTGTATCTAGCTCCGGGCGCTAGGAAGCTGCCTTAATTTCTGCAAAAGTCGCAGAAATACGGCGAATCGAACCCTTCGCTGTTCGCTTCGCTCGGGTCATAAGTCAAAGCTACTTCGTGGTAAAGACCACCACTCCGTATCTTCGCCTTATGCCTGTCGCAGCTGAGCAAGCGCCCTCCGCTTTTATTCATGAATAGCTAATAAAAGTTCACGAAGCACTTTACAAGCGACTGCTGTTGAAACTCCGCTTTGATCGTAGATCGGAGACAGTTCATTAACATCGCAGCCAACTATATTGAGGCCGCTCACTGTCAAAATCGCTTGCAATAATTCCATGAAACTGACGCCGCCAGCTTCAGGTGTTCCCGTGCCAGGGAAGACGGATGGATCTAATACATCTAGATCAATCGTCAAATAAACCGGTTTCCCTTGTAATCTTTCAACGACTTCTTCTAGTCCATTAAAATTAAATTTATTCGTGAATACACGGTCTTTACCCCAGTGGAACTCGCTACGATCTCCAGAACGGATGCCGAATTGGAAAATCCGATCGTCTCCTAGGATATCCCATACACGATGAATGACAGTCGCGTGCGATAGCTTCTCATCGAGGTAATGGTCACGCAAATCTGCGTGCGCATCGAATTGAATAATATGCAAATCGGGATATTGAGCAGCAACAGCTCGGACTGATCCAAGTGTCACTAAATGCTCTCCGCCGATCATGCAAGGGATTTTGCCGTCCTTCACGATTTTGCTAGTATACTCCTCGATTTGTCCCAGAGCTCTTTCAGTGTTCCCGAAGCTCAGCTCGAGGTCTCCTCCGTCATAAACGGGGAAGTCTTCTAAATCTTTATCTTGATATGGACTATACGTCTCGATTCCGAATGATTCTCCGCGCATCACTTTGCTTGCGAATCTTGTGCCTGGACGAAATGACGTCGTCGAGTCGAAAGGAGCGCCGAAAACGACGATGCCTGATTCGTCATATTCATTGTCACATCCGATGAATGTTTCGATATTTTTATTCAACATCTTCCAATTGCTCCTTTACGTAGTTCGGTAATGCGAATGAACCGACGTGGATGTCGGTGTTATAATACTTCGTTTGCAACCCGAGCTGATTCCAAGCATCTGCGTCCAAATCTTTAATTGGATCATATTTTTTCGATGCGAAACCGAACAACCAATGGCCTGAGGGGTAGGTTGGAATGTGCAATTGGTATACTTTGCACACCGGGAAGAATCCGATAATCCGTTTATGCGCACGCTGCATCCCAAGTGCGTCTTCCTCATAAAAAGGGCTTTCATGTTGATTGACAAGAATGCCATCCTCATTTAACGCCTTATAGCAATTGCCGTAAAACTCCCTAGTAAATAGGCCTTCTCCCGGCCCGAATGGATCCGTCGAGTCGACGATGATCAGATCGTATTCATCATTGCGGGAACGGACAAATTTCAGTCCGTCCTCGAAATGAAGATGTACGCGTGGGTCATCGAGTTTACTTGCTGTTTGCGGAAGGTATTCCCGACATACGTCAACGACCATTTCATCGATTTCAACCATATCAATATGCTCAATCGAATCATATTTTGTCAGCTCACGGATTGTACCACCATCACCGGCACCGATGACAAGCACTTTTTTAATATTAGGATTCGTCGCCATTGGTACGTGTGTGATCATGTCGTGATAAATGAATTCATCCTTTTCGGTGACCATGACATATCCGTCTAACGTGAGAACACGACCGAACTCTGCTGTTTCGAGAATATCGATTTTCTGATATTCACTTTTCCCTGTATATAGATGCTCATTGACTCTCATTGAAAATTGGACGTTCTGCGAATGATTTTCCTTAAACCATAAGTTCATTGCTCAGACTCCTTCAAAACATTAATATGCTCGATTTTACTATCTTCCGTACCTGTCATGAAGCTTCCTTTATCTTTGCAATACTGGATGTACTGCAAAATTTCCGTAGTGATCATTTCGCCAGGCGCCAAAATTGGTATGCCTGGTGGATATGCCATGACAAATTCGCTTGCAATACGGCCGGCGCTTTCATTAATCGGAAGAGTTTCCTTCGGTGCATAGAACGCTTTTTGAGGTGTATAAACGACTTGTGGATTAATATATTCATGATCAAACAATCCACTTTTATCTTGACTATAGCGCCTTTTAATCTCAGCCAGCGCCGAGACGAGCCGTTCGAGATCTAAACGGCGGTCTCCGACTGATATGTACGCCAGAATGTTGCCGATGTCTCCGAACTCGATTTGGATGTCATATTCGTCACGAAGAATGTCATACACCTCGACTCCAGCCAATCCTATCTCAAGAGTATGAACGGAAAGCTTGGTCGTATCGAAATCGAAAATGGTATCGCCATTTTTCAATTCCTCCGAGAAAGCATAGTAGCCGCCGATCTTGTTAATCTCATTTCGGGTATACTGTGCCATCTCCCTGACCTTCCGGAAGATTTCCTTACCATTTAAGGCGAGGTTTTTCCGTGAGATGTCTAAGGAGGAGAGGAGTAAATACGATCCGCTTGTCGTTTGTGTTAAATTAATGATCTGTCTCGTATATCCTTCACTAACATCGTTATTTATTAAAAGCAATGAGCTTTGTGTCAATGAACCACCAGATTTATGCATGCTGACAGAAGCCATATCAGCACCAACAGACATTGCAGAAGCAGGTAAATCGTCACTGAAATAAAAGTGCGTTCCATGTGCTTCGTCGACAAGGACAAGCATACCGTGGCGATGGGCAAGATCTGTAATTGCTTGCATATTGGAGCAGATACCGTAATAAGTAGGGTTGTTGATCAAAATCGCCTTCGCATCGGGATGCTCAAGGATTGTTCTCTTAACTTCCTCCACGGACATGCCTAATGGAATTCCGAGTTCGTTGTTTACGCCTGGATTGACATAGACAGGGATAGCTCCGCTTAGAATAAGAGCATTGATGGCACTCCGATGCACATTGCGGGGCATGATGATTTTTTCGCCAGCTTTACAAGCTGTCATCACCATCGCTTGAACAGCTGAAGTTGTCCCATTCACCATGAAAAAGGCATGCTTTGCCCCAAAAGCTTCAGCCGCAAGTTCCTCGGCTTCCCGTATGACAGAAACAGGGTGGATCAGATTATCTAACGGTTTCATTGAATTGACGTCCACCGTCATGCAATTCTCACCTAAAAAAGCGGTCAGTTCCTCGTTTCCTCTGCCACGTTTATGGCCGGGGACATCAAAAGGAACGACCCGCATCTTCTTATATTTGTTTAGAGCCTCCATAATCGGGGCTTTCTGCTGTGAAAGAATGTTCAACACCGTCCTCTCACTCTTCGTATATATTGGAACCGCTAAAAATTTCAATCATCTCTTTACGTAAATTGTTTGTAATGTATAACCTTTCTTTCGGAGGAATTTCATATACATCCGTATTGAAAAGGTAATTTTGTAAATTGATGTCTTTAATCAGCAGTTTTGTATGAAAGATATTGGATTGATATACATTGACATCGATGGCATCATACTTTTGCAACGTCTCTTCATCAATATAATCCTGGATCGACGTCATCTTATGGTCCATAAATAACTTCTTCCCTCTATCATCCCGAGTAAACCCGCGTACACGGTAATCAGTCGTAATAATATCCGAATCGAAGCTGCCAATAAGATAATCTAAAGCGTTCAAAGGGGAAATCTCACCACATGTAGATACTTCAATATCGACACGGAATGTGGCGATCGAATTATCCGGGTGATATTCAGGATACGTATGGACGGTTACATGGCTTTTGTCCAAATGACCTACAACCGAATCCCGGGTTTTCAAAATGTCGATTGCCCCCCGATTGCAAGATTCATCGATCAACGCGACTGGCAGCGTCTCTTCCGTTATAAGGATAGTGACACTTGCACCTTGCGGATCATAATCCTGCTTGCTCACGTTCAACACATGGGCTCCGATGATTTCAGTTACATGGTAAAGAATGTTTGTCAATCGTTCAGAATTGTACTGCTCATCGATATAGGCAATATAGTCTTTTTGCTCCCGCTCACTTTTTGCATAGCTCACATCATAGATGTTAAAGCTAAGTGTTTTGGTGAGGTTGTTAAAGCCGTATAACTTCAGCTTATTTTCCAACCTGAATATCCCTCCTTTTTCGTTATCGTCTAGACTTCAGGCAGCAACTGCCACCCTCCGCGTTTGTATAGAAAATCATTTTAATTATAGAGTAAAAAACTTCCGAGTCAAGATAAATTATTTCCGCTTTGCACTACGTTATAACAACCTCTATAGTAGTAGGTAAATAAAGGAGTTATCGTGCTTTTAACGTTAGTATAACTTCACCGTAATATCAAGTAATTGCATCATTCAGATTCATGGAAGGGGGATGAAAAATGTACGAACAAAAAACGAAGGAAACAGACGCCAATGTTATTGAATTCATCGAAGCCGTCGAAAACCCTAAAAAAAGAGAGGATGCTTATCGGTTACTGGACATTTTCACAGAAACGACCGGTTATGAAGCAAAAATGTGGGGACCGAGCATCATAGGTTTCGGCTCTTATCATTATGTTTATAAGACGGGTCACGAGGGGGATGCTCCGTTAGTCGGTTTTTCACCCCGCAAAGCGAAAATCAGCCTCTATTTCGCTCCGGGTGATACCGAGCGTGAAGAACTCCTTTCCAAATTCGGAAAGCATACATCAGGAAAAGCGTGCGTGTACATTAATAAAGTGGACGATGTCGACATCGAAGTTCTACAAGAGCTCATCGAACAATCAGTCATATTTCTTAAAAAAACATATCCAGAAAACTGATCTGTGGTTGTCATTTACTCGTTAAAAGAAACTGGCAGAGGAACTTTTTTTGTTCCTCTGCTGGTTTTTCTTTTTAATGACCACAGCTTGTGTTTTTATAAGCCTCATTTTACAGAGCCTCCTTGCATACAATGATTGAAACCAGGCCCTGAATGGAGGGAAACGAATGGATATTTTGCGCAAGTTGGAACATTTGCGTGAAGAAGAAAGCAAGTTGAAGTGGGAAGGTACCTTCGCCGAATACTTAGACATCTTAAAAGAACGTCAAGAAGTAGCGCAGACGGCACATTCGAGAGTATATGAGATGATCAAAAGCCACGGAGAGACGAAAGAAAATGGCTATACAAAATTCCGCTTTTTTGAAAATGAAATTTATGGACTCGAAGATACAATCGAGCGGCTTGTCAATGAATACTTTCATCCAGCAGCGAAACGACTCGACGTACGAAAACGGATATTATTGCTTATGGGTCCCGTCAGCGGAGGGAAATCGACAATTGTCACATTGTTGAAGCGTGGATTAGAACAATATTCAAAGACGGATGAAGGTGCGGTTTATGCGATTAAAGGATGCCCGATGCATGAAGATCCATTGCATTTAATCCCGGATTATTTACGAGATGATTTCTACAAAGAATTCGGCATTCGAATTGAAGGAAGCTTATCCCCATTAAATACAATGCGTCTTGAAAAAGAGTATGATGGACGGATTGAGGATGTGCTCATTGAAAGGATTTTCTTTTCAGAAGACAAACGGGTCGGCATTGGAACATTTACACCATCAGATCCGAAATCCCAAGATATTGCGGATCTGACCGGAAGCATCGACTTTTCGACAATTGCCGAATATGGCTCTGAATCTGATCCACGCGCTTATCGATTCGACGGCGAGCTGAACAAGGCGAACCGAGGAATGATGGAATTCCAGGAAATGCTGAAGCTCGATGAAAAGTTCTTATGGCATCTTTTATCGTTGACGCAAGAAGGGAATTTCAAAGCAGGAAGATTTGCCTTAATTAGTGCGGATGAATTGATCGTTGCACATACGAATGAAACAGAATATCGTGCATTCATTTCCAATAAAAAGAATGAGGCCCTACATTCAAGGATCATAGTCATGCCGATCCCTTATAACTTGAAAGTGAGCCAAGAAGAAAAAATATATGAAAAAATGATACGGGAAAGCGATATGGCCCATATTCATATAGCTCCTCATGCTCTTAGAGTTGCAGCTATCTTCTCCGTATTGACACGTTTAAAAATATCGAAAAAGCAAGGAATCGATATTGTGAAAAAGATGCGGTTATATGATGGTGAAAATGTGGAAGGCTTCAATTCAGCCGATTTGGAAGAGTTGAAAAAGGAATTTCCAAACGAAGGTATGGACGGCATTGATCCACGATACGTCATCAATCGGATCTCTTCAGCTATCATCCGTAAAGAAGTTGATGCAATCAATGCACTCGATGTGCTGCGATCATTGAAGGAAGGTCTTGATCAGCATGCATCCATTTCTAAGGAAGATAAAGAAGAGTATTTGAACTATATTTCGATTGCACGTAAGGAATTTGATGAAATTGCGAAGAAAGAAGTGCAAAAGGCGTTTGTCTATTCGTATGAAGAATCTGCCAGGACATTAATGGACAATTATTTAGATAATGTTGAAGCCTTTTGCAATAAGCATAAGTTGAAAGACCCTCTCACTGGTGAAGAGATGAATCCGGACGAAAAGCTTATGCGCTCCATTGAAGAGCAAATCGGTATTTCGGAAAATGCGAAAAGAGCTTTCCGCGAAGAAATTCTTATTCGAATTTCTGCATATGCAAGGAAGGGCAAACGATTCGATTACAAATCCCATGAGCGGCTGCGTGAGGCAATTCAGAAGAAGCTATTCGCCGACTTAAAGGATGTAGTTAAAATTACTACTTCATCGACGACGCCTGACGAAACGCATCTGAAAAAAGTCAATGAAGTTGTCGCAAGGCTCATAGATGAATATGGCTATAATTCTATTTCGGCAAATGAGTTGTTACGGTACGTCGGCAGTTTGTTGAACAGGTAATCGAATCCACCCATATCAATACCCGCCAGTCGTTGCATATAATAAAAAAATGAGTGGACTGGAGTAGGTGAATAGAAATGCATGAAGAGCAGAGCGAATCTTTTGTCGTCTCCCAGGAAAACTGGTCGCTTCACCGAAAAGGATATCAGGATCAGAAACGACATTTGGATAAAGTGAAAAAAGCGATCCACAATAATTTGCCTGAATTGATCAGTGAAGAAAGTATTGTTATGTCAGATGGCAAGGACGTCATAAAAATACCAATACGATCATTGGATGAATATAAAATTCGATACAACCACAATAAATCGAAGCATGTCGGCCAAGGCGGCGGAGATAGTCAAGTAGGAGATATCGTTGCGAGCGACGGCAGTCAAAGCGCTGGAAAAGGGAAGCAGGCGGGCGATAAGCCGGGTCAGGATTATTATGAAGCGGAAGTATCGATTGCAGAAATAGAGGATACTTTATTCAAAGAGCTGGAATTACCGGATCTTGAAAAAAGGGAACAAGCAGAAATTATTGAAGAGGATATTCAGTTTAATGACATTCGGAAAAAAGGGCTCATTGGAAATATTGATAAAAAGCGGACGATCATTGCTGCGTTCAAGAGAAATGCAATGGAAGGAAACGCCGAAATCATGCCGATCTATAATGATGATTTGCGTTTTAAAACGTGGGATGAAGTCGTCAAGCCGCAATCGAAAGCTGTCGTGCTCATGATGATGGATACGAGCGCTTCAATGGGCACTTTTGAGAAATATATGGCAAGAAGTTTTTATTTTTGGATGACGAAGTTTTTGCGGACGAAATATGAAAAAGTAGATATTGAATTCATAGCTCATCATACGATTGCAAAAGTTGTATCGGAAACCGACTTTTTCTCAAAGGGTGAAAGCGGGGGTACAATTTGCTCAACCGCTTATGAAAAAGCGCTTGAACTCATTACAAAAAAATACAGTCCATCCCGTTATAATATTTATCCGTTCCATTTCTCAGATGGGGAAAATATGTCGTCTGATAATGGGAAATGCATGTCTTTAGTAGAAGAGCTTATGGAAGTTTCAAATATGTTCGGCTACGGTGAAGTAAATGCGCATAGCCGATATTCCACTCTTATGAATACGTATCAAAAAATCGAAAATCCGAAATTCCGTCATTATGTGCTAAAAGAAAACAAAGATGTCTATTACGCATTGAAAAAGTTTTTCCATAAAAGCTTGGAGGGATCCGTATGACGCAGCACAAGGCCCTTCAATATGCTGTAGAAGAAATTACGGAAATTGCCAAAGGGTTTGGATTGGATTTCTATCCGATGCGATATGAAATCTGTCCAGCAGATATCATTTATACATTCGGCGCGTACGGAATGCCCACACGATTTTCGCATTGGAGCTTCGGAAAACAGTTTCATAAAATGAAGCTCCAATATGATTTAGGACTGAGCCAAATATATGAGCTCGTTATTAATTCCAATCCTTGTTATGCGTTTTTGCTAGAAAGCAATACGTTGATTCAAAACAAGCTGATCATCGCACATGTTCTTGCCCACTGTGACTTCTTTAAAAATAACGCCCGCTTCGCAAATACGAGGCGGGACATGGTCGAAAGCATGACAGCAACCGCTGAACGGATTGCTGATTATGAGATGATTTATGGAAACGATGAAGTTGAACGTTTTCTGGATGCGGTGCTTGCCATCCAAGAACATATCGATCCTTCCTTAGTGAGGTGGCGTCACGGAGTTGAAGAAGTGGAGCAGGAAGATAACGCTCCGGTTATCCGGAAGACAGCATACGATGACTTATGGGAAATGGATCATAAGAAATTGAAGCCTCCGACAGAAGTGAAACGAAAAAAGGCGCCTCCGACTCCAGAAAAGGATTTATTGCTTTTCATATTGGAGAATAGTCGTGAACTGGAAGAATGGCAAAGAGATATTTTAACGATGATTCGTGAGGAAATGCTATATTTTTGGCCGCAGATGGAAACGAAGATTATGAATGAAGGATGGGCAACGTATTGGCATCAGCGAATTTTAAGGGAAATGGATTTGACAACGGATGAAACGATCGAGTTTGCGAAGTTAAACGCAAACGTAATCCAACCTTCCAGAACGTCCATCAATCCATACTATTTAGGGTTGAAGATATTTGAGGACATTGAGCGACGATATGACGACCCGACAGCAGAGATGCTCGAGTCCGGAATCATGCCTAGGTCCGGTAGAGAGAAGATGTTTGAAGTAAGAGAGATGGACTCCGACATTTCCTTCATCCGAAATTATTTGACGAAGGAGCTCGTTCAAAAAGAGGATTTATATATATTCGAGAAAAAAGGAAGCCATTATAAAATTTCGGATAAGGAATATCGTAGTGTACAAGACCGTCTCATCGCGCAGCGTGTGAATGGGGGATTCCCTTATATTGTTGTCCATGACGGAGATTACATCCGAAATGGTGAGCTTTACTTAGTGCATAAATTTGAAGAGACGGAGTTGGATGTGCCGTATTTGGAAAACGTCCTCCCTTATATTCATCAGTTATGGGGACGCATCGTGCATTTAGAGACATATGTGGATAATAAACAAGTCGTGTTTTCATATGATGGAAAAAAGGTTCATAGAAGATTTGCATAATACTGCCGCCGCATTGATTTGGCAATGTGGCGCTTTTTTTGTGAGATTTTGTTAGGTCGAAGGTCACGAAATGACAATAAAACCTGGGAAATGAACGATAAAATTTGGGAAATGATCGATAAGTTTGCTGGATTGATCGATAACTTATGGGAAATGATCGATATCTCTCAGGAAATGAACAATAATTGTTCAACGGGCAAGAAAAAAGCTGACTTTCCATTTCTTTTCTGAAATCAATTCTATTATTTCACTATTTACTGTAAACTGAGAATAATAGTGTAAGAGGTGATGAAGATGAAAATAAGAGAAGCCGTACTAGACGATGCGGAAGGCATTGCCCGTGTTCACGTGGACAGTTGGAGGACAACTTATAAGGATATTGTTCCAAACAGTTATCTTCAGCAATTGTCGTACGAACAGCGTGCAGAGAATTGGAGCAGAGGCATTAGGCATAATGCGCTATATGTTGCTGAAGATGAAAATGGCAAGATTGTCGGTTTCGCAACAGGGGGCAAGGAACGGACAGGTAAATATGAAGCGGATGGAGAACTTTACGCAATTTATCTTTTGAAAGACGTACAAGGTTTGGGAATAGGTAAAAAATTGACGCGTAAAATTGCGGGAAACTTGAAAGAGCAAGGCTTTAACTCCATGCTTGTTTGGGTTCTAGAAAACAATCCATCTAAAGCATTTTACGAATCACTTGGTGGGATTCCTATAGACACAACATGGATTGATATAGGAGGAGAGGAGTTTAAGGAGATTGCATATTACTGGGACAAAATTGAAACAATTGGTGGATGAAATATACATGTAGCGACTATGCCGTTTGCTGGAGACTTGATCCATAGTAAGCAGCCGGAAGTGTATAAGGCGATTTTGAACCTATTATTGAGCAAAGTGTAGGTGTGTATTTCAAATGATAATTAGACAAGTTCAAATCAATGATGCAAATCAATTATCTCAACTTATAGGAGAAGTGGAGAGAACATCGCAAACGATGCTCTACGAAGCAGGTGAAAGGAAGTTATCCGCAGAACAACTTAAGAAGCGTATCGAGTCGCTTGGGGCCGATGCATCGACGATACTCGTTGCGGAAATAGACGAGTCATTGGTTGGTTATATGATGGTGATAGCTGGGACTGCTAATCGAAATAAGCATTCTGCATATATAGTCATTGGTATTTCAGAGGCCTTTCGTGGGCAAGGAGTTGGCAAGGCTCTTTTCAAGTCATTAAACGATTGGTCAATTCAGAACAAACTTCATCGTGTTGAATTGACCGTGATGTCAAATAATACTGCTGCAATAGTGCTTTATGAAAAGGCGGGTTTTATTAAAGAAGGGGTCAAAAAGGATTCATTGTTCGTGAATGGTCAGTATGTCGACGAATACTATATGGCAAAATTATTGTAAGGGGAACTCATATGGACATACCTATTTCATTTAAAGAAAAAATCACAAACTGCTTCGGTACAGCTGGGCGAGACTGGCTACAAACATTGGAATCTAGGGTGACGAATATTGCAAGCAGCTGGGGACTGAATCTACAGGAACCTGTCACGAACCTTTCTTATAACTACGTCATTCACGTAATAGATCAAAACAATGACCAATACATATTGAAGATGGGATTGGCGGGCTTCGATTTTGAAAACGAAATACGGACATTGCAGCTCTACAACGGAGAAGGGTGTGCCAAACTAGTAAAAGCTGATGCGGAACAAGGAGCTATGTTGCTCGAAAAGCTTCAGCCCGGAACGATGCTATGCACAGAAACGGATGAAGAAGGTGTCATTCAAAACTTTTGCCATGTTTGGAAACAAATCCGTCGACCGTTACCTGTTGAAGGCGATTTTCCAACAGTCTTAAGCTGGGCGACTGCATTTGCAAAATATAAAAGCAACTACGACGCTAACGATGGTCCATTACCAAACGAATGGGTCGAGATGGCGGCAGGCTACTTGCATGAAATACAGCAAATCTCAATGAAAAGCGAGCTGCTGCATGGGGACTTGCATCACGAGAACATATTATTTTCAACTGATAGAGGCTGGCTTGCAATTGATCCGAAAGGGGTTGCTGGAAGTCCGTATTTAGATGTTGTTTCATTCATGATTAATCATCTTTTCACAAAGCCAGATCCTGAAGCTTTGCTGAAGTTGCGTGTCGATCTTATAAGTGAACTATTGCAATTAGATCGCGAAAAGCTTTTGAGAGCAGCAGTCTCCATGTCAACTTTGTATGCATGCTGGGGAATAGAGGACAAGGATCCAGATTGGGAAAACACATACCAATGTGCGAAATGGTTTAAGGAATTACTAGATAAGGGGGAAAGACATAATGAATAAGGAAACGTTGTTTATTATTGATAAAAAAGAAGGATTAAGCGCAGAATTCGGCAAGCTAGTTTCGATGATGGACTATACGAGAGCGACTACTATTGATGAAGTGAAAGATCTGTCGGTAGATGAATTGGATTTTTTATATGCAGATGACGGCAACTCAATTGGCATGCTTTTAGCTCATTTTGTTTCAGTAGAAAAAGCTTATCAAATAGCAACATTCGAAAACCGGGATTTTACAGAAGAAGATATCGATAGGCTTAACCCTGGGTTAGATTTGGGAGATCATGCTCGGGAAACGATAAAAGGACATGCCATTGATTATTACTTACATCAATTAGAAGAAACAAGAAAAGAAACAATTGAGAAATTCAAGTCTCTACCGGATGCTTGGCTGTTCGAACAAGAACCATTTTGGTATGACTTGCCTGCCAACAACTTTTTCAAATGGTTCCACGTCTTCGAAGACGAACTGAATCATAGAGGACAAATCCGCCTGATTAAGAAAATGATGAAAAAAGCATAATACGCGTTATGCTAAAACCTGTATGGAAAACATGCAGGTTTTTTCTTTTGCTTTTTAATTTTATCTCAGACAGGGTATGAATAAGAAATTGAATCTAATTGCAGTACTATCCGTATGAATAGGAAGAGATCATTACTAAATGAAAGAGGAAGGTGATCCAAATGAGTCGACAATGGATGTCAGATGAGGACTTTGACAAGATTTTCGAAGAGAAGTCATCCGAAATTAACGAACAATTGGAAAGCGAAATTCTAATCGCCATGATCGGTGATGTGAACGCTGGCAAATCATCGACGATTAATCGCCTCATGGGCAACGAAGTGGCACAGGTTGGGGCAAAGCCCGGAGAAACACAGGAGATTAAGAAGTTTTCATATAAAGATAAAATCATCTTCGTCGATACTCCAGGTCTGGATGATATTTACAGCGAACACTCAAATGAAACGATGAAATTTTATAAACAGGCAGATTTGATTTTATTCTTTTTAAATGCAGCAGGAACAGTTTTATCGGAAACTGAGCTGAAATCACTGAAGAGAATCGCCAAAGTGAATAAAGATCTTATTCTAGTATTAAATAAAATTGACGCAGCCGAAGATATTCCAAGCCTCGTAAAATACGTGCAGGATCATACAGGTTACGAATATCCAGTCACGCCGATTTCTTCAAGGACAGGTGAAAATATCGATTTGCTGCAAAAAGAAGTGCTTTCATTATTAGAAACGAAAAAAAAAGATATATTAATGGCGGCAAACATGGCCGATAAATCTGCAATCGCTAATAGATGGATCCTCGCGGCAGGTGCATCCGCAGCGACAATTGGTGCCGTTCCGATTCCAGGTTCCGATTTCGTTCCTTTGACTGCCTTACAAGTCAGTCTTATGTTAAAACTCTCAACCTTATATGGAAAACCGATTTCGAAGGATAACGCGAAAGAATTAATTATCGCGACAATTGTAGGGAATATTGGAAAGACGGTTTTCAGGCAACTTGTAAAGATAGTTCCCGGTGCAGGCATGGTGGCAGGCGCAAGTGTAGCTGGCGGAATGACGATCGCTTTAGGACATGCCATCAAATATGCACATGAAAATGATATAGAACTCACACCAAAATCATTAAAACCGATCTATCAAATGTTTTTGAAAAAGGGGAATAAAAAAGAAAAGGAAAAATAATATGTGAGATGTCATAGGGAATACTTGAAGCTGTGGGATTATAGCTTTCTTGCGTAAAAAATCAGACGGTTATTTTCTATTTAAATTATGAAATAGAGTGGTAGACTGGAACTATAACCAGTTAATACCTCTATCAATTTTATAAAATATGATTAATAATGATTGACGAGGGTATACGTATATGGGATGCATTGCTCTCAACTTATTAGTACATCTCAGAGGAGGAAATTTATTTATGGGTAACAACCAACCAAAAAAATATCGTAATTTCATGATCGGTGCGGCTTCAGCAGCATTGGTAGCAACAGCAGTAGCACCAGTAGCTAGTGCAGCAGAGTTTTCCGACGTGAAAGGGAATACGCACGAACCAGCTATTAAAGCACTAGTAGAAGCAGGAGTTATTAGCGGATATCCCGACGGTACATTCCAACCGAATAAAACATTGACTCGTTCTGATGTTGTAAAAATGATGGGTAAATGGCTAGTATCACTAGACTATGAAGTTCCAGCAGATTACAAGACAAACCCACGTTTCAAAGATCTTACATCTAAATCAAATGACGAACTCCTAAAATATGCTGCGTTGGTAAAAGACAATGGCGTATTTAACGGTTATGCGGATGGCACACTCGGTGCAGGACTTGACATCACTCGTGAAAACATGGCGATCGTTCTTGTAAGAGCATATGACGCTATCCATAAAACAGATTTAGTAACTCTCGTAAAAGAAAAAGAATTCAACAAAGATGTAACAGACCTAGCGAAAGCAAAAGCGGAAGCTCGTCCATACATCGACGTACTAGACTACTTCGATATTACAAACCCGGTTGCACCGCAATTCAACCCTAAAAACACAACAACACGCGGTCAATTCGCTTCATTCCTCTACAAAACTTCTAACGTAAACGTAGAAGAAGTAGCTGACACTGAAGCACCAAAACTAGTATACACTGGCGAAAAAACTCTTAACGTTGCATACGGTGCAGAATTCACACTTCCAGTTGTAACTGCAACTGACAACGTTGACGAAAAAATCGAAGTCACTTCTGTTATTACAAACGAAGCTGGCGAAAGACTAACTGCCATCGATACAAAAAATTATGGAACATACAAAGTGACATACAGCGCAATTGACGAAGCAGGAAACAGCGCTGAGGATTTAGTACTTACAGTAGTTGTAGCAGAGCCGACAAACCTCGAAGTTGCTTCCGTTGAAGGAATTAACGCTACACAAGTTGAAGTTAAGTTCAACCTCCCAGTTGACAAAGCAACTTTGTTTGAAGATGGTAAAGGCGGAACGTTTAAAGCGAACGCAGTTAAGTTAACTTCTCTTGACGGAGTTGCTCCTGGAGCTCTTACTGGCGAATTGTCGAATGACGGTAAAACATTGACTATTACTGCAAAAAACGTTCTCTCTAAACGTTATGATGTCGTCATTGACGGTTTGAAATCATACAACGGTAAACAAATCGTTAAATATGAAGAAATGGTTACAATTGCGGCAGATAAAACTGCTCCAACAGTTGTAAATACTGAAAGAGTTTCTGCTAGTACGTTCAAAGTAACTTTCTCTGAACCTCTTAAATCACTTGGAGATGTTAGCTATAAACTAGCAAATGGTTCAGCGGTTGCAAGTTCTGCAAAAGGTGTTACAAACAACTTTAAAGCAGGAGCTAAAGAAGTAACTTTCACTCTAGGTTCAGACGTTGCTGCTAACCAAGATGTGATTGCTACATTCATTGGTACTCAAGACCAAGCTGGAAACTTAATCTCACCAAATCCTACAACTGTTACATTCCAAAAAGGTGACAAAGATGGAGTGAAACCAGCTGTAACATCTGTTACTCAAACTGGCGCTAAATCTTTCGCAATCAAATTCACTGAGGAATTACAAACAGCTCCGACTGTAACAATCGGCGGTACAGCAGCATCGAAAGTTGAAAAAGATGCGAACGATCCAACTGTTTATAATGTAACTTCTTCTGCTGTTCTTGACGAAGCGAAAACTGTTGTTATCAACGGTTTTGTAGATCTTAGCGGTGAAGCTGGTGATTCGGTTAGCAGAGTTGTTAGCTTTGTAAAAGATATTAACGCTCCAAAAGTTGCATCCAGCACAGTTGTTGCAGATGAAACAAACGGTAAAGAATATCTTGAAATTACATTTGATAAGAATGTTGAGCTTGGCAATTCTCCTACGGTAGACGGAGTTGGTTCATATGTTAAAAACTATGTAACTACACCGGTTGCTGCTAATGATCTATCTGCTACGGCAATTAGCTACAAAGACGCTTCAAATAAGAAAGTCGTTCGCGTTGAGCTAGATACTTTCCTTGGTACTACGTTTGACGTTGAAGGCGCAGCATACACACTTGATTTGACATTTGCAAATGTTGCTAGCGAATCAGGCGTAACTGCTGACACAGCTAAAGTAACGTTTACTCGTGGTAAAGACAACACTCCTGCAAGCGATGCAGTCGTTGGTGTAGAATCTGTTGTCCAAGATGCAGATGATAACAATAAAGTATATGTCACATTTGACAAAGCGGTAGACGGAGCATCTGCGACGACTGTTGCTAATTATCAAATTGATGGTGCAGTCGTTGAATCAGTTAAGTTAAATCCTGTTGCAAATGGTAAGCAAGTTGCAGTTCTTACATTGAAGCAAGATTCAAATAACTTCACAGGAACTCGCAACATCAACATTGCAAACGTGAAAGCACTTGGTTCAACTAAAGTAATGGAGCCATTCTTTACAAATACTGTATCTGTTAAAGAAAATGTAGCTCCAACAGTAACGTCTGCTACACTAGTAGGAACAAACCAAGTGACTTTAACATTCAGCGAAGCTGTTACGACTACTTCAGGAACTGGTGATTTTGAACTTCTAATTGGCGGAGCTACTGTTGCATCTAAAACAGCAGTAACAACTCCTGCAAATGAGAATGGTGTTACAACTGTAACATTCACACTAGAAGACAACCTTTCCAACGCTGATCTAGAAAAAGTTTTAGAGTTGAAAGCTCTAAATACGCTTACAATTAAAGATGCTGCTGGAAATAAACTAGCAGTACCAGCAAACATCACTATTGCAAGATAATAGAATTATTTACTTAACCCCTTGGCCAAAGCCAAGGGGTTTTACTGTATACTAACCATAAAAGCGAAAGGACTGATCCAAATCAAAATAGGCATAATCGGAAAAGGAAACCTAGGCACTTATCTCCTTCAAAAAATAAACAAAGAGCAACTTCTACCCAACATCAAAATCATCGCTATTCTGGATGAACGAGAGAAAGCTAGAGTTGAGCTTCCTGCGTTCGCCGATACATACGGATGTCAGGCATTCTTTGACCTGGATTCCTTCTTGCAAACTGATATCGATATCGTAGTCGAATGCTCGAACATTGAAGCTGTAAAAAAATATGCACTTGATGCCATCGCTAAGAAAGATCTGATGATCATCAGCATTGGAGCGTTCGCCGATCCCGACTTTGGCAATCTACTAAAACAGGCTGCGCAAAATAGTGGGAACCGCATCTATTTGCCATCGGGGGCAATTGGTGGATTGGATGTTCTGAAGGCAGCTAAACTAGCAGGCGGGCTCGATTCTGTCACACTAACTACTAGAAAGCCTGCCCATTCATTAACCGCGGAAAAGATTACTGCGGAGCAAATGTTGTTTGAAGGACCAGCCCGTGACGCGATTGAACAATTCCCTAAAAATGCGAATGTCGCAATCGTCTTGTCGCTTGCGGGCATTGGCGTTGAAGAAACTCGTGTACGAATCATTGCCGATCCTGCCGTCACACAAAATATTCATCATGTGGCAGCAAAGGGAGCTTTCGGCGAATTTGAGATGACAATCAAAAACAACCCGTCTCCGGATAATCCGAAGACGAGCCATATTACAGGGTCCAGCATTTTAACGGCACTAGCGAATATTAGCAATGCAGTCGTAGTAGGTTCATAGAAATCTATTACCCTTGCACTCGTTCCTTTGCCGGATCGCAATTAGGATCAGGAGTGCCGGCTGTCTCTGCCAGTTTCAATAAATAGTAACACTCCTCGCGCGCCATATGGTCGGCCATCAATGGAGTGAGCGCTCCTAAATTCTCTTTTTTTAATCCCATTTCTTCGAGTTCATCTAAGAATGTTTTGAAGATGGTCATCTCGAGGTGGACGTCGTTATGGAATTTTTCCAAGGCAGGAAATCTTGCTACGTTTGTACGCAAAAATCCGGTCATTTCTACAGCCTTCAAATAAAATGCTTCCCAATCTTTCATGAACTTTCTGCTTTTTTTCTTCAGCTGCTTTTCAACACGGTCCATATTTGCGTCAATTGCACCGGCATGACCTGCAGCATCGAGCAGCCATATTAAGTCATGGTGAAGCGGGTGGACTATGGAAGGGGATTCTCCTTTTTCCAAGTACGAGAGAACCCGAATCGCTTCATCTACTTCATTGACCATATGATTGATGAATGAAGGAGTTAGGGAAATTTTAATGTTGCCGACTAATTGTTCCTTTATAATCGTCAGCTTCAATTCTCGTATTGCTTCGCTTTCCGTTTTGGCGAGACCGGCCAAGGACACCAATTCAGTTTCGTTCATTGATTGTTTTGAACGATTCAATAATGTATCGAAAAGATCTATGAATGCTGAGGCGGTGTTGATAAATTTAGTTTGGCCGGGAGCTAGCGAGTCGTGGATAAAGCGGCTATGATCGCCTAAAATTTGAAGCCAGAATTGCAGTTCATTCAAAGCTTGTTTCTGAAATGAATGTTCCAAAACTTCACCTCCTAGTTACCTACTTATCATTCTATGAGAAAAAATGGAATTATAACAATATCCAAGGTATTCCACTTCATCCCCGACTATGGTTAAATAGTAGTAGGTTCAGATATTCCGGACAATAGTGAAAAGTCAGTTCGTATGAAGGAAGTAGGAGGGGAATGAAATGGTGAAACAGGTAATTGAACAAGTAACGGATGATCATGTCGTGAAAGCTCTTGAGAAGAATCTTGCGATTATCCGATATGATTTGGATCATAAAATTGCTTATGTGAATGACATTTTTGCGAATGCAATGGGATATACGAAAGATGAAATGATCGGAATTCGTCATGACGACATTTGTTTTGATGAATATGTGAAAAGTGTTGAGTATGACAAGTTTTGGCGAGAGCTTCTGCGGGGCATCAGCCAACATGGGAAAATTGAAATGAAAGATAAAAACGGCGAAAAAGTATGGTTGGAAGCGACCTATATGCCGGTTTTCAGTCACGATGGAAGAAAGGTCATTAGCATTTCTAAAGTTGCTTCGAATATTACGAAACGGCAAAATTCCATTACCTCTGTTGTTGAAGAGTTGAGGCAGATGGCGGAAGGATTAACCGAACGTGCCGATATTGGAATGGAACGAAGCAAGGAATTGTTAGTGATCATCGAAGATATCGCGGCAATTTCTCATGAGAATACGAATACGCTGGGTAATCTGCAATTGCATGCCGAAAGCATCCAGCATATCGTGAAAACAATTAGAGAAATTGCGGCTCAGACGAATTTGCTCGCTTTGAACGCGGCAATTGAAGCGGCGCGTGCAGGCGAGCATGGAAGGGGATTTGACGTCGTCGCAAAAGAGGTACGTAAATTATCCGCGAATGTTGAAAAATCAATTGTGGAAGTACGTGAAGGAGTCGAAGCAATTACGACGGAAATTAAAAACATTTCCAAAGGGACAACCTTGGCTCAAGAAAACGTGGATCGATGCCAGCAGAGGATTGAAGTGGCAATGGAAGATTTTTTAGCCATCGCTTCATCAGCATCCGAGTTGGACAGCCAATCGAAGAAAGTATCAAGTATTGTATAAAATATAAAACAGGTGGAAGGGGAGTGCACTTCAAAAGCATTCTCTCCTTCTACCTGTTTTGTTTTACAAGGGCTCCATTATTTCAACAAGGGCTCAATAAATCACACAAGGGCTCCATTATTTCAATAAGGGCTCAATAAATCGCACAAGGGCTCCATTATTTCACTCTCGGTTCTACGATCAAAGATTCCCAGCGCCAAATGTATCTCCTTCTTCAAGATTCCCTGCTTCAAAGCCCCTATAAAACCAACTCTTACGTTGTTTGGAAGTGCCGTGAGTGAAACTTTCAGGTACGACATACCCGCGTGCCCTTTTCTGAATCGTATCATCACCGACTGCACTAGCTGCGTTCAGCGCTTCATCCAAGTCGCCTTCTTCCAAGACACCCATTCCTTGCGCATGGTGCGCCCATACTCCTGCAAGGTAATCAGCTTGCAATTCGAGTCGTACAGAGTATTTATTATATTCCTCTTCACTCACTTGGCTTCGTATTCTCGCCATTTCGTCGCTAATACCCAATAGTTTTTGAACGTGGTGGCCGACTTCGTGCGCAATGACATATGCCATCGCGAAATCGCCGGGTGCCTTGAACTGTGTTTGCAATTCATCGTAAAAACCTAAATCGATATATAATTTTTCGTCGGCGGGACAATAAAACGGACCGACCGCTGAGCCAGCCATCCCGCATGCTGATTGGACACTTCCCGAATAAAGTACGAGAATCGGTTCACGATATTCCATTCCTTCCTTCTCGAAAACTTCTGTCCAAACATCTTCAGTATCCGCTAAAACGACTGAAACGAATTCAGCTAATTCTTTATCCTGTTCTGTCTCTACGTATTCTGTATTTCCAGGAGACGCTGTCAGATTGGAGAGCATATCACTCGGATCTCCACCGAGAAACATGACGATGAGGAGCATGACAATGCCGCCAATACCTCCGCCAACGAGCGTTTTTCCTCCCATACCTCTCCGATCTTCCACATTGCTGCTGCCTCTTCTACCTTTCCATTCCATATAAATTGCCTCCTTGAAAACGTCAATGAATCTGAGTAACTTACGTATGCTTTACCCTTTTTTATGGATATCTAGCCGCAATATAAAAAAGATATCGAAATCCGGTCGGAATTCGATATCCATCGTTATTTGGAGAACATGATTTCTTTACTGTCATATCCTTTGAATTTTACTTCCAACCGAATCATCTTATACTCTTTAAATCCAAATGCTTCTGCGGCATTTTTTATTAATTCCGTTTCCTCGGCTTCTGGGTCAGGTTCCATTTTTTCGAACGCTTCCATTATTTTTTTCAAAGCCTTTTTACCATGTAGCGTTATCTCTTCTTTCTGATTCGTATATTCCGCCTCTGATCTTTCCTTTTTCTCCGTAAAGCTTGCATTCAATGCCTCTTGCATTTCATTTGTATCAATCGTTACGGAAAATGAAGTGATGCCATATGTATCGACAACATTGCTCGCTTCGGATTTCGGAACAAGATTTTGGTTACTACATCCACTCAATATCATGAAACAACAGAAGATAAAGAAAGAAATCCACTTCTTCATATCCGACCATTCATCCTTTCGCTTCAACTATTTCTAACATAGCCGGTAATCTGTTCATATATACGAACGTATATAAAATCCAGTTAAAAGAGATTAAGCAATCTACTACGTCAGACTTGCTTACTGGCTATAAGATTTCTAATAGCCACATGCTATTGAAATATTACAATAATATGTATATAGTGAAATATAATATATTATTTTGAAATAAATAAAAATAACGATAAATTAAAGGGGAAGCTGGGATGAATCGATATTATTTAAAGCATGAATTTTTAATTTCAGCAAAAAGCAGACGTACGATTCCATTTGTTTTTTTCATCACGGTTTTATTATTTAGCTATTGTTTACTATTATGGCCGTTTGCGGATACGAAGGAAGCGTTTAATCAAAAGGAAACGGAAGCTTATTTAGCGTACTTGGAAGACCAGCAAAAACTATGGAAGAGTATCGGTAATACCGGCCTTGTTTACCCTTGGCATAGCTATTCCTATGATCGTCAGGTAGGTTCACCTGTTTATGCGACAAATGACTATAATTACGATTTGTTTTCCGGTATGCTGCAGTCTTTTGAAGATCGAAACTATGAGCGCTTGCTCAAACTAAGGACAATCTATTTGCAAGGCAATCCGGACGAGTATATGGAAGATCGGTTTTTATTCCAGACCGCGCCATTTCCTAGCAAAGATCGAGAGCATGCTTATCTGCAAACGATGATGAAATATGAGGATTATCTTAAAAAGGATCACCCTATCACATTTGGGTTGATGTATGAAAAAACAGGGTTGCAAACATTGCAAAATTTTCTACAAAACTATGGGGTTTACTTCCTTATATTTTGCGTAATTTATGTGAGCAGTGACATTTTATCAAGGGACAGAAAACATCAAACCGTCCTCCAAGGCCTGCCATTATCTTGGTATCGTCAATTGAATTTGAAATCATTGTCAGCATTTCTTTATTCAATTGTATTCATTTGTAGCGTGATCACTGTCGGTGTACTCATTATGACGATTCAGTTCGGGTTCGGTCATTTCGATTTGTCAATTCCCATCATGATTCAGCAAAAAACGTTTACAGCCGAAGACTATAGTGTCATTTCCTTGGCAGCCTATTTAGGGAAGACACTCGTTGTCCTTCCGCTATTAGTCATCCTATTCGTACGGTTGAATGTTGTTTTAAGCTTGCTTTTTAAAAATGAATGGATTGTTCTATTCATCAGCAGTTTGATCTTGTTCTCTGAACGCCTTTATGTATCACGTTATACAAAAGAATTGTTTGGTAAGGATATTAGCCTGTTTCCACAAACATATTTTGATTTTGGAAAAATTATCGATGGGGAAAAGAATTTTCTATTGAACACGGAAACGATTACTTATACAAAAGGAATCCTCGTCCTAGTCATTACGTACGTCATCATTGAAATTGTCTTGTATATCGTTTCACTTTTCATTAATAAACGCCATTTTTATTTGGCAAACTAAAAAATGGGAAGGAGGAAAGATCCAATTATGTTCTGGAAGTATTTATTATTCGAATTAAGATTATTAGTACTAAATAAGAAAAATTGGTTGTTAGGTCTTGCCCTAGTCCTGTTTTTCCCGCTTTATTATTCACATTATAGTCAATTGGATTTAATAGACATAAGGGAAGAGAAGAATGAGGAAGCAGAGAACTTTCCTAAGATTTTAGATAAATTTCCGGGTTCTGTTTGGCAAACAGAAGAAGGAAAAGAAATTCGTGAGAATCTGATTGAACAATCTTCACTGATTAATATGCAAAGGCTTTACTTACGAAATGAAGAACAGGGAATTTCTCGTGGTTTTTTTAGTGCGGGACCTAACTTTCAAAAGTTTTTTGATGCAGGACTTCAGTTAAATGAATTGCGTCTAGAGTTGCATCGACGAGGCAACAAAGGAATTCAGCGTGAGTATATTGTTCCAGTTGATGAAATACTAAAAGAAAATGCGCTTTTCCATTATCACAAAGAGCATGAACTTCCCCTCATCCAGAATTCTTTTAAAGCTAGTAATTACATACCGGCTGCATTGAGCATTATTAGCGGAATCATGTTTTGCTTGCTCGTATTATTTGCAGGAAGCAGCATGCTTGTAAATGATCAACATCATCCTTCCGTAATGCAAGGGTTTCCAATTACGTCCATGCAAAAAGCATTTAGTAAAGTAAGCGTCCATTTCGTCCAAATCATGTTCTTCCTTAGTGCAAGTATATTGATAGGGGGCTATTATGTAGCGAGAAAAGCGGGGTGGGGAGATTTTAGGACTCCAATCCTTATTTATCAGGACGCTAATTATATTGCAGTATCTATGCTGCGCTATTTGTTTTACATGTTAGTGGCGTTCGGATTAATTGCCCTATTACTTTTGTTCACCTTCCTACTACTTAATCTTGTAACAAAAAACTTGTACGCGGCAATTGTCATTATCTTATTTATATTGTTTTCTCCGCAACTTCTATTAGTTGCAGGAGTAGAGACGAATTGGCTATATCCAATAAAGTTCATTGATATTAGCGAAGTGCTGAGCGGCGATGCAGCGATGGAATACGGGATTGAAAAACTTGATTTCAAGCATGCGTACAGTTGGCTTGTAGTATTGAATATACTTGTCATCGCTATCCTATATGGAAGAAATAAGCTATTGCATATTCGGAAAGTAGAAACAGCACCAATACAATCAAGTTGAAAGGCTGAGAAAAGATGAAAAGGATATTAGCAGGATTGTTCGTTTGTACGTTGATCTTATCCGGTTGCCACAACTTACAAGGAACGAGATCAGATAGAATAACCGCATATGCAGACAACTACGAAATTAGCGGAGAGACAAAAGATGAAATCATCGGAACAGTTCATTCGGCCATTTTCACGACCGTAGATCGAAGCAACAAAGAGGCAAAAAGAATTTATGGACCGATGCCGACAAAAAAAGGGGCAAAGCTGACGATCGAGCCAGGAAGATACGCATTGATGGGTCACCCATCTGGGAATATATATATATATGACGAAGATGACAACTTGCTCTTACGGGAAATCGTAGGGGACAAAGCTGGAGTGTCTAGCTTAACTGCCGACATCGATTCAACGTTCACCATCTTTTTTGACGGCGGCTATAACACAGTAACGATTCAACCCGTAAAGACCGAGCTTTCCACCGAGCTGACAGCTGGAATTTGGGATGTCGGGTTGGACATTAAGCCGGGTAACTATTCAATTAGCATCCCCTATGGGTATGGCTTTGTACAGATTTTGGAAGAAGGAAAAGACCCTCAACTATTTGAATTGCTGGGGGGAGAATTGACAGGCTCTCAAAGTCAAGTGCAGTTGAAAGAAGGGCAGAAAGTGCGTGTATCAAAAGTTTCAAGAGTTAATTTTGAACCTTTGATTGAACAGACTGGGAAATGAATCAAACGGCGGGTTGAAGTGTATCAGCTGTTTCTCCATTATATCTAATATAACTTGCAATCTGGTCACATATACTATGGTAGGATAGAATGTAACCTTTATTAGAAATGGCTTGGGAGTGACAAATATGAAGACTGAGAAACAGATGTCGTTGAAAGATTGGATATTAACATTAATCCTTGTCTGTTTGCCGATAGTCGGCTTCGTCATGCTCATTATTTGGGCAGCAGATAAGCAGGATCCGCGAAATACATTTGCAAAGGCGTACTTGATTGTGATGGGTGGAATCTTTGCACTTATTATATTAATGTATATTTTCATATTCATTTTTCTGTTATTTATAGGTGTAATGGCTTCGTAAATCCGAAGCCATTTTTTATTTTCCAGTTCAGTTTTGAATAAATTGTGTCAAACTTAAAGGGAAACCAATGGATTTCTAAAGAAAAATCCGTAAATCTTTAAATTATCACGGATGAAATGATATGATGGAAGGGATGAAACTTTGCCAAAATACCTCTGAGGAGCGTATATAGATATGACGAAAGATATGGATATAACTTTTACTGAAAATAGCACAACCATAGATCAAAATTCAGGAACGTTGATAGCGGATTTGAAATCGCTTTTCAAGGGACCGGTTTTGCTTGCCAATGCATTGCCCGTGTTTGTCGGCTTTTGGCTTGCCCTTCATTTTACTGGTGGCTCCTTATTTGCGAACAGCAAACTGTTTTGGCTGACGATTATTGGGAGCACAATCCTGATGGGTGGGGCGCTCGTCCTGAATAACTGGTACGACGTAGATATCGATACGGTTATGAAAAGGACTCAAAAGCGTCCGACTGTAACTGGTAACATTCCTTTAAAGACTGTATTAGGGATCGGTATTTCCCTTTCGGCATTAGGGATGATCATGCTGTTATTTACAACGATGGAGGCAGCGATTTACGCATTCATCGGTTGGTTCACATATGTCATCATGTACACAATGTGGACGAAACGTAAATATACATTGAATACGGTTATCGGAAGTGTTTCAGGTGCGGTAACCCCGATGATCGGCTGGGCTGCAATTGCACCAACATGGCATATCGTTCCAATCATGCTTTTTATCATTTTATTCATTTGGCAGATGCCGCATACATTTGCAATCGCGATGAGGAAGTACGATGAATACAAGGCGGCCAATGTAGCGATGTTGCCGGTCGTTCATGGTTTCAAGGTGACAAAGCGCCAAATGTTCGTCTACATCGCATGTTTGCTTCCGTTGCCATTTTACTTAGGATCACTCGGAATGCTATTCATCGTTCTTGCTACGATATTGAATATTGGATTCTTGATTGTCTCCATTCGTGGATTCTTTACGAAAAACGATGACAGATGGGCATATGTTATGTTCATCTACTCTGTCAATTATATAGCTATTTTATTTTTACTGATGGTAGCTGTTACGTTGCCGATCTTTTAATAAAAACTGCTCCGTTGTCGACGGAGCAGTTTTTTGTTTTGAATAATTGAAGTTTCGCCCTTGACTGTTAATTGAAAATATTCAGTTGTGAATGAAAGCGTTTTCGTATATAATCAATTAAAGTATCAATCAATTCTGTAAATTAGTAGAAAATAAGGGGGAGTCCAAATGGAGAAATCAGTAAAACGTTTCTTGGTTGGCATCGCATTGGTGTGCACATCCATTGTTCTAATCGGATGCGGAACAGGTTCTACAAAAACGAGCGGATCTGGCGGCGATGAGACAAGCGGAAAACGAAAATTGATTGTCGGCACGGACGCGACATATGCGCCAATGGAGTATATGGATGAAAAGGGGAATATTATTGGTATTGATATTGATATCGTAAATGCAATCGCGGAAGCTGCAGGTTTCGAAGTGGAATATAAAAATTATGGTTGGGAGCCGTTATTCCCGGCGGTCGATAATGGGGAAGTTGATTTCGCAGTTTCTTCAATTACAATTACTCCGGAGAGGGAGCAATCATATGATTTCTCCGATCCTTATTTTATAGCGAATCAATTGATTCTTGTACCTGAAGATTCGGATGTCGAGTCATTCGAAGATTTGGCTGATAAGCGTGTTTCTGTCCAAATCAATACGACAGGACATATTGTTGTAGCTGATTTATTAGGGAAGACAAACTCGAAAATTGTAGCCGCAGAGACAATGCCTCTTGCTATTACTGAAATGATCAACGGTAATGCGGATGCTTCTGTTGGTGATAACGCAGTAATCATTGATTACAAAGCAAATAACCCTAATGTGAAAGTGAAGACAATTGAAGATGACAGTTTTGAAAAAGAATATTATGGGTTGATGGTGAAGAAAGGGAATCAGGAAGTACTAGATATGTTAAATGAAGGAATAGAAAAGATTAAGGAAAATGGAAAGTTGAAAGAAATCACCGGCTTTGATGTGGAGTGATCTTTATAAGCAACATCTATACACATCTTGGAGGTGATGTTCATGGAGTTTTTAGGTTTACGAATTGAAATGTTTGAAAATATATGGAGCTATCGGGAACTGTTTATTCGTGGGATTTGGGTAACCCTCGGATTGACAGCGGTAGGATATATAGGAGGATTCATATTAGGGCTGATCGTTGGAATGGGCAAACTATCGAAGCGGAAGTGGATCCATATTCCTGCGAAAATGTATGTAGATTTTTTTCGAGGAACTCCATTACTCGTGCAAATATTATTGATTCATACCGCATTGATCCCTAGTATGTTTGGGCATTCATTAGGATTTTTTGTATCGGGATCGCTAGCACTTATGCTCAACAGTGCCGCCTATAACGCAGAAATTATCCGTGCTGGAATTCAATCGCTCGATAAAGGACAGATGGAAGCTGCGCGTTCTCTCGGGATGCCGCATAAAACTGCCATGAAATTGATCATCCTTCCGCAAGCATTCAGACGGATGATTCCACCGCTCGGCAATGAATTGATTGCATTGTTGAAGGATTCTTCGCTCGTCACAGTCATTGCTGCGAGCGATCTACTGTATGCTGGGAAAGTGGTCGCGGGTGCATATTCAAGATTTTGGGAGCCATATTTAACGGTCGCCGTCCTTTATCTCATTTTGACATTTATCTGTGGGAAGCTTATTAATTATATCGAAAAAAGGTTCAGCAATAGTTATGTCCCGTCCTCAAGAAGGTCTGTTTTTTCAATGCGACGTTCGGAACCGGGAGGGGGATTGCGATGATAAAAGTAAGAAATTTGCACAAATCGTTCGGAAAATTAGATGTGCTAAAGGGTATTGATTACGACATAAAGGAGAAGGAGGTCATCTGTGTAATTGGTCCGAGTGGATCGGGGAAAAGTACATTTTTAAGATGCCTCAACCTCCTTGAAGAAATTACTGCGGGCGAAGTGTTTATAGATGGCGTGAAAATTAATGATTCCAAAACGAATATTAATGATATTCGGCGGGAAGTTGGAATGGTCTTCCAGCAATTCAACCTGTTTCCTCATATGCGAGTCATTGATAATATTACAATTTCACCTATTAAAATTCGGAAAATGAATGAACAAGACGCAAAAGCATTGGCAATGCAGCTTCTTGAGAAAGTAGGTCTGTCCGATAAGGCGAATGCTTACCCTGAACAACTATCCGGTGGACAAATGCAAAGGGTTGCTATCGCAAGAGCGCTTGCAATGAAGCCGAAAGTCATGTTATTTGATGAACCGACGTCTGCATTGGATCCGGAAATGGTGAAGGAAGTATTGGATGTCATGAAACAGTTGGCCATGGAAGGCATGACGATGGTCGTTGTTACTCATGAAATGGGGTTTGCGAAGGAAATGGGAGATCGGGTATTGTTCCTGGACCAAGGGTTATTAGTAGAGGAAGGGACGCCTGATGAAATCTTTTCAAATCCGAAGAACGAGAGAACAAAGGCTTTTTTTAGTAAGATTTTATAAGTCACAGAGGGGGTGTCCAGAAAGTCTAAACAACTTTCTGTGACGCCCTTTTAATTTGATCTTAAGTGCTCAAAGCGAAGTTCCTATAATAATTATTACAACTGGTCTGGCATATGATGATAAAAAAGCAAGGAGGGATAATGTGTATTACCCATATATCCGACAACAAGTCCGACAAAGTGCCCGATCGATTACCGTCGTCGGTCAAGGGGAGGTTTTAGCCTTGCCAGACACAGCTGTAAATCAATTGGAAGTAAACACGACGAGTGAACAACTTAGCGAAGCTCAACGGGAAAACGCAGCAATCATGACTAACATCATTCAAGCATTAGATCAATTGGGCATTCAACTAGAAAATATTCAAACCGTAAATTACTCAATATTTCCGAGATACGATTATGTGAATGGGGAACAAATATTTAAAGGATATGAAGTTTCGAATTCCATCTCGGTTAAACTTACTAATATTCAGCAAGTAGGGGAAGTAATCGATACGGCGGTAGAGCATGGAGCGAATCGGGTTTCCAATATACAATTCTCAGTTGAAAATGTTGATCGGTATAAGCAGGAATCTATAGTCAAGGCTTTACAAAATGCTCAGATGAAAGCCCAAACTATTGCCGACACTTTACAACTCCAAATTGCACCACAACCTGTAAGAGTCACTGAAGTCGAAAATGGTAGTCAGTCTACTCCATTTTTCAAAGCAGCTATGTCAGAAAGTGTATCAACACCGATCGAAGGCGGGCAAATTAGCGTCCGCTCGACAATGAGGGTGCAATATGAATATTAAGCAGTAGCCACGTTCCGCAACGAACTGGCTTTTTTAATTCTCTCGAAAATTAGGAAATGGCAGGTTTTTTGAAATGCATTGTTGAATGTATATTATAGACATTAAATTGAGGGGGAGAGCAAATGAAATACATCGTCGAGAAGGTAAACGATTTACGGGAATTGGATATCGAAGAACTCGTACAAGAAAGTGAACAGGAGGGTTATCGCTTCGTCACACGGCTTGTGAATGAATTTGAGGATGGCACCAATACGTTCAATAAGCCAGGCGAAGTATTGTTTTGTGTCAAAAATGAAGAAGATTCCGTAGTGGCGATCGGCGGCATCAATCAATCACCGTTTTCACAAGAAGCTGATGTAGGACGTTTGCGAAGGTTTTATGTACTTGAAGCTGTCAGACGAGAAGGGGTCGGGACATTATTGTTGCAAACGATCATTGAACACGCTAAGCAGCACTTCAAAGAAATTACTGTCCGAACAGATTCAGCGAAGGCGGATGCTTTTTATCGCGCAGGCGGCTTTTCATTTGATGATTCTGCTTCTGAAACGACACATATTTTACGGTTCAGTTAAGGGGGGAATCAAGTTGCATAAAGATTATATGGAATTTGGCAATAAAGAAGGACCGCTCCTCGTGTTCATTCACGGGGGCGGCGTTGGCGGATGGATGTGGGATAAGCAAATTACGTATTTCAGTGAGTATCATTGCTTAGTTCCTACACTGCAAGGGCATGGGAACAGGAATAATGAAACCTCCTTCTCTATCCATGAAAATGCGCTAGAAATTATGGAGTTGATTGAGCAGAAGAAAGAGGAGAAAGACGTACATATTATCGGTTTTTCAATTGGCGCTCAAATCTGTTTGGAAATCGTGAGTCTGGCACCAAATTTAATAAAAACTGCAGTCATCAACAGTGCGGTAGTCATTCCGATGAAGTACATGATCCCCTTCATTCCCCTGACAATAAAGATGACATTTCCACTTATTAAAAATAAGACATTCGCCAAAGCTCAAGCGAAACAACTATATATGGATGGCGCGTATTTCAATAAATATTATGAAGAAAGCTTGAAAATGAATGCCGACGCACTAATTAATGTTCTCAAAGAAAATATGGCGTACTCACTTCCGGAAAACTGTTCGAAAAGCACTGCCCGTGTTTTAGTGACTGCTGGTGAAAAAGAGAAAGGGCTTGTGAAAAAATCCGTTCGGAAGATTGTCGAGACGAACGAACATTTTGAATTTTTATTCGTCCCTAGTATCGGACACGGTTTTCCAGTTGCTAAATCGGATTTATTCAATCAAGTGTTGGAAGATTGGGTCTTACATCAAAAAGTACATAGGCTGTAATGGAGGGAAAGCAGTTGGGTACATGGAAATTGTTGAACAGTGAATACAAGTATAAATCACCATTTGGCAATTTGAGGAGAGATACTTGTCAAATGTCCGATGGAACAGTTATTGAAGATTACTACGTAAATGAGTATGCGGACTGGGTGAACGCAATCGTATTGACGGAAGATGGTGAAATCATTCTTGTAGAGCAGTATCGCCATCCAGGAAACGATTATTATCTTGAAATTCCGGCAGGGAAAGTAGAGAAAGGCGAATCGTATGAAGAGGCGATTCGACGTGAAGTACGTGAAGAAACTGGCTATGTTTCGGAGCAAAAGCTGATTCATTTAGGGGAGTTCATGGTCAATCCAGCCACCCAAACGAATAAAGTAATCACTTTTTTAATGACTGGTGCAAAACGTATACATGAACAAGAGTTGGATGAGACGGAAGTTCTGGAAGTAAAACATTTACCTTTTGCTAGCATGGAGGAAATGATTCGAAACAAGGAAATCACTCAGTTGTTTACGGTCACTGCTTATCATTTAGCAATAGAATTTATTCGAAATAGAAGAGATTCAGAATTATAACGCAAGGCCGATGCAGAACGGAGAGTGAAGCAGAGATGCTAAAACGCAAATACGGAAGTCGATATGATTGGAAGCGGATAGTGGATAGGGGGTATGCAGAAACATATATTTCCACACCACAATTCAAAGGATATGTAACCCTGCTTGAAATGAATGATGTAGCTGCGCCTCTTTACAAAACATATATGGGAAGGGCAGTTTGCATCGCAGATAAGGGATATAGCTGGCTGCAGCATTTCCCCGATGGAAAGCATTTTTCTGTGACAACGGTGTTTAATTCAACCGGTCAAATTGTCCAATGGTATATCGATATTTGCAGAGAGAATAGCTATTGTTCAATAAATGGACCATGGATGGATGATTTGTTTTTAGATCTGATCGTGCTGCCTAGTGGGGAAATAATAGAGAAAGATATTGACGAATTAGAAGCTGCGCACAACAGTCGAATCATATCAGACGATGAGTTTGCACTTGCGTGGACAGAGTTTGATCGCATTAAAACAATGATAGCCAAAAACAGCTTCGCGCTTCTTGAAATATCAAAAGTTCATTTCGATGATATTTCTAAAAGCAAAGCATTGGAGGGCTAAGCATTGAAACGACTTTTGCTCATAGCCACTTTTGTATTTCTTAGTCTAGCTGGTTGCTCCAGCATCCAAGAGGCCTACAAGGGGAATCCAACACCGAAGGATTTTCTATCTAATGACAAGGCCGATATTTTTATGTGCGAAGGAATTGTTTATTCAAATGTTGAAGGAGTTAAATGGGTACTTGAATTGGATTATACAATAGGTGAGCAAATAGTAGAGATAAAAAAACAGAAAAAGAAAGCTTTTGGATACCGAGATGGAAATGCAAATAAGCTTCCTGTCGGGACTGTTATATATGAAACAAATACTCCGGTCCTTATTGCAGTTGTGGATGGTGAGGAAATTCCTTATTTAGCAATGCTTGAAGGGTAAGAAAGGGAATGAATGAAGGTGAATCTTAACAAAGCCATTTTATTGAGAAGTGAAGGAAAACTTACTGAATCGAATGAAATTCTAAAGGAATTGGCAAAAAATGATCCGGAAAATGCCGAAATTAATTACCAATGTGCATGGAGTTTTGACGTTTTGGGAAAGGAAGTGCAAGCCGTTCCCTACTATGAAAAAGCTCTTCAATTAGGATTGAACGAAGAAGATACGTTAGGTGCAATTATTGGACTCGGCAGTACATACCGAACTTTGGGAAGCTATCAAAAGTCGCAGGCTGTCTTTGAAAACGGCCTTTCGCGCTTTCCAGAAAACAATGTTCTGAAAACGTTCTATGCTATGACACTCTATAACGTCGGAGAACACGTAAAGGCGATGGAGATTCTCCTCACTTGCCTAGTGCAAACTTCAAACGATCCGGATATCAAATCTTATGGGAGAGCCATTACTTTCTATGCGGACAAGCTGGACATGACATGGTAGGAGTGTAGGAACATATTAAGTGATCACTATGAAAAATACAAAGGAATGATAGAGATGGTAGAAAAATTTCAAGTTACAGAAATAGAAAGAGAGAAAGTGCTAAAAAGTTACTTTAGAAAAGGGTTAGATGGTCCGCTAGATACGTTTCCAAGCAAAGACAAAAGGAAGTATATCATTGCCCAAGAAATAATTAAGCGATTTGAAGTTGGAAAAGTGTATTTGGAAAAAGAGATAAACGCTATTCTCAAAGAAATTCATCCTGATTTTGCGACCATTCGACGTTTTTTCATCGACTATGGTTTTATGTATCGCAGTGATGATGGGAAGGAGTATTGGATTGATAATAAGGAAGTTTGATAAAAGTGATAAGGATGAATTAAGCAAACTAAGCAATTTCATCGACAAAGTATTCTGGGAGAATCGTGATTTGAAGGAACGATTCCACAGTAGCATTTCCGCCAAATTGCACAAAGATATATTTACTGTCCAAATTGCAGCTCAAAAACTTGCCGCTGCTTCAACACATAAATCTTCTTGGCATCCAAATTGTATTTATGTCCAACTTGCTTATAACCTGGATGGAGTCGATGAACAGGTACTTCAATCATTGATTACTGAGCTGGAAAATAAATATGAGCAGCCTTTATTTTTCTTGCTGGACGACAGATTTTATCAAGTAAAAGATATATTAACCCGAAATCAATTCAGGATGATTAGAAAAACGGAGATAATACATATCGGGCCTATATTGCCCAAAGGTGAATCTGTGCAGGATGAACGAATTTTATCAATCAGCGAGATACGAACAAATGAAGCAATAATGAATAGTTTTATTCAGTTATGTAAAAAAACGTATACAGAAACACATACCGACAACCCTGTTGCGAATTTGCCGATTGAGAGCTGGAGGCATGCTGCAATGGATGGATTGTTGGAAGAACATAGCTATGTCTTAGTCGACGGGATAGAAATTAATGCTTTTAGTTTAATGTATGAAACTGATAAGAAAAGTTGGGAATTGGGTTGGCTAGGTGTTGATGACCTTTCACAAATCAGTGATTTGGATAAATTGATATATAAACAATTAGAAGATGCTAAAATACACAACATCTCATTCATTGAAAAAGAAGTGGATTCTACTTGTCCATTTTCGCTTCAAATCTATAATTTTGCTGAGTACGAAGTTGCAGAAACATTATATGCTTATATGAAATGAGGAAATAAAGGATGACTTTCGTAATAGAATCACCAAGAAGGACAAAAGATTTGGCCACTTATCTTGCGAAAATGAATACAGAGACGAGCCAACATATCGGCTATTGCGGAGAAGCAATAGAAGAGATATTCGACACGCTTACAAGCGATTTTTCAGACTTAGATTTGGCGAATTCCTTCATGGTCGCTTATGAGAAAGAAGAAATTATAGGTGCCATCGGACTAGACATCGTTTTAGAAGAAAGAAGCGCAGAAGTATGGGGACCCTTTGTGAATGATGAACTTATTCATACAGATCTTGTTAATGAACTTTGGGAGAAAGTAACTGCATTATCAGCCTCGCGAGTGGATCGGTATAACTTTTTCCTCAACTGTGAAAACGAATATGCAAAACAATTCTCCATTTCACATGGGGGGAAATCACAAGGGCGTCATACAGTTCTAGCTGCCAAGAAGAGTGAATGGGAGAAAATCGTTGAGGGAGGAGTAAAAGAATACAATTCTGCTTATAAAGATGACTTTGTAGAATTGCATGAACAAGCTTTTCCATCAACTTATTTCAGTGCACAAACAATTTTCGGACGACTAAGTGAAGAAAATCAATTGTTTATCACTGCAAGTGATGAACAATTGACTGGTTATGTCTATATCGAAGCTGATCCTCAACATGGTGAAGGCTCGATCGAATACATTGCTGTTTCGGATCGATTTCGCAGACAAGGGATTGGCAAAAAGCTGTTAACTTTTGCGTTGGACAAATTGTTCGCTTATGAGGATATTAAAGAAATTTCTTTATGTGTTGATAATGGAAATGAGAAAGCTATAAGACTTTATCTAGCTGCTGGATTTAAAGTAAAGCATGAATTGATTCATGTAAGGATCGAAAAAAAGGCAGTCGTATTATGATTTATGATGAGGAGGATGTCATCCGCTTGGTTTCTGAAGATAAGTGGATGATGGATATTTTACGGAGTGCACAGTCTTTGAATTTGCCTGATTGGTGGGTATGCGCGGGTTTCGTACGATCAAAAATTTGGGATGTGCTACATGAGTTTAATGAAAGAACACCTTTACCGGATATCGATGTGATTTATTTTGATCCATCCAACATAGATGAAGAAATTGAAAAAAATTATGAAAATATATTAAAGCGACATTTGCCTGCAATTCCTTGGTCTGTAAAAAATCAAGCTAGAATGCATACTGTGAACAATGATCTTCCCTATTCGTCATCCACTGAAGCAATAGCCAAATTTCCTGAAACAGCTACTGCATTAGGCGTGAAACTGGAAGACGGAAAGGTAGTGTTGACTGCTCCGCATGGAATAGAAGACGCCGTCAGCTTCCACATAAGACCTACGCCTTACTTCAGGGAAACAGAAGAGCGAATGAAATATTATTATCAACGCATTAGCAAGAAGAATTGGAAGTCGGTATGGCATAAAGTTGAGATTGATAACTGAAATAGTACTAAGGGGAATATATCCATGAAATTTATTATAAAGAACACATTATTTACAGCAATCGTTTCGGAATTATATAAAATATGCTCAACTAAAAGTCTGCTACCAATCCTTTCTGGGATTAAAATTGAAGCAAACCGTGAAGGAATCGTTCTAACTGGCGGTAATTCAGAGTTATTCATTGAAAAGACAATCCCTATACAAATAAATGAGGAAACAGTCGTTGAGGTTCATGAAACCGGCAGTGTTGTTGTATTGTCAAAGCATTTTATGAATCTCCTAAAAAAATTGCCTGATGACATTGAGATTTCATCTGACAATTTGCAGTCTGTCCTTATCAAATCTGGTGATATTGTAACGAGAATGAATGGTTTACATGCAGCGGATTATCCGCAATTGCCGAAGATCGAAATTCTTCATTCCGTTAAGCTCAATTTCAATTCATTAAAAGAAGTGATCAAGCAAACGATATTTGCAGTTTCTAAAAGTGACGCTAAGCCAGTGTTGACAGGTGTGAAGATGGAGTTTGGCAACAATAAACTTACTTGTATTGCAACTGACTCCCACCGTTTATCGCGAAAAGAGATAGAAATCAATTTTACTGAAGCATCCCATTCTATCGTTGTTCCAAATAAAAGCTTAACCGAACTTCTACTATTGAAAGAATCCAGCTTTGCTACAGTACAAATATCGATTGGGCCTAATATGATCGTATTTTCCACAGAGAATACAAACCTGTATTCCGTATTAATTGAAGGGAATTATCCAAACACAGGATCATTAATTCCGGAGGGTTTTGTGACGGAAATTACGATGGATACGAAAGAATTAATATCGGGGATTGACCGGGCTTGCGTTTTCTCCGAAGAATGGAAGCATAACAATGTTCACTTGGCAGTGATTGACAATAGCATTTTAAAAATTACAACAAACTCTGTAGGAATTGGAACGATCGAAGAACACCAAAGAATAAGTAAGGTGAATGGTAATCCTGCTATGGATATGACTTTTGATGGGCGTTTTTTATTAGAAGCATTAAAAGGGATACAGGAAGAACAAGTGACAATCAGTTTTGGTGGAATGATGAAGCCAGCCGTCATTTGTCCGAAAAATGACAACTCATACGTGCAATTGATTTCACCGCTACGAACATAGTACATTATAGGACTTTAAGTACGGTTAAATAGTATCCGAGAATAGGGGAATTATTAGTGAAGCAGTGGACAAAGGAAATTGAGATTGATGCACCAATTGAACAAGTTTGGAAGTATTTAGATGGAACTTTAGAGAACATGCAAAAGATCATGCCGCAAGTCGTCTCAAATGAGCCCATTACCATTAAAGAAGGAATGGTGGGAAGTATATATTTACAGAAATATAGAGAAGGCAAGCGAGTCATGGAGTATGAGGTTGAAACACTCGACTATTTGAATTCTCCGAATGAAAAAAAGATGAAAGTCGGGTTTACACTCAGTGGTATGTTCGAGATAACAGCTGGTTATGAACTTGATAAGATTGATGAAGGAAGAACTAGATTTATTTATACGACTACAAATAAACCGCTGAAATGGTTCGTAAATTTATTTTTACTATTTGCCACTGACAAAGTCGTTGTCGATTTTGTAAAGCGAGTGAAAAAAGTTGCTGAAAATGGGGAGGAGAACTAATGAATCAGGCTGCAAAGGAATATTGGAATCAATTTTGGGGAGATAAAGAACGTCCTACAATTGTCAGTGCATGGATGTTTGGCGAAGCTGTAGATGAGCTGGCTCAGGCGGTCATCGACGGACGGAAGACGGCGACTTGTTCGGCGCTTGTATTATATGAATTGGAAAATCAACCAGTCCCGGTAGTTGAGGAGTACAGTATCATTCTAAATAGTTTGGAAGAGCCGGTTGCAATCATTAAAACGGTGGATGTATCCATTATACCGATGAATGAAGTGACGGAAGAGTTTGCTTTGGCAGAAGGTGATGGATCTTATCGGAATTGGAAAGAGATCCATGAACGTTATTTCAAGCGGGAGCTTGGCAAAGTTGGGTTGGAGTTCAGTGAAGATTTACTGCTTGTCTGCGAACGATTTGAATTAGTTGATGTGAAAAGGAAGGTGGAGCATATGAATAATAGATTACTAAGGGTTGGTACTACGTATATTCCTGTATCTAATGTTGACCTAGCTGCTAAATGGTATGTTGAAAAATTGGATGCACAATTGAATTATAAGGACGAAGACAAGGCAATTTTGGATTTGGCCGATCAAAGTTTCTTTCTCGTTAAATCGAAAGAAAAAGAGACTACCAACTTTATAGACGCTTATGGGAATGAGCGCTTTTCACTAACTTTTGAAGTCGATGGGAAAGAGGCTTTAAAGTTGCTTCGTGAAAGTTTAAAGGAACGTGAAGTGCAGGTGGGAGAGATTGAGAACCGAGGGCATGCAGGAATCAATTTTGTGTTTTCAGATGTCGACGGAAATCGATTTGATGTGTGGAGTGAATTGAGTCCTACATTTAAAAGAGAATGATAAAAATAAGGGGTGTTTCATGGGGTATATTAGTGAATTAAGAAAACTGATTGGTACGCGGCCAATCATTATGGTTGGAGCGAATGTAATAGTGACAAATGAAGAAAATCAACTTCTCCTTCAGCTAAGAACAGACAATAATTGCTGGGGACTGCCTGGTGGATCTATGGAACTTGGTGAAACCTTGGAAGATGTTGCAAAGCGGGAACTCTATGAGGAAACGAATTTAACTGCAAACGAACTGTCTTTATTCAACGTCTATTCTGGAAAGGAACTTTATTATCGTTATCCACATGGTGATGAAGTGTATAACGTAGTAGCCACATTTATTTGTGAAAATTTTGAGGGTGAATTAATTGCGGAGAAAAATGAAGTGTTGTCTTTACAATTCTTTTCATTCAACGATCTGCCTAGCAACATTAGCTCTCCAGATTTGCCGATTGTTACGGAATTTCTCCGTGTCCAAAGGGGGGCGCAAGTTGAGAATTATACATCTGAATAATGTTATAGGAAAGAACATTACGCAATACGATTCAAGCTTTATTATGAGAAAACTATTAATGACCAATCAGCCCTCTCATGTAGGACTGATGGAATTGGGGGAAAATGGAATAGTAGGTTATCACGTAGCGGCAGTTCCGCAAATGCTGATCGTAATAGAAGGAGAAGGCTGGGTCCGAGCAGGTGAGGATGCAAAGGCAAGGATTACAGCAGGAAATGTCGTCTTATGGGAAAAAGGGGAAGGACATGAAACGACAACATTTAGAGGAATGAAAGCAATTGTAATAGAATCTGAAGGGTTGGACATCAGCTCATGTATATAGCTATAACAGGAGCTAACAAAATCTATTGGAAATCAACAAGCTTGGAGATTATAAAATGAAAAATAGTGTAATGAAACGAATCGAACAGATACAAAATGATATACAATTTTGGGGCACCGTTTTTGTTAGGGATAAAGAGAAAACCTATGTGGACGCTAGTTTCGGTTATGCAAATCGTGCGGATCATATAAAAAACGAAGTGGGAACGCGATATGGAATTGCTTCAGGCTGCAAGCTATTTACGGCAATCGCGATTTGTCAGCTTGTGGAGGAAGGGAAGATATCTTTTGATACGAAGATGACAGAGTTTCTTTCATTTGACTTCCCAAATTTCGATAAAAATATTACGATTCATCATCTTCTCACTCACACTTCAGGTGTACCTGATTATTTTGACGAGGAAGAAATGGATGACTTCGAAGATTTATGGATTGAGAATCCTATGTATCATTTACGCTCTCTAGAAGATTTCTTGCCGCTATTTCAAAATGGACATATGAAATTTAGTCCTGGCGAACGTTTCCATTATAATAATGCAGGTTTTATTCTTCTTGGTTTAATTGTTGAAAAAGCTAGCGGGCTTCCATTTAAAGAATATGTTCAACAAAGGGTTTTTGAAAAGGCATATATGGCTGATTCCGGTTATTTTGCACTTGATTCACTACCCGGAAAAACAGCAATTGGCTATATTGACAACGAAGATGGTACATGGAAGACGAATGCGTATTCAATACCCGTCCAAGGCGGTTCTGATGGTGGGGCGTTTGTAACTGCAAAGGATATGGCGAAATTATGGAACGCTTTACTAAACTATCAATTGTTTTCGAAAGAACTAACTGAACAATTGCTTACTTCTCATGCCAAAGAAGAGGATGGCGATTATTATGGATATGGCGTATGGATTGAGAAGAATAACGACATTGCCATTAAGTATCACGTCATGGGATATGACCCAGGCGTCAGTTTCCATTCAGCTTATTATCCAAAAACAGATGTCAGTCTCGTCGTCTGTTCTAATAAATCCGTCGGTGCATTCAGTGTAATGAATAGCATTGAAGAGGAATTGGATCTTGTTGAAACCTTGTAGTGAGATCGACTAGCAGTAAAATACCTTGTTGGTGAGATGGGATGGGAAAATGGATTGTTTTATTTGCAAGAAACACCTTGGAGAAATACAGACGGCTGGTATCACAATTTATGAAGATAATGTTGTTTACGTAGGACATATAGATAATAATGGACAACCCAGTTATTTGGGGCATTTGATGATTGATTTGAAAAGGCATGTGCCAACACTTGGAGATATGAATGGAGAAGAAGCGGCTGCTTTTGGACGAATAATGGCAAGAGTGAGCAAGGCCTTAATGGTTACTGAAGGGGCGGAGCATATTTACTCTCTTGTTTCTGGAAATGCCGTTCCACATTTGCATATGCATATTGTCCCGCGCTATCCGGGCACTCCCGAAAAATATTGTGGACCGATGTCTGTTCGTGATTGGTCAGAAGCACCAATAGGGGGGAATAGAGAAATAATCGAATTGTGTGAGCGGGTGCGTTCGTTTATGGAGACAAACAATGAGCAATAAGTTTTCATGGGTTGGAAGTGAAAAGGATTATATAGACAAGAAATATGTTCACTCGATTGGTCGTGTAGCGATTGGATTATTCGGAGGAAATTCTTCCGCGGGACAATATAAAAACGAAGATGGCTGTATAGTTTGGATAGGTGAGGTGTGGGAATTCGCTGCGATTTTAGATGCTCACTATAGTGCTGAGAGTGCTGAACTGATCATACAAACGCTCAAAGAGTACGAGTATGAACTTAGGGAACTACTATCCATGCCGGGATTTCACAACGTGCAAGAAAAGCTTCTTGCCATCTTTCAAAGTGACAAATTTCTTGGTCAATGCAAGAAGGTCAGAGGAGAGACTGCTTGTCTCATCTGTATTCGTAAGGATAACTATCTTTGGTGGTTATCCATCGGAGATTGCGTAGCTTACGTTTTCCACCCCGATTTTACTGCCCTAGGTCAATTTCAGTTAAATCAAAGGCAGTTCTATGAATGGATTGGGCAAGTGAATACATTTGAGAAAGCTGTTCCATGCTTCACGTCTGGAATCCGGGAATTAAGGAAAGGGATCAATCATATCTTCATGGCGACAGATGGTTTGCTTGAATGTCCAGGAGAACCCTTTTCTAATCCGGTAGACATAGTGGAAATTTTGGACGTTAACCAAGTTGAAGCCGCCTTCTCTTTACTTCTGAATAAAATTGAAGAGTGCAAAGTAAGAGACAGTACGACAATGATTGGTTGGACGGTTGATATTTCGCAACAAGGAAGCATTCCAAGTGATGTTGTTCAAAATGAATAAGCTATATAATCAAAGCCCAATTTCTTCAATAGACTAAGGAATTAGGCTTTGATTGTTTATAAGCTCTAAGATACAAGTTTCAGACCAATGGCTGCTCCTAAAACCATGCCAATAAAAACAAGACGCTTCCAGTCTTTTGATTCTTTAAATAGTACCATTCCTAAAATTGCTCCGCCAGAGGCACCAATTCCTGTCCATATTGCGTATGCAGTACCCATAGGAAGTGTTCTCATCGAATAGGCCAGAAAGATAAAGCTTGCTCCAAAACTAGCTATTAATAAAACTAATGACTGCCAATTACGATCCTTATGCAATTTATTGATCAAGACAACACCAAGCATTTCACATAAGCCAGCCACGATTAAAGCAATCCATGCCATTATGATTCATCTCCTTCCTGAACATTGTCTGAAGTAACTAGTTTTAATCCAACAACTCCCGCTAATAGAAATAAGATTAACAGTACTTTTTCCACTTTAAATGGCTCCCCGAAAATTAGAATTTCGGATAAGACAGTCCCTGCTGTCCCGAGACCAACAAAAACGGCATATACCGTTCCAACGGGGAGCTTCCGTCCCGCCATGATCATTAAATAGAAGCTAATAAAAATTGCGACAGCCGTACCTGCCCAAGTCCAAAAGTCATTCGCGTGCTTTAAGCCGATCACCCACAAAACTTCAAAGAAAGATGCGACAACTACTTTGATCCATTCTTTATTCATCTTCAATACACCTCCGGAATTATTTTGCCTAAAATAAAAAAAGCCTGAGAGACAACTGATAGACAGTTTCTCCCAGGCTTTTATCCTTCCGTGACACAGCTAAGCTGCGAGTTTTCTCTCGGACCAGGCCAACAACTTGTTGCGGAACCCTAGAAAACATTTTTACTTATTTTATTCCATTAGATTATACGTAATTTCTTGAAATAGTCAAGGGATTGCAAAGTCTGAGGAAATACTAAGAAACATATCGGTCATTTTCACATCGTTATCGACCGATACATAGGAATTATCGGTCGATAGAGCAAAGTTATCGGTCAGTTCACCGGTGTTATCGATCAATTTCACAAAGTTATCGTCATTTATCGAGCATAATTCCACTGGATTGTGCCATAACAACCTCAAATTTGAGCAAAACTTAAAAACACCCCTACAACAGTCAAGTGCAGGGGCATACTGTAATGAGCATCATAATTTTTTCTTCTTTTTTGCCTTTCGCAGCTCTGCAAATTCTTTTGCGATTTCCTCCTGCATATTGCCGGGTTTGATCTTCTGGTTTTTTGGTGTTTGCGGCAAAGAATTTGTGTTGTTTCCGCCTGTTTTATTATTGTGGTTATCTCTTCCCAAAATGATCGCTCCTTTCAAATTGCTATCGTACTTACTATGGCTTTCTGGCGTTGTTTTATGCCGAGTGGGGCACATTTCACTATTCCTTGAATAAGATGAGTATGAATGTCTAATTTGATTTGGGGGCTAAATGAGATTGAATAACATGAATAATAATTACTGGGATGGCCATTGGCAAAATCCAAGGTACCGGAAAATTTCAATGGAACAAGCAATTGATATTGCCTTGCAACGTGTTCCTGGAGAGGTTGTTAAGGCTGAATTGGAATTTGATGACGGAACTTTATTATACGAAGTCGAAATCCGTACATCTCAAGGTGTCAAATATGAAGTGAAAGTGGATGCGGTAACCGGTCAGGTTATGAGGGTGAAACTGGATTAAACCAAATTGACTTATTGCCGAATCTTCCGTTTTAGATTGAAATGGATAGGGTATGCTTAAAAGAAGCATACTATGAGGAGGTTCGGGATATATGTCACTTAGTGAAGAACTGAAAAAACTAAAGGAATTCGAATGTAATTCCCGTTGTGTGTTGAGTGTTTATTTGAATACGAACCCTGCAGATCCAGAACAGCAGAATGGCGCTTGGAAAATCCACTTAAAAAACGGTTTGAAGCGCCTCGACGAGTATTTGGTAGCTTCCCAAGATGAAAAAGAAATTAAAGCGTATAAGAAACTGAAAGAAAAAGTAACAAAGGAAATCGAAGATCATCAAAACGACTTGAATAAAGGGGTCGTTATTTTTGCGTCTGAAGATCCTGAATTGTGGTCCGTCCACTATGTGCAAGTACAAGTGAAGACGAGTTTCCATTGGGAGGACCATCCGGTAATCGAGGAAATGGAGTATATGTTGAAAGCGTATCCAGAAGCGGGCATCGTATTGACAAGTTTCGGAGATGTTCGAATTTTGGACACTGCGATGGGTTTTGTCAATGACGAGATGAATTATGCATTTGATTCAGGCCTGGAAGTATGGAAAGAACAACAAAGCGTCCGTTCCTCGTTGCAACGTGGCTCAGGTGGTGGCCAAAGTGACGGACTTGATGATCGTTTACGCGAAAATCTAGAACGTTTTTATAAAGAATTAGGAGTAACTGTTGAGAAAATGAGGAAAGAACGAAACTGGAAGGAATTATACGTAGTCGGTGAAGCGGAGCTTGCAAATTCATTTGCCAAAACTCTTCGGACGAAACCGAATAACTGTATTTATAAAAACTTGAATAATGTTGAATCGAAAAAAGTACTTCATCAAGTTTTTGAGAAATAAATTTATTATCAAAACCGTCTCTATCCAAGGGACGGTTTTCACATTTTGTACAGATATATACTCCCCGTCATATCATAGAGAAAACGATTGATGGGAGGTTGACTTATGGGATTGTTTTTTAATAAGAAGAACCATACAAATCTCTTTAGTGGCAATATTATTTCTGAAAGAAACCAAGCCGTCTATCGAACCGATTCATTGTCAGAAGCTATGAAAGAGCAAAAGAATGCATTCGATATGATGAATGAAAAATATAGCGATATGGAAAAGGAACTTCAAAGACAGAGAAGAGTCCAGTCTGACCGATGGAAAACAACGGGTATGCGTTTTGAAAAAATACTGGATTATCAATCACAACATCGACAGTTTGAACAAGAAGCGATTGAAACATTGGAACGTTTAGATCGAAAACATATTGAGCTGCAAAAAATCCTCTACAATAAGAGAAGGATGAATGAAGAACTTGTTGAACAAATCAACATGCTAAACCAATCAAACAATGAAATAGCGGAACGATTAAATAAATTTGATGCCGACCAAGAGAAACTCCTTAACAAAATGGATGAACAAATCATGAAGCAGGATCAATTCTCCATTTCACTGGAAGAACAGAAGAAAACTCAAACCGGGATTGTGGAAAGAATTGAACAGCAGGAAGGACTGCTAGATAAAATGATGAGACAGTTGGATTTCTTGAAATCGGTTCTATTCGAACGATCACATTTCATTGCAGATAAAATCGACAAAAGCTACCAGCTCACTACGACGTATATAAGTAATGTGAGAGGTAAGTCCAACCAATCCGACCCGAACTAAATTGACGACCTGTCTGTTTGCATTTTGCAGACGGACTTTTTTTGTTTCTTTCACCCCTTTACGTCCTAATAGACTTAAGGAGGCATCATTCTTACAACAATTCAATATACTAGGGAAGAAAGGGGGTTGCTGTTAATTGCAAGAAAATGAAAAAGAAAAGCAAGTAACGAATGAAGGAGAGCTAGCAAAGGCTAATGATCCTAAAGCTGAAGGACACAAAACGTCAATCGGATTAACAGAGAATGTTGGAGGGATGCTATGTTATATCTTCATCATCGGTCTTATTTTTCTATTCATGGAAAAAGATAACCGTTTTATCCGTTTCCACGCGTTTCAATCTGTATTCTTGGCGATCGCTTTACTTTTGATTAGTATCATATTGGGCTTCATTCCAATAATCGGTGCAATTGCAAGCCTGCTTTTAAGCCCACTTGCTTTTGCTCTGATGATTTTCATGATGTATCAAGCTTATCATAACAATTACTATAAGCTCCCATTTATTGGTGACATGGTGGAAAATCAATTGGAAAAGTCATGAAATATAGCCGCTCCGAATATTTCGCCGGGGCGGCATATTTGTATTCACTTAATAGCCCGAACCTCCCAGAAGGATAATGAATATCCAAAAGAGAAGTTTCATTGCCAATGTGATGACACCTAAAATAATGCCAGCTATCGCCATTCCTTTTCCACTTTGAATTTTCTTCCCTGTAACACCGAAGACGATAGCTAAGATCCCCAAAAGATAAGGTAGAAGAGGAATCAGATTTAATACGACTCCTAAGATCCCTAAAACAAGTGAGCTGATTGCCATCCCATTTGTTTGTTGCGTTTCATTTTCCATCCATATCACCCCCACTATGACAGCGTATGCTAGAGTAGAAGCGAATTTGAATGAAAACAACATCTGTGTAAATATTCTCAGAAACTAGTAAAGTTTGATTCTTTCATAAGTATAGAAATGATATACTGTACTTTGAATAGAAAAGTAGCCTAGGAGGATAAGTATGATACCTTTCGCAAAACCGACTGTGGAGCAATTTTTCCGAACATACACAATCACTAATTTTGCAGTGAACAACGATGAAACGAAGCTTATTTTCAACTCGAATCTTAACGGTAAGATGAATTTATGGGCGATGGATTTACCTGGCACATCACCTTACTTATTTGCGCATCAAGATGAATCGTGCAATTTCATCAAGTTCGATTCTGATAATCGGTATGTATTGGCGGGATATGATAATGATGGCGATGAAAATTATCAAATCTATGCTATTCCGTTTGAAGGAGGATTGCCGCAATCATTAATTACAGGCGAAGCGGATCAGAAGTATTATTTCAGTCATTTAAGCGATGATGGCAAACGGATCTATTATGTGACATCTGTCGATAATCCGATGTTTCTAAATTCGCATATGCATAACTTGGAAACAGGTGTCGATACGCTGTTGCATATTGGCGAGACATCAACGACGGAGCTCGCAGCAGTTTCGGATGATGAAACCGCTTTCGTCTACTCACAGGCTTTTGCAAATACCTACGTCGTCAGTTTCGTGAATATCGGGGAAGAAACATTCCACTTAACGCCGGATCCGAATAAAGTGCATGTCGCCTATGAACCTGTGTTCACCGATGACAACACGATTCATTTTATAACGGATTATGAGAGTGATCATGCATATATAGCGAAATTCGATTTGAAGACAAAATCCTTTTCAAAAGTATTGGAAGTGGAAGGAGAAAGTGTCACTACAATCAAATGGAATAAGGAAACAGGCGTCATCCATTTCCTTACAATCAAAGGAGTGGCGGATAAGTATTATCGTATGAATGTAAACGGTGAAGGATTGGAAGAGTGCTCCTTGCCGGTCGATGTAATTGATCAATTCCGTGTCGCAAAATCTGGAAATGTGTATATTTTAGGGAGAAGCGCAACAGTTCCTCCTAATATTTATAAATCTGTAGATGAAAACAAGTGGACAAGACTTACTGAAAATAGAGTGCTCGGTGTCAGCGAGGAAGACATGGTCGAACCGGGTGTCATTTCCTATACTTCGTTTGACGGTTTGGAAATTGAAGCTCTTTTATTCAAAGCGAAAGAAGAGAATGCAAATGGCTACACAATCTTCTGGCCGCATGGCGGTCCCCAGTCATCCGAACGGAAAATGTTTCGTTCAATGTTTCAATGCTTCTTGAACAGAGGTTATAATATTTTTGCACCAAACTTCCGTGGAAGCACAGGCTATGGCTCGGAATTTACGAAAATGGTTGAACAGGATTGGGGAGAAGGTCCTCGCCTCGACTGCTTGGCGGGCATCGATTGGTTGTTTGAAAATGGTATCTCCGACAGGGATCGACTATTTCTCGTAGGAGGAAGCTATGGCGGCTATATGGCTTTACTGCTACACGGCCGACATTCAGAGTATTTTAAAGCAGTCGTCGACATCTTTGGAGTATCCGACTTATTTACATTCGTCAATTCCGTTCCACCACATTGGAAGCCGATAATGGATAGATGGTTAGGCGACCCTGAGCGGGATAAAGAACGCTTCATTAAAGATTCGCCAGTCACGTATCTCGACGGAATGGTGAAACCGATGCTTGTCATCCAAGGTGCAAAGGATCCACGCGTCGTGAAAGAGGAATCCGACCAGATTGTCGCAAAGTTGAATGAGCTCGGTCGCGATGTCGAATATCTTGTGTTGAATGATGAAGGGCATGGATTCTCGAAGAAGGAAAATGAAATTAAGGTATACAGTTTGATGTTGGAGTTTTTGGAGAAGCATCAGAAGTAATTTGGAAAAGCTGTCCACCAGCAGTTGTTAGGCTGGCGGACAGCTTTTAAAATGGAGAGAGCCAATATGCGCTCATAAATTAGCGTAAGTGATCATAAAACCTGATAAGTGATCATATTCCTGTCAATCCCAATCCTGCCTCTGCAAATCTTCAGCAACGAGCTGCAAATCGTCCGCTGAAATCGTCAGTACTTCATAATCGCTTGTCTCCGCAAATTTCAACGCCATTTTCTTCATGAATTTCGGAGAGCCTTCATTTTCCTCATCATACACGATCAAAATCCCATCCGAATTTCGCAATAAAAACTTATCACGCTCGATGAATTGCCAAGGGGCTTCATACGGACGTTTCGTTAAACTGACCGTATAATCTGCATGCGCTAATATGAAGTCGTATGCCTCTTTCTTCGCCTCGTTCCAGTTTTTCTCTTGTTCTTGAAAAGGGGTAATGACGGCGAATTTTAAATCGGGATACATGTCTTGCAGATCAATGACGGTTTCCGCGGACCATGTTTCTACTCCCGGCTGCCCGCTGATGATCACCCATTCGAGACCGATATCGAGTAGGGGAGTCAATCGGTCTTCCAACGCCTTTTTGATAATGCCGATGCCCGGATGCTTATCGTTGAAGATGCCTAATTCATGTGCTTTATAGCCTGTTATGACAAGTCGTTTGATCATTTTTTCATAGCCTCGATTGCGGATAGAGCTATTTTTGAAATGACCATATCATCCATAGGCGGATTGTGCAACCCTGCTCGGACATCCCGGTAGTATCGTTGCAGCGGATTGGACACCTGCAAGCTTTTCGCGCCAACGATGCGCATTGCTTGATCGACAACATGAATGGCTGCATTAGTCACGACATGCTTGGCAGCGCCTAATTCTTGATTCATCGCCGTTCGCCGTTCCTTATTATCGTAAGCGGCTGCGACGCTATATAAAAAATGGCGTGCTTTCATTAATTCCAAATCGATATGACCAATATGACTTTGCACATTCGGCAAATCCGAAATCGTCCCTTGGATACTGTTCGGACTATACTCGACAGCAAACTTCACTGCATAATCTCTTGCAGCTTGTGCAATTCCTAGATAACATGCCGGAATATGAAGGAGCCAGCCGTTCAATTTATCCCCGCGGCGACCTTTACTAAACTCTACGAAATCTTCCTCACTTACAATGACATTATTTAAAACTAAATCATGGCTTTCCGTCCCACGCATGCCGACCGTATTCCAAGTCTCCTTGATTGATACGCCTTCACTTGTTTGATTAACGAGAAAGAATCCGATGCCTTCCTGTTCTTCCACCCATGCAGACACGAGAGAATGCGTTAGGACCGGCGACATCGATGTGAAGTTTTTCTGTCCGTTAATGACCCAATGCCCCTCTTTTTTGACCGCAGTTGTTTGCGGCCGGCCGCCGCGTGTTGGGCTGCCTGTTTGAGCTTCACTCGCCGCGCGATTCACTAGAGCACCGTTCAAAACTTCCTTTGCAAACCGGTCCAAATTGTTCTTTTCCCACAGTTCATTTGCATAAAGATCGCCTACGACGCCTTGATGCCAGCCGATGGATAATCCAGTTGCCCCATCGTAGGACGCAATCGTCTCCTGCATCAATATCATATCCGTAACAGTGATTCCGTCACCTCCATATTCTTTCGGAAGTGCAAGTGTTGTATAACCCAATTCAACAAGCGATTGGATATTTTCTTTTGGGAATTGAGCAAGGCGGTCTGTCTGTTCTGCCGAGCTTCGAATTTTTTGTGCAAGCTTGCTTAATTTATCCATCCATTCCCTTTGCAAATCAGTTGTGATGAAAAGCTCCTTCGACATATAGACACATCCTTTAGAAAACATTCTTATGTATATCTATTATACGTTACTAGTTGTTGATTGCAGGAAAATTGAATTGAAAGGTAAAATGAATATAGTTATTCAATGTAGTAAGGAGGATATAAATGGAGATAAAAAAATTATCACCACAAGATGCTGAAGCTTATTTTCAAATACGATTAGAAGCTTTGCAAACGAATCCCGAGGCGTTTTCTTCAAGCTATGAAGAGGAGAAAAAGCAAACTGCCGACAAATATAAGGATAGGTTTCAAGGAGATAAATCCTTTACATTTGGTGCTTTCGAAGAATCGAAACTGATCGGTGTCATTACATTATTGACGGAGAAAACGTTGAAACTTAGACACCGTGCAACTATCGTAGCGATGTACGTGACACCTAGTATGCGTGGGAATGGCATTGCAAAGAAGCTTATGAATGAAGCAATCAATAAGGCGAGAACTTTTAAAGGAATAGAGCAGATTCATCTGACAGTCGTGAGCTCGAATTCGTCTGCCATCAGATTGTATTCCTCTTTAGGGTTTGAAGCGTACGGAACAGAGAAAAGAGCATTGAAAATCGGCAAAGATTATTTCGACGAGGATTTTATGGTTTTATTCTTAAATGAAATCATATAAGACTTTGCAGGAAGTTCATTCATTTCTTCTCTTCAGACGACTGTTCAATGTTTAGTCTCCATTTAATAAAGGAACAGTAAGGGGAGATATTGAATAAGGAGTGATTGAAATGGATGCAAAAGAAACAGCTCGCAAAATCCTGGATGAAAGCTATGTCGGAACGATGGCGACTGTCCAACAGGGCAAGCCCTTCAGCAGGTATATGACATTTTTCTCTGAGAATCTCACGCTTTACACCGCAACTTCTAAAGAGACCGACAAAGTTGAGGAACTAGAGGAGAATCCGAATACGCATATTTTGATTGGGTATGATGGAGAAGGTTTTGGGGATGCGTATCTTGAAATTATGGGAACTGTCACGATTTCGGATGAAGAAGGTTTGAAGGAGAAAGTTTGGAATGAACATATGAAACCCTATTTTAAAGGACCTGATGATCCTAACTTCGTCATCCTGAAAATCACCCCAGATTCCATGCGTTTAATGAATAAAAAGGGAGAAGAACCCCAAGATATTCAATTATGAATGAAGAGCCCTTGCCATTTTCAGGCAAGGGTTTTCTTTATCATTACTTATTCAATTTCCACGTCGAAAAATTAAGGGACAAAGCGAAAGCGACCCAACCGATATAGGGAATCATTAACGATCCTGCCGTCCGGTCAACTTGGTAAAACTCATAGGTCGTCAGAGCGATAGCTGCAAGTAAAATGGTCATTTCAACAAGAGCTGTTCCTCTCAGTCCCCATCGGAAGTATAAGAAAGACCATAAATAATTGAGACCGAGTTGCAATTCATAAATGGGAATTGCGCTTGAATTTCCATACCCATACTCTCTTTTTTTCTCCACACGATACTTTGCGAGTCCCATTAAGCTATAAAGGGTTGTCCAGGCAATCGGAAATGTTGAAGGGGGTGGGGAGAAAGGGGGTTTTTTGAGCTTGTTGTATTTTTCTTGGGCATTTCGATTCGCCAACCATCCCGTTACAGATCCGCCGATTATCGGTATTAGAATGCCGACAGCTAGCCGCTTCTTGTCGATCTTACCGTTTATTTTTAAGAGTTCCATTGTAAAACCTCCTTGTTGAGTACATAATTCCCTTTGACGACATCTTAAAACAATAAACAAGCGTAAAGAATGCGCAATAATAAGATAGTATGGATTCCATCCATTCTACGTTATACTAATACAATGTTCATCGGAGAAATTTTGAAAAGTGAGTGATTATATGAAACAACGTGAGCAATGGACATCTAAAATTGGATTTGTATTGGCTGCTGCCGGAAGTGCAATCGGACTTGGTGCCATTTGGAAATTTCCATATATGGCTGGCACAAACGGCGGTAGTGTTTTCTTCTTGCTATTCATCATTTGCACATTGGCAATCGGATTGCCTATTCTGTTAGCTGAATTTGTAATCGGAAGAAGGGGACAGCATGATGCCGTCACATCTTTGAAAAAATTGGCTCCCGGAAAACCATGGTTTTTGATTGGATGGATGGGATTGCTCAGTTCCTTCATTCTTTTATCATTTTATAGCGTCGTTGGAGGATGGATTCTATCCTATCTAGCAAGGGCGTTATTTTTCCGACTTGAAGTATCTGATTATGCAGGACTATTTAATACTATTATCGCGAATCCAGGAGAAGTGCTCATTGCTCAAGCAGTGTTCATGATTTTGACGATCTGGATCGTGCAAAGTGGGATCCGAGGCGGAATTGAGCTTGCGAGCCGCTGGATGATGCCTTTACTATTCATTTTCTTCATCGTCTTGGCGATACGTTCGTTGACGCTCGACGGGGCAATGGAAGGAGTCCGGTTCCTATTTGTGCCGGATTGGTCGTATTTGACAGGAAAGACATTATTGCTAGCACTTGGACAGGCATTCTTTTCGTTAAGCGTCGGGGTCACTGCGATGATGACGTACGCATCTTATTTGCCGAAAGAGGAGCGTCTTGGACAATCCGCTTTCAATGTATCGATCTTAAATATTTTCATCTCGCTACTCGCGGGAATCGTCATTTTTCCGGCGGTATTTGCATTAGGGCAATCGCCAGCTGAAGGACCAGGATTAATTTTTGTCGTCTTGCCTGCCATTTTCAATGAAATTCCATTTGGCGGATTCTTCTTGATTTTATTCTTTATTTTAATGTTGTTCGCGACGTTGACATCTTCTATCTCGATGTTGGAAATTGTCGTCTCGACGGGAATTCAAAAGAAGCTGGAACGTAGAAGAAAGGCGGCATGGGTATTTGGGGTATTGATTTTCATCGTCGGAATTCCAAGTGCTTTATCATTTGGTGTATTATCAGATGTGAAGCTGCCCGGAGGAACTTTTTTTGATTTTGCAGATATCCTCACGAGCCGGTTCGGACTTCCAATAGGGGCGCTGCTTATTTCCATTTTCGCCGGACATGTGTTATCTACTGCTGAAACAGATGATGAGCTGCGAATGAATAGTAGATTGAATCATGCTTGGAAGTTTCTCGTCCGCTTTATCGCCCCTTTAGCGATCATCGTTATCTTCATTGCATCGTTTATTTAATACAAACCTTGAAAAGCATTTCTTCATAGTGGAGAATGCTTTTTCTTTTGGGGACAATTTGTTTTAGTAGTCAAAATAGTTTAAAATATTTGTGGGGTGTAGTATAAAAAGGGAAAAGGGGCTAATAAATGATTAGTGTAAAGAAAAAGTACTCCATCGAACAATTTATCAATTGCGAGAGTCTAATTGGGGTATCGATATCGCCTGACGATGAAAAAATTTTAATTGGCAGCGATCGTTCCGGTGTCTATAATACGTATGCGGTTGCTCTGAAAGGAAGCAATATCGAGCAACTGACAGACTCTGCTGACAATTGGAAGATTCCTGTAGGCTATTTCCCGGATGGTCGCAAGTTTCTGTACAGAAGTGATCAAGGAGGGAACGAGATAACACATTTGTATATGCAAACGGAAGATGGAAAGAGCATCGATCTTACTCCTGGTAAAGAAGAAAAAGCGGAATTTCACCGTTGGAGCCGGGATGAGAAATACTTTTTCTATGAATCTAACAATCGGGATCCGCGTTTCATGGATTTGTATGAAATGAATATCAACACATTGGAGCCGACTATATTATTTAAAAATGAAGATGGTTATTATGTCTCGGCGATTTCCGATGATAAAAAATACATTGCACTCCACAAGCCACGGACATCGAATGATTCGGATATGTTTATATACACGAAAGAAGATGGTGTCAAACATATATCTAACCATGTTGGAGATGTTCAATATCAACCAGTAGCATTTGATTTGGATTCTACTCATTTATATTATTTAACAGATGAAGATCATGAGTTTTTATATGTGAAGCGGCTTTGTTTATCAACAGGAAACAAAGAGATCGTTGCGAAAGAAAACTGGGATGTTTTAACTGCCCGGTTTTCTCCAAATCATAAATACCTTTACTATTATGTGAATAATGACGGGAAAATCGAAGTGAAAGTAATTGATTCGGAAACAGGAGAGTATGTTGAAATAGCAGATTTTCCAGAAGGACAAATTAGTGGATTATCCATTTCCAAGAGTGAGCGGTATATTGCGTTTTTAGTAAACCGGTCAACAGCTCCTGCGAATTCGTATGTATATGACTTTGAGTCTAATGAATTAAGCTGCTTAACTGACACACTTAATCCCGAGATTGATGAGAATGACTTAGTGGATGCAAGGGTTATTCATTATCCGTCGTTTGATGGTCTTGAGATTCCGGCAATTTATTACGAGCCACACTTAGAAAAAGGTGAAAAAGCACCTGCACTTATTTGGGTACACGGTGGTCCGGGAGGCCAGTCGACGGTCGATTTCAATCCGATGATCCAGTATTTAGTGAATCATGGTTACGCAGTGCTCGCAGTGAATAACCGCGGAAGCTCTGGATACGGGAAAACATTTTTCAAGGCAGCCGATTTGAAGCACGGTGAAATTGACTTGGCTGATTGTATTGAAGGCAAAAAGTTTTTAACTGAGACAGGGTTGATTGACGAAAATCGTATCGGAATTATTGGTGGAAGTTATGGCGGTTATATGGCGCTTGCTGCTCTTGCATTCCAACCTGGTTCGTTTGAAGTTGGGGTGAATATATTCGGAGTATCCAACTGGGAGCGAACGTTGAAAAGCATACCACCATGGTGGGAAGCTATGCGTGAATTGTTGTACAAGAAAATCGGTGACCCGTATACACAGACTGATTATATCCGTAGCATTTCACCGCTTTTTCATGCGGAAAAAATTAATAAGCCGCTCATCGTCTTGCAAGGTGCCAATGATCCGCGAGTGTTGCAAGTTGAGTCGGATGATATTGTTGAAAAAGTGAAAGAGAATGGTGTTCCGGTTGAGTACATCATTTTTGACGACGAAGGTCATGGCTTCACGAAACGTGAAAACCAAATTAAAGGATATCGAGCGATTCGAGAATTTTTGGACACGTATTTGTAAATGAAAAATGCTCCAGTGCGACTAGCACTGGAGTTTTTATATGGATGATTTTTCATAGACCGAGGACGGATTCCCGAAAATATCAAAGCACGTATCGATCTTTGACCAGCCATATTTCTCATAATATCCGACATGGTCTGTCGTCAAATATAGCTTCTTAAATCCTTTCCGTTTCGCCTCGGCAACTGCATGATCAAGTAACTGTGATCCAATTGCTTGTCCGCGATATTTAGGATCTACGTATAGACAAGCAAGCCATGGGGAAAGGTCCTGCCTGCTTACGAGGTCATTTCGTAAAATCGCATATGTACCAATAATATTAGAATCTGCAACGGCAATATAAAAAGAAGGAACCTCATCGCCAGTCACAGATGAATGTTTCATACAATCCTTGTAAAACCGATAGTTCGATTCGTTGCCCCATTGTTTCCAAAATGCTTGTACCGCCTCTTCGAACAACTCTTCTCTATCATGTATCGAATAAATTTCCACAATAACACCTCCTGTATATTACTATAAAGGAAGGAGTTTCAAAAACAAATAGAGAATTATATAAGGAAATAGTTACAAAGGAGAGAGTGGGATGGAAGTAAAAACGGTTGCTACGTTTGTATGTGAAGTAGTAAAAAGGGAATATGCATTGATTGGACAAAGCATAACAGCAAATTTTCCACAGTCGTTCCCGAATGCTGCCATGAAAGTTCAAATGGATTTTGAAAAGCGGATCGACGAAGTCGTAAATTGTAAAAATAAACAAGTCTTAATCAGTCCGTATATGTGCAATGATATCGTCGCTACTTATTTCGCGTGTGTGGAAGTCGAGGAGCTTACAGAAATACCTGAAGGGATGATTGGATTTACACTTCCGCTGATGGATTATGCAAAAATCAGCTGCTCCAATAAGACGATCGATCAAGGGTATTCCAAATTATTTGCGTGGATGGGTGAGAACGGTTATAAACAAAAATGGTATGATAAATCATTTCCAATGGAGGTTTTCTATCTTGAAGAGGGAGCTGAAGAAGAAGTCGTTGAAATTTTAGTACCAATCCAATGATGAGAGAACCGGCTATCCGAAGAGGAGTTGGCCGGTTCATTTTATTTGCTATTGTACAGATGGCTATTAAATAATATGATGTCGGATGTACTACGAATAGGGAGGACTTAAAATTTGTATTCAGCCATAACCGCGTCAATAATATTTATCATTACACTTATTTTTGTTATTTGGCAGCCTAGAAACCTATCAATCGGGTGGTCGGCATGTGCAGGTGCAGTCATTGCTTTGTTATTCGGTGTCGTTGATTTAACGGATGTGCTCGATGTCACGGGCATTGTTTGGAATGCGACACTGGCATTTGTAGCAATTATTATCATCTCTTTAATTCTGGATGAAATTGGATTTTTCGAATGGTCTGCATTACATATGGCCCGTTTGGCTAAAGGGAGCGGGCTTCGAATGTTCGTTTATGTCAGCCTTCTTGGTGCGATTGTGTCGGCTTTATTTGCAAATGATGGTGCTGCATTGATACTGACTCCGATTGTATTGGCAATGGTTCGAAATTTGAAGTTCAGCGAGAAAATGATTTTTCCATTTATCATCGCAAGTGGTTTTATCGCAGATACGACATCGTTGCCATTAGTTGTAAGCAACTTAGTCAATATTGTTTCCGCCGACTATTTTGGAATTGGTTTCGCGGAATACGCCTCACGGATGATTGTTCCGAACTTATTTTCATTAATCGCGAGCATTCTAGTCTTATTTTTATTTTTCCGAAAGAGCATTCCTGGACATTATGAAGTGTCAGAATTAAAACGACCGAAAGAAGCAATCAAAGATGGCAGGATGTTCCGGCTTTCTTGGGGAGTGCTGGGCATATTGCTTATTGGGTATTTCTCAAGCGAATTCATCGGGCTCCCAGTATCTTTTATCGCTGGAATCGTAGCCATCTTCTTTTTAGTCATGGCAAAAAAGAGCCCGGCTGTTCAAACGAAACAGGTGTTGAAAGGTGCACCTTGGGCGATCGTCTTCTTTTCAATTGGAATGTACGTCGTCGTCTATGGATTGAAAAACGCCGGATTGACGAGTGTCTTGGCAAGTATTATTCAATTGGCAGCTGACCATGGTCTTTTTGCTGCAACAGTTTCAATGGGGTTCATTGCCGCAATATTGTCATCAGTGATGAACAATTTGCCGACTGTTATGATTGACGCACTTGCGATAGCGGAAACGAACACAACGGGACCGATCCGTGAGGCACTCATCTATGCAAACGTCATCGGGTCCGATCTTGGCCCTAAAATTACACCGATCGGTTCACTCGCAACACTTCTATGGTTGCATGTCCTTTCGCAAAAAGGTGTAAAAATTGGTTGGGGAACGTACTTTAAAGTCGGAATCATTTTGACAGTCCCAACGCTTTTCATCACACTAGTTGGATTGTACGTATGGTTATTGATTATCTAATTAGAGAAAAAGTGGAGTGAGTAACTTGGAGAAAAAAATAATTTATTTCCTCTGTACCGGTAACTCATGCCGTAGCCAGATGGCTGAAGGATGGGGGAAAAAGATACTCGGTATAGAGTGGCAAGTCAAAAGTGCTGGAATTGAAGCACATGGAGTAAACCCCAACGCAATAAAAGCAATGAACGAAGTGGGAATTGATATCTCCAATCAAAAATCAGAACTTATTGATATGCGTATTATAAATAAAGCTGATTTTATTGTTACACTATGCGGAGATGCTGCGGATAAATGCCCAGTAACACCATCTCATATAAAACGTGATCACTGGGGCTTCGATGATCCTGCAAAAGCAACAGGGACAGACGAGGAGAAATGGGCTTTCTTTCAACGGGTACGAGATGAAATCGGTCGGAGAATTGAGCAATTTAACAACACCGGGAGATGAATTTTAGAATATTGTAGGTGCCTGTGCAACGAACGATTCAGTTAATTTACTACGATTGTCTACGTTTGTATAAAGGGTTCTTGGATAGTTACTTTCAATAGTATTTTGATTCTAATATAGTGAAAAACTTTATACATTCAATTGAATTGTCATAACTGTTTCTTGCACAGGCACCGGGACAATGTGCAAGTCACAATTAGAACCTGCCACAAGTGAAGGTTGTTTGAAATCGTATATAGTTGTAGAAAATCCTCGCGTGTCTACCCATTGGGGAGTCTTCATTTATATAAGGTAGTAGACGTTGAAGGAATTCACGGTCGCAATAACAGCGATTGCCAAACTGGCGATAACAAATATCATGTGCTTTGCATGCAGCATCGACTGCATTCACTGGACCACCTGGCCCGTTGCAGCCAGGGCCACACCAGTTATATCCGGGAAATAGACAAAAACGAAGCCCTCTATTATTTCTAAATGACATCATACTAAATCTCCTTCTCTATTTGTTCTGTCCAATAAATGTATATCATTATATTTTATTCTTCTCTATGCGATAGTTCATAAGCGAGAACCTATGCGATGGGTAACTCTATCTCGCTTTTTTATCGCTGAGAAAATGAAAAAGCAGACCAAGGCATTCTGCCAATGGTCTGTAAGTGTTCTATTAATTGAAGGAAGAAACTTGTTAAGGTGTTTGCATATCCTATATGTTGCTTGAAGGGTTTGAGGTGAGAATAGACTTGAATGCAACGCAGCTCCTTAGAATAACAATTAAAGTTACCTAAAGAGGACGTATATTTAGGGTCGTCATTAACTTAGTAACCACCGAAACCTCCGCCATAAAAGACAGATGCACCTACGATGATTAATAGAATGAACAGAACGACGATTAACGCGAAGCTTGAACTTCCACCATATCCACCTGCACTCATAATTCACACCTCCCTTGTCAATATTAGTACATTATATGAAGCAGGATTGAAATGCATTGGACAAACATCAGGTAGTCAATGATCATGATTAGGTTGACTATCGCCTTGTCGTGAAGATAATTATGAAGTGTTTATTGATCACATTTCAAACTGACAACAAAAATTGTATAAACAAAGGAAGAATGTGTACCTGAACTAGGTACGTATTCTTCCTTTTTTTGTGAAATATTTTAGGTTGGTAAAGAATGTTGAATAACGTTCAACCCCTTTAAAAACTAGTCTTATAAAAAGTTGAAAAGTAGTATTCAGATTAATATAAAATGAATAACTTCTTCGTTTCATAACCTAAAATGTGTTCTGGAAAATAAATATAAGTTTCTTTATTTTTAAATTAAAAATTGTTAAATGAGCGGATAAAATGTGTCAGATATATCGCCGTTTAATGAACGATTTGTGACGAACTCATTCCATTTTGGATGAAGTTTTTGTGAACTGTGCATCTGATAATTGTTTTTGGCATTATATTATATTAAGATAAATCTCTAGTTCGAGGAACTGCTAAATATAATAATTTCACTTGCTGTTTCTATTACTAATAGAACAAAGGAAAGGGGTACTTTCATGAAAAGGAAATGGACGTTATTAAGTTTGGTTTTCGGTATTCTAGCAGTGTTGGCTGGCTGTGAACCAGTAATGGTGCTGGATCCGAAAGGGCCCCAAGCTGAAACGACTGCCAATGTCATTTGGATTTCGATTGCAACGATGGCAATCGTTGTAATTGCTGTCTTTGCTTTAATGATATATGTCGTATTTAAATACCGAGCTTCAAAACAAAGCGAGGATTATGAACCACCGCATATCGAGGGGAACCCGATTGTTGAATCCATCATTGTCGGAATTCCGGTTATCATTATCATTTTCCTCTCTATCGTAACTGTCAAATCGAATTATGAAGTAGAGGCGACGCCGAAAGGATATGAAGACCAAAAACCATTGGTCGTGTACGCTTCTTCCTCTGACTGGAAATGGCATTTCAGTTATCCGGAAGAAAATATTGAAACAGTGAACTACTTGTATATCCCGACAGACCGGGCATTGGAATTTAGACTTTATTCATATGGCCCAATTACAAGTTTCTGGATTCCGCAGCTCGGAGGACAAAAATATGCGATGTCGGATATGATCACTACTTTACATTTGGCAGCTGAAGTACCTGGTGAATATATGGGAAGAAATGCGAACTTCAGCGGAAAAGGCTTTGCAGAAAACATCTTCCATGTAGAGGCGATGCCCGCAGAGGAATTTGATAAATGGGTGGAAGAAGTGAAATCGACTGCCGAGCCTTTAACAGAAGAGAAATTTACGGAGTTGTTGGAACCAGGTCATCTTGGGCAAATGACATTCAGTGGAACGCACTTGAAATTCTTGCCGCCGCCTGAAGGCCACAATCATGGATCTAGCGACACAGAGGAGCATGAACATCATTCCGAAGACGACCATGCCAACATGGAAATGGATCATTCGGATCAACATTAATAGCGCTTGAGATTTTCTATTAAAACTACAAATGTCTCGAAATAAATTTCCGAAAGGAGTACAACAAGTATGGATTACTTTGATCGATTTGCCATACCTCACCCAAGTCCTGCAATTTACGCATCTATGGTTGCCATTGGTCTTACCGTAATTGCGATTCTCGTAGGCTTAACATATTTTAAAAAATGGGGTTACTTATGGCGCGAATGGTTGACGACTGTCGACCATAAACGTATCGGTATTATGTATCTCATCGCCGCTTTGCTCATGCTATTCCGCGGCGGGGTTGATGCTTTAATGATGCGGGCACAAACTGCTGTACCTGATAATAAATTGTTGGATGCCCAACATTATAATGAAGTGTTTACGACCCATGGGGTTGTAATGATTATCTTCATGGCTATGCCGTTTATTTATGCATTAATGAACTTTGTTGTACCACTACAAATCGGGGCGCGCGATGTAGCGTTTCCTCGCCTGAATGCGCTCAGCTTCTGGTTGTTCTTTATGGGTGCAATGTTATTTAATATTTCATTCGTTATCGGCGGTTCGCCTGACGCAGGTTGGACTTCATACTTCCCGCTCGCAGGAAATGATTTCAGCCAATCTGTCGGTACGAATTATTACTTGATGTCGATTCAAATTGCCGGTATTGGTACATTGATTTCAGGGATTAACTTCATTACAACAATCTTTAAAATGAGAGCGCCTGGTATGAAATTGATGAAAATGCCAATGTTCACTTGGACAGCGCTCATTACAAATGCGATTGTAGTATTCGCATTCCCAGTCCTCACAGTTACATTATTGTTAGGAACAATGGACCGTCTATTCGGCGCTCATATTTTCTCGATGACTAATGGCGGTATGGATATGCTTTGGGCCAACCTGTTCTGGGTTTGGGGTCATCCGGAAGTGTATATCTTGATCCTACCGGCATTCGGTATTTACAGTGAAATCATTTCAACGTTTTCACAACGAAACTTATACGGTTATAAATCGATGGTCGCTTCAATTGTGATCATTTCATTCTTCTCTTTCTTAGTTTGGACGCACCATTTCTTCACGATGGGGCAAGGACCTTTAACGAATAGTATCTTCTCTATTACGACAATGGCGATTGCAATCCCAACTGGAATTAAAATCTTCAACTGGCTATTGACGATGCGGAAAGGGAAAATTAGATTTACAGTTCCAATGCTGTATTCAGTAGGATTCATCCCGATCTTCACTATCGGTGGGGTAACCGGGGTTATGCTCGGTATGGCGAGTGCCGATTATCAATATCATAATACGATGTTCTTAGTCGCTCACTTCCATTACACGATCATTCCAGGTGTTGTATTTGCAATGCTTGCCGGTCTTACGTATTGGTGGCCAAAAATGTTCGGTTTCATGTTGAATGAAAAAATCGGTAAATGGGCTTTTTGGTTTATCGCAATCAGCTTCAACGTCACATTCTTCCCTATGTTCTTCACAGGTTTGGATGGGCAAGCGCGTCGGATGTACTCTTACTCAGAAGCGACTGGTTTTGGTCCGTTGAACATGCTGTCATTCGTTGGGGCAGTTGGCCTTGCGATCGGCTTTGCGTTAATCGTCTATAACGTTTATTACAGCACACGCCATTCATCCCGCAATATTGGTTCTGATCCATGGAATGCACGTACGCTTGAATGGGCGACACAGACTCCAGTTCAATCTTATAACTTTGCGCGTGTACCGCATGTCGATTCCATTGAAGCGTTTTGGGATCATAAGAAACAAGGGAAATCGATATTTAAAGGTGAAATCGAAAAGATTCATATGCCGAATAACAGCGGAATGCCGTTTATCATGAGTTGTATTTTCTTCGTCTGGGGCTTCTCATTCATATTTAGCATGTGGATCCCTGCGATCATTACGACGATTGCCATCTTTGCATTCATGGCCCATCGATCATTTGAAAAAGACGACGGCCATTACATTTCCGTTAAAGAAATTGAAGCAACAGAAAATAATAGCGAGGTGTTAGCAAATGAAAATCGATAACTCGCTTCCACTCGAATATGGCACAGAACAGAATAAGTTGAACATACTAGGCTTCTGGATTTTCCTCGGGGCCGAAGTGATGCTATTTGCAACGCTTTTTGCAACTTATTTCACATTGGAAAATCGGACGGGGAGCGGACCTGCAGGGGCAGAGATTTTCGAACTCACGCCGGTGCTCATTGAAACGATTTTGCTATTGACAAGTAGCTTTACAATTGGTCTTGGCGTTCATGCAATGCGAATCGGTAGAAAAAATGCAATGATGACATTCTTTGCCATCACATTGCTTCTCGGTCTAGCATTCTTGGGAGTGGAAATTTATGAGTTTACTCATTATGTCCACGTTGGAGCCGGCCTTCAGGTGAGTGCCTTCACTGGCATTCTATTGACGACGTTAGGTACGCACGGTGCCCACGTGACAGTCGGTTTCTTCTGGGGACTGTTCATTATTATGCAAGTGAAAAAACGTGGTATAACGCCTGGAACGGCTAATAAATCATTCATCTTCTCGCTTTACTGGCATTTCTTAGATGTAGTCTGGATCTTCATCTTCAGCTTCATCTATTTGAAAGGAATGATGTAAAATGAGTGAATTATTCCCGCGTAAACAAGTGATGGGATTTGTCTTTTCATTAGTTCTGACTGCAGCTGCATTGACTGTCTATTTCTTGGATTTGTCATTTGCGGTAGGGATGACGATTCTTTTGGCAACAGCATTCATACAAGCGGCTGTTCAGCTTGTCGGCTTTATGCATGCTGGTGAGTCGGAAGACAAAGTGGCAATCTACGCAAATATCTATTACGGAATTGCAATTGCCCTCGTCACGATTTTCGGTACATTATTGATTTTGGTTTGGGATATGTGATGAAATGAAAAAAAGGAGCGCCCCTTTGGGTGCTCCTTTTCTATGTTATTGAATAACACGTATTCCTTTATCCGCTTTCTCATGCATCTCTTCTGTTGCAACAAAAAAGACACCCATTAGGAAGATGAAGATGGCTCCCATCACAGTTCCAATCCCGATACCTGTAATTGCACTGTAATCGCTTACAAAAAATCCATATAAGAAAATAGAGATTCCAATGGCGAGTACTGTGATGCCGACAACTTTAACTGCATTCAAAATTTTTAATTTGGTTTCCATTACCAACACCCCTTTTCTATATTATTTACCTTGTTCACAAAGTTGTCAAACTTTTTTTCGTAGATTATTTTTAAAAGATAGAATTCGCGAATTTATTTAAAGCTTGAAGATAGTAATCATCGATAAAAAATGCGATTTTCTGAATGACCAAACAAAAAAACACCTCTCTTTCTTGTGAGAGGTGATTTTTCTGGTAAGAATCATACATACATCTATACTATGTTCTATCCCAAAAACGCTGCTGGGCAATAGCTGTAACAAAATCATTTCCGAAATTTGGATTGTTAGCGGCGAAAACTACACCTGCTAAATTATTATCATCTGAGACATTCAGCAATGATTGTCCGCTGGTGGCCACACCAATCGGTTTATAGAACTTATACGCTACTTGTATAAACTCAGATATTTCATAATTGAATTTTGCCTGGTTCTTGTGACTTCCGCCGACAATGTAGAGAGAGTCAAGTAGGTAAGGGCTAGAGGTGAGAAATGTTTGGTCAACTTTTAACTTCGTGCCATCGTTGCCTGTGACTGAACCTAATGTTTCACTTACGATGACGACAAATACCCCTGCATCTTCCAATACTTTAAGTGCATTAATTACTTCATTGCTATTAAAGTCATTTCCTATTAAGACACCAACTTTTTGAGTATATGCATACTTAGGTGTGCTTGCTTGGCTAAGAGATGGGTAACTTGTTGACACGGGCACATTTGTGCCACTTGGGCGATTAACACCTATATTGTCTGCAATAATATTGGCAAGTTCCTTATCCACATTGACTAATAGATCGACGTTTTGCTGGCGTACCGATTCACTTTTGACTTTCCCGAGCTGATAACTGAATCCGTCAATGGTATGTTGTTTCTCTATAGGCGTCAAGCTATTCCAAAAGATTCTTGGCTGCGAGAAGAAATCATTGAATGAAGGGCTTCGTCCGCGAATGATGTGCCCATCAACTTTTTGGGGGTAATGAATAAAGATCTCTTGCTCAGGTGGCGCCGTAAAGGGGGCATTATTGGCGAGTGAATTATTATGATAGTTCACTTGGTCCACATCAATCCGCATCCTCATTACGCCTCTTCGTGTATTGTTGTGGAACGGGCAGAGTGGACGGTTGACCGGCAATTGATCATAATTGGCGCTGCCAAGTCTGTATTGCTGTGTATCTCTATAAGCAAGTAATCTTCCTTGCAAGACAGGATCATTCGAGAAACCAATCCCTGGAACAACATTCGCGGGGTTGAATGCCACTTGCTCCAATTCAGCAAAGTAATTATCTATGTTTCGGTTCAATGTCATCTTGCCGATAAACTGGACAGGGATAAGCTCTTCCGGCCAGAACTTAGCAGGATCCAGAACATCAAAATCGTATTTGAATTCATCTTCCATTGGAATGAGTTGGACACCTAGCTCATATTCGGGAAACGCTCCACGGTCAATTGCTTCCCGTAAATCTCTCCGATGGAAGTCTGGGTCGAGTCCGCCTATTTTGAACGCCTCTTCCTGAAGCAGGGAGTGTACTCCAAGGACGGGTTTCCAAACAAACCGGACAAAGGTTGCAACCCCTTCATCATTAATGAATAAATAGGTGTTGATTGACCACGATTCCATCATCCGATAACTTCTTATAATGCCTCGATCAGACATGATCCACGTCACCATATGAATGGATTCCGGGTTGTTTGCAACAAAATCCCAGAATCTATCGTGTGCTCCGCTGGCAGTCGGTATTCCGTCATCCTGCTTGTTTTGGTAGGCGTGCATCGAATCCGGAAACTTCATCGGATCTTGAATGATGAGAACAGGCATGGCGATTGTCGTTAGATCGTAGTTGCCCTCTTCGGTATAGAGTTTGACTCCCAAGCAACGCAAATCCCTTGCCGTATCATAAGATCCTTTCGGCCCTTGTACGGTGGAAAAACGGCATATCAAAGGAGTCTTTTTGCCGGGTTCCTGTAAGAATCCCGCTCTCGTGAAATTGGACATAGATTGGTAGCATTCAAACTCCCCGTATGCTCCATAACCTCTTGCATGGACGACTCTCTCAGGGATCTCTTCGTGGTTGAAGTGGGACATTTTCTCTAAAAACCAATAATCCTCATGAAGGGAAGGACCGCGCACACCTGCTTTCAAGGTCTGTTCGTCGTTCGGAATCACTCTGCCTTCGTTTGTCGTCATTTGTTTTCCGGTGTTTTGCACACGGAATTGATCCAATTGATCTTGCTTTGGATTTTGACCTATTGGCTGTCGGTTTCTTGATGACTTGCTATCCATTCATCCATCCTTACACAAGTTTTTTTAACATACATACTAGCCTATGCGAACGATTTTAAATTGACCACTAGCTAGGATCGAAGTTGAGAGGAGCAAGAGAGAGTTATGATTGCAGGATTCTAAATAAAAATTCCAGAATAGCACAGGGGAGAGATGGAAAAGCTTGTTGAAAGCCTACTAGTATGTGAATGGAGTCGAGATGAATGGAGAATGACCTATCAAAATTAGATGAAATCATAAATGCATTAAATAACAGGTTCTATGAGAGGGAAGCTGAGATTGAAGCAATTCTAATAGCGGTATTAGCTCGACAGCATATACTCATCATTGGTCCTTCGGGTACGGCGAAATCTGCATTAGTGACAGCGCTTGCGAAAATTATACAAGGTACAAAATATTTTCAGTGGCTGCTCACGAGGTTTAGTACGCCAGAGGAGTTATTCGGCCCTTTATCGTTGAAGGATTTGGAACGAGGTGTATACAAGCGGAACACAGAAACAAAAATGCCGGAAGCCGATATAGCGTTTCTAGATGAAATTTTTAAAGCGAACAGCGCCATTTTAAACAGTTTATTAACGATTATTAATGAAAGGGTTTTTTATAATGACGGAATGCCTATTCAAGTCCCTTTAATGTCAGTAATCGGAGCTTCAAATGAATTCCCGGAAGAAGGAGAGGGGCTCGATGCATTATTCGATCGTTTTTTACTTAGGTTTGAAATTGAGTATATAGTTGAAGATACGAATTTTATTTTCATGATGAAAAATGCAGGACGACATATGCAATTGCCAACCGTGACTATGGAGGAATTGACACGACTTCAGTTTCTAACAGAAAGAGTGGTTATTCAAGATGAAGTATACACGGCTATTTTAAAAATACGCAAAGAGTTGAGAGATGAAGGGATTCAACCGTCAGATCGGCGATTTCAGCAGTCACTGAGCTTACTCCAGGCGAGAGCGTTGATTCGAAAAAGAGAAGTCGTGTTGGTGGACGACATTATAATACTTGAACATGTCCTTTGGGAGAGGGTTGAACAAAGAGACACAGTATCATTCATTGTTCGTAGACATGCACAGGACACTGTTATTCAGAAACTCGATTCTATACAAACTGAAGCGATAGAAATTATTAACATGATATTGCAGGATAATTCGGTGGAGGCAAAAATGGAGGCAAATCAAAAAATAAACGCTTTAGATCTCGAATTGAATGAGTTGAAAAAGAGTCATAGAGAAAGGGAATCGGAAATCAATGTATTGCATTCCAAAGTAAAATCGATGCAGCAAGAAATTCTGAACTCAATTTTAGAGCCGATGTATTTTAATGGGGAAAATGTGAAGGGGGTGTTTTGGTGAGGGGGATTAAGGCCTACGATGAGAACAGTTCAGTATTGAATACGGATACTTTCGATAGAAGGCGTTTTATAGAGATTCTTGAAATCTCACAAAGCCTCCAAAAGCTTAGAGATGTATCTATATTGCCTACGTTTGAACCTTTGCTAGGTGATATTTGGGCTTCCTTATTTAAAATGAAACCATTGATAAAAGCAAAGGATGTTGAAGGTTTTCTTTCAGTTAATAAGTTGATTATGGAAGTTATTATGGCTGATGAATATTACTTATACTTTAGGAACTTTACCCGATTGCATGATTTGTCATCCGCCATTAGCACAATTGTATTTGGTGAGAAAATAAACCAATGGTTAGTTCGGAAAGTAGAGGGGGATGTGGAACTCCAAGAACAGCTGTGGCATTTTCAATTGCAAATAAGGCAAGTTCCTAAGTCTCTATTCCAAGAAAATGATCGAAAAAGGCAAACGGAAACAATTAATGAATTAAGTGCAGTATTAAAGCAAACGGTACAAAGTAATAGAGAAAATCTTTTACAAGCGATGGCACAAGCGCGACAAGAGTCTAAGCAGGTGAATGAAAACTTAAAATCTTTGTTGGGTGGTATAACTGCTGGAAATGTGGAAGCGGATTTAAGAAAAGTATCATTGCGCGATAAGATTTCACTGGCGGAGAAACTTGCATCCGACAAGAAAATGATAGAAATTGCAGATTGGGCGGGTCGATTCAAACGGATTGCTCGATTCAAACAAAAGTCAAAACAGAGCAAATCTATAGAAAGAAAAGGTATTTCAGTTGGAAGCGACATTGAAAACTTGCTTCCGGTGGAATATAGCTTTTATACCCATCCGTTAACGAAACTGGATTTTCTTCGCCGTTTTGCAGAAAACTACACTATGCAATTTGAACAGAGAGGGCTTGAAGTATTGAAGAAGGGTCCGATTGTACTTTGTCTCGATCAGTCGGACAGTATGAGCAGCCTTGACACCCAATCGAAAGGATTTACATTAGCTCTTATGTCGATTGCCAGGAAGCAGAGAAGGGATCTCTGCTTAGTGTTATTCTCTTCGCGTGTTCAAACTCACAAGTATATAAAAGGGAAAATTAGGGTTCCTGAAATAACTAGGCTTGCACGGACCTTTCTAGGTGGAGGTACGAATTTTTCACTAGCGCTTGAGGAAGCGTTACACGTCATATCCGAAAGTCGCTTTAAACAGGCAGATGTGGTCTTTGTAACAGATGGAGAAGACTGTCTAACGAATTCATTCTTAAAGTCTTTCAATGAGAAAAAACGTGAGAAAGCTTTCAATGTCCTCTCCCTCGTAATAGGATGCAATAGAAATACTGTGGAACAGTTCACCGATCGGGTTATCGAAATTACAGGGTTTGATGATGAAGGTAGTTTTACCGTATATGAAGTGTAAGAATGCAAATAAGTCTACATCCCTAAAAACGTGAAAAATGGCCATAATTTTAAAAACAAAAAAACAGACCCTAGGCATCCGGCCTAATAGATCTGTTTCGGAGAAATATCGTTGTTCCGACGATACTTCCAAGGGTTTGGCACCCAATGATTCCGACTGGGCTCGAACCAGCGACCTCTACCCTGTCAAGGTAGCGCTCTCCCAGCTGAGCTACGGAATCGGGAGATATGTGTTGCTTGCTTACTGCACATTTATTATTATAGCTAGTTTTTCATAGAAGTCAACACTATTTCTAAAAGTTTTTTCTATCCATGGAAAAAGGTAAGATGGAAAGTGAAGAGGTGATAATCATGGATAGACAATTTACAGTTCCGTTCATATATGACTTTGAAAGGGCACTAGAACGATTAGCGGGGGATCCAGTGAATGCAGTCGATTTGGAAAAACGAGAAATCCGCATTCCGATGGAAGAAGGGAATATCGTCACTCTCAGTGGCATCGGAACAACAGCTGCTCCTAACTTTACACTGAAGAATGCAGTTGACGAAAAACAAGTCAATAAGATAAAAACCATTTTTCATTTTGACCGCCCGTTGGATGCGATCGCTAACCATTTTGAGGGAACCGATTTGGAACAACTTTTTAAAGATCATGCTGGTACTCCGCTCATCCAAAGCTTTTCACTATATGGTACGCTAATGAAAATCATTATCCACCAACAGCTGAACTTGGCGTTCTCTCACGTGCTGACTATGCGCTTTGTGCAATCTTTCGGCTCACAGCAAGACGGTGTATGGAGATATCCGGATCCGGAATCGATTGCCGCACTTGAAGTGGACGATTTACGGAAGCTTCAATTTAGCGGAAGGAAAGCGGAGTATGTTATCGGATTGTCGAAGGCGATTGTAGATGGCAAGTTGGATCTCGAAAAGTTTTCAAAGTTGGACGATGAAGAAGTGACGCGGCAAATGGTGGTCCATCGTGGAGTCGGTCCATGGACTGCACAAAACTTCCTCATGTTCGGTCTTGGACGGCCAAATTTATTTCCATTGGCGGATATTGGGCTTCAGAATGCCTTAAAGCGACTATGGAATCTTGATCGCAAACCGACTGTTGACGAAATGCGAGCGAATTTTCCGATCTGGTCTCCCAATTTAAGTTATGCCGCGTTGTATTTATGGCGGAGCATAGAATAACAAAAAAGCTTCCCTGTCATAAGGGAAGCTTGGTCAATTAATGTGTATGAGTTTGGTGGGGACCTTGTTCCATTTCATGTTCGCTGTCAAAGTAGAGGAAAGTTTCATTGTCCAGGTCCGTGATGCGCTCCTTGTTGAGACCTAATGAAAGATTCCCTTCAAAAATTGTTTCCCACCAAGTTTCTGTCGTTGTCATGTTCATTTCCTCCATTTCATTCATAATTAGTTTGTGGTTATGTGATATGTCTTTACCCGTGAATGAGAGAGACTAAAACGCACACTATTGAAAAAGAATCGTTAGACCTATTGCTTGCTGACCTGTTTCATAAGCCGTTTTGCATTGTTATTATTAGCAGAAACGATCATATACCAGTAATAAAATCATGTATCATGTAAACATAGTATATGTTGGCGCATGTTTCCCCAAACTGCGTAATTGGTCGGAATTTGTCGGAAATGAAAATCGGTCCTTTTGCTATATTGACAATTAAGTTTGATGAAGGAGTAGGATTCCAATGGAGATAACTCGAAAAATCGATTCAATGATCACTTTTCAGCGGAATTTTTATAATACCGGAGCGACGAAAAATGTTGAATTCCGTATGGACATGCTAGAACGCTTAAAGAAGGCAATCAGTCACAAAGAAGAAGAAATATATGAAGCGTTACAGAAGGATTTAGGAAAAAGTCAATTTGAATCTTACGTGACAGAAGTGGGCTTTGTATTATCGAGCATTTCATTCATGATGAAGCATTTAGAAGAGTGGATGGAGCCGGAACAAGTAAAAACGCCTGCACATCTGCAACCTGCAAAAAGCTTTATCATTCGAGAGCCATATGGTTCTGTACTGATCATAGGACCTTTCAATTATCCATTTCAGTTAATTATGGACCCTTTAGTCGGCGCTATTGCGGCGGGAAACTGTGCAATTGTCAAACCGTCTGAAGCGACTGTACATACCGCGAAAATCATAAAAGACATCATCACAGAAATTTTCCCGCAAGATTATATACAAGTCGTTGAAGGTGGAATCGAAGAAACAACTGCGCTGATCCATGCACCATTCGATTATATATTTTTCACAGGAAGTGCAGCTGTCGGTAAGATTGTTATGAAGGCAGCTGCAGAACGACTGACGCCGGTCACATTGGAACTTGGTGGGAAAAGTCCTGTCATAGTTGATCAGACTGCGAATCTTAAAAGAGCCGCGGAACGAATTGTGTGGGGCAAATTCGTGAATAATGGACAAACTTGCGTTGCTCCTGACTTTGTACTCGTTCATGAATCAGTAATGAAAAAACTTCTTACGGAAATTATCGACTGCATCCATAATTTTTACGGTAAGAACAGTGCTAAAAGTGTTGATTACGGCAGGATCGTGAATATGAAGCACTTTGATCGACTCGCTAAAATGATTGATAAAGAAAAAAAGCATATCGTTTTCGGCGGAAAATCGGACCGAGATGATCTATATATTAGTCCGACGATATTACATGGTGTTTCATGGGACGGACCTGCGATGGAGGAAGAAATTTTTGGTCCGGTTCTTCCAATATTGAAGTATCAGAATTTAGGAGATGCAATCCAACGTATTAGACAAATGCCGAAACCGCTTGCTGCGTATCTATTCTCCGAAAACAATCAAGCGCAGGATTATTTCTTGGAACATCTATCATTCGGCGGTGGATGCATTAATGATACAGTTTCACACGTCGGGAATATTCACTTGCCTTTTGGCGGAGTTGGTGCATCCGGCATGAATGCTTATCATGGAAAGGCAAGCTTTGATTTGTTCACCCATTCAAAATCAATTTTGAAAAAGAGCACAAAGTTGCCAATCCGCCTCGGATATCCACCATACGGCAATAAACTCAAACTTGTGAAATCCCTAATGAAATAAAAAGATTAAGAGGCGAAGGATGCAGACTGCATATTCCTTCGCCTCTTAATGTAAAATATTATTCAGCTGCAGTTAGAAGATTTGTACTTTTATTCAATGAATGAATCGGAAAAGTGACGGTTAATTCAGTGCCGTTTTTTCGAAAGCCGTTAAATTCGATATTGCCGCCATGATCTAGAATGATTTTTTTCGTGATGACGAGCCCCAGTCCAGTAGCTCCATCCTTTGTGGAGAAGAATGGTATGAACAACTGTTTGAACGTCTCCTCATTCATCCCTTGACCGTTGTCAACCAATGTAATGGAAATCATATTATTAATAATCGAATTGTAAAATGTGATGTTTCCTCCATCATTCACAGCATCTATAGCATTTTTCATTAGGTTGATGAATACTTGTTTCAAGCTTTCTTCGTTCCCGAAAACAGTGGTCGGATACTCTGCTAAATAGAGCGAACAATTAATTTGTCGCATTTTCAGTTCCTCTTCAAAAAGGTCGATGACTTCAATAATTTTATTTTCAACGTCTATTTCTTTCCGCTGTTTAATATTCGGCTTCGACAAAATTAAAAATTCACTCGCAATTAAATTGATCCGCTCGATTTCACTTTCCATAATTTCTGTGTAGGCGCGGTACGGATTTTCTGGGTCTTCATTCATTAATTGCACAAATCCGTTCACCGATGTCATCGGGTTTCTCACTTCATGTGCGACAGTCGCGGCGATTTCCCCGATAGCATTCAGTCTAACCGCTTCAATTTTTAACCGCTCTGCTTGGAGCTTTTCTGTTATGTCACGGACGATGACGGAAAGTGCAATAATATTCTTCTCTTTATCAAAAATCGGCGCAATGGTCGTTTCTGCATCAAATATAGTTCCATTTTTACGCATCTCTTTTGTACGGATGTTTTTAAAGCTTCTTCCTTGCAATAAAAGTTTTTTTCGTTCGGCAATACCTTTACATTCGGAGGGAGGTGTCAATTTTATGTGTTTTCCGATACACTCCTCCTTTTTCCATCCGTACATTTCTTCGAACGCAGGATTGACAGCAAGCAATTTTTGATCGAGACTAAACACCGCTATCGCATCCTGAGCATGCTCAAAAAACGAGTCTAAATAGCCATCTTTTGATGATAGAGTTGCACTCATCACTTCTTTTTCAAAGTGAAGCTTTTTCAACTGTGGGCCGATTTTTACTACGAAAAAAAATAGGAGCAATAAGACAATTGAAAATAAGAAGCTGAAATGGATAACCATTTTTGCACTACTCATTGGGTGGAAGTATGGACCTAACACTTGCAATAAGACGGTCAATTCGACAGTCGTTAGCAATAGCATTGTTACATGCAAGTATTTGTCGCTGAAGATGAGTGACATGATGATAGGGAAAAATAAAAAGAAAAGATAAGGAAAGTCTGCATTGACGAACAGTAAGGCGAGAATATATATATTGCTTCCCAATATAATTAGCCAGCTTATGATCTTTTGATTGAGTTTATCGAAGTAAATTAGGCCAAAAAGACTGAAATTGTAAATAACACCGGCTGTGATTGGCAATATATATGTCGACTCTTCGAAAAAGGGAGAAGCAATAAGTTGAACGAAAACGATAAAACTGAATGAAATAATGAGATATTTATTTTTCATTTGAATGGGTTGACCGTTTTCCATTGATACACCTCGGAAAGTAGTAGTAATATAAGTATCATACATCATTTGTTTTATTTCGGAAACAGAAATTTCAGATAAACAAACAGGGGGAATTTATGATGCAACAATTTAACGAGACGAGGACAACTGAATTGTTGAAAAGGTTAGTGGAAACACCGAGTCCATCAGGTTTCACTACAAAAGTAATGCAAGTCATTATGGAAGAACTGGGGGAGATTGGGGTTCCTTTTAAACAGTCGAATAAAGGGGCAGTTATAGCTACTCTAACTGGGAAAGATGATTCGCGACATCGTCTGTTGACCGCACATACGGATACGCTCGGAGCGATGGTAAAAGAGATTAAAAGTAACGGAAGACTGAAACTGGCGATGATTGGCGGATTTAACTGGAATGCGGTGGAAGGTGAGTATTGCCATATACATACGGCTTCTGGGAAAGAAGTTCGCGGAACGATTTTGATGCACCAGACAACTGTCCATGTTTACCGCAATTCGGGAAGTGCAGAGCGGAATGCTGATAATATCGAAGTGCGAATCGATGAAAAGGTGACGAATGCAGCGGAAACAAGAGCGCTTGGCATTGAAGTCGGTGATTTTGTTTCATTTGATCCGCGGTTCGAATTGACATCGACCGGTTTTATCAAATCAAGACATCTCGATGACAAAGCGAGCACTGCACTTCTATTGGAATTAATTCGTTCATTGAAGGAAAACGGAACTGAACTGCCGCATACAACTCATTTCTACATCTCTAATAATGAAGAGATCGGTTATGGAGGGAATTCTAACATTCCGAACGAAACAGTTGAGTATATTGCTGTCGATATGGGTGCAATCGGTGATGGACAATCTTCAGATGAATATACCGTGTCTATTTGTGCGAAGGATTCAAGTGGACCTTACCACTATGCTTTGACGAGGCATTTGACTGCCCTTTGTGAAAAGGGAAGCATCCCGTTCAAGCTAGACATCTATCCTTATTATGGATCGGATGCATCCGCAGCAATTCGTGCGGGCTTCGATGTACGACATGCGCTGTTTGGTCCTGGGATTGAATCGTCCCATGCATTGGAAAGGACTCATGTCGATTCCTTGAAAGCGACCGCACAATTATTGCATGCTTATGTAACATCAGAAATGATGGACTAAGAAAAGCAGAAGGCGCTAGCGCCCAAAGTTAGACAAAGAAGGAGATTTATTAATGGAGACCTGTTATTTATTTTCAAGATTGCCAATTAAGAAGGTGGACGGGATTTTACCTGACACAGTCACGGACATAGCAGTCGATTCACGCTCTGTCAATGCCGGAGGAGTGTTTGTCTGTATAAAAGGATTTACCGTAGACGGACATGCTTACGTTTCTAAAGCGATTGACAACGGAGCGAGGGTGATTGTAGCTTCAAGTTCTGTCGAAGTCGATTTGGACAAGGTGTCGGTCGTCTATGTGGAAGATACGTCAAGAGCGGTCTCTTTGCTAGCACCACGTTTTCTGAACTACCCTTCAAAAAGGATGACAATGATTGGTGTGACAGGGACAAACGGAAAAACGAGCGTCAGCAATATGCTCCATTCGGTTTTACGTCATGCAGGCGAAAAATCTGCAGTGACAGGGACGATTGGCTTCAATTTAGACGGTGTTTTATTTGAAACTGAAAACACGACCGCTGATGTTCTGACGACCCAGCAAATGATCAAGCAAGCGGCCGATGCCGGATGCTCGACAATGACAATGGAAGTGTCATCACACGGGCTGGTCGAAGGAAGATTAGCTGGGACTGAATTTAATATCGCGATTTTTACGAACTTATCACATGACCATTTGGACTTCCACGGAACGATGGAGAATTACGGTCATGCAAAAGGACTTTTATTCGCCCAGCTTGGACAAGATCTGGAACAGTCGAAATTTGGCATTGTCAATGCCGACGACTCGTGGGGAGAGCGGATGAAGGAGATGACTTCATTCCCGGTATTTACGTACGGAGTTCACAACCACGCGGATTTCCGCGCGACGGACGTGAAGCTAACAGTGAATAGCACTTCATTTTACCTAGATTCACCCGCTGGAAGCTTCGAAGTCAAAATGGCGCTCATAGGCGAATTCAATGTATATAATGCGCTCGCAGTCATTGCGGCGCTATACGCAAAGGGACTAGATATGGAAATAATTCTAGAGGGACTTGCAGTCATCCCTGCTGCAAAAGGCAGAATGGAGAAAGTTGAAACGGAGTTGCCATTGACAATCTATGTCGATTACGCTCATTCACCTGACGCGATTGAGAAGGCGATCCAAGCGGTTCTGCCTTATAAAGATGCCGAGAGCAAATTGATCTTTGTCATTGGGACAGGGGGCAATAGGGATCGTATTAAACGTCCGATCATGGCGGAGAAGGCGTCAGTCGCCGATTATGTCGTTTTGACGACGGACGATCCACGTGATGAACCGTATGAGACGATTTTGTCGGAGCTAGCTGCGGGCATGCAACATGACAAGTACGCGTGCATCGGTGATCGCGAGGAAGCCGTCCGCCACGCTGTATCTGTTGCGGATGCAGGGGATATTATCATCTTTGCCGGAAAAGGCCACGAAGATTATCAAATTATCGGTAGAGAAAAACTACCCCACTCCGACGCCGACATCGCGCTGGACGAAGCGGAGAAGAAGTTTGGAAGAGGTTATATTGAAAAATAATAGAGGATGAAGAGCTGTCAATTTGGACAGCTCTTTTCCTTTTCGTAAAAGACTTACCGTAATGGAGAAAAAAATGTTGAAAATGATTTGCAATCTGTCTATGCTTAAAAAAGTGGAAAAGAAGGAGCTCTGACAAAATGCAAAAACCAATACATGAAGAGATCGCATCACGTCGCACGTTTGCGATCATTTCTCACCCTGACGCCGGAAAAACGACAATGACGGAAAAACTGCTATACTTTGGCGGCGCTATCCGTGATGCAGGGACAGTAAAAGGGAAAAAGACAGGCAAATACGCAACATCCGACTGGATGGAAATCGAAAAACAACGTGGAATCTCAGTAACTTCCTCAGTGTTGCAATTCGACTATGACGGCAAGCGCGTCAATATTTTGGACACACCAGGCCATGAAGACTTCAGTGAAGACACATACCGTACGCTCATGGCAGTTGATGCCGCGGTCATGATGGTCGATTCAGCAAAAGGTATCGAACCTCAAACGATTAAACTTTTCAAAGTATGCCGGATGAGAGGCATCCCGATTTTTACGTTCATGAACAAAATGGACCGTCAGGGGAAAGAGCCGCTTGAATTGATGGAAGAATTGGAAGAAGTACTAGAAATCGAATCGTATGCAATGAATTACCCGATCGGTATGGGTAAAGAATTCATTGGTGTCTATGACCGATACAACAACCGAATCGAACAAGCGCGTGTCGAAGGGGACAGCCATTTCCTTCCGTTGAATGAAGAAGGAGAGCTGGCAGTTGAACATCCGATGACGGATACTTCGTATTATCAGCAAGCGCTTGAAGACGTCATGCTTTTAAATGAAGCTGGCAATGAATTTGACGTGGAAAGAGTAGCCAAAGGAGAATTGACACCGGTATTTTTCGGCAGCGCCTTGACAAATTTCGGTGTGCAAACATTTTTAGAGACATTCCTACAGTTTGCGCCATCGCCCCAACCGAGAAAGACGAAAGACGATCAGCTTATCGATCCGAATTCAGACGAGTTTTCAGGTTTTATTTTTAAAATCCAAGCAAATATGAATCCTGCCCACCGTGACCGGATTGCTTTTGTCAGGATCGTGTCGGGCGGATTTGAAAGAGGAATGTCGGTCACTGTACCGCGGATTTCCAAAACAATTAAGTTATCGCAGACGACACAATTTTTGGCGGATGACCGCGAAACGGTAAACGAAGCAGTTGCAGGCGATATAATAGGCTTGTACGATACGGGGAACTATCAAATTGGCGACACTGTTGTCGGAGGGAAGTCTAATTTCCAATTTGAGTCTTTGCCGCAGTTCACGCCCGAACTATTCGTTAGGGTTACAGCGAAAAACGTCATGAAATCAAAGCACTTCCATAAAGGTATTCTTCAACTCGTCCAGGAGGGTGCAATCCAATATTACAAAACATTGCATACCGAAGAGGTTCTATTGGGTGCCGTTGGTCAACTTCAATTCGAAGTTTTCGAGCATCGGATGAAAAACGAATATAACGTAGATGTTCATATGGAGCATATCGGCAATAAAGTTGCACGCTGGATTGAAAACGAAAGCGATGTAAAAGAGTCTATGGCAGGGCAACGATCAATGCTCGTAAAAGACCGCTATGACAATTTAGTTTTCCTTTTCGAAAACGACTTTGCACTACGTTGGTTCGGCGATAAATATCCTGATATCCGATTGTACAGCTTACTATAATTAATCTGCCTAACCGGAAGACTCAGTCTTTCCGGTTTTTTTAGTTGCATAGCAAATGTTAAAACGTTTTTACGTTATAGGTGAAAGGTAACGAAATGACAATAACTCTTAGGAAATGATCGATAACTTCCGGGAAATGACCGATAACTTCTCTAGATTGATCGATAAACTTGTGACAATGACCGATAACTTATATCGTGAAATTTTAGGCTCGCAATTGATGTTATTAGCTTCTTTCAATATGATAGAAGTATTCGTTTGTTCCGCATAACTGGCTGTAACACTCCGCCTTCAAAAATTGGTGGGGAATTAATAATTATTAATCGGGGTCGACAGCCAGTAGATGCCCGATTGGATCAACTAACAATCAGCAGGGTAAGGAGACCCCTACTGATTGAAGTTTCACTTTATCTCACGAAAGGGATGTGCAAATGACAATCAGTAATTTTTCTATTAAACGACCTGTCTTTACAATTGTGACAATGTTTTTAGTCATCATTCTAGGGGCAGTTTCCTTTTTCAAAATACCAGTGACACTCATTCCTGAGTTGAATCCACCGGTGGCGGTCGTAGTTACTAACTATCCGGGCGCCTCATCCACTGAAGTGAGTGAGAAGCTGACAAAACCGCTTGAGGCAAGTCTGTCAACAGCACCTGGCTTAAAATCAATGCAATCGTCTTCAGAAGAAGGCGCAAATTTCATATTGCTCATGTTTGATTGGTCAACAAATATTGATGACGTGCAACTGGATATTATGCAACGAATCGACCAAGTGCAGATACCAGAAGGTGCTAATGCTCCTCGTTTCATGAAATTTGACCCGGCTCAATTCCCAGTCATCCAGCTGTCGCTTCGAACGACTTCGGAAGAAGCGGATATACGTAACATTGCGGAGCAGCTGGAAACAGAGCTGCGTCGGACGAAGGGGGTTGCGAGTGTCACCGTTACAGGTAAATTGGTGGAAGAAGTCCAAGTCATTTTAGATCAGAAGAAGCTTGAGGAATTTGGACTCGTCCAATCGGATATCGTACAGGGAATCCAAGCGAGCAATGTATCAATGCCAGGGGAACCGATCGAAACGGATGACGGAAAACAACTGACGACGAGAATCATTAGTACATTGACAACGATAACTGATATTAGAAATGTCGTTGTCGGCCTCAATCCGATAACTGGCGGCAAAGTGCGAGTGGCAGATGTGGCAGATGTTGCAATGCTTGAGGCGAAAGCTACTTCCGAAACGAGAGCTAATGATCAACAGGCGGTACTTATGTCGGTGCTCCAAGAATCAGGGGCCAATACTGCGACTGTTTCTACTGCATTTAAGGATGCGTTGGATCACCTTCTTGCCCAAGAGGAATACAAAGGTGTCGAAGCGGATATTTTGTTCGACCAAGGTGATTATGTGAAGCTCGCCGTTGGAAATATCGGGCAATCGCTATTGCTTGGCGGATTATTTGCGATGATCGTCTTATTTTTATTCCTTCGTGGAATTAAAAGTCCGATTATTATCGGTATTGCCATCCCATATTCTGTAATTGTCACGTTCGTGCTTATGTTTTTCGCTGATTTCTCGCTCAACATTATGACGCTTGGCGCGTTGGCATTAGGAATCGGTATGCTTGTTGATAATGCGATTATCGTTATCGAGAACATTGAACGGCATTTGGCGATGGGGAAGAGCCCGACAGAAGCAGCGAGGGATGGAGCAAAAGAGATCAGCGGTGCAATTACCGCTTCGACGTTAACGACGCTCGCTGTATTTGTACCTGTGTTTTTCATTAGCGGGTTAATCGGGCAGATATTCACTGAATTCGCTTTGACGATTTCTTTCAGTCTATTTGCGTCATTAGTCGTTGCATTGACTGTCGTGCCGATGTTGGCTAGCAAAATGCTTACTAAACCGAGAAAGAATATCGAAGCGAGAAGACGCCGTTCGAAGACATTAAACAGATTTGAACGGTCTGTGAAATGGTCGCTTAAGAACCGTGCGGTCATTTTGCTATTAACGATTGTTCTTCTTGCGGGCAGCGGTTTCGGTTTATTCAAGGTTGGAACTGAATTTCTGCCAGCTACAGACGAAGGTTTCTTCAGTATTTCTATAAAGATGCCGAATGGATCATCCTTATCATCCACTAATGACGTCGTGAAAAGGATAGAATCCAGGCTGAAAGAAGAGAAAGAAATCGAAGTTTACGTCAGTCTAATCGGAGGGACACAGCAAAGTATGGCGCAAGGAGGGTCAGAATCAGACCGTGCCGAAATGTACGTTAAGCTTGTGCCTCTTACGGAGAGAGATCGTTCGGTATTTGAGCTTGTCGACGATGTTCAGCCTGATGTGCTCGATCTTGTAGGTAGTGATGCTAGCATCGGTTTTGAAATGCAAACTGCAGCCGGGTCAAGCCCGAATACGTTAACTTTCTCATTGAAAGATACAAATGAGGAAAGGTTGAACGAATCAGTAGCTAAACTAGATGATGAACTGCGGAAATTGGACTCTGCACTTGAAGTTTCAAATAATCTTCAAGATACAATCGAAGAGATTCATATTGAGGTAAATCGCGAAAAGGCATCCAATCTCGGACTAGCTCCTTATCAAATCGCACAAACAGTCAATTCGATTACGCGGGGGCAATTCGCTTCTCAATTTGTTGATAAAAAAGAAAATGTCGTTTCGATCATTGTTCAATATGATGAAAAGTACAGAAATAGCATTGAGAAATTAAAACAAATCAAGTTGAGGACACAGACAGGCAACTTCGTTGCATTGAAGGACGTTGCGGCAATTTCCATAGAGGAAGGACCTGTTTCCATCCAGCGGGTTGACCAAGCCCATTCTGTCACTTTTGATGTGAAGTACAAATCATCTTTCTCATTAGGTGATATGACTGCCGAAGTAAATGAAATAGTGGAGCGTATTGATTTGCCATCGGAGACGGAAATGTCCTTTGGTGGAGATCGGGAACTATTCGAAAATGCGATCAATGATATGTTGATGGCCATCGTTCTGGCTGTCGTCCTCGTCTATATTGTCATGGCAGCTCAGTTCGAATCATTCAAGTATCCATTTGTCATTATGTTCTCTGTACCGCTAATGGCTATTGGGGTTGCATTAGGATTATTCGCGACAAATACGCCAATCGGTGTGACGGCTGTCATCGGTGTCCTTGTGCTTGTCGGTATAGTCGTCAATAACGGAATCGTCCTCGTTGATTACATCAACCAACGAAAAGAAGTGGGCATGTCTTCATATGATGCCATTATCGCTTCGGTGAAGGATCGTGTACGTCCAATATTAATGACGGCATTAACGACGATTTTAGGGCTATTGCCGCTTGCGCTCGGCATCGGAGAAGGAACGGAAATGAACCAACCGATGGGGATCGCTGTAATTGGCGGATTGATCAGTTCCACTTTCCTCACACTGTATATCGTACCAATCATTTATAGCTTGTTTGACCGTGAAACGAGAAAACGCGCAGTTGAAACAAAATAACAAAGTGCCTGGAGAATCTTCGGTCTCCAGGCATTTTATCTATTTAAATAATTAGAATTATCTTTATAATATCTGTAAACTAGTTTACTATAGTGCTATACTTAATTGGAAACGAGGGGGATTTATGAGGACGCATTTTTTTACAGGATTTCCGGGTTTTATTGCAACTGAACTTATTAAGGAATTAATCCGTCGGGATGAAGCAAAAAAGGTATATGTACTCGTAATGGCACATGAAGTGGAGCGTGCAAAAGAAAAAGTTCATAACATCATGAATGTGGTTAACAAAGAGATCCCGGTAGAAATAATAATCGGGGATATTACACGAATGAATCTTGGATTGTCAGAGGGCATGCTTTCCGAATTACGAGGGATTAAGATGACTGTATGGCATTTAGCTGCGATTTATGATCTTGCTGTGAAGCCCGAGATTGCGTGGAAGGTGAATGTCGAGGGTACACGTCAAATGAATGAATTTGTTAAGAATCATCCGTTGATTGATAGATATATGTATTTCAGTACAGCATATGTGGCGGGGTTGAGAGAAGGGTTACTTCTTGAAACTGAACTTATTCGACCTGTCGCGTTTAAAAACCATTATGAAGAGACGAAATTCGAAGCAGAACTTCTAGTTGAAGAACTTAAAAATGAGAAGCCGGTTACAATCATACGGCCGGGGATTGTCCGTGGTCACTCAATAACAGGAGAAACAATAAAGTTTGATGGGCCGTATTTTTTTATGAATATGATTGACCGTTTAAAGTGGATGCCTTTCATACCGTACGTAGGAAGGACACAATCACACATCAATGTTGTTCCGATCGATTATATTCTCGATGCTTCTGTTTACCTTTCCAGCAAGGAAGAAGCCATCAGAAAAACCGTCCATTTGACTGATCCTTCGCCCCATCCGGTAGAAGAGGTGTTCAGGGCAATGACAATTGCTTTAACAGGAAAAAAACCGAAAGGGAGAGTACCTAAAAAGATTGTTGAGTTAGCAATGAGACCGTTATATGTCCAGCGAAGGATGGGTGTTGAGATTGAAACATTGGATTATTTGAATTGGAATTCCCATTTCGATACATCGGTTGCCGAAAAGCTTCTTGAAAACAGTACAATCGAATGTGCGGATTTCATTGAATCAATCCCGGTCATGGCAAAATTCTTTAAGGAACATAAAGACAACGAAGCTTTCCAAATTAATATCGGTGAATAAATTGTGTGCGGAATTATATGATGGTATAATCATTAAAGAAGCACTCAACAACTTAATAATTCTTTTGACAGTTGTCAAAGGGGAGTAGCTATAGGGCAACCTATTTCATAGTCGTCAATACATGGCAAGCGCCATCGGTTATGATAGCAGGATTTTTATTACATAAAGTGAAACTTCAACCAGTGGATGCTTTTCCCACTGATTGTTAGTTGAACCAATCGGGCATTTACTGTCTGTTGAATCCCACTAGTGGGAATCTTACAGCCAGTTAATGCGGGATAAATTTCTGACTTAGCGAGACCTTTGCCTTTTATTAGGTGAGGGTTTTTTTATTTGGAGAAATAAGGAGGAAATAAGTTGGAAGCAATATTGTTGGAATACGCATGGGTACTTGTTGTATTGATTGCACTTGAAGGATTATTGGCAGCAGATAATGCCGTAGTCATGGCGGTCATGGTAAAACATCTACCGAAAGTGCAACAGAAAAAGGCATTGTTTTATGGGTTGCTCGGAGCATTTGTCTTCCGTTTTGCTGCACTGTTTATGATTACGTTCTTGGTGAATATATGGCAAATACAAGCGCTAGGAGCGGCGTATCTATTATTCATATCGATCAAAGCCTTATTGGATAGAGGGAAAGATGGGCATGATGATGTGAAGAAACAGCGCAAGCAATCCGGCTTTTGGATGACAGTTTTAAAAGTCGAGCTGGCAGATATCGCTTTTGCCCTTGATTCAATGTTAGCTGCAGTCGCATTGGCGGTAACTTTGCCGGAATTGGGAGATTTCCATATTGGCGGTATTAATGGCGGCCAATTCGTCGTAATGCTACTAGGTGGGATCATTGGTCTCGTCATTATTCGATTTGCTGCAAGACAGTTCGTCGTATTGCTTGAAAAATTCCCATCCCTTGAAACAGCTGCATTCTTAATCGTTGGCTGGGTAGGGGTTAAATTGGTAGTGCTTACGTTGTCACATCCAAAATTGCAAATCATCGATGAGGCATTTCCTCATTCGACGCTTTGGAAGTCAATCTTCTGGGTCGTTCTATTAGTCATTGCTGTCGGCGGTTATTTGACAGCTGTTGCTAAAAATCGAAAACAAGCGTAATAAGAATCGACCGGTACATGATAATTGTACCGGTCGAAATTTTTTTGGGTTGTTTTCTTTCTTTTTCTTTAGAAATTCACTAAAATGAAAAGATGATTCCCTCTTTGTAGAAAGGTTCTGATCATATGAAATTCACTAGGGAAAATCTACATCGTTTTACACCTGCGCAAGTTATCGTCTTTTATTATTTTTTGGCGATCGGATTTTCCTTTCTTTTGTTGAATTTACCTGGCGTCTATTTACCTGGCGTCGAAGTCAGCTTTATAGATAGCCTATTCACCGCAGTAAGTGCTGTCAGTGTCACTGGTTTAACACCTATTAGTATTGGTGGCACCTATTCAGTTTTCGGGTTATGTATGCTCATGCTCGTTCTGCAATTGGGCGGGATTGGCATCATGTCGATCGGAACATTCTTCTGGTTATTAGTTAAAAAGCGGATCGGCTTGCGCGAACGTCAACTGATCATGGTTGATCATAACCAATATTCACTAGCTGGAGTCGTCGGACTCATTAAGCAAATTGTCCGGATCATCTTTTTAATAGAGATTACAGGTGGAATCATCTTAACAATGTATATCATGAATTATTATGATTCATTTAGTGAAGCATTGTTAAACGGTATGTTCATGTCAGTTTCCGCGACGACGAATGCCGGTTTTGATATTACCGGATCATCCATGCACCCGTATTTCAATGATTACTTTGTGCAAACCGTCATCATGATCCTTATTGTTCTTGGCGCAATCGGTTTCCCGGTGCTTATTGAAGTGAAGAGCTTCTTCTCAAAAAAAGTGCCGAATTTCCGATTTTCCCTGTTTACGAAAATTACTACTGTCACATTTGGGCTATTGCTTCTTTGGGGAGCTTTGCTCATTTTCATACTGGAATCATTCAACTCCTTCAAAGGACTCGCATGGCATGAAAAGATCTTCGCATCTCTTTTCCATTCAGTGTCTTCGCGATCCGCTGGATTGACAACTTACGATATTACACAATTTAGCGATGCCACGGATATTTTCATTTCCTCCTTAATGTTCATCGGTGCTTCGCCGAGTTCGGTAGGAGGGGGGATACGGACGACGACTTTTGCCATCGCGCTCCTCTTCCTTATCAACTTTGCACGTGGTAACAATGTCATCAATATCTTCAGGCGTGAAATTAAGCTTATTGACGTATACCGTTCGTACGCAGTCATCTTGCTTGCAGCTGTAATGGTCATGACTGCATTGCTTATTTTACTTATTACTGAAAAAGATGTTCCTGTTGTTGCACTTCTGTTTGAAATCACCTCCGCGTTCGGTACGTGCGGCATGTCGCTTGGAATTACATCGGATTTATCGGTGATTGGTAAATTAATTATTATGGTTCTCATGTTCATAGGGCGTGTCGGTCTCATTTCGTTCCTTTATACGTTAGGAGGAAAAACGAATAAAAAACCTTACGCATATCCTAAAGAACGTGTTATTATCGGATGAAAAAGCATCCTCCCTTTATTCAAATAGGGAGGATGCTTTCTTGTTTATCATGCCATACTTTTTTCGGTTTGTAGAAAATGGAATTGTGGCGCTTGCCCTTTACAGAAGAAAGTGACGAGGTAGCCATTTTCTTCTGTAAACTCATGTTCATATTCTTCCGTTGGTCGTACTCCGATTGGGGTGATGAATGTATGTTTCCGAATATTTCTTTCGGTGAGTCGTGTTGGCGTTGTCATTTTGCCAAGCAACTCTTTATCGTCCAAAATCAACCGCTCAATATCTAGCAATGTCTCCGGCTCAATCTCATCCTTCCACCAAATATGTCGTGGCTGGAATGTATGATGAGCCAAATAGTCGACTTTCATTAAGCTTCTAACGATATTCATATCCACTTTTCCATATTCGAGCAAGAACTCTTCAAGCCTTGTATACAAGTCTTGAAGCTGATGGCCGATCCTTGACCAACCTCTCGTTTCCCAAAACGTTCCAAACTGTTGGAAGAAGTCGAACGGAGTATCAAACACTTTTGAAACTAAATACTCGACTGTCCGCGGCATACGATTGTCATTCCAGTACTTTTCAAGCACATCCTCAGTTTGTTTGATTCTTAATATATCATCAAATGTAAGTACATTATTGGATAAGATTTCATATGGAGCTTGATCGATATACGTATATCCGTATTGTTCAGCTTGAATTCGTAAACCTGTCCCTCTCAGCAGCTTGAGGAATCCTAATTGCAACTCTTCAGGGCGCATTGCAAACACATCATTGAATGTATCTCTAAATGAATTGTAATCCTCTTCAGGAAGCCCTGCAATCAAATCAAGATGCTGCGCAATCTTCCCGCCTTCTTTCACCATATTGACAGTCCTGGACAGTTTTTCGAAGTTCTGTCTTCGTTTTACAAGTTCATTCGTCAAATCGTTCGTCGATTGTACTCCGATTTCAAAACGGAAAAGGCCGACAGGTGCATTCTCGTTCAGGAAGTTGATGACTTCTGGACGCATAATATCACCTGTTATCTCAAATTGGAAGACGGTGCCGGGCAAGTGCTCATCAATAAGGAATTGGAACATTTCCATAGCGTAGCTCCGACTAATATTAAATGTCCGGTCGACGAATTTTATCGTCTTCGCTCCGTTTTTCATTAAGTATCGAATGTCGTCCTTAACAGTTTCGCGATTGAAATAACGAACGCCGACTTCGATGGAAGACAGACAGAATTGACAGGAGAACGGACAGCCTCTGCTCGTTTCTATATAAGTTACCCGATTGCCGAGATGGGGGACATCCTCAGGAAATCTGAAAGGCGATGGTAGCTCACGCAGATCAAGCTTAGTTCCGGGAGCTGTCGACTTCAATTTTCCATCCTCCAAATAGGCGACCCCTTGCACTTCATGTAAACCGATCTTTCCTGAATGATAATCGAGAAGTTGTTTAAATGTCCGCTCTCCTTCGCCAATGACAATGAAATCAATCTCCGGAACTTTTTCCAGCCATTTATCAAAGTCGTAGGTCACTTCAGGCCCACCGGCGACGATTACCAATTCCGGGTTTGTTTTCTTTAAGATGCGTATTACTTTAATGGACTCCTCAATATTCCATATGTACAAACTAAATCCGACAATACTTGGTCTTTTTTGATAAATATCTGATACAATATTTAGTACTGGGTCTTTAATCGTATATTCTGCTAAAATCGGCTCATATTCGGGCATTGCATATGATTTCAAGTACCGAATAGCGAGATTCGTGTGAATATATTTAGCGTTTAATGTTGTTAGGACTATACTCATATGTAGTCTCCTCTGTTATAATACTATTTACTAAGTATTCTATTTTGTATTTTAGTCTTTTGATACTATTTTATTACGACTGATAATATGAAATAATCAGAATTGGAGATGCTTTATTCAATTAAAGTTAGGTTGAAAAATTAAAGTTTGCATGAAATCTTGTCGTTTCACATACTGTTTGGTAATAGGCACAGGAGGTATCAAATTGAGTGATTTCGATAAAATAAGGAAAAGTGTGTCGTTTCTAATGGATGACAACTTTCGACCAAGTATAATTTTGCATGTTAATGGAGACATCTATTCCGAGAATGTACCATTTAAAATGCATTTTGATAGTGAAAAGAAAAAGAATATTAATGAAATCATCGATCCGGCTTCCATGCATGACTGGACAAGATTTTCTGAGCGAGCAGGAAAATCTGAACATATGATGATGGAAATCATTAAAATAAATCTCATTGAAAAAGTAAATAGTTCAGTTCAGATGCATTTAATCTATATACCGGAAATCGAAAAGATTATAGCTATGTTCGATGTGCCTGGAATGAACAAGATACCATCCCTTAAAACTTATTATAATGCATTCAAACAATCATCTAATTTCATGCTGCTCGTAGATCCGCATGGAGAAATAATTGATGTAAATGAGATGCATACTGTGTTTATCAATCAAACGAGAGATGAACTTATCGGTCAAAACATTGAAACTGTGATGGCCGTTGTAAATCCGGACAACTGTGAACCGCTTCAGACTTATTTTGAAAAGGTTAAGGACCAAGGTTGCATTCAATCTGTAACAACGTATCAAAGATCACCGGACGATATAAGATATTATCATATTATAACCTACTATGATAGTGATACTAATATGTTTATCGTTCAATTGTCGGATGCTACCGAAAAAGAAAACCTTCAAGTTCAGTTGGCCCATTCAGGCTCATTATCCGCAGTCGGACAAATTGCGGCAAGTATAGCGCATGAAATAAGAAACCCGATTACAACGTTAAAAGGCTTTACGCAATTGCTCAAAGTGTCGGCAACTGAGGATTCGATTCGATATATTTCTGTCATCGAGGATGAAATCGAAAGAATGGAATCTATTCTTGGGGAGATGCTAGTCCTTTCAAAGCCTTCGAAAAAAAAGAAATCTGCATTTTCATTAGAAGTATTGGTTGGAGACATGGTTTCAATACTATCTCCGAAAGCGGTTATGGAAGGAATTGAAGTTATTCAGCAGACGGAGTTGAACAGTAATCCACTTATCTTCGGCGATTCGGATAAAATAAAGCAAGTCCTTTTGAACTTATTTAAAAATGCATTAGAGTCAATGCAAATTGGTGGCAAACTTTTCATTCATCTTTCAGAGGCTGACGGGAAATTAATACTAGCCATAACGGATACAGGAAAAGGGATGACGCGCCATCAAGTGAATCAAGTGTTCATGCCGTTTTTCAGCTCGAAACCCGGCGGAACGGGATTAGGACTTCCTTTCGTCCTAAAAACAGTTGAAGATCATGGTGGAACGATAGCGGTAGAAAGTCAAGTCGGTGTCGGCACGAAATTCATATTGAACTTTCCTAAAGTTAAAGAAAGTCCTTTGAAAAGCCAACAGTCCATCGTCTCTTGAAACAATTCGTTTTGACACATTCAACCATTTGTATATATAATAGTGTCGAGTCGAGTCGCTGACAGGAAAATAAAAGGTGGATCCGAACAATGGAAAACGATACAAAACGTGCTTTGAAATTATTCATCGTCCTTTCAAGAGCAAGTAAAGTTGTTCTGGAAGAGGCGAATAAACTGATAGAATCTTATAAGCTGAACCCTACTGAATTTGCTGTCTTAGAGCTTTTATATCATAAAGGAAGGCAGCCGATTCAAAAAATTGGTCAGAAAATATTGCTTAGCAGCGGTTCCATGACATATGTAGTAGATAAGCTTGAAAAAAAAGGTCTTATTGAACGCGTGTATTGCACGGAAGATAAAAGGATCACATATATGTCCATCACAACTGCAGGCAAGGATTTGATCGAAGAAATTTTTCCTTCACACGAAAAGAAAATCAATGAATTAATGTCAGCCCTTACGGAGACGGAACAGGAAACAGCAATTGAATTGATGAGGAAATTGGGACTATCTATAAAGAACTTATCATAATTTCATGCATAGAGAACGCCGAACAGGCATAACCTGTTCGGCGTTGTTATTTGTAAAACCACACGTTTTGACTACGGTTGGCATCCGATTATTGTACTGTCTGTCCCATATTCAAGAAGTCATCATTGTATTCTTCTTCTGCATTGTCAAACAGAGTAAGTCTCACAATCATGCCATCTTTTTCGAAAACAATCCCAGTCACAGGGCCTGATTCCGTATCTACCTTGAACGCCTTGGCATTCTTGATTCCTTTATCCGCAACGTCCGTATAAACATCTGTCAATTTTTCAGGTTCTTCTTCACCATTGCTTGCCGCTTTCAGCACTTCTTGCATGTTGTCCACTAAATAATCATATGTTCCATCCTCGGCGGGTTGCGTTTCAATCCGCATGAATGCATTAGGATTATCGTCAGCATACAAGCTATCACGACCAGGCTCCTCACTTGTCAACGTATATCCAGGCAAAACTTCTATCGCAAATTGCTGTGCGTCACTTTTCGTCAATACAGCGTCTGCCATATTGTCTGCGGCTTCATTGGCATCTTCGTTATTTGAACCGGCCTCTGTTCCAGTATCAGTTGAAGTGCCATCTGTCGAGCTTCCGTTTGTCTCATCGACGGCTTGCTCTTCATTATCCGGAGTAGTTCCTTTTTTAGAATCTGCATTGTCGGTACCGCAAGCTGCAAGGAGAAACGCAGCCGCAAACCCAGTGCAAACGATTTTCCAATTAAATTTCATTGAAAACCCTCCTATTCATTAATCACGCTATTACATACCCGATTGGTCCAATTACTATTCAGCGGTATCCCATACTCCACTAAATCGGGTTCAATGTATTGGACGATTGAAGGTCAAAAACGTTTCATTCGTCACTGCCATGGATGATCGTATAGCGTTTATGGTTAACGACAGTCTTTTCCTCGAGTTCCAGTTCATCGAAGTTTTCCATATATGTTAAATCGACGATTACGGAGTTCTCATTCACTTTCTCTACAATTCCTTGTAAACCATCTTTAAACTCTATAATATTGCCAACTTCTGCGATCTTCATAATCAAACAGCTCCTTAAACAGATTATCTTTTATAGTTTGCCTGAAAAAGTCTTCTACGTAAAGTGTTTCAGTCTAAAAAAAGCGTTTTCATTTGTCGGAAAATGTCGTAAATTGAATTACTTTTTTTGTATAGAATCATGTATAATTGTAATTTAGGTATATCTACTCTCGGGAGGTATTGCGCATGAATCAGAATTTGGAAGCCAAGATTGAATCGACGCGCAAAGAATTGATAATTGTAGCTGGGCAAAAAGGCATATCTTCAACTGAAACTTTAAAAATTAGTCAACTGCTCGATAGCTTAATCAATGAATATAATTCTCGTGAACGGATGCCTGAATATATGGAATGGCTAGATGAAAAGAGAGGAAGGGGTTTCTATGGTAACAATTAATGACTTTCGAAATGAGTTGAATGGAGCGGTTATTGGTAGAGAGAAAGAATTCGACTTGATGCTCATCGCCTTATTGCAACAAGGACATGTATTGCTTGAAAGTGTTCCTGGGTCCGGAAAAACGATGATGGCTAAAAGCTTTGCGAATGCATTCAAAGGTGAGTTCAAACGTGTGCAATTTACACCGGATGTGTTGCCGTCAGATGTAACTGGGATTCGCTATTTCAACCCGCAATCACAGGAATTCATCCTGAAGGCCGGTCCTGTATCGACAAACATATTATTGGCAGATGAAATAAACAGGGCGACTCCGAGGACGCAATCAAGTTTGTTGGAGTCGATGGAGGAGAGGCAAGTGACGATTGATGGGGAAACGATATCCTTGCCGACACCGTTCATGGTTATCGCGACGCAAAACCCGATTGAATCGCAGCAAGGGACATTCCCATTACCTGCGGCTCAGTTGGACCGTTTCTTGTTTAAGTTGAATATTGATTATCCGTCGTTTGAAGAAGAGCATGAAATATTACGGCAATACGGCAAAAACCCTGGCCAGATTATTATCGATTCGATTATCGATGCGCAAACTGTCGGTAGATGGGCTGCTGAAGCTGCTGAAGTGAAAGTCCATGCGGATATTGAGAAATATATATTAAAAATTGTCAGAGCGACAAGAGAGCATCCTTTTTTGGAGCTAGGATTAAGTTCCCGTGCAGCTCTTGCAATATTACAGGCTTCCCGGACGAAAGCTTATATTGAAGGAAGAGATTATGTCACTCCGGATGACGTCAAAAACATTCTTCCTCCAGCAGCTTTGCACAGAATGGAACTTTCGACGGAAGGGGTACTGACGAAAACGATCGACGAAGTGCTGGATGAGATCACGAATTCCATCACAGCGCCACTTGAGGCGACGGTCTAATGAAGTGGATACGTTATGAACATGGCTTTCGATCAATACATCAGGGAATGGCGATCACCGCAGTTTTTTTCATATATGCATTCGTTTACTTACAAGTATGGCTTGCCGCTTGTTTTGCTGCGGTTTTTGCGATGCTTGCCTTTCAAAACATCTACTTTTCAAAAGTGGGAAAGGACCTTTCAATTAAATTCCGTGCGAAACAGAAAAGGATTTTGATTGGGGAAGGCGAAGAACTTGTCATGGACTTCCAAAATGGCCCTGTTCCGATATGGAATGGGACTCTCACACTATCGCTTGAAGATGCGGTTGCGCCAAGATCTGATCACAAAAAACATTATAGTGGTATATATGATTTAACTGTACCTTTTGCAATTGGGAGTAATAAAAAAGTGGAAATACGAATTCCTCTTGAAGGTAAAAAACGGGGATTGTCGAGAGTGACAAGAGTAATGCTTGAAATTCCTCACCTTTTTGGAGACGGATTTGTCAATATGGAGTTGGATGAACCGATTTATTATCAAAGCTTAGTTTATCCAAGAGTGACTCCTCTAGGTAGGGAATTAAAATCTTCGCCTTACAAACCGGGGGAAACTGAACAAAAACAATCGCTATTCATGGATGCATTCCAACCCATCGGCACGAGAGATTATGTACCGACGGATCGGTTCGACCAAATTCATTGGACTGCAAGTGCGAGGATGCAGAAGTTGCAAACAAAAGAATTTCTTCCGGTCAGCTCGCAAAGCGTCGTTCTAATGCTGAATACGATTGAAAAAGATAGAGGGTTTTTAGACTTTGAAAAAAAAGTGGAACAACTTGTTTCATATGCGGATTACTGCATGAAAAATAATATTCCGTACTCCGTTGCTATTAACATTCGAAGTTTCGGGGCACAACCTTATTTGCTGTTGCCGAGCGGATCGGGTAAAGTACAATTCCAAAAATTGATGGTCATGCTAGCGAAAATTTCGGATAAGCATGCCAAATTACGTTTCGAGGACATGCTGCAACATATGGAAATCTCGGGACAACTTTCGCAGACAGTTGTATTGATCACTCATGAAAATGACAGGGTTAAGGCTCTCGCAAAACAATGGGTAAAACGTTATGAAGTCATTTTGGATAATTCCCATGAAAGGAATGAAAGGATTTGGGAGAAACAAAATACGAACAAGACCGAAACCGATTTAACCTCTCTGAACGTATAATTGTCGAAATGTTCCTTCTATCCTATTTATTCATTTTCTTTTTAGGGGAAGTTGGAACTGCTATGCCATATATTTGGCTGATCATCTCAATCATCGGAGGAGTCATCTCCTTTTTCGTATTTTACAATCGAGACTATTCCTTAGGATTCGGTGTAGGATTAGCAATCGTCATTACGGCACCCTTGCTGCTTATGAACGCGCCATTCATGAATGTTCTCCTTTTCTTCGTCTATGTCCTATGGAGAATCCAGGCGAATTTCAATGGGTCGCGTATTCACGGATGGCCTTTCTTATCCGTCAACACGATTGTGTTCGTTGTCCTGTATTTCTTGGCACGTCTCTTTTTCTCTTATAACAATCCCGAGACACTGATGCAACAACAGATATACTTGTATTTGCTTACCTCATTCCTTTACTTTTTCATCCGCATGGTATCAATTACCGTGAACAGTAGGCAGTTGGGCAATTTTCAGGTGAGAGAAGCAGGAAGGATTTTCGGATATATTGTCGGGCTCGGTAGTCTCATGTTTGTTGTTGTATTTTTTGCACTAGATTCTGTTAGGAGAGCAATAATAGGTGTATTCATCTTTCTATTTGGTGGTGTCTTTACGATCTTCGGAAAAGCGATGGAGCCCATAATAGATTTTCTCAATACAGGCGCTGAACGTCTTGAAGAAAAGATTGCAGAACAAGAAAGTGGATATGTTGACTTTGAAATGAAAGATGAGTTAACTACGTATGGTAATACTTCTTCTATTTTCGAATACACTACTTTGGCAGTTGCAGTTATCATCTTGGTCATCATCGCATTTTTCCTTATTAGGAAAAAAGGGAAGAAGCGAGAAGTTGATAAAATGGAAAACTACTCTTTCGCGTTTAAAGGAAAAAAGGAGAAACTTAAAGAGCAAAGTCAGTTGTTGTATGATTATTCGTCTGCACGAGATGAAGTAAGGAAGTCATTTGAGCAATTCGAGAAGGAAGCACAAACGTATAATTATAGTCGAATGCACGGGGAAACTGTAAAAGAATGGTTCTCACGGATGGGCTGGAAGCAGAAAGATTTGGTTTTAGCATTATATAATGATGTACGATATGGTTCGCGAACTCCTTCAGAAGTTGAACATTCTATGTTTATTCAAGAGCTTGAAGAAATTAAAAAAACTTTTTCAAAAAAAGAGGTTTAAGATGTTTTCAAACGGGGGACATTATAATTGAACACAGCAACATTCTCATTTCCCCCTTTTGAGGACGGACCCTATTATAGGATCTGTCCTCCTTTTTTTGTTCAAAACATTTATAATGGATAGTGAGAGTGAACTTGGAGGGGTTAAAATGGGTAAAAAGAAAATTGCATTCATTGGAACAGGTGTTATGGGCAGTAGTATCGTTAAACATTTATTGAAAGCAGATTATGAAGTGGCTGTATTCACACGGACAAAAGAGAAAGCGGCATCTCTCGTAGAACAAGGGGCAAACTGGGCTGAAACAGCTGGACAAGCAACTGCCCATGCGGACATCGTATTGACGATGGTTGGTTACCCGTCCGATGTAGAGGAAGTCTATTATTCAGAGAATGGGATTTTTGCAAATGCACGACAAGGAATGATTTTCATTGACATGACGACATCAAGTCCAGCTCTGGCAATCCGGATTGCTGCTGATGCTGAAGAGAAGGGAATTTCCTCAATCGATGCTCCCGTTTCAGGTGGGGATGTTGGAGCGCAAAACGGAACACTTTCGATTATGTGCGGCGGGATTGAGCAGACTTTCCAAGAAGTTCTTCCGTTATTGCAAGTGTTCGGAAGACAAATTGTCTACCAAGGCGATGCTGGTGCCGGCCAACATGCAAAAATGTGCAATCAAATTGCTATTGCGACTAATATGATTGGCGTCTGCGAAGCTTTAGCATATGGAAAAGAGGCGGGTCTCGATGCTGACACCGTTCTCGAATCCATTTCCTCTGGCGCCGCAGGATCTTGGTCGTTATCAAACCTGGCCCCTAGAATGATCAAAGGGGATTTTGAACCTGGTTTTTACGTTAAACATTTCTTAAAGGATATGAATATTGCTTTGGCAGAAGCTGAACAAATGAATTTATCATTACCTGGATTACAATTGGCGAAAAAAATGTATAATGAGCTTGTCGAAGAAGGTTATGGAGACAAAGGAACGCAAGTATTATATAAGCAATACAAACGAGCATAACTGAAGATAAACGGACTAATCCATCCAATCAGTAGTTGATTGGATGAATTAGCCCGTTTTTATGTCGTGTTATTTTCCGTCCAAATAGGATGAACGGAAAGATTGTGTGTTGGATACTTTTCGTCGCTTCGGGACAAATGCTTTTTTCTTTGGACTTGTCGACACTTTTTGTACTCCGACAAAATCAGACAACAAATCTTTAGCTGTATTCAAATTCATTCGCTCTTGCGGATTGCGGAAAGTTTGGTCTTGTATGCCTAAATGAGGAAGGGACGTGAAGTCGCCTTTTTCCGGTAAGGTATGAAAGAGGAAATCGCTGCACTTCACGAGTACAGTGGAGCTTTGCTGGCTAAGCTGAGGATTTTCAACGAAATGCAAGCCGATTTTTTTTGCATCTCCCGACTGTAGAAGCTGCTGGATGGCTTTGTTTTTTAATGTATAAAGCTCACGATTATTCGTTGCTGTCTTCGCATGCCTGTTCACTGTATATATGGCAATGGCAAGTTGTCGTACTTCATCTTCTTTTTTCAATTGATTCCCCCTCTTCTCGTATTGGATTTTCCTTACGTTTATCATACTGGTTCTCAAAACTTTTTCAAAGCAATTCACTCGAAGAAAATCGAAATATTTGCAAACGGCTATTTTTTTGTCGAAATTAAAGGTATACTTGTAAAATAAAGTAGAAAAATCTGTTTCGGCATCTATAAACAAAATTATTGTACATAGGAGCAGCGACATGCATGGAGGCATTCATGGACAATAACAGACTACACGATGAATTGATGATGGAGCGGAAAGCAAGATTGGAATACGAACATAAGTATATGTCTGTCATAGATCATAATTTGGACCCAATCATAACAATCAATCGGAATGGTAGAATTTCGTATGCGAATATTGCCGTCCATAAAGCTTTCGGTTACCGATTGAAAGAATTGTCAGGTCGTGCTGTTATTGATTTGATCAGCGAAGACAAAACTGTTGAATTCCAAAAATTCCTATCCCGTGCATATCTCGGGGAATCTATTGAAATGGAAGGGATTAAGTTTTTCCATAAGAGAGGGCAATACTTATCCGCCTACATCAAAACGATTCCGGTTACTGTCCGAGGAGAAATACGGGAGATCCATTTAATATTAAGAGATACTTCATTTCATCTAAAAAACAACGAGAAACTATTATTTCTGTCCTATCATGACCAATTGACAGGTTTATGGAATCGCAGGGCATTGAAGGAACACTTTGAAGCTGACGCTGAGTATGCTTCCCGAAGTGATGCAAAGCTATCGTTAATCCATTTAGATTTGGACCGGTTCAACACAATTAATGATTCGGTTGGTCGAAATGGTGCCGACGAAATCTTGAAAATGGTGGCAGAGCGAATAAAGATTGTTTGCCCAAAAGAGGGGAAATTATATCGAAATGGTGGAGATGAGTATATCATCTTACTGCAAAACCAATCGATTGAGATAACTGAGAAACTTACACAGAAAATTTTGAGTGACTTTACAAAGCCGTTCTACTTCAAGCATCAAGAGTATTTCATTTCCTCTTCAATCGGTATTTCGGTCTATCCGGATGATGGCGAGAACTTGGAAGAATTACTTCAAAAAGCAGAGCAAGCGGTTCGATTCGTAAAAGAACGCGGTCGTTCCCATTATCGATTTTATCGTGAAGAAATGAATACAGGCTTCACTGATACAGCGTTAATGGAAGCCCACTTGCGCAGGGCAATCGAATTCAATGAACTCGAACTACATTATCAGCCACAAGTAAATTTGAAAACAGGTGAAATCGATAGTTTTGAGGCACTTTTACGATGGAATAATAGGAAGTTTGGTTTTGTCTCACCAGCTCAATTCATACCGATAGCAGAGGAATCAGGGCTCATTCATTCTATTGGGGATTGGGTGTTGGAAGTAGTATGTGCACAGCTGAAGGAATGGCAAAACAAGCAGTTCCGGCCTGTCCGTATTGCGGTGAATATCTCTCCAAAGCAATTCCAAACTGGTGAATTTGCAGAGAAAGCGAAACAAATCATCGAGAATAATGGAATCCAGCCGTCCTCTTTTGAAGTTGAAATAACAGAGTCTGCTTTGATGAACATGAAGGACACGCTTTCAACGCTGCAAAAATTAAAGGAAATCGGAGTGACGATTTCCGTCGATGACTTTGGAACGGGATATTCCTCACTTAGCTATTTAAAACAATATCCGATTGATATTATTAAAATAGACCGCTTGTTCATCAAAGACATTGAACTTGATGAAAAGAATGAGGCAATCGCCAAGACAATTATTAATCTTGCCCACAGTCTCGGCATGCAAGTAATCGCGGAAGGCGTGGAAAAGGATTTACAAGCGAAGATTTTAAAAGAAGCGGATTGCCATAAGGCGCAAGGCTTTTTATTCAGCAAAGCGATTCCGGCTTCCGAAATCGTGGAAAAGTATTTTGCATAGTAGATGATAAGACTTCCTTCACCGAGGCGAATGAGCTTCAGTAAAGGAAGTCTTTTAAGTAGTCGTTTAGCGAAGATAAATATGATACAATTATGAGTGAATATTCATTCACTTGGAAATGGGGGATTGTCATGTATACAGACAAAGTAATCATCGTAACTGGCGGATCAAGCGGGATGGGGAAGTCCATGGCAAAGAAATTTGCCGATGAAGGCGCTCATGTCATTATAACCGGACGTGATGCTGACCGCTTAGAAGTTGCAAGGGAAGAAATTGGGGAACGTGCACATACTTATCAGATGGATGTGCGTAATATCGAGAATGTACAAGGAATGGTTGAATTTGCAGACGAAAAGTTCGGCAAAATCGACGGGCTCGTTAACAATGCTGCAGGAAATTTTCTTGTTCATGCAGAAGAACTCTCTCCAAATGGCTGGAAGGCTGTCATTGATATCGTTCTAAATGGAACTTTCTTCTGTACAAGTGCAGTAGGCAACTATTGGATTAAAAAAGAACAAAAAGGCGCTATATTGAACATGCTAGCAACTTATGCCTGGGATGCAGGCCCTGGTGTCGTTCACTCAGCTGCAGCAAAAGCAGGCGTCATGTCATTGACGCGTACTCTTGCTGTCGAATGGGGACGCAAATATGGATTCAGGGTAAATGGAATAGCACCAGGTCCGATTGAGCGAACAGGTGGGGCAGAACGTTTATTCCAATCCGAAGAAGCCGTGAAACGGACGATTAATTCTGTCCCGCTTGGCCGAGTAGGAAAGCCAGAAGAAATCGCAGAACTTGCCGCATTCATCATGTCAGACAAAGCCTCCTACATGAACGGCGAAATCGTCACACTAGATGGCGGCCAATGGCTAAATCAGTATCCGTTTTAATTAAGTATTTTATTCCCGAACTTGCACATCCTAGTTTCAATTCGTGCAAAGGGAGGGTATGATCCCAAATGGCTATATGGATTATTCCGATAGCGATTGTTTTTGTTATCTGCGGTGTAATCGGATGGAAAGCAGTTAGAAAATGGGATGCAATTGCCGCCACATCATTCGGTGAAATGGATGATAAAATACCGGAAGCAGTCGAAGACCATCCATTTTCCTTAAACCCAATCATCTGGGTTATCGGTGTAGTGTCGCTATTCATCTTGTTTGTCATTTTCTTTTACTGGGCCTCTTCCAATTAGGAAGAGGTTTTCTACTACTGCTCATTTTACATATTTCAATGGGATGTTCACTGCCTCTTATGGTATGATAGGATTGTAGAATTGTTATGACAGCTTATGATCAGAAGGAGAGATTTTCAATGATTTCTGTAAATAACAGGGATTTTCTTCAGGTGCCGATTGCAGATTATCTTATTCCTGCTGAAAAAGTGGCATGTGTGCAAGTCGGCAATAACGCGGAACACGCCCTTCTCGTTCTGACGAAAACCGGTTATTCTGCAATACCTGTCATTGATGTAAAGAACCATTTAAGGGGACTGCTAGGGATTGGTATGATTACAGATTCCATCTTAGGATTGGAACGGATCGAGTATGAAAAGCTAGCAGATTTGAAAGTCGATCACATTATGCAAACTGATATCCCTGCTATTAAAACAACCGATAGATTTCAAAAAGGATTAGATTTGCTTATTAATCACACTTTCCTATGTGTCACTGAAGAAGACGGCACATTTGCGGGTATACTGACGAGAAGAGTCATACTAAAAGAATTCAAAAAATATCTTTACATGAAATGATGATGTTATCACAAGGTTTTTACCTTGAATAGAAGGCTCCAATAGGGGCCTTTTGTTATTTCTTGGCTTTTTTTGTGGGAGGGGAAATATGAATGAAACTACATAAAAAAACAAATCGTCCACTTGTCCTAATATCAGTCATGCTAGCGATGTTTGTCGGAGCAGTTGAAGCGACAATCGTGTCGACGGCAATGCCGGCGATTGCTGGTGAGCTTGGTGGGTTTTCAAGATATAGCTGGATTTTCTCTGCATATTTGCTTATGAGTACGGTTACTGTTCTGATATATGGCAAGTTGGCAGATCTCTACGGGCGAAAACCTATATTTTTTATTGGCTTATCCATTTTTCTATTCGGTTCCATTCTTTGCGGGTTTGCTTCAACGATGGAACAGCTTATTGTATTTCGTTTGATCCAAGGTTTGGGTGCAGGAGCAGTTATGCCAATAGCGACAACGATTGTTGGTGATATTTACTCCACAGAAGAGCGGGCTAAAATACAAGGATATTTATCGAGCGTCTGGGGCATTTCAGCAGTATCCGGCCCTGTAATCGGCGGGCTCATTGTTCAATATTGGAATTGGAAATACGTGTTTTGGGTTAATGTACCACTAGGTTTGTTAGCGATGGTCGGTATTTATTTCTTCCTACATGAACCTGCATCTGACAGAAAAGCGGCAATCGATATTAAAGGTGCAGTCTTATTGACGACTTCTTTATCTATCATCCTATTTTGGCTCGTTGAAGGTGGACAATCCTTTAGTCGTTCTTCAGCGATTAGTCTCCTTCTCCTTATTTTAGGCGCAGCGCTCTTTACGCTATTCATTTGGGTGGAAAAGAAAGCAGAAGATCCAATGATGCCTTTCCACATTTGGAAAAACCCTGTAATTCTTTATGCCAATCTCGTTTCATTGACAACCGGTGTCATTCTTATCGGCGTTTCCTCATATTTACCCACTTACGTAACAGGTGTAATGGAACAGACTGCAATGATTGCTGGTTTTACATTGACAGCGATGTCAATCGGTTGGCCGATCGCTTCTTCTGTTGCCGGGCATTTGTTGATCAAGTTCGGAACATTTGCTGTGTCGTTTGCTGGAGGCATCTCCTTAGTGTTTGGTTCACTCATGTTCGTATGGATGACAGGTGACTCTGGTCCATTATGGGCTGCATTTTCAAGCTTTTTCGTCGGAATCGGAATGGGATTGACGAGCACATCATTCATCGTAACCATTCAAGGCGCCGTCAGCCGCGAACAAAGGGGTTCGGCGACTGCTGCAAACATGTTCATGAGAAACTTCGGAAATACAATAGGGGCGGCAATTTTTGGAGCAGTTTTGAACGGATCATTACTATCTTCTTTCCGGGAGCGAAATCTTGATTATAAAGTGAATGATATAAATCTTTTATTGACGGAAGAAGCGAGGTCTACTTTACCTGCTTCGAATGTGAATACCTTACAACACGCGCTCGATGGTTCTTTGCAATGGGTGTATGTGGCTGTACTTGTTTTTGCAGTCATCAGCTTACTACTTATCTTGCGGATACCTAGAGGAAAGGTGGTTAGTCATGACGACAACTGAATTAGAGATCATTAAAGCATTAGCGGAGGAAGGCAATATGCGCAAGGCGGCTGAACGGCTTTTTTTATCACAGCCAGCTTTGTCACAACGCCTTCAAACGATTGAAAAGGAATGGGGAACGATGTTGTTCATCCGTTCTCAAAAAGGGTTGGAGCCAACTCCTGCAGGCGAGCTTGTCATTGCTTTCGCAAAAGAGACAATCCTGAAAAAAGAGGAAACTGCCGAGATGATAGCATCTCTTGCGGATAAAGTACACGGTACACTTAAAATCGCTTGCGCTTCCATCGTCGGACAGACTTGGCTGCCGCAAGTATTGAAGGAATTTGTAAGCATGTACCCGGATGCGAAAATTTCATTGATGACAGGTTGGAGTTCGGAAATTGTGAAAGCGCTTTATGAAGGAGAGGCGCATATTGGAATTGTTCGTGGCCAGGTGGATTGGAAAAGCAGGAAATCATATCTATTTAGAGACCGTCTTTATTTAGTCGACCAGGAAATTACTTCAATTGATGAATTAGTGGAAACTGAGCGACCGTTTATTCAATTTAAAAGTGATTCCAATTACTACATGGAAATTCAACGATGGTGGCAACGCCATTTTTCACAATATCCGAAGAGGCAAATTACAGTTGACCAGATTGAAACGTGCAAACAACTCGCTTTGAATGGAATTGGTTATGCGATATTACCTTCAATCACTTTGGCAGGAGATGAGAAGGTGAATAAAATTCCTTTGCTGAATAGTGAAGAAGAATTCGAATTGACGAGGGATACATGGCTGATCGGCTATGACTCTACTTTTGAACTCAAGCAAGTGAGTGCTTTTACTGAAGTACTTAACATGCATGCCGAAAAATTAAGAAAAGAATTGAAGTGACGGGAACTTTCCTAATTTTGCTACGTACTAATTAAGAAAGGTACAGAATATTGGCGATGTCCAATTGGGGGAATCAATTATGTGGAAAAAACAGTGGGGGTTACTAATCGCCATGTTTGTATTTTGCTTATTCCTGCCGACAATAGAAGCTTCAGCCGCACCTGAATTGAAAGTAAAGGTGACTGCAGGCTTTGACGGGAAAGCAAAATTTGGAAAAGGTGCACCTATCATAGTTGAAATCGAAAATAACGGAACTTCCGCTTTTAGCGGCGACATGGTCATTGATACACAGCAGTCTTATGAGTCTGGTATCGGGGAAGTTTTTCCGCTCGACATTGGTGCGGGCGAATCAAAAACTGTGACGTTCATCAATCCTAAAATGTTCGATTACAATATGTATGGCATGAACAACAAATCTATCTTCTTTTATGAAGGTGGATGGAAAAAAGGCAAGGAAATCGATCATAAGGGGACTCAGCAAATTACCGTCGCCATGTATCACGACGATACAAAAATCATCACCGCATTCACAGACAACATCGATCGATTGTCTGCGTTGAAAGGGTTTCGCCTGACGAATTATCCGAGTACTCAATTGATTGATGTTTCAAAAATTGCTTCGCTGGATTTGGAGGAAGCAGCAGGGTGGGGACCGACGGATATAATAATCATTGACGAATATCCGATTGCCGATATGTCGCCAGCTACGCAGCAAGCTTTAGTCAACTGGGTGCGCTCGGGAGGCATTATCGTTTTTGGTGGCTCCGATCATTTGATGGCAGAGTCGGGTGCATTTGCAGAACATTTACCGTTAGCATTGGATGGAAAGAAAGCTCTTAATCCTGAAGTATTAAATGAATGGACGTCTAGGGAAGATTTCAATCAAGAAATTACAATTGCAAAAGCTGCTTTAAATCCTGATTCGAAAGTTATTTTTTCGAAAGATGCGGATATCCTTGCTGCTTCTAAACAGCTTGGCAAAGGGCTCGTTTTGCAAACTGCTTTTTCCGTAGGGGATGAACCATTTTCCAAAATGCATGGAGCACCAGCGGTATGGAAAAACATACTCGATACGGCAACTCAATCGATGATCGCAAACGGCATGATGCCTTATTACAATGATCCTATGGAATCGTTACGGTGGTCAATCGGAAATTCAAATGAACTTTTCCCTTCTTTTAAAGTATCCGCACCATTTCTATTTGGTGTAATCATATTTTACATCATTATTATCATCCCGGTCTTATATATTATCCTAAAACGAAAAGATAAGCGGGAACATGCATGGTGGATCATTCCTGCCATTTCTGTTGCAGTATCAATCTTCATATTCGCTTATGGCGCACGTGATCGCATCGGCCAAGCACAAATTCAGCAAACATCTGTATTTGAAGTTGAACAAGACGGAAGGTTGAACGGATATTTCGTTGAATCGATTTTGACGAATAAGGCAGGAGACTTTGTCTTTTCAGCACCAAAAGAAACGACAATGTCAACATACACCCCTTACTCCATGGGATTATTCGGTCCATCCTCAATGGGCGTCAATTCTCATAAACGTGCTGTACTTGAGAGAAGTGCAACAGGTTCGAACTTGCATTTACGAGACATCGGCTATTGGGATGTTGCGACTGTCTATGGGCAAACAACTTTAGACGCAATCGGAAATTTCGATATTTCATTGACCGTTAAAGACAAACAATTGACAGGTGAAATTACAAATAACTTTCCATTCCCAGTGAAAGAACTTGCGATTTGGTCGGGGACGAGTCGAATCAAAGTTGGAGATGTAGGTCCTGGAGAAACGTTGAAGGTAAATGAAAAGTTGAAGACATCGACTTTAATTAGGAAAAGGTCTTCAAACACAATGTATATGGGGAATATGCCAACGAATACGGATGATCTGTTACAAATGAGAAAAGACAGTCTAATAACGTTTTCTGGTGAGTTTATGAGCAACACTTCCATGCCTGCCCTCATTGGGTATGCGGATACAAAACTCGTGCCGATAGAACTTGAAAAATCAAAAGCTGTAATAGATTCCTTAACGATGCTATCGCAGTCGTTCGCACCGAAAGTCGAATTTAGCGATAGCTTTACTGTAGATCCGGAAATGATGTCGATGAGCCTTATCTCAGAAGTAAATAATATACAGGCGCACCAAATTGGGTATGCGGCGAATATGTATTATTTTGACGAGGACACGTATGTCCAAAGGTGGCAAGTGCCGGAAGATCTAATACAAAAAGTATCGGTATGGAAATCGATGGATATTTCAAAAATTCAAAAGCAGCTATACACTTTGCAGATTTGGAATGTCAAAACGCAGAGCTATGATTCACTTGAATCCGAAAGGAAATTGACGTTGGATTCAATTGATGACTATATAACCGAAGATGGAAAAGTGACTTTTAAATTGGAGTTTCTCAATAAACAACATGGCAATGAAGGTCAACCTCCTGAAATCAAGCTGCATGGCGAGGTGAAGAAATGATTGAAATTATAGGTTTAACGAAGAAGTACGGCCAATTCACAGCACTCGATGATCTGAACTTAACGTTGAATGAAGGAACTGTATTTGGGTTTGTAGGTGCAAACGGTGCTGGTAAATCCACGACGTTCCTAATTGTTTCGACATTATTGCAGCCTACTTCTGGTGACGTACTCATCGATGGTGTAAGCGTGCGGGAAAAGCCAGCAGAAATCCGGAAACTGATTGGTTATATGCCTGACTTTTTCGGGGTTTACGATCAGCTTAAAGCTGATGAATATCTCGATTTTTATGGTGCTAGCTACGGAATTCCTGAAGAGGAAAGAAAGAAACTAATTCCGCAGCTGCTGGAGTTAGTGAACTTGTCTCATAAAAGATATTCGTATGTCGACTTATTGTCACGAGGCATGAAACAAAGATTATGCTTGGCCAGATGTCTTATTCACGATCCGAAAGTCCTCATATTGGACGAACCGGCATCAGGGCTGGACCCAAGAGCGCGGATTGAGATGCGTGATATTTTAAAGACGTTGAAAGGAATGGGGAAGACGATATTAATATCTTCGCATATTTTGCCTGAACTGGCTGAGATGTGTGATGAAATCGGAGTTATTGACAATGGCAAATTGATCGCGCATGGCTCGGTTGCAGATATCCAAAAGAAACTGCAAGGTGAAAAGACAATAACAGTCCGATTAGCGGGTAAAACTGAGGAGGCTATTGCGTTTTTTGAAGAGCAGCCTTTTGTCAATTCGATTGAAAAGCTTGAAGACGGGGAAGGGATTTCCTTCGTTTATAGAGGCGAGGAAACGGAGCAGATTGAAATGTTGAAACGGGCAGTCTTGTCTGACTTGTCGATTGTTTCCTTTATGGAACATATTACGAATTTGGAAGACGTCTTTATGGAAATTACGAAAGGAGCCGACTGAAGATGAATTTTAATAATCCGGTTCTTTTTAAAGAGTTGAAGTTGAGATTCAGATCATTTAAAGGGTTCAATGGCATCCTCTTCTTTCTGTTGGCGATGTGTATTTTCGTATTCGGGTATATTTTTTTGACGGTGAATATGACGGGAACTTCTTACTTCAGACCGAGCCAAAGCTTTGTCCTATTCGCATTTCTTTCCTATATCCAACTAGGGCTCGTATTGTTTACAGCCCCTGGTTTGACGGCGGGTTCGATCAGCTCGGAAAGGGAGAAACAGACGTTGCCTATTCTATTGACGACGTCGCAAAGCTCTTTCCAAATCATTTCCGGAAAGATGCTTTCGTCAGTAGCTTTTCTTTTGCTGCTCATAGTAGCGGGGCTTCCTGTGTACAGCTTAGTCTTTTTATTCGGAGGAATATCGCCTGGTGATTTCGTTAAAATATTCCTTTTCTTATTTGTAACATTGCTTGCAATCGGTAGCATTGGCGTCATGTTTTCGACATTAATTCGAAGAACGGTTGTCTCAATGATTGCAACATACGGTATGATGCTTTTCCTTTCGGTAGTAACTGGTTTTCTGTTTATTATTGTCATGCAAGTGAAAGCTTTTAACTATATGGGGACTCCGGTAACTTCGCCGTCATATATCGGGCAGTTTTTAGCCTCGATCAATCCGGCGGTATTATTCGCAACTTTTTTGTCGCCCGAGCTCAACAGATCGATCTCAGACATGACAAATATCGATTTTCCGATCTGGGCTGGATACTTGATTTTTTATGGGGTTCTAACTGCAGTAGCGCTGTTCATCGCAGTTAAAAAACTTCGTGTCAATATGAAAAGATTAAAGTGATGAGGTGAAACGGATGGAAGAGAAATCAGCATTACATCGATATGTTGGAAGGGCCCTAAGTTCATTGCGCTTCGAGCGATCTGTCCGTATGCTGCAAGCAGGACTTTTCATGACTGCCTTGTTGTCTTCATTGTTCCTAGCTGCTTCCAGACTGTTCATATTACCTCATTATGAATGGATAACATTCGGGATTGCTATAACAGCTATCGTTGCAACGATCATCGTGCTGTTCATTAAGAATGTCAGCCGAGAAGAGGCTGTTTGGAAGCTGGATCATTATGTACCTGACAATTTACTTGTAACCGCATTGGATGATCGCGTTCGACATTCGGATTTTGGTCAGGCGATTGTGCGAAGAGCGGAAAAGGCGGTGGACATAGCTTATCCGCAATTCAAGAAACGAGAAAAAAGATATATTAACGGAAAAACGCTTTCAGGTTTTCTAATTTTTCTCGCCACATTCGTCCTTCTGCTCATGTTTCCTTCAGAAGCACAGCAGGAAGCACAAGCTGTCGCTAAGGAAAAGGTAATCATCGAGGAATTGAAAAAGGAAGTGGCCGATTTAGGAAAGAAGGAAAAAAATCCTGAACAGAAAAAAGAATTGGCAAAGCTGGCGGAGAAACTGAAAGAGACTGAAACGACAGATGAAACGTTAAGAGAATTAGTGAAGAAGCAAAAAGAGTTTAAGCTGAAGGAACAGAGATTGACTGAAAAAAAGGAAGGCTCTGAAGAAGGCTTAAGTGAAAAAGAGGAATTGGAGCTTGAGGAACTAAAATCGCTTGTTGACCAGCTCGCACAACAAGCGGGGAAAGCGCAAAGTGCATTGAATAAAATAGGTAAAGCCCCATCGCTTCCCGCTTTGGCAAGTGCTGGAACTCCGTCCACGGCAAACACTGATCAAACGGGTTCTAACGCAAAGCCTGGCAAGGGACAGTCTCAATCCGGCGGCAACAATGGAGGGAGCCAGGGCGAAGGTCAGGGCGAAGGTCAAGGCGAAGGCCAGGGTCAAGGTGAGGGTCAGGGCGAAGGTCAAGGCGAGGGTCAAGGCCAAGGTCAAGGCCAAGGCCAAGGCCAAGGTCAGGGTCAAGGCCAAGGTCAAGGTCAAGGCCAAGGCCAAGGTCAAGGACAGGGTCAAGGACAGGGACAGGGTCAAGGTCAAGGACAGGGCCAAGGACAAGGTCAAGGACAAGGGTCTGGCACGGGAACAGGGAAAGGTGGACGCGACTTACTTTCCATTCCCTTCGATAGAATAGGAAGTTACAATGACCCTTCTGTTGTAGGCGGTGAGCTAGGGGAAGGGGAATTCGTTGAAGAGAATGAGCGTGATGGCCTTGTTGAACGTGGAACATTGCGGCCATATCAAGAAGTGGTCGGAAGTTATAAGGACGCCTATTTAAAAGGGTCAGATAAAATGAATCTTCCTGCGGACTTACAACGAGTCCTTTCTGATTACTTTTCATCAATTGAATGATTAATGGATGGGAGATGTACAAATGTCGTTTTCACCTGAACAATTTGAAGAAATGAGCAGTACGCTTGCAGAAGTGAGAGAAGAAATCGGTAAGTTCATTGTAGGTCAGCAGGAAGCTGTCGAGTTTTCGCTATATTCTATATTGGCAGAAGGGCATGCCTTATTGGAGGGGTTGCCTGGCTTAGGAAAGACAATGCTGATCCGCACAATATCTGAAGTGTTGGATTTGTCATTTTCCCGTATTCAATTCACACCGGATCTCATGCCTGCAGACATTACAGGAACAAGCATTTTAGAACGGAATCCAGACGGAGTTCAACGTTTTGTATTTAAAGAAGGACCGATATTTAGTCAAATGGTGCTGGCCGATGAGATTAACCGTGCCACTCCGAAAACTCAAAGTGCTTTGCTTGAAGCGATGGGTGAGAAAACCGTAACCGTCCTTGGTGAAACCCGGAAAATGTCCAGACCATTCTTTGTTCTTGCGACACAGAATCCGATTGAAATGGAAGGGACATATCCATTGCCAGAAGCGCAAATGGACCGGTTCTTATGTAAGATTCTACTTCCTTATCCCGTAAAGGAAGAGTTAAAGGAAATAATGCTACGAACAACCGGACCGAAAACTGTATCTATTCGAAAAGTGATGGATACAGAATCGATTATTTTGGCCCAGGAAATGGCGAAGACAATTGTCATTGCAGACGAGATGATGGATTATGCCGTCGATCTAGTATCGGCGACACATCACCGAACTGACAGCGAAGACGATTGGAGCCAATATGTCCAGTACGGAAGCGGACCTCGTGGATTACAGTCCATCATTCGATTGGCAAAGGCAAGAGCGTTAATGGCAGGCCGTTTCCACGTATCAATTGCCGATATTAAAACTGTCGCCAAACCGGCTTTAAGACACCGTATCCTTATCAATTATGAGGGGGAAGCGGAAGGAATTGATGTCGATAAACTTATCGATCGATTATTGGAGGATATCCGCCAAGGAGCGCAAGTGTAATGAGAGAAGAACTTTTCCCTGATCGATTATCCAAACGTTTAGGCGGGTTATCCATCATATCGAGAGCGAGAAAGCTAGGACATCATAAAGGGATGCATCGTTCCAGTAAAACGGGAACTTCTTTAGATTTTTCGGATTTCAGAGAATATCACCCAGGCGATGATTTGCGTCATATTGACTGGAATGTGTTTGCGCGCACCGATAAACCATTCATCAAGCAGTTTTTAGATGAACAAGAAATGCGGGTACATATACTGCTTGATTCCACTAAATCGATGGGGACGGATGGAAAATGGAATTTTGCACGTCAACTGGCGATCGGGTTAGGACATATCGCGTTAAGAAGTGGCGACACTGTTTCGTTTTCGACATGGTCTGCTGACCAGAATTATTTCTTTCGGAAAAAAGGGGCATTGCATCGGGCATCGTTTTCAAAATTCGTATCGCAATTACAAGAACCGATTTTCGAAGGTGAATTTGCAGATCAACTCATTAAGCATGTTCCGAAGGCAATGACAGTCTTATTCATTATTACAGATGGCTTGGAGCAGATAGACAAATGGGAGCGGCTGTTCAGAAGGTTGCCCGGTGTATGTAAGGATGTACGAATTTTGACAGTTCACTCCCCGATAGAAGAGTTTCCAGAATACGAAGGTGATGTGCGCCTTGTCGATGTGGAAAAAGGATCGGTCGTTGAAGTTTCGATGAGTCAACGAATCGTCAAAGAATATAAAGAAAAGAAATTGAAACATGAAGCGGGATTATCAGCATTGGCGAGAAAATACGGAATCCAGCTAATGCGTACAGAAGTATCAGAAGGTGCAATGGATTGTTTTACAAAAAAGATGAGGCATGCAGGATGGTTGCGCTGAAAGGGGGCGGCTAAGTGGGGTTTGATCAAATTAGTAATGTGTGGACGGCAATTTTCCCGTTGGCCGTCCTTCTTTATTATTTCTTTCGGAAGAAGTTTGTAACGACTACAATATCTTCCACACTGTTTTGGGAACAATCAATGCGGGAGACAAAAGTTTCTCCGTACTTGAAAAATTTGCAGCGGAACGCTTTATTTTATTTGCAGATGGCGGCACTGTTGCTATTGTTATTCATCTTGCTTCAACCGTTTTTGCCGAAAGATATTGTTGCGGATGGTCATACAGTTTTTATCGTAGATGTTTCCGCAAGCATGTCTGCCAATGATAGCGATCAATCATTATTGGAAAAAAGTAAAACGAAGATGCGATCGATTGCAGAAGAACGTGCTGGTGAATCGTTCTCTATCATAACGACTGGGAAAGAGCCTGCTTTGTTGCTTCGTCAAGAGACCGATGAGCGGCTTGTTTTAGCTTCGATTGACGGGCTGGAATTGAATTATGAGCATGAGCATATTGGAAGGTCGCTCGATATAGTGAAATCAATTACATCACAAACAGGAGCGGATGTTCATATATTTACAGATTTCCTCGATCGGTCCATATTTATGGAAAGTGAAAATGGGATTACTTGGACTGTTCATAACAATGAAGTTCCTTTAGACAATATTGCAATTGAAAAAATTGGTGCCATACATACTGTAGATGGTACAGAGGCGATTGTTAAGCTTTCAAATCAAACATTATTGAAACAATCGGGGAAGGTGATTGTCAATAATGGATTGACGGGAGATAAATTGGCTGAACAAGATTTTTCAGTTGAAGAAGATGCGGACGCTCTCCTTTCATTCAAGGATTTACCGTTACTTCCGGCTTTCCATGTTCATATCGAGGCGGAAGATGACTATGCTGCAGACAACGAAGCATTTATCGTCATTGGTAGTGAATCATCGGAAGTCATCGTAGACAGTCAATTGCATGAGCTAGTCAAAAAAGCATTTGAAGCGATCGGTCTCACCGTTAGTTCTGGGTCTGTGAATGAAATTACGTCAGCAAGAGACCATGCAATGATCGTGACGAATGAAACTTCCTTTTTGAAGAATGGAACAGAGCCAGTTCTGTTGATCGGCAGAAATGATTCAACGGCAGAGCCGATTTCGGGTCCAGTGGAATCATCAAATGATGCATTATTCACGATTGCTTCAATAGATGATGTTTATGTGAGCGCTCTCTATCCACCATTCGAAGGGTATTCGACTTTAGCTTCTATCGACGGCAAACCGTTCATCCAGAAATCACCGAGAGGCGATATTATCATCTTGACGGATATTGGCCTGACAGATTGGCCTTTGCATCCGTCGTTTCCGTTATTCTTTTGGAGTTCGATGGAAATGTTGCGATCAAGTAGTGATATCGCTGGAATTTTCATGCCAAATGAGAGAAAAGCGTTATTGACGGGAAATGGAACGGAAGGAATTGAAATTTTTACGATTGATGATGAGTATGTCGCTACGTATCCAGCAGGCGGAAATTTTGTCGCGCCGTCTAAACCAGGGATCTATAAGCTGATGGATGGGGGAAAGGAAAGGTATTTTTCCGTCGAGCTTGAACACGATGAGAAGTCAATTTCCTATGGATCCAGTTATAAACTTGGAGTGGACTTTGCTGAAGGAACTGAAAAAGAAGAAGGTAAACAAATGATTGGATGGCTTTTCCTTTTGCCGGTGCTCCTTCTTTTATTAATAGAGTGGGAGGTGCAAAGACGTCGTGGATATCCGAATTGAGAATCCTTTATGGCTTTTGCTGCTCATACCGATAGCAATTTACATGGTGTATGCTTGGAAGTCATCCAACATGCGTTTTGCACGTAAAGGGACGATTCTATATGCCCTTAGAAGCATTGTGATCCTTTGTATTGTCTTTGCCCTTACCATTCCATATGTGACACTGCCAGATGAAGAGGAGCAGATCATATTCGTTGTTGATAGGTCCGTTTCTGTGGCGGATGCGAGTCAATTAGCAGAAGAATGGATTGCGGAAAGTTTGAAGGCGAGAAAAGCGAATCAATCTGTAGGAATTTACTCATTCGCCGGAACGTTCCGGTCAGATAGTAGATTGACCGACGCTACTATTGAAATGCCAAAGCTGGAACCGATAGACTCGAAAGGTGAAACGAATATTGCCAAAGCGATAGATTTGTCTGTTGCGGTGGCAAAAACCGGTCTTGCAACGAGGATCGTGCTATTGTCTGACGGGTTAGAGACGGAAGGGTCTATAGAAGAGCTATTGCCAAAATATGAAAATGGCCATATCCAAATCGACACGTTCGTACTAAGACGATCGAATGTCGCAGATGCTTCCATTTCATTATTCGAGACGCCTAGATCCGCTTATGAAGGAGAAAGGCAATTGCTGCGTGTTGAAGTCGAGTCATCCACACAGACAGTGGGCCAGTTGCTGATCAACTTGAACGATGAGGAGATTATTAGTGAACCGGTTTCTCTAGACGAAGGAACAAACCAATTTGCATTTCATCATGAGGCTAGTGGGACAGGTCTTCTGAAGTATGAGGCAAAGCTAATTGTACCTGATGATGGACTTCTAGAAAATAACCGTATGCTTTCCGTCACAATGCTTGAACAATCTCCTAAAGTGCTTGTCGTACAGACTGAGCGGAGTCCTTCCGTTATTCCGTCACTTCTCGACCAAAACGCTATGGAAGTAGATATAGTGGATGCAGAAAGATTGCCGGAAACATTGTCCGGATATTTAGGATATGGCGCAATTATTTTTGATAATGTTCCTGGCCATCTTGTTGGAGAACATAAAATGACAGTCATTGAGCAGGCGGTAAAAAGCTTCGGCACTGGGTTCATGATGGTCGGTGGTGATGAGAGTTATGGTTTAGGAGGTTATTTCAAGTCTCCGATCGAGCGATTATTGCCTGTGGAAATGGAAGTGAAAGGGAAGGAGCAGCTGCCGTCCCTAGGTCTTGTCATAACTTTGGACCGTTCCGGCAGTATGTCGGGTTCAAAAATTGTTATTGCGAGGGAAGCGGCAGCAAGAGCGGTCGAATTGCTAAGGAACGATGATACTTTCGGCTTCACTGCATTTGACCATGAAATTTGGGAAGTCATCCCTGTCGGTCCTTTACAAGATAAACAAGACGCAATGGATCAGATTTTGTCCATACCGGCAGGTGGAGGGACTGATATTTTCCCATCTGTCGCAAAGGCGTATGAGGACTTGACAGATTTGAAGCTCCAAAGGAAGCATATTATACTGTTGACTGATGGCCAATCATCCATGCCTCCGGATTATGAAGAAGTTATAGCGGAAGGCAAAAATTCGAATGTTTCATTATCGACTGTTGCGATCGGTACCGATGCAGACAGCTTATTATTGGAAGAATTGGCGGAACTCGGCGGCGGGAGATTCTATAACGCTTTTGATGAGTCGACGATTCCAGCCATTTTGACCCGAGAAACATCGATGCTTACTAGGACATATATTGAAGATGACCCCTTCTACGTCTCATTGGGCAACGTGCCTGAGTGGACTTCTATCTTCCAGGAAGGCGTCCCGCAAATGAATGCCTATATTGCAACGACACCAAAAGGAACGGCGACAATCGTGGCAGAAAGCCCTAAGGAAGACCCAGTTATTGCAGAGTGGATGTATGGTCTCGGACGTACAATCGCATTCACATCCGATTCAACGGGGAAATGGTCCGGGGATCTGGCAAGATGGGAGGGATATTCTAGCTTTTGGAATACGGCCGTTTCGAGATTGCTGCCGTCTTATGAAGATGTCCCTTATTTGATCACCCACGACCGAGGCGGTACGTATACGATTACCGATAGTTCCAGGAAATCGGCCTTTTTGGAAATTGCGATTGTTGATGAGCAAGGAAATGAAGTGCCATTCCAGTCGGAACCGTTGGCGCCAGGAAAAGTAAGAGTAACGTTGGATGCGGACCCTGGTCTTGTATTCTTCGGTGTTGCAGATGATAAGGGTGGATTATTTGAAGCGGGTGTTTCGGTTCCATACAGTTTGGAATATAAACCGTCAGAACCAAATGTTGCATTGCTTGAGAAAATTTCTGAGCGGACGGGCGGCGAGCATCTTGAAGATCCTGAGCGGGTTTTCCGTTCGCATCCGTATAAAAGTGGGGATCGGAAACCGATTGCGGATTGGCTTATATTAACTGCGATGATCTTGTTTTTCATTGATATTACGCTTCGAAGATTCGGTATGTTTTCAAGTTTGCTGGATCGAAAAGAGATGAATGATGTGAATGAAGTTACGACAGTCAAACAGGAAGATCATGTCGCCGAATTATTGAAGGCGAAAAAGAAACGTTAGAAAAAACCCTTATCTCCTGCTCACGGAGATAAGGGTTTTATCATGTTCTCGTCGAGGCGAGAAGGGGTTGGTGTTTTCTAGACCACACAGTTGCAATTCCGAAACAGATTAAGAGAATAGCGGTACCTAGGATGTAAGGGAATGTAATATTGATGTCGAAAATAGAACCTGCGAGCGCTGGGCCGACCATATTTCCCAAGCTCATATAAGCATTCATCATACCCGCAGCATATCCTTGTTCTTCACCTGCAAGCTTCGAAACGAGCGTATTGACCGCAGGCCGGAGAAGGGAAGTAGCCGTCGAGAAAATCGTTGCGACAAGAAGGATCGTCCAAAAGATATCAACGAACAGAATGGCGAGCATTGAAATAGCTGCAACGACCAAATTAAACAGAATGACACGCATTTCCCCGTATCTTTTAAACAAAGGATTAATGACAAATGTTTGGACAATAACGCCGACAAACCCACCGACCGTGATTAACACCGCTATTTGAGAAGGTGTATAGCCATATTTATGGTCCACATATAAAGAAATGGTCGATTGGAAATTCGCAAGCCCGAAAGAGAAAACGAACATGACGATCAACATGACAAAATAAGGAGTTGTCGTCGAGCGTTTTAACTGCTTGAAAATATTTTCCGATTTCTGATTGATTTTCTCTAGCGAAACGACCGGTGCGACGTTCGGTAAAATGAAAATCGAAAGAAGAGCAGCGAACACGGAAGCCCCAGCAGCAAAATAAAAAGGAGTGAGCAAACTGATTTTAGATAGGAACCCGCCAATTCCAGGACCAATCATGAATCCAAGTGACATGGAAGCCCCTAGCAGCCCCATACCTCTACCTCTGCCTTCAAGAGTTGTAATATCAGCAACAAATGCCATCATTGGCGGCACAATGAATGCCGCTCCCATCCCGGAAAAGAACCGGGAAACAAACAACATCCAAAGTTCAGTAGACATGCTGAATGCAAGCTGTGATAATCCAAAGATGAATAAGCCGAAAATAATGATCTTCTTTCTTCCGTGCCGATCTGACAAATCCCCAGATATCGGTGAAAAGATGAATTGAGCAAACGAAAAGATTGCAATTAGGAATCCTAGTACTTTTCCGGCTACACCGAATGTCCCTAAGTATTCCGGCATGATTGGAATGATGAGACCGATACCGGACATTGCGATGAACATATTGAACATTAATATGTATAATGCTGCATTATTCGATTGTTTCGCTGCCAAAGGCAATCCGCCCCTCTATAATTATTGTTGTCGTTGCTACAGTTTACCATAGAAGCAATACGCTATTTAACAGAAAAGGCTCCAAGAATATAAAAACCGCCCTAAACCGAGGGACCGGTTTAAGAACGGCAATAAGTTTACTTCATATCCATTTTGAACTCCAAGAAAAGTTCATTATAAACGCCCAATAATTCAAGTCCTAAGTTTTTATACACTTCCAGATGACTTCTTGTCTCTTCGTCAGGATAAAAACGCTCGTCCTCGACGACTTCTGGATCCATCAAGTCGAGTGCCGTTACATTCGGGGTCGAATAACCAACGTAATCGGCATTTTGTGCAGCCACTTCAGGGTCGAGCATAAAGTTGATAAAAGCATGTGCTCCGTCAATGTTTTTGGCAGTTTTCGGAATGACAAGATTATCGAACCATAAATTCGAACCTTCCTCAGGAACCACATAATCGATGTCTTCATTTTCATACATCATATCTGCAGCTTGACCAGACCATGTAAGGGAGACGGCCGCTTCATTATTGATCATCAGCTGAGTGACTTCATCCCCGATGACCGCTTTCACATTCGGGCTTAATGTTTTCAGTTTATCTGTTGCTTCACGGAGCTCTCCAAGGTCGGTCGAATTCAGGGAGTAGCCCAATGAGTTCAGACCCATGCCGATTGTTTCCCTTGCGCTATCAACAAGGATGACACGTTGCTTCAAGGAAGGTTCCCATAAGTCATCCCAACTCTCAAATGTTTGTCCTTCAAGTAACGAAGGATTGAAAGCAATCCCTACTGTACCCCAGAAATAGGGGACGGAGTATTCATTGCCTGGATCGAATGCCAAATCCAAAAAGTAAGGATCGATATGTTTAATGTTCGGGACCTTACTGTAGTCGATTGGCAGTAGAAGATCCTTATCCTTCATCATTTCAATCATGTATTCAGAAGGGACCGATATATCGTACGACGTGCCGCCTTGTTCGATTTTACTCATCATGCCTTCGTTCGAATCGAATGTTTCATAAATGACTTTGATGCCCGTTTCTTCTTCAAATTGTTTGATAAGATCCGGGTCGATGTATTCTCCCCAGTTATAGACAGTGATTGTACCTTTGCCTGACTTGCTCCCTTTGCTCAACTCGGCGTTAATGAAAAGGAATATGCCGGAAACAATAATTATAAGGATTGCTGATTGTATAATGGATTTCATTTCTTCACCCCCGCGAGAGGCGTCTTCGATTTTCGGCTAATCGCATAGTAACCGAGCACTAAAGCGACCGTAATGATGAAAATGAGTCCTGATAGGGCTTTGATTGTCAAACTGATTCCAGTCCTTGCCATCGAATAGATTTCAACTGATAATGTCGAGAATCCATTACCAGTCACGAAGAACGTGACAGCGAAGTCATCGAGCGAATACGTCAAAGCGAGGAAGAATCCAGCGAATATCCCGGGTTTAATGAATGGCAGAATGACCCGCGTCATTACATCTTTCCTGGACGCCCCTAGATCTAGGGCTGCATCTATCAATGAGATATTCATCTCCGAAAGCTTCGGCAATACCATAATGACGACAATAGGTATGCTAAATGCGATATGGGAAATCAAAACAGAAGCAAATCCAAGCTTCACGCCAATCATCGTAAAAAGAATCAGGAATGACGCCCCAATGATGACATCCGGGCTGACCATCAAAATATTATTCAATGACAGCACTGCATTTCTCATTTTTTTATTGCGCATGAAAAAAATAGCCAAAGCGCCTATCACGCCAATTGCCGTTGATAATAACGCGGAAAGCAGTGCGATGATGATTGTATTGAGGACGATGATGATTAACCGCTTATCCTCAAAAACAGCGGCGTAATGCTCCCATGTGAAATCTTCGAAATTGGACATCCCGCCGCCCGAGTTGAATGAGTAGAAAATCAAATAGAAGATCGGTGCGTACAGGGTAATGAAGATGATCGCTAAATATAGTTTAGGCAGTTTACCTAGCTTTTCCATTGTCCGACGCCCCCTTTTCTTTTCCATTCGTGACGAGCATGATGATGAACATGAATACGATGAGGAAGACCGCGATTGTCGAGCCCATTCCCCAATTTTGCGTCACTAGGAATTGCTGTTCAATAGCTGTTCCAAGTGTAATAACTTTATTTCCGGCAATGAGCCTCGTGATCATGAACAATGACAAAGCGGGAATGAATACGACTTGGATGCCGGATTTCACTCCATTGGTCGTCAATGGCCAGATGACTCTTCTAAAGGTCGTCCAAGAATTTGCACCGAGATCACGCGAAGCATCGATTAACGCCGGGTTCAATTTATCGAGAGCGTTGAATATCGGCAAAATCATGAACGGAATGAATATATACACGGAAACGAATACAAAGCTGAAGTCCGTGAATAGTATTTGCTGCTTGCCAATGCCAACAGCCTCCAAAAATGCATTCAGCGGGCCGTATAGACCCATTAACCCGATGAAAGCATATGTCTTCAGCAATAAGTTGATCCACGATGGGATAATGATAAGCAGAAGCCAAAGCTGCTTATGTTTCGTCTTTGTTATCAAGTACGCCGTCGGATAGGCGATCAGCAATGAAAAGAATGTAATAAGGAATGCATACCAAAACGAGCTGATCGTCAGTTTAAGATAGACGGACGTAAAAAAGTTTCGGTAATTCGCCAGCGTGAAGTTGCCTGCCAAGTCGAAAAAGGAATAATAGACGACTAATGCGATCGGAGCTAGGACGAACAACAGGATCCAAGCTGTATAAGGAATCGAATAAAGAGAACGCAGGCGTGACTTATTCATCGGCGTTCACTCCATAGGATTCAAGCCTTGCATCGTAATCTTCCTCCGATTCGTTCAAGCGCATGACATGGATGTCTTCCGGGTTGAAATCAAGTCCGATTTGCTCTCCGACTTCCGCTTTCTTTGTGGAATGGACAAGCCATTCATTCCCGTCCTGATCGTATGTCGACAGTTCATAATGAACCCCTCGGAACAGTTGGGTATCGACCGTCACATTCAATTTTCCTTTATCGACTGTCGTAATTTCCAAGTCCTCCGGGCGAAGAACGATATCGACTTTTTCATTCGGCTGTAGTCCCGCATCCGCACAGTCGAAACGTTTACCTGTAAATTCAACGACATAATCTTCGATCATCCTGCCCGAAACAATATTCGATTCTCCGATGAAGTCGGCGACGAATCGGTTGATCGGCTCGTCATAGATATCAAGAGGAGTGCCTGATTGTTGAATTGCTCCCATATTCATAACGAAGATTTCATCGGACATGGCGAGTGCTTCCTCTTGATCATGAGTGACGAATACAAACGTCTTGCCGAGGCGCTGCTGCAATTCACGAAGCTCATACTGCATTTCTGAACGAAGCTTCAAGTCAAGAGCGGATAGCGGCTCATCTAGTAAAATGACTTCAGGATCATTGACGATAGCTCGTGCAATTGCGACTCGTTGCCGTTGACCGCCAGACATCTCTGTAATTTCTCGATTTTCATAACCTGCCAAATTGACGAATCTCAACGCTTCCTTAACTCTCGAATCAATTTCGTCCTTTTTCACTTTTTTAATCCGTAAACCGAATGCAATATTTTCATATACATTCAAGTGGGGGAAGAGCGCGTAATCTTGAAATACAGTGTTTACTTGGCGTTCATTCGCCGGAACGTCATTGATTTTTTTACCGTTAAAGAAAATGGATCCTTCTGATGGTTCAATAAACCCTGCTATCAATCGCAGGATTGTTGTCTTACCGCATCCCGAAGGACCTAATAATGTATAAAATTTTCCGCGCTCCATTTCAAATGAGACATTATCCAATACGGTCGTGTCATCGCCGTATTTCTTCATGACGTTTTCAAAACGGATAATTGGCTGATTTGTCATTGTGGTATTTCCCCCTTCATAAATAAGATTCTGTCGCAACGAGGAGCAATTCGCTCGGACCTTCATTTGCATTTAAAATCCGATGATTGTCAAATGCTTCATAATAGACCGAATCGCCCTTTACAGCAGTGAACGTCCGTTCCCCAAGTTCGATTTCCACCTTCCCGGAAAGAACGTAGATGAATGTTTCGGCAAGGGATGGCTCAAATTGTTTAAATTCCCCGTCTGTAGAGAATGTAATATGGATTGGTTCCATCTCATTCTCATTTGAGCGGGGGACAAGCCATCGGATGCTATACTTCAGCTCATCATTGACGTATGTAGTTTGATCGGCAGGAGAGTAGACGACCTTCATATTTTTCTTAGGCTCATCAAAAAATTCCTTCGGTGTTGTCCCAAGCACCTCTAAAAGTGAAAAGAGAGTTTCGATGGATGGGGAGGTGAGTTCCCGCTCCAGCTGAGAAATATAACCTTTTGTCAGATCGGTCCTCTCTCCTAATTCTTCTTGAGTAAGACCTTTTTTCAATCGAAGACTTTTGATTTTACTGCCGATTTGCATGGTCGACAATTCCTTCCTTACATGATGAAGTTTAGTATTACTGTACTTCCTGTTTACTATAAACCTACCTTATTATACAAAATTGCGCTTGAAAATCAAGTTGAATTTAAAAAAAGCCAGAATCCCTTTAGAGGATTCCGGCGTATCGTCATTCTATTCGTCATGTATGTTAAGTTTCTTTTTACGCAGCCATTGCAAGAAGATCCTTCCGAAAGTGGATAAAATCAAGTAAGCCGATAGGCCGATTCCAATTACGGCAGTGGCAAGTGAAATCCATTCGAAGACCGTATAGGAAGAATATTCCTTCCAACCAGAAGGAGCTTCCCAATCCGGGATGACGAGATTCATGCCGTAAATACCGGATATAACAGTGAATATCGTCAAAATGAACAATAGCGTATTAACACGGGTTGCTTGACTGTTTTCCTGGCTCTTATACAATTCCGACAAAGTTGTGTTCACTTCTTTGAAAAGTGCATCGATATGAAAAGTTCTCCTGAATAAGGCTGATAGTTCCTTGCCTTCAGTGCGTGTGCTAATTTCTAAGAAATAATACCAAGATGAAAAAACGTTGATCAATTTGATAAGTGATTTGACGTAAAACTCATCTTTTTTCCATTCAATTTCACTATATTCGAAGGAGAAACGCAACAGCATGACTTTGTAAAAGTAGTGAAGAAGCATATTATAATAATGCGTTCCCATGAATTGTGATAATTCATTTGTTAATTCATTAGCTGGACGATTAGAGACAACTGAAAAGCTATGATCGGTCGCTATCATATACAAATGGGGCGCCCAACGATCATGCAATGTTTCCGACAATGAACGGCGGATATATTCCGGATTTGTTGCAGAAATGAACGGGGCTCCTTCAGGTGTTTTACCGTTTACATTGCCAATCCGGAACAAATGCTCCTCAGAAATTGACTCTTCTGTTTCTGTAATGAGAAAGGTTGAAACGAACATCCTTTCATCTTCAAAATAGGGAAGGGAACCAAAATGACCATCCAATTTCTTTTCATGTAAGACAGACTTTTTCAAGAAAGGGCATAGCTGTTCGAATAAGTAATCTTGGATGGAAATTGTTTGACCGGTTTCAGGCATGACAATCATCGCGCCTTTATTTTCTTCTAAATTTGGCTCGATTGCTCGAAAATGTTGGATAAAATCGAGGACATCGCTCAAATCTGCGGATATATCCTCCATTTCAACTCTCAATGAGAGGAAAGCAATTCCGAAAGGGCAAAAAATAATATCGATGCTTCTCATGAAAAAGTCATATAGCTCTTCTCTTAATTGCATCGCATGCTTCTTCTCGATACATGCTGTATATCGATGAAATCCTTTAAGTGTTGGAGAACTAGGGAAAAGTTTATGTTCAATGTAGGGATAAAAGTATTGTTCAAGCTCCTTACCCAAAACTTCAATTCCGTGACCGTATAAAGCTCCTTCATCCATTGTAGCTTCATCTATCCGAAAATAGGTGTATCCGCTCGATTCCAAACTTCTGATCGTCTCCGTTTTTCTCTTCTGATCAAAGCTGAAAGGAAGTAGGAACGTCATATGAGAGCGGCTCATATTTAATTTTTCTAGATTATTTAGTATTGGCATGACATTGCCTTCCTTTGTACGTTTCTCTATTCGTGGCAAGCCACCTACTATACTGTTCCCTTTAACAAAGTGCCGTTAAACATTCTAGTCCGATTTCAAATTAAAGCGCATAGAATAGGGAGTGGTGAACCATCTATTGAAGTGGAGGAGGAAAGCAATATGAGATTGCATGAACAGATGCCAGAATTGACTGGAGCAACGGCTTGGTTGAATGGTTATTACGAAAAAGAAGATCTCATCGGCAACAAACCGACACTTATTCATTTTTGGTCGATCAGTTGCCGTCAATGCAAAGAAGCGATGCCTTATATGAATCAATTTCATAATCGATATAAAGATAAAGTGAATATCATTGCAGTTCATATGCCACGCCTGGAAGGTGATCTTAACTTGGAGGAAATTAAAAGAGTAGCTGCTCAGCATAACATGACACAACCAATATTTGTTGACGGCAAGTTGAGATTAACGAATGCATTCGATAATCAATTCGTGCCTGCCTATTATATTTTCGATAAATATGGGAAGTTGCGGCATTCCCAAACTGAACGAAGTGGTATGCACATGCTGCAAAAACGAATTGACCGTATGTTGAATGAAATGAATAGATAATATCTCATTCAATGAGACGACCGGTTATTAGGTCGTCTTTTCTTTTTCCTGTGAAAATAATGTGATACACTAATTTCATCCATAAATCGGATTGGAGCGGAATTGAATGAAAAAAGAATTTGTCGTCATTGGACTTGGCCGGTTCGGTGGAAGCATCGTCAATGAATTGGTGGAATTAGATGCTGACGTTATGGCAATCGATATTTCACCTGACCGTGTAGAAGAATTTGCACAAATTGCGACGACAGCAGTGGCGGCCGATACTACTGATGAATCTGCACTCCGGTCATTGGGAATCCGGAATTTTGAGCATGTCGTCGTTGCAATCGGAGAGAATATCCAAGCAAGCATTTTGACAACGCTTATTTTAAAAGAAATCGGTGTGAGTCGAATAACAGTAAAAGCGCAAAATGATTATCATGCAAAAGTTTTGAAAAAAATTGGCGCGGATCAAGTCGTGCATCCGGAACGGGACATGGGGAAGAGGATTGCGAACAATTTGGTGTCCAATAATATTTTGGATTACTTGGAGCTGTCCGATGAATATTCGATTGCAGAGATTCGGGCGAATGAGAAGTTGGCCGGATTTACGTTGATTGATCTTGATATCAGGGCGAAATATGGCGTCAATATTGTTGCTATCAAGCGGGATGCGCAAATCTTGGTTTCCCCACAAGCGATAGAAGAAATCCAGTTGAATGATATATTGATTGTTATCGGTTCTGACTTGGATATTCATAAATTCGAGAAGAAGGCTCTTCATTGATGAAGAGTCTTTTTTGGTTACATGAACAATGCCCTCTTGTCAATAAGACATGAGGGCATTTTATTGAGTCAGACTTCCATGACGACTGGAAGTACCATTGGTCTGCGTTTTGTTTGATCGTATAAATAAGGTGAAAGGATATCGATGATGTCGCTTTTTAAAGACCCTGCTTCCGCAGGAGAGTTTGCTAGTTTTTTATTTAATTCTTTGGATAATAGATGTTGTGCTTCGCTGATCATCATACCGGATTCTCTCATATAAACAAACCCACGTGAAATGATATCAGGTCCAGAGACAACTTTGTTACGTTTCTTATCGACAGTGGCAACGACAATGACCAAACCGTCTTCTGACAGTATTTTGCGGTCGCGTAAAACGACACTGCCGATATCACCAATTCCGCTTCCATCAATATATACATCACCTGATGGGAGTTTGCCGGCAAGTCTTGCTGTGTCCTCAGTTAAGGCGAGCACATCTCCGTTGCTCATAATGAAGACGTTGTCCGGTTCGACATCACAGCTAACGGCGAGCTCTTTATGCATTGACAACATGCGGTATTCACCGTGAATAGGCATGAAGAATTTCGGTTTAATCAACCTGAGCATCAGCTTCTGTTCTTCTTGTGAACCGTGACCAGATGTATGGATGTTGTTTAAAGCGCCATGTATAACTTCTGCCCCGGCACGGAAAAGTGCATTAATCGTCTTATTGACGCTAAGTGTGTTTCCAGGAATCGGGGAGGACGAGAAGATGACAGTGTCACCTGGTTGGATTTGCACTTGTCGGTGTGTTCCGTTAGCGATCCTCGATAATGCAGCCATCGGTTCGCCTTGGCTTCCCGTACAAAGAATCATCACTTCATTGGCAGGCAATCGGTTAAGCGACTGCGTGTCTACAAATAATTCTTTAGGTGCATTGATGTACCCGAGTTCTCGGCCGATTGTGATTGCATTATCCATACTTCTACCAAATACAGCAATTTTACGACCATGACGTTCAGCCGCTTCGATAACTTGTTGAAGTCGGTGAATGTTGGATGCAAACGTTGCAAAGATGATTCTTCCATCAACCTTCCGGAAGATTTCATTCAAGCTATCGCCGACTTTCCTCTCTGACATCGTAAAGTTTGGTACTTCTGCATTCGTACTGTCTGAGAGGAGACATAGCACTCCGTCACTTCCTAATTTCGCCATCTTGGCAAGGTCGGCTGGCTCTCCGACTGGTGTAAAATCGAATTTGAAGTCACCAGTATGAACGATATTGCCTGAAGGCGTTTTAACGACGACTCCGAAAGCATCGGGAATACTATGGGTTGTCCGGAAGAAGGAGACGGATGTCTTCCTGAATTTAAATACGTCATCTTCCTTGAACTCAATCATCTTGGTAGTTCGAAGAAGCCCGTGTTCATCAAGCTTATTGCGGAGCAAGCCAAGAGCCAATTTACTTCCATAGACCGGAATATTGATCTTTCGCAGCAAATAAGGGATTCCTCCGATATGGTCCTCGTGACCGTGCGTGATGAACAGGCCTTTAATTTTTTCAACATTCCGTTCTAAGTAAGTGTAGTCCGGAATAACGTAATCAATTCCGAGTAAGTCGTCCTCAGGGAATTTGATGCCAGCATCGATGAGGATAATTTCGTCTTGGAATTGAACACAATATGTGTTTTTGCCGATTTCTCCAAGTCCGCCAAGGGCGAAAACGGCTGTTTCATTGTTTTTAATTAGTTTCATGTTGCTTAAACCTGCTCTAGCTCAAAATGAGGTGATGCTTGCTCGTATTCGAGGTGATTGCCTTCGAGCAGTTGGATCAGTTCAATATTGTACTTCCGGCTCTTTAGCTTTTCGCGGACGGTTCTTTCAGAATCGGCTTCAATGTACAGATGTTTTGTGTTTTCACGAATTGGTACTTGCATGGCGTTTTCTTGGTAATAAACTTTGTAAATCATGGTAAGCTCTCCTTTTTACGTTCGTTTGAATCTTTCTCTTCATCTTAGCACGTCGGTAATTTAAAATAAACTATGATGAATTTTTTCATCTTGAGTGGCAAAAAAATAAAAAGAAAAGCCCGCCAGTTTTGTTGGCGGGCGTTGTCTATGCGATCGTCTTTTTGCCGAGTATGCCATTGAGCCGTTTTAACAGTTTACGTTTGAGGCGCTTGTACATGGGCATATCACTCCTTAAAGACATTATATAGGAATTCGAAATTTCAGTCAAGTTTAAATTCCTTTTTAGTCTCTTTCAAAAGGAGTGGCATCAGGTATGTTTTTGTATGGAGCTGAGGCATCGATATGGTCGTAAAACATGATGCCATTCAAATGATCAAGCTCATGTTGAAAGGCGATGGCAGGTAGACCTTTAAGTCTCATTTTAAATTCAATGCCATCCGGATTGAATGCTTTCACAGTTATTCTTGCATAGCGAGGAACAAAACCATCAACATCCCGATCAACGGAAAGGCAACCTTCACCTGAAGTCAAATAAGTTTTCTCGACAGAGTGGCTTACAATTTTTGGATTGATGGCAACGAAGCTAAGCGGTTTTTTCCCCTCTTCTTCTATGTGCAATGCGAAAATCCTCTTTGATACATTCACTTGGGGAGCTGCAAGGCCAATGCCTGGACGCAAGCCATACCGTTCACACACGTCGTCATTCTGGCTATTTATTAGATATTCGAGTAAATCGGTACATAGTTTTTTTTCATTCGCATCTATTGGAAATGTCACTTCTTCTGCTACTTTACGGAGTGACGGATGGCCTTCGCGAACTATATCTTCCATTAAAATCATTACGTATTCTTCCTTTCGATAACCATGCTGTACTTCTATTATAAGCCAATGGGGAAAAGAGGGTAAAGGTTTTTGTGCATGCTTGAAATGGTTTGCTTATACAGTTATAGTGAAATTCAGATTGGAGGAAATGCTATGAATAAAAAAGTAGTTAGTTTAGTTGCAATCGGCATGTTGGCATTATCCGGCTGCAGTATCGGACAGTCAACCGAAAAGCAACTCTCTGAAACCTTAACAAAAATGAATGAATCTGAAACAGAATATCGTGATACTCAAAGTAAATTGACCGAGCTGGAAAAAACGGAACAAAAGACATTTACCGAAACGATGGAGCTAACGAAAGAAGATATCGACAACCTGCGTTCGAAAATCGATGAATTAGAAGGTTTATTAGATGATAGACTTTCTTTTATAGACAAAGAGGAAACGGCAATGAAAGAAGCGGAAGAATTCGTCAAAGAGCTTGACACCATTGCGGAAGACGCGTCCGACAGTGAAGGCAGTCAGATTTTGAAACTGAAAGCAGCGGCGAAGAAGCGATATGATCATCATTCTTCCTTTATTGATGAATATAGGAAACTTGCAAGTATCCAAAAAGAATTTTATAACATGCTTTCCTCTGAGGATGTTGAACTGGAAGACTTGAAACAGAAGGTGGAAGAAGTGAACGAGCAAAATACGATCGTTCAAAAGGCTATTTCCGAATTCAATGAAGCGACAAAAGAAGTAAATTCTTTAAAAGAAGATGTATTTTCAAGTTTAGAACAAGAAAAATAAAGGAAATGGATAAAGTGGAGGCAATTGCGGCTCCGCTTTTTCTTTATGGGAAAACTATTATAATACAGATTGTATATTGTAGTAGTACAGAATTTAGATTTATTGCAATTCAGAATACGAGAGCGACGCTGAAATGTCAGCAATAACAGTGATTGACCTATTTGCTCTCTTTAAGTATACTGATTAGTGGAAGTCGATTGTATCACTATAAGAAACAAGAAAAAATAATACAGATATAAAGGAGAGTTGCCGATATGGCTGCAAAACAAGAAAAGCAGTTCGATCCGGTGAAAACGCTTCATTCTATTGAAGATCAGTTTGAAATGTTTCAGATCTTGAATGAAGAAGGCGAGATTGTCAATAAAGACGCGGATCCAAATTTATCTGATGAAGAATTGACAGAATTAATGACACGGATGGTCTATACAAGAATCTTGGATCAACGGTCAATCTCTTTGAACCGCCAAGGAAGACTTGGATTCTATGCGCCGACTGCTGGGCAGGAAGCATCACAGCTTGCATCCCATTTCGCGCTTGAGAAGGAAGATTTCATTTTGCCGGGGTATCGAGATGTTCCACAACTTATATTCCACGGTTTACCGTTACATATGGCGTTCTTATGGTCCCGAGGACATTATTTAGGAAGCGCTTTTCCTGAAGGGTTGAACGTGTTATTCCCGCAAATCATCATCGGTGCACAGTATATCCAAGCTGCAGGAGTTGCTCTCGGACTTCAAAAACGTGGAATTAAAGCTGTAGCCATGACGTATACGGGTGACGGCGGTACATCTCAAGGTGATTTCTATGAAGGAATCAACTTTGCGGGAGCATACCGTTCGCCTGCGATTTTCGTTGTTCAAAACAACCAATATGCGATCTCGACTCCTCGTGAGTTGCAAACAGCCGCTAAAACGCTTGCACAAAAAGGTGTAGCTGCTGGAATTCCAAGCATTCTTGTCGACGGAATGGATGCGCTTGCTGTATACGCTGCAACACGTGATGCTAGGGAACGTGCTGTTAATGGTGAAGGTCCAACACTTATTGAAACAATGTGTTACCGATACGGACCGCATACGATGGCAGGAGATGATCCTACTCGGTACCGTACGTCCGACACAGATAACGAATGGGAAAAACGTGATCCGCTCATCCGTTTCCGTAAATACCTTGAAGGTAAAGGTATTTGGAACGAAGAGAAGGAAAACGAAGTAATTGAGCGTGCTAAGGAAGAAATTAAAGATGCCATCAAGAAGGCAGATGCAGCACCTAAACAAAAAGTGACCGATTTCATGAAAATAATGTACAAGGGCGATATGCCATCCAATTTGCAAGAGCAATTTGAACTGTATACAGAGAAGGAGTCGAAGTAACCGATGGCACAAATGACGATGATTCAAGCGATTACCGATGCAATGCGCACGGAGCTTAAAAATGATGAAAACGTCCTCGTCTTCGGTGAAGACGTTGGAGTGAACGGCGGTGTATTCCGTGCGACTGAAGGTTTGCAAAAAGAATTTGGTGAAGAGCGCGTTTTTGATACGCCTCTTGCAGAATCAGGGATCGGCGGACTTGCGGTCGGTTTGACGCTTACAGGTTTCCGTCCTGTTATGGAAATCCAGTTTTTCGGGTTCCTCTATGAAGTGATTGACTCTGTAAGCGGCCAATTGGCACGCCAATCCTACCGTACAGGCGGAAGATTTAACGCACCTGTAACGATTCGTTCACCATTTGGCGGCGGCGTTGCTACACCTGAAATGCATGCTGACAGCTTTGAAGGGATAGTTGCATCCCAACCAGGTTTGACTGTAGTTATTCCTTCTACACCATATGATGCTAAAGGGCTTTTAATCTCAGCGATTCGCGATGAAAATCCAGTAGTGTTCTTGGAGCATATGAAGCTATACCGTTCATTCAGACAAGAAGTACCTGAAGAGGAATACACAATTCCTCTTGGGAAAGCTGATGTGAAGCGAGAAGGTACAGATCTTTCAATTATTACTTATGGTGCAATGGTCCACGAAAGTTTGAAAGCTGCTGAAACGCTTGAAAAAGAAGGCTATTCAGTAGAGGTTGTAGATTTACGTACGGTTCAACCGTTGGATATTGAAACGATCATCGGTTCGGTTGAGAAGACAAACCGTGCAATCGTTGTCCAAGAAGCGCAAAAACAAGCGGGCATTGCAGCAAACGTCGTCTCTGAAATAACAGAACGAGCAATCTTGAGCCTTGAAGCACCAGTTTTACGTGTAACAGCTCCTGATACAGTCTATCCATTTGCTCAAGGAGAAAATGCTTGGCTTCCGGACGCAAACGACATTATTGAAACAGCTAAAAAAGTTTTGACATTCTGATTCAGAGTTTACCTCTGACAATTAAGAAAGGGTGAATTTTGTGGCATATGAATTCCGTTTGCCAGATATCGGGGAAGGGATTCACGAAGGTGAAGTCGTAAAGTGGTTTGTTGCCAAAGGCGATAAAGTCAATGAAGATGACACGCTTCTTGAAGTCCAGAACGATAAAGCAGTTGTGGAAATCCCATCACCTGTAACAGGCACAGTCGAAGAAATTCTTGTTGGAGAAGGAACAGTCGCTGTAGTTGGTGATGTATTGATTCGTTTTGACGCTCCGGGGTATGAAAGTGAAAGCGTTGAGGAGGAGGGCAAGGAAGAGACGGAAGCCCAAGTCCAAGCAACTGCTGAAGCAGGCCAAGACATAGAGAAAGAAGTAGTGAAGAAGGACGAGCCTAAGCAGAAACCGGTTGCGGCTTCTACTCAGGAGCAATCCAATGTTTCATCAAAACGCGTTATTGCGATGCCTTCTGTCCGAAAATTTGCAAGGGAAAAGGATATCGATATCCGTCAAGTACAAGGTTCAGGTAAAAATGGTCGTGTCTTGAAAGAAGATATCGAAGCTTTCCTAAACGGCGGTCAACAACAGCCTGCTCAAACGACAGAAGAGACTCAAACGTCGGTTGAAGTAGAAACGCAAAAACAAGAAGCGAAGCCTACAGCTCCGGTAGCTTTGGAAGGTGACTTCCCTGAAACCCGTGAGAAAATGTCGGGAATTCGAAAAGCGATTGCGAAGGCAATGGTCAATTCCAAACATACAGCACCTCATGTGACGCTATTGGATGAAATCGACGTATCAGAGCTTGTTGCTCATCGTAAGAAATTCAAGGAAATCGCAGCTGAAAAAGATATTAAGCTCACATATCTTCCGTATGTTGTGAAGGCGCTTGTATCTACCCTGCGTGAGTTCCCTCAATTGAATACATCTCTTGATGATGAAAAAGAGGAAATCATCCAAAAGCATTATTACAACATCGGTATTGCTGCAGATACGGACCGTGGTCTTCTTGTGCCGGTCATCAAGCACGCAGATCGGAAATCAGTATTTGCGATTTCACAAGAGATCACCCAGCTTGCTGAAAAGGCGCGAGATGGAAAATTAAGTCCTGCTGAAATGAAAGGCGCTTCGTGTTCCATTACGAACATCGGCTCTGCAGGCGGACAATGGTTTACACCGATAATTAACCATCCGGAAGTTGCGATTCTCGGAATTGGCCGTATCTCTGAAAAGCCTGTTGTAAAAAATGGTGAAATTGTTGCTGCACCTATGTTAGCATTATCATTGGTATTCGATCACCGGGTAATTGATGGGGTTACAGGACAACAGGCACTGAACCATATTAAGAAATTGCTCGGAAATCCAGAACTTTTATTAATGGAGGCGTAAACAAATGGTAGTAGGAGACTTTCCAATCGAAGTGGATACACTAGTTGTAGGTTCCGGCCCCGGAGGATATGTTGCTGCAATTCGTGCAGCTCAGTTAGGACAAAAAGTTACAATCGTTGAGAAAGAAAATCTAGGCGGTGTTTGTCTTAACGTTGGTTGCATTCCTTCGAAAGCCCTTATTTCTGTTGGGCATCGTTACGCATCCGCAAAGGATTCCGATGACATGGGAATCTCGGCAACTGATGTAAAACTAGACTTTTCTAAAGCGCAAGCATTCAAAGACGGCGTTGTCAAAAAATTGACAGGCGGCGTTGAAGGACTTCTAAAAGGGAACAAAGTGGACATTGTCAAAGGCGAAGCATACTTCGTTGATGCAAACACTGCAAAAGTTATGGATGAAACATCCTCCCAGACGTACAAGTTCAAAAATGCGATTATTGCTACAGGTTCACGTCCGGTTGAGATCCCTACATTCAAATTTACAAAACGCGTCATCAATTCGACTGGCGCTCTTAACTTGGAAGAAGTTCCTGGACACTTGGTCGTCATCGGCGGCGGCTATATCGGTACTGAATTAGGTTCTGCGTATGCGAACCTCGGTTCTAAAGTAACGATCATCGAAGGGGCAGACGATATTCTTGCCGGATTCGAAAAGCAAATGACGCAAATCGTTAAAAAAGGCCTGAAGAAAAAAGGCGTTGAAATTGTCGTGAAAGCTTCTGCTAAAGGCGTTGAAGAATCCGATACTGGCGTAGTTGTAACATATGAGGCTAAAGGCGAAGAGCAAAAAATTGAAGCTGACTATGTACTTGTCACTGTGGGACGCCGTCCGAACACTGATGAAATCGGTCTTGAAGAAATGGGTATCAAATTCCTTGAGCGTGGTCTAATCGATGTGGATAAGCAATGCCGTACAAGCATTCCTAACATCTATGCAATCGGTGATATCGTCTCCGGGCCTCAACTTGCACACAAAGCTTCTTATGAAGCGAAAGTGGCTGCTGAAGCGATTTCCGGTGAAAAGTCCGAAGTGGACTATTTGGCAATCCCGGCAGTTTGCTTCACTGATCCTGAACTAGCAACAGTCGGATTGAATGAGCAACAAGCAAAAGATGAAGGATATGAAGTAGTGGCGGGCAAATTCCCGTTTGCTGCAAACGGCCGTGCGCTTGCGCTTAATGCAACTGATGGATTCGTCAAACTTGTTTCTCGCAAAGAGGACGGACTTCTATTAGGTGCGCAAATCGTAGGAGAAAATGCATCTGATATGATTGCTGAGCTTGGTCTTGCTATTGAAGCTGGAATGACTTTGGAAGACATCGCAATGACAATCCACGCTCACCCTACACTTGGTGAAATTTCCATGGAAGCTGCAGAAGTAGCTTTAGGTAAACCAGTTCATATGATTACAAAGTAATTGTAGATTAAAAGAATGCGTCCGATGGCTGAAGTGCCTTTCGGACGCTTTTCTAATTCTAGTACCCTGTTCGTTTGTAGGTCTCTTCTAAGTCGTGTTAGGATAAAAATATTGATTTATACATCTAGATAAAGGAGAGGATTCCATGAAAAAGAGTTTGTTATACATACCGCTTCTCTCGATGTTGCTATTAGCAGCATGCAGTGAGGAAGAAGCAAAGCCGGCAGGAATGGATGAGCAGGATCAATCCCCTGAAGTGGAAGAGACTTCAGAAGAGGTCGTTTCTGATGAAGAACAGCAAGAAATAGATGGCAAAGTTGAATCAGATGAGGAAACTGACGTTGTCGATCAAACACCTCTTTACGAATTGAATCCGAAAACATACTCCATTCAGCCAATCGGTGATGCGAATCCTGAAGTCGTCCTATTAACAATCGATGACGCACCTGATAAAAGAGCTCTGGACATGGCGAAAACATTGAAGAGCTTAGACGCTCCTGCCATCTTTTTCGTTAATGGCCATTTTATCGATACAGATGAACAGAAAGCAGTTTTGAAAGAAATTCATGACATGGGATTCGTCATCGGAAACCATACAAAAACACACGCAAATTTAAAAACATTATCAGAAGAAGAGCAACGTGAGGAAATCGTTGCAGTGAATGATATTGTTGAAGAGGTTACAGGTGAGCGTCCTATATTTTTCCGTGCTCCGTTTGGCGTGAATACAGATTTCAGCCGAGCTCTTGCAATTGAGGAAGGCATGCAATTAATGAACTGGTCATACGGCTATGATTTTGAAAAAGAGTATATGACGAAGGAGAAAATTGCTGATATTATGGTGAACACTGAATTGCTCCGAAACGGTTCCAATTTGCTGATGCATGATAGGGATTGGACTGCTGATGCTCTGGGGACGATCGTAAATGGTTTAAGGGATAAAGGGTATGAATTTGTAGATCCTAAACTTATAAAAGGTTTGGAGGATCAGGAACAAGGAGAATAAGGGGGAGCTTTTTATGGAGTGGAAAACGAGAATTACGGAACTATTGGATATTGAGTATCCGATCATTCAGGGGGGATTAGCCTATCTTGCTTATGCTGACTTAGCTGCAGCAGTTTCAGAGGCAGGCGGGCTAGGTCAGATTACAGCGATGAGTTTGGAGTCTCCAGACGCACTACGCAAGGAGATTAGAAAGGTGCGGGAACTAACAAAGAAGCCTTTCGGAGTAAACTTTGCGATCGGCCAGCATGGACGCCCATATGAGCATATGCTCGATGTCGCAATCGAAGAAAATGTGAAGGTTCTCTCGGTAACAGGTGGTAACCCTACTCCGTTCTTTGATTATATTAAAGACGTGGATGTCAAAAAGCTTGTATTGGTCGCTGCTAAAAGACAAGCGGTCAAAGCGGAATCGCTCGGTGCGGATGCAGTAATGGTCGTCGGACAGGAAGGGGGAGGCCATTTGGGACGTGATGATATCGGAACTATGGTGTTAGTCCCGCAAGTGGTTGATGCTGTTAAAATTCCTGTCATCGCATCTGGTGGCATAGGGGACGGACGGGGATGGATGGCTGCACACGCATTAGGAGCAGAAGGGATTGAAATGGGCACTCGTTTCATTGCAACAAAAGAATGTATCCATGCTTCAATGGAATACAAAACAGCCCTTCTTCAGACAGATGAGACCGGTACAGTTGTCATAAAACGTACACTTGGAGCACCGGCTAGAGCACTAGCAGGGAATTGGACGGAAAAAATTTTACGTATGGAAGAGGAAAATGCTGATTATGATAAATTGAAGGACTATATTAGTGGTGCCGCAAATCGTCGGTTCATCCATGATGGCGAAGAACAAGCTGGTTTTGGGTGGGCTGGACAAGTTGCCGGTATGATTGAGGACATTCCGACCGTAGCAGAGCTGATTGACAGGATGGTAAGGCAAGCAGAGGAAATCAGAAGAAAATGGGCATGAAGAAAGGTGCGGGAATCAATGGAATATAATTATCCTTTAAGTCATCATTGGACGACCGAAGAAATTATTGACGTAGTAGCATTTTTTCAAGCAGTAGAGAAAGCGTATGAAACTCAAATAGCAAGGGATAGCTTTATGAATGCATATAAAGCATTCAAGAAAGTCGTTCCTTCCATGTCTGAAGAAAAGACGATCTTCAAGGAGTTTGAAGAAGCGAGCGGTTTTAACAGTTACCGTGTTGTGAAGAAGGCCAAAGAAGGCAATGACGGAGATATTATTACTGGATCTTATTAAGGCGAGTGGTAATGGGCAGGAGTTTCCTCAGCCTGATTGAAAACGCTTGCCAGCCTAGGCGCGAAGTCGAGCGAAGACGCGAATAGAACTAAAGTTCAT
>NZ_JBPFDR010000009.1:0-186117 GCF_059415085.1 Sporosarcina sp. SAFN-015
CGTTGATGTATTAAGGTTCAATACCCGTTTTTCAACGTAAGGTGTTTTTATTTGTCTCATTTTCTTAGGTCAGTGCGTTTCCCAGTCGTATAAAATATCGGGTCTTTTCTTTCACCGGAGATATTAACCATGCTTAATCCAGTTAAGGTATTCTCCACATCACGCACCGTCTCATATGCCGATGATACAATTTTCACGCCAAACGGCAATTGTTCTTGAATGTGCTCATGCAAAACTGGGTAATGCGTGCAGCCTAAAATGGCCGTATCGAACTCCAAATGTGCAATCGGCTCCAAAGTCCTTTTAATAATTGGTTGAATGTCCGTTTGCTTATATGCCCCACTTTCAACAAGAGGAACAAACTCGGGACAGGCAAGCGGAATAACAACCGTATCTGATGAAATTGTAGAAATGGCGTTCTCATATGCCTTGCTTTTGACTGTGCCTATTGTACCTAATACAACAATTTTTCTGTTTGAAGATACAAGCGCAGCTGCCCTCGCACCCGGTTCAATTACACCTAAGACGGGGAAAGGAAACTGTTCACGTAACATATCCAGCGCCACCGCGGTAGCCGTATTGCATGCGACAACTAGCATTTTGATGCCCATTTTTGCAAGAGCAGAAGCCATTTCCAACGTAAATTCCTTTACTTCTTCAACTGAACGTGGTCCATATGGACAACGCGCATCATCGCCTATATAAATAATTGTTTCATTCGGTAAAAAATGTAATATTTCTTTTACGACGGTCAATCCGCCGACACCGGAATCAATGACTCCGATTGGTGCATTATTCGGGATCTTCAATCCTTGATCATCTCTTTGTGCAGTTTAGTCAACAATCGGGAAAACTCGTTTATTTCTACCTCTGAAAAATCCTCGAGAACTGCATTCAAATATTTCCGACGTTTGTCAATCACTTCTTCGATAATACGTTCACCTTCACCTAATAAGTGGATACGTACGACGCGGCGATCCTGTTCATCACGCACTCTTTTCACGAGTCTGTTGTTTTCCATGCGATCGACAAGATCTGTCGTCGTGCTGAACGCTAAATACATCTTATTCGACAAATCTCCAATTGTCATGTCGCCATGCTCGAACAACCATTGCAAGGCAATGAACTGTGGAGGTGTAATCGTATAATTGCTTAATATTTTTCGACCTTGTTGCTTAATGATCCCAGATATATATCGAAGTTCCTTTTCCATCCGAGCAATGTTCTCGGCACCGTCAAGACTCATTGCGTTATGTTCCGCCACATATACCAGCTCCCTGAAAACGAATACTGTCTACTTATTGTCACCTTTTTCATCATAGAACGCAACAGTTTTAAAAAGGATAATAAGTATATCATGTTTTTTCAGGGAACTGAGCATATACATATATATGACGGTTCATAACGAGTCAGCTATTCAAGGAACAACAATAGATTTGTTAATTCAGTTTCAGTTCCCCTAATCGCAACAATTCGACAATCGCTTGTGCCCTTCCGGATACTCCTAATTTCTGAATGGTATTCGAAATATGATTCCGGACGGTTTTTTCGCTAATGCCGAGCCGTCCTGCGATTTCTTTCGTCGTATGATCATCTACTAATAGATGAAAGATTTCTCGCTCCCTTGCTGTTAGCAAAGAACGGTTTTTCATTTCTCCTGTCAAGACGCGCCCCCTCCTATCCACGTTCACTTTACAATATGTGAAGATGGTTTAGGCTGTGCCGGCTCGTTCATCATTTTACAAGGAAAAACCGGATTTTTGATCGTCTTTCCAAGGAACAGATTTGCCTGTTGTCCTATCGATTTGGACAATCGTTCCCCTTCCCGTAAATGCTATTTCTCCCTTTGCATTTTTCCCCAAATAATGGATGTCGACGGAGCTATTGCCGACAGAGGCCGATTTTACATAAATCGACATTTGTTCATCGAAGAATACTTGTTTCATATAGTCACATTGCAGATCAGCGACGACAGGTATTGTCGTTCCATTCGGATTCAGCCAATCTTGCATATGACCGACGTGCTTTAGATATTCAATCCTAGCATATTCAAAATATGCGAAAGTGACTGTATTATTTAAATGACCATACATGTCCGTTTCTGAAAATCGTACGGTTACTGGTACTGAAAAAGTAAACTCCTCAATCCACTTTTCCATGTTTTCAATATAAGCAATCCTCAACATTCCCACTCCCCTTTTTAAAAATGAATGAACATTCATTCTTTTATTATAGCAAATATGTAGCAAACATCCAATATCACATCAGATTTCCAAAATATATGGCTTATTTCAGGCGAGGGATATCTTTATTGGAAAAAAGAACTGTCGCAAAAAGTCATTTTCGACTTTCTGGACAGTTCTTTCAAGAGATTATAATTAGTCAACCATATGGTCGCTTCCGAAGAAGTTTTTGAACATTTGTACTGTCGTTGCACGGTTCATTGCAGCGATGGAAGTTGTCAAAGGAATACCTTTTGGACATGCGACGACACAGTTTTGCGAGTTACCGCATTCGCCGATTCCTCCATCGGACATAATCGTTGCAAGACGTTCGTCTTTGTTCATTGCACCTGTTGGATGCGAGTTGAAAAGGCGGACTTGTGACAATAATGCTGGTCCGATGAAGTTCGTTTTGTCGTTCACGTTCGGGCAAGCTTCTAGGCATACACCGCACGTCATACATTTAGACAATTCGTAAGCCCATTGGCGTTTACGCTCCGGCATACGTGGACCTTCGCCCAAGTCGTAAGTGCCATCGATCGGAATCCAAGCTTTGATTCTTTTGAGTGAATCGAACATGAATTCACGGTCAACGATCAAGTCACGTACAACCGGGAACGTTCTCATCGGCTCAAGGCGGATCGGCTGTGTCAATTGATCGACTAAAGCCGTACAAGATTGGCGAGGACGTCCGTTGATCACCATTGAACATGCGCCGCACACTTCTTCGAGGCAGTTCATGTCCCAGTTGACTGGTGTCGTTTTCTTCCCGTCAGCATTCACCGGGTTACGACGGATTTCCATTAAAGCGGAAATGACGTTCATATTCGGTCTATATGGAATTTCAAAGCTTTCCATATACGGTTTTGAATCAGGTGTATCTTGTCGCTGAATTTCAAATTTGACCGTTTTACCTGCAGTTGGCTGTTCAAGGACAGCAGTTGTTTGCTCAGTCACTTATGTCAATCTCCTTTCTTCGCTGAATAGTCACGTTTACGCGGCGGAATCAAGGATACATCCACTTCTTCATAAGAAAGGATCGGCGCAGATTTTCCATCGAACTCTGCGATTGTCGTTTTCAAGAAGTTTTCGTCGTCACGATTCGGGAACTCTGGTTTGTAATGCGCACCGCGGCTCTCATTACGATTCAATGCTCCCAATGTGATGACACGTGCCAAGTATAGCATGTTTTTCAACTGGCGAGTGAATGTCGCACCTTGGTTGGACCATTGTTGTGTGTCCACGATATTGATGTTTTCGTAACGCTCAAGAAGCTCTTGAAGCTTGTAATCCGTTTCTTGTAATTTATCGTTGTAACGAACAACCGTTACGTTATCCGTCATGATCTCTCCAAGTTCTCTATGAAGCATGTATGCATTTTCATTGCCATCCATCTTCAACGTTGCGTCCCATTTTTGCTGTTCGTCTTTCACAGCTGCATCAAATAGTGTTGAAGGAAGCTCGTCTGCAGAGCGTTTTACACCACGCATATACTTGACCGCTTCCGGACCTGCAACCATACCTCCATAGATGGCAGATAGCAAGGAGTTCGCTCCTAGGCGGTTCGCACCGTGCTGGGAGTAATCACATTCACCAGCTGCAAACAGTCCTGGGATGCTTGTATGCTGTTCGTAATCGACCCAAAGTCCGCCCATTGAATAGTGGACTGCAGGGAAGATTTTCATCGGCAATTTACGTGGATCGTCGCCAGTGAACTTCTCGTAGATCTCAATGATGCCGCCAAGTTTTACGTCAAGCTCATGCGGATCTTTATGAGAAAGGTCAAGGTATACCATATTTTCCCCGTTAATACCCAATTTCTGATTAACGCAGACATCAAAAATTTCACGTGTCGCAATGTCACGTGGTACTAAGTTACCGTAATCAGGGTATTTTTCCTCTAGGAAGTACCAAGGCTTACCGTCTTTATATGTCCAAATACGACCGCCTTCACCACGAGCAGATTCACTCATGAGACGAAGTTTGTCATCTCCAGGGATGGCAGTCGGGTGAATTTGAATAAATTCCCCATTCGCATATTTAGCCCCTTGTTGATAAACTATCGAAGCTGCGGAACCTGTATTGATTACTGAGTTTGTTGATTTACCGAAAATGATTCCGGGGCCGCCAGTCGCCATTATGACCGCGTCAGCAGGGAATGCTTTAATTTCCATAGACTGCATATTTTGCGCTTTGATGCCTCGGCAAATTCCTTCATCATCCATAATGATTCCAAGGAATTCCCAATGCTCGTACTTCTGAACAAGACCCGCCACTTCATGACGACGAACTTGCTCATCCAATGCATATAGAAGTTGTTGGCCAGTAGTTGCGCCAGCAAAAGCTGTACGGTGATGTAACGTACCGCCAAAACGACGGAAATCCAATAATCCTTCAGGTGTACGGTTGAACATGACACCCATCCGGTCCATCAAGTGGATGATCCCTGGTGCTGCCTCAGCCATAGCTTTGACTGGAGGTTGGTTCGCAAGGAAGTCTCCTCCATATACAGTGTCATCAAAGTGGATTGCTGGAGAGTCTCCCTCACCTTTTGTATTCACTGCGCCGTTAATGCCGCCTTGGGCACAAACGGAGTGGGAGCGTTTTACCGGAACGAGTGAGAACAGGTCAACCCCGACCCCTTCTTCCGCAGCTTTGATAGTTGCCATCAAGCCGGCAAGTCCGCCACCGACGACAATCAATCTGCCTTTTGCCATTATTGTTTCACTCCTCATTTTTTTACATGTTCTGTAATTTATCTACGATCAATTAGACAACAAATGCCAATAGGGCTTGAATGCCAATTACCGATAGTACTAAGAAAGCTAGTATTGTAATGTATGAAACAATTTTTTGTGAGTTTGGTGATTGTGCAAACCCCCAAGTAACTGCAAATGACCAAAGGCCGTTTGCCAAGTGGAAAGTTGCCGCAATAACACCAGCAATGTAAAACACGAGCATAAATGGACTAGACAAAATGTTCGCCATCATGTCGAAGTTCACTTCAGTGCCCAAAGCTTTTTGGATTCTTGTCTCCCAAATATGCCACGCAATGAAGATAACAAGAAAAACACCCGTAATCCTTTGCAATAAGAACATCCAGTTGCGGAAAGTTCCGTAGCGCTGAACATTGTTTTTCGCAGTGAAAGCTATGTACACACCGTAAAACGCATGGAACATCAGTGGAATATAGATCACAAACCATTCCAAGAAAAGAACGAATGGCAAGTTCCCCATAAAGTTAGATGCGTTATTGAATGCCTCTTCACCGCGAGTTGCAAAATGGTTAATAACCAAGTGTTGAGTCAGGAACAACCCAACCGGAATAATTCCGAGCAATGAATGCAGTCGGCGCAAGTAAAAATCTGATTCTCTCGACAAGTCTTTACCCTCCCTTATTTAAGAGATATGTCCGAAATGCGTCGTCACTGTTTGTACAAATGAAGGACGTTGACGGCATGCCTCTTAATGGTACAATATGATAACATGTTCATTGTACTCCTCACTTTTGAGGAGGTCAAGGTGATGTGAGCTTTTTACAGGTCGCTGTCAAAAAGTTCAATCCGCAAACCGATTCTCCCGAAAGGACTGTATAATCGTTGGATAAACAAACATATGAAACTCCGACACGATTAGGATATGAAATCATAAAAGACCATGTGCTCCCGAACATTCTAGGTAAACATGAAGATGAAATCCTCTATTGGTCCGGGAAAGACGTGGCAAGGAAGTTCCCAATCTTCTCAATCGACGAACTTCCCGATTTCTTTCAGGAAGCCGGCTGGGGTCCACTTATCGCCTACGAGGGCAAATCTGCGAAGGACGAGGCAATGTTCATTCTTGAGCAATGCGACGCAACTTTGTTAGAAAAAAGATCTTACCAGCTAGAAGCCGGTTTCATCGCTGAACAGTTCCAAATACTGAATGGCTATTTGACTGAATGCTATGGTGAAAAATTCCCGAAAGAAAAACAAGTCCGTTTTCTTGTGAAATGGGATTTGAAAACAAACGTATAATAGCAATTTGCTAAAATCTCTCTTTCAAAAGAAAAATAATCTAGAGGATTCCTAGAAGAGAAGAAGGGCTCATCGACATTCGATATGAGCCCTTTATTTTTTATCTTCCTTGAAATATTCCATCACGGTCTCCGCAACCTTAATCGGAAGGCCTGCCTCGTTCAATTCGGCTGCAGTTGCTTCCCGAATTTTCTTTATGGAACCGAAATGCTTTAATAATTGCTGTTTCCGCTTCGGTCCGACTCCAGGCAAACCATCCAAAACAGATGTCAATGAATTCGAATCTCTGCGTTGTCGATGGAACGTAATGACGAAGCGGTGCACTTCATCTTGTATCCGTTGCAGTAAATAAAATGCCTCGCTCGTCCGTTTCAACGGCACGACCTCTACCGGATTTCCGTACAGCAATTGAGCCGTCTGATGCTTGTCATCCTTCGCAAGTCCCGCAATCGGGATAGATAAGCCAAGCTCATCCTCAATGATTTCACGCGCAACTTCCATCTGACCTTTCCCACCATCAATAATAATCAAGTCAGGCAGCGGCAGCTGATCTCTTAATACGCGGACATATCGTCTGCGGATCACTTCGCGCATAGCCCCATAATCGTCATGTGCTGCCGCAGTCCTCGTTTTATATTTCCTATAGTCTTTTCGGTTCGGTTTTCCATCAACGAAAGAAACCATCGCAGATACCGGATCGACACCGCCCGTGTGGGAGTTATCAAACGCTTCGATTCGCAGTGGAGTAGAAATCCTCATCGCCTCTCCAAGATCTTCACAAGCCCCGATGGTCCTCTGCTCCTGACGATCAATGAGCTGGAATTTTTCACGCAATGAAATTTGAGCATTTTTATTCGATAATTTCACGAGATCTTTTTTCTTGCCTCTTTGAGGGATGAATACATTCACATTCAATAGTTGTTGAACGATTTCCAAATCGATTCCTTCTGGCAGTAAAATTTCTTTAGGCAGAAGATGGCCGCTCTTTCCGTAAAATTGACCGATGAATGTTAGCAGCTCTTCTTCTGGATCTTGATATAAAGGAAATATGGAAACATCCCTTTCAATCAATTTGCCTTGGCGTACAAAAAATACTTGGACACACATCCATCCCTTTTCAACTGCATACCCGAAAACGTCACGGTCTGTGAAGTCGTTCATCATCATTGTTTGCTTCTCCATGACCGCTTCGATATTAGCAATTTGGTCCCGATATTCCTTTGCCCGTTCGAATTCAAGATTTTCAGCAGCCGCCGCCATCTTTTCCGTTAGCTCTTTTTTCACGCTTTTATATCCGCCATTCAGGAAGCGGCTTATATCGTCCACCATTTCTTTATATGTTTCTTGCTTTATTTCATGCACACAAGGGGCTAAGCATTGACCCAAATGGTAATAAAGACAAACGCGGTCCGGCAACTGATGGCATTTCCGGTAAGGATACAAACGGTCTAGCAGCTTTTTCGTTTCGTGTGCCGCTGTAGCATTCGGATAGGGCCCAAAATATTTCCCCTTATCCTTTTTAAGTTGCCTCGTCACAATCAGTTTAGGATGCCGTTCAGAAGTTATTTTTAAGTAGGGGTACGTTTTGTCATCTTTCAGCATGATATTGTACTTAGGGTCATGCTGTTTGATGAGGTTTAATTCCAATATGAGCGCTTCAATATCAGATGTAGTGATGATATATTCAAAGTCCTCGATTTCTCCGACGAGTCGCTGTGTTTTGGCGTCATGGGATCCGGTAAAATAGCTGCGGACCCTGTTTTTCAATATTTTTGCTTTACCGACATAAATGATGGTGCCTTGACGGTCTTTCATTAAGTAACAACCAGGCAAGTCCGGCAGCAAGGATAGTTTATGCTCTATTTTTTCATTCATCTTCTTCACCTACCAAAAAACCGGGTTCCTCTAAAGGTTCCCGGTTTCAAGTAATCCATTACGCGTGTTTTTCGATCAGTTCTGCAAGTTGTTCTTTCGGTTGGAAACCGACAACTTTGTCGACAATTTCTCCGTCTTTGAAGAGGACAAGTGTCGGGATTGACATGATGCCGAATTCTCCAGCAGTCGCTTGGTTCTCATCGACGTCAACTTTGACGATTTTGGCTTTGCCGTTTAGGTCACCGTCAAGCTCTTCCAATACAGGAGCGATCATTTTACAAGGTCCACACCATGTTGCCCAGAAGTCAACAAGCACGAGGCCGTCTTTTGTTTGTTCTTTAAAGTCTTGGTCAGTTGCATGTGTAATAGCCATTTATTCTTTTCCTCCTTTAGTAAATCCAACTATGATTGCATTATAGCATGTCAAATATAGACGGGCGAAACATCTGCTTCAATTAGGAGAAAGGCTCCCGCTTCCGCAGGAGCCTTTTGCTTATTAATTCATTTTGATTTTCTTGATTTCTTCGATCATCATCGGGATGACTTCGAACAAGTCTCCGACGATGCCGTAGTCTGCTACTTTAAAAATGTTTGCTTCTGGATCTTTGTTGATAGCAACAATTACTTTTGAGTTCGACATTCCAGCCATATGCTGGATTGCGCCTGAAATTCCCGCTGCAATGTATAGATCTGGAGTTACTACTTTGCCTGTTTGACCGATTTGCAACGAATAGTCGCAATAATCCGCATCACATGCTCCGCGAGATGCGCCGACTGCACCGCCGAGTAATTGAGCCAATTCTTCCAGAGGTGCAAAACCTTCAGCACTTTTCACACCGCGGCCGCCAGCGACGACAACTTTCGCCTCTGATAGATCAACGCCTTCCGTCGACTTGCGGACGACTTCGCTAATGACGGAGCGTAAGTTCGTGATGTCAACAGAGACGGAAGAAACGTCACCGGAACGGTTTTCGTCTTTTACAAGCGGCTCAATATTGTTCGGACGAACTGTGAAGAATAGAAGACCTTCTTTAATTTTCACTTTTTCAAATGCTTTACCGGAATAGATCGGACGGACGAATACCGCGTCATCGCCTTCTCCTTCGATTGATGTCACATCGGAAATTAAACCTGAAGCTAGTTTACTAGCAATCTTCGGAGATAGATCTTTCCCTAATGAAGTATGACCGAACACGATTGCGTCTGGTTTCTCTTGCTCATAGACAGCCATGAATGCTTGGCCGAATCCGTCTGATGTATAATGTTTCAAATGCGGATGCTCCACAGTGATGACACGATCCGCACCGTATTTGATCATCTCTTCCCCTAATGTTTGAACTGAGTCGCCGAATAGCAAGCCGACGATTTCCCCGCCGTCTGCTACTGTTTTCGCAGCTGCTATTGCTTCGAATGAAACGTTACGCAATGCCCCTTCACGAGCTTCACCAAGTACTACTACTTTTTTAGACATATAGAGTCCCTCCCATTACAATATGAATACACTATGAATTCAATCAAAGCACTTTGGATTCTTTATTAAGAAGTTCAACGAGCTCTTTTACCTGATCGGCCAAGTCTCCTTCTAGGATGCGACCTGCAGCTTTTTGAGGCGGAAGATAGATTTCAATTGTTTCTGTCTTAGCTTCCACATCATCTTCATCAAGGTCCAAATCATCCAATTCCAGTTCTTCAAGCGGTTTTTTCTTTGCTTTCATGATGCCTGGCAAAGATGGATAGCGAGGCTCATTTAATCCTTGTTGTGCTGTGACCAATAATGGCAGGGACGTTTCAATCGTTTCAGAATCCCCTTCAACGTCACGAACGATTTTGACTGAAGTGCCGTCGATTTCAAGGTTTGTAATCGTTGTCACATAATTGATTCCTAATAATTCCGCAACACGTGGCCCGACCTGTCCGGAGCCTCCGTCGATTGCGACATTCCCCGCGAGGATCAAATCCGCATTTTTGTCTTTTAAGTATTCCGCGATGATTTTCGCAGCAGTAAACTCGTCCATCTCATCCAAGTCGTCCTCGGTATTGATCAGAACAGCTTTGTCCGCTCCCATTGCCAATGCAGTACGAAGCTGCTTTTCAGCTTCTTCATCGCCGATTGTGATGACTGTTACTTCACCGCCATGTTCGTCTCGTACTTGGATTGCTTCTTCGATTGCGTATTCGTCATAAGGATTGATAATGAATTCAGCGCCGTCTTCAGCGATTTTACCGTTTGTAACAGCGATTTTCTCCTCAGTGTCAAATGTACGTTTCACCAATGCATAAATGTTCATATTGCAAACCTCCCTGGCTTATTTAATTCCCTTTGAATTGTGGTTCCCTTTTTTCAATGAAAGCTTGGATTCCTTCTTTTGCATCTTCAGAGACAAAAACCTCGCCGAATGAACCGGCCTCCGCCTTCACCCCTTCGTAGAACGAATCTGTTTTCGTATATTGAAGCATACGAAGTGCAGCTTTCATGGCAATCGGACTTTTCTTCGCAATCTTCTTTGCCATTTCCATCGTTTTCGGAAGCAGTTCCTCATCCGGGAAAGCATGATTGGCTAGTCCCCATCGTACCGCTTCTTCCCCAGTGATCGGCTCGCTCGTTAATAACATTTCCGCTGCCTTCGCCACACCTACATATCTTGGCAAACGTTGAGTTCCGGCAAATCCTGGAATCAGCCCTAATTGCAATTCAGGCAACCCGAGTTTAGCTTTTTCGGTGACAACCCGAATATGACATCCCATTGCCAACTCCAATCCACCGCCAAGTGCAGCGCCATGAATGGCGGCAATGATCGGCTTCTTAAAGCTTTCCATTCGTTCAAAAACGTCCTGCCCTGCAGAGGAAAGCTGAGAAAACTGTTCGCCGGACGTCACTGTAGTGAATTCCTTAATATCGGCCCCTGCCGAAAAGAATTTGCCTTCACCGTGAAGTACGATAACCCGGACAGAATCATCATTTTCCACTTCGTCCAATACTTTATCAATCTCTTGAATAAGACTGCTAGATAAAGCATTAGCCGGCGGTCTGTTGATTGCGACAGTCGCCACTCCATCTTCAACATGGATTTTCAAAAACTCCATTCTTCCCCACCCTTTCCGAAATGCACTATTCTGCATCATGAAAAATCGAGATTTAAGCTTTCATTCCGTTTAAAATTAAGCGATGGACTTCTGGTGCCAATTTCATTAAATCATACTTTTGATCATTCATTACCCATGATGTGATTGTTTCGTCGATTGTTCCAAATACCATTTGACGGGCCAACCGAATATCAATCCGCTCGTCAAACTCACCTTTTTCGATTCCTTCCTTTAGGATGGTATCGAGCAAAGTCAAGTACTCCTTCAATACTTCATTGATTCTATACCGAAGTTCTTTGTTTGATTGCCGTAGTTCCAACTGGGTTACAATGGCTAGGTGGCGATCACCATTGAGCAAACTGAAATGGTTTTCAATCATCTTGGCGAGCATTTCTGTAGCAGAGATTTCTTTCTTCAAAATCTCTTTCACATTGTCTACAAAGACGCCCATCTTCTCACGAAAAACGGAAATAAGGATATCCTCTTTATTTTTGAAATAAAGATAGATCGTTCCGTCTGCAACGCCAGCTTCCTTGGCAATCTTGGAGACCTGCGCCTGATGGTAACCGTTTTCAGCAATGACGATGACGGCAGCATCAATTATTTGTTTATATTTAGGTTTATCACGTTTCATTTATTCACCACCAAAAAGAAGAAAATATGAATGATGGTTCATTCATATTTTCATATTAATCGTTTATTCGGTTATCGTCAAGTCTTTCGTCAGGAAGTTTGTAATTCCTGCTCCATCTTCTTTTTCTCCTCATCTATGAGTGCGCGTCGTAAAATTTTACCGACTGCAGTTTTCGGCAGTTCTTTCCTAAATTCATATTTACGCGGTACTTTGAAGGAAGCCAAATGTTCACGGCAATACGCATTTAATTCTTCCTCTGTCACCGATTTCCCTTCTTTTAAAACAATGTATGCCTTTACCGTCTCACCACGGTAAGGATCTGGGACTCCAGCGACTACACATTCTTGGATTGCATCATGCTCATACAGCACTTCTTCGATTTCACGTGGATAAATATTGAAACCGCTCGCAATGATCATATCCTTTTTCCTATCTACAACATAGAAATGACCTTCATCATCCATATAACCTAAATCTCCGGTTAACAGCCATCCATCGCGGAACGTTTCGGCGGTCTCTTCCGGTCTGTTCCAATAGCCCTTCATCACTTGAGGGCCTTTTACAGCTATTTCCCCGACTTCCCCATTCGGTAGGGGATCTGTTGATTCAGGACCTAAAATGCACGCATCCGTATCTGGCCACGGAACACCAATCGACCCTTTTACACGTCTTTCCTCCCATATGAAATTCGCAATGGCGACTGGAGAGGTTTCTGTCAGACCATACCCTTCCACAAGCTTTCCGCCGGTAACCTTTTCAAATTTCTCCTGCAATTCGACTGGCAAAGCAGCAGATCCACTTATACAAGCTTTTATTGAAGAAAGGTCGTACTTCGAAAGCTCTGGATGATTCAACAAGCCAATATAGATTGTCGGTGCACCAGGGAAGAGCGTCGGTTTCTGTTTATCGATTGCTTTGAGCGCAGTATCGAAGTCAAACTTAGGGATTAACACCATTTTATTGCCTGACATTACGGATAAGATAAGAACGGTCGTCATGCCATACACATGGAAGAACGGTAAAATTCCCATGACAATCTCTTTGCCATCTTCGCATTTATAGAGCCATGCATTGCACATTTGCGCGTTGCTGATCAGATTGGAGTGTGTGAGCATGACACCTTTCGGAGGTCCTGTAGTCCCTCCTGTATATTGAAGCAACGCAACATCTTCATCAAAATTAAATTCATATGAAATCGGATCAGGTTTTGCTATCTTCATAATTTCCGTGAAAAGATGGTTCATACCCCTATGTTCCACCTTCACGATAATTCCGTGCTCTCTTTTCTGGATGAATGGATAGATAAGATTTTTAGGGAACGGCAAATAGTCTTTAATCCCCGTTATGATGACATGCTCCAACTCTGTTTCCTTAATGATTTTCGTAATGCGTCCAAAAAGAATGTCAAGTGAAATGATTACCTTTGCCCCGGAATCCACCATCTGATAGGACAATTCCCTTTCTGTATAAAGTGGATTCGTCTGAACGACTATCCCTCCAACATAAAGGATGCCATAGTAAGCGATTGCGCTTTGAGGACAGTTCGGAAGCATAATTGCAACGCGGTCCCCCTTTTCAACACCTAGCGATCGCAAATAGTTGGCAAATTTCAATGCAGATTCATGGAATTCTTTATAACTTATATCCTTGCCCATGAAATGCATTGCCGTCTTTTCAGGAAACTTATTCCCCGATCTCGTTAAGAATTCTTGAAGCGGAATCCGATCATAATCGATCGTTTTCGGTATTTCTGGCGGATACATATCCAGCCATGGCCTTCCTGTCATTGTAACGCCCCCTTTTCCATTACAATACTTAGAAAATTCCTTCTTTAAATATTATATCGATAAATGAATCCGCTTTCAAATAGAATATTGTTTTCATAGAGAAAAAATGCCTTGACTTGAAAATTTAAGTCAAGGCGTATTCTTGAACATCCAATATATTCCTACAAGAACAAAGAGAACACAAACAACAATTAAAATCTTAGACAATTTTTCCATATCATATCTCCTATGAAATGCTGGCACCGATGACAAAGGACAATCCTACCGATATTGTCAGCGAGATGAAGCCGACGGAACGATTATCCTCTTCAATCTCCTTGTCAATGTTGAACTTCGGCGTTAGAAATTCAAAAAGGATGTACGCGATGACAAGCAAGACAAAACCGAATAAGCCCCATCCAATCATTTGCGGCAATGTATTATGCTGCTCAATTGAATAACGAAAAATATTCGAAACACCGAAGATCTTACCGCCGGTAGCCATGGCAACAGCTATATTCCCATTACGGATCTCTTCCCAATTTTTATACTTTGTTACAAGTTCAAAAAGCACCATCGAAACGACGAGGCACAGGACAACTACACTGAAATAACCTGTCGTTTCTACAAGAGGATGGCTCCAAAATCCAGTTTCCGTCATTTATTTGACTCCTTTGAAATTCATTCATCCTAACCTCTACGAATGGAGACGAAGAAAGTTTCAATTTCGTATAACTTTTTATTTTAGTTCAACGACCGTAACCCCATGGCCGCCTTCGCCCGCTTCCCCATATCTGTAACTTTTCACACGCGGATGATTTTTCAAATATGTTTGGACTCCTTGCCGTAAAGCTCCTGTTCCTTTTCCATGAATGATTGATACTTGATGATAATTGGACAACAACGCATCATCCAAATATTTTTCAGTACGGTGCAATGCATCTTCATACCGCTCCCCACGAAGGTCGAGTTCCAGTTTGACGTACGAATCCCTTCCCTTTACAGATGCGGATACGACAGTATCTTTCACTTTTTCAGGTTTAATGTATTCCAGTACGGATTCATCAAGCTTCATTTTCAAGATGCCGATTTGGACGATCCATTCTTTTGCAGAAACCTTTTCAATAAGGGTGCCTTTTTGTCCGTATGTGATGACTTTTACTTCATCACCGACTTCTAATGGCCTCGGAGCCGCTTTCGCTTTCAATGTTTTCTTTTTATCTTCGGGAGCTGCTCCTTCCAGTCGTTTACGTGCATCAATTAATTCATGCTCTTTCACATTCGCACCTGCGTTCAAGCGCAATGCACGCAGGTCGGATATGACAGCCTCCGATTCGACACGAGCCTCGTCCACGATTTTTTTCGCTTTTTCTTTTGCATTCTCGATCAGTTTTTCTTTCATACCATCGAATTCGGAAAGCTTCTCTTCCAATTCCCTTTTCAGTCTTTCTGTTTCGATTAATAATGCATGTGTCTGTTCTGCATCTTTTTCAGATTGAACCCTGCTCGACTCTAATGAAGCGATCATCGAATCTACTTCTCCACGGTCTGTTCCGGTGAACTTTTTCGCGCGTTTAATAATATGTTCATGGAGACCGAGACGGTTAGAGATTTCAAAAGCATTACTTCTGCCTGGAACTCCGATTAATAATCGATACGTTGGGCTCAATGTATCAATATCGAATTCTACGCTTGCATTCGCAACGCCAGGACGATTATAGCCATATGCTTTTAACTCAGGATAATGAGTTGTAGCCATTACACGTGCTCCTGTGCCATGCACTTCATCCAATATGGAAATAGCAAGCGCTGCCCCTTCCTGCGGATCGGTGCCTGAGCCAAGCTCGTCAAATATGAGCAATGAACGCGAGTCAAATTTTTTCAGGATATCGACAATGTTTACCATATGCGAAGAGAACGTACTGAGACTTTGCTCAATGGACTGTTCATCGCCAATGTCCGCATAGACAGAATCGAATACGGCTATTTCCGAACCATCCAATGCAGGAATCGGAAGTCCAGCCTGAGCCATCAATGTGCATAGCCCAACAGTTTTTAACGTAACGGTCTTCCCTCCTGTGTTTGGTCCAGTAATAACAATTGTTGTAATATCCTTACCGAATTCAATTGTATTGGCTACCGCCTGTTCGATCGGCAGCAGAGGGTGTCTAGCTTTCGCTAGACGGATATATCCTTCGTTATTCACTTCGGGCTTTGTACATTTATGCGCAATTCCATATTTTGATTTGGCAAGAATGATATCAATTTCCGATAAAATATCGACTAGCACAAAAAGATCATGGGCTACTTCTTGAACTTTTACGGATAACTCCTGCAAAATCTTTTCAATTTCATCCTTCTCTTTCATCTTCAAGTTACGGATTTCATTATTCGCTTGGACAACAGCATCAGGCTCAATGAATAACGTTTGCCCCGATGATGACATATCGTGGATGACTCCTCCGAAGTGAGAACGGTATTCCGATTTTACGGGAATGACGTATCTGTCGTTTCGGATTGTTACGATGGAATCGGAAAGCATTTTTGAAGCATTTCGTCCTCTTGTATAGCCTTCGAGCTTTTCCCGCACACGCCCCTCCTGGATGCGTAAACTTTGACGGATCGATCGGAGAGTTCCTGAAGCACTATCGACGACATGTCCATTTTCGTCAATGGCAGCATTGATTTCATGCTCAAGTCCCGTGAGGATCGGCAACGCCTCTTTCTTCGTGAGGAAATGAGGAATTTCAATATCTTCATCCTCGTCAACTGATTCAATGAACTGCCTTAGAATTCTGCTTGCACGGATTGTATTCGCTGTTTCCATCAATTCATATGCACTAAGGACACCTCCGATTTGTGCGCGTTTTGCATGCGGGCGGATGTCGCTAATGCCTCCCATCGGTACGTTCCCTCTTACTCTCAATATAGAGAGCCCTTCGTCTGTCTCCTCAAGCAATCGGACAACTTCTTGAAAGTCGCTGACGGGAACTAACTTTTCCATATATGTTCGTCCCGCAGATGACGTGCAATAAGTTGCCACGACATCCCGGATTTTGTCAAATTCAAGTGTTTTCAAGACACGGTTTTCCAATGCCTTACACTTCCTTTCATTTCCGGATAATCTCCCGGATGAATTGTTCAAGCGGCCATGTGTTAACGACCGTCTCTTTTTTCAGCCATGCCTTTTGCGCATACTTTACACCAATTTCCATATGATCCAATTGATCGATTGCATGCGCATCTGTATTCACGGCAATTTTAACGCCCGCTTTCTGAGCCATTTCCAAATAGTCGACGGCTAAGTCAAAACGGTGCGGATTGCCGTTCAACTCAAGTATTTTATTATATTTCTTTGCCCACTCAATCAATTGGGGCACGTCAGGATTATAACCGTCCCTCTGTCCGATTATCCTACCAGTCGGATGAGCGATCATGGAAACATGCGGATTTTTCATCGCAGCATGCAGTCGATTCATAATCTTATCTTGCGACTGATTGAAATTCGAATGGATCGAAGCAATGACAAAGTCCAACTCACTTAAGAGATCATCTTCAAAATCAAGAGATCCATCCGGTAGGATATCCATTTCTGTCCCACAGAAAATTTCGATATCATCGTATTCCGCATTTAACTTCCGGATTTCTGCAATTTGGTCTCGGACACGCTCAGGCGTCAACCCATTCGCCACTTTCAAATATTGCGTATGGTCTGTAATGACCATATGCGAGTAGCCTCTAGCTCTGCACGCTTCCACCATTTCTCGTATGGAATAACCTCCATCCGACCAAGTCGTATGCATGTGGAAATCACCTCGGATATCCTCGAATGCAACAACCTCTGCAATCTCATGTGCCCGGTCGATTTCCGTTCCATCCTTACGCATGGAAGGTGGGATGAATGGCAAATCAAAAAAAGCAAAAAAATCGGCTTCCGATTCAAACGTTTTTACGGTTCCATCTTCCATTTCAACACCGTATTCACTGATTTTCATCCCTTTTGATTTAGCCAGTTGACGCATTTTCACATTATGGTCTTTCGAGCCAGTGAAATGGTGAACCGCTGTCGCAAATTGCTTTTCGGACACGAAGCGGAAATCCGCGTCGACCAAATCCGCCATGTCAAGAACGACGGATAACTTGGAATCTCCAGCCGCTACAGTTTCTTCAATCGGAAGCACTTCCATCAGCTTATCCCGAACTGCCGCGGGCTCATCCGTAACAATTATAAAGTCGACGTCGCTGCTTTCTTCCTCTGCACGTCGGAAACTTCCTGCTACAGAAAAACGAGAAATTTCCTCAACCCCTCGCAATTCCTCTTCAATCGCTTTCACAATGGACTCCACTTGCCAAACGGGCAGTTTCCCTTTTCTGGTACCCAGCTGTTGAAGTTCATGCAATATCTTCTCCTCGGTCTTTTTCCCGAATCCCGGAAGCACGCTCACTTTGTTTGTTTCGCACGCAATTCGCAAAGACTCAATTGAATCGATGCCGATCGATTCCCGCAGTTTCGCAATCCGTTTGCCGCCGAGCCCCGGAACTTTCAATAATGGAATAAGCCCTTTAGGAACTTCTTCTTCAAGCTCCTTCAATAAGTCGGATTCCCCTTTTTCCATCAAGTCGATAATGACCGCTCCTGTCCCTTTGCCAATTCCCTTCAATTTCAAAATATCATCCATCTCAGAGAGGCTTCGCGGGTCAAGCTCAAGCACGTTCGCAGCTTTCCGGAACGCTCCCACTTTAAAGGGATTTTCTCCCAACAATTCCATATACAACGCGATTTTTTCAAATGTACGAATGATTGTTTTCTTGTTCATAAGTAACCACCCCTTCATTTTTTACGGATCCTTCTAGAAAAAAGGCTTCCCTCCAACCAGGGGGGAAGCCGAACAGTTCGTTCATATAGAACAGCCTGCGTTATAATGCAAGCCGGGATACGTCACTTCGTATAAATATACCACCATTTTTTTACCGTTTCTGAAATGATCGGAGTATGTTCAAATATCGCATCAGCTAAAAGCGATCTGCCAATCATTTCTTGGATGAAATCAAGCGGCAGCATTGCCAGTAGATAGAGTAGTAGAAATATAAGAATATAAAACTCTATAAATCCTAAAATCGCTCCTCCAAAACGAGATAAAAATCCCAGTACTGGAAGGAACTTCAGGAAATCAAACATGGACGCAATCAACTGCAATGCGAATTTGACAACGATAAAGATAAGTACAAATGCCAGCATCCTGTAAAACGTCTGATCCAAGTCAAGTTGTTCGACTGTCCAACTCAATTTAGATCCAGCGGTTACCCCCGGGTATGGAATCCATAGAACGAACTTCTCAGACAATGGTTTGTAATATACGTAAGCGAAGATAAGAGCAATGATGAAGCCTGTCATATGTATAAGCTGTACGATAAGCCCCCGTCTAAATCCCGTGATCAATCCCCCTAAAAAGAGGAATAGTATGATTAAATCAAGCATAAACGACCGTCAACCCTTCAACTTATTCAATTCTTCTTCCAAAAGCTCAATACGTTCTTTTAATTTCAAATAGTCATGTACACTATTCACAGCGGTAAGGACAGCAATTTTGGAACTGTCCAAATAAGGATTACGAGAACTAATCTCCTTCATCCTCTCATCGACCATCGAAGCGACGAGCCGGACATGATTGCTCGTTTCACTGCCGACAATCGTATATGTCTGTCCATATATGTCAACCGCTACGCGCGTCTTCTGCTCGTCTGCCAATGATGAAACCTCCTAAGTAGAAACTTATACTCAATCATACCATGAAATCGTTTTAGTTGAAAAGGGAAGGGATGGTTTAACCGTGGATTTCCGTTTCATGCGTATGCTTGTACAAGTACGACAAACAACTTCCCCTTAGGTTGTTGTATAATATGAAAAGATATTACGGAGAGGAAAGAATTTTATGAGCCAAAGTGTTCTTCAATTGGATAAAGCAAAGTTGGAAAAATTAATATCGTATTATACCCCTTTTCAAGTTATACGAAATGCGCCAGGCGTCGTTTTTGCGGCAAAGCTGCCAGATACGGCTGTTACTGCTTATAAATCTGGAAAAGTGCTATTCCAAGGCGGAGGGGCAACACGGGAAGCCGGCATTTGGGGCGGTTCGGATGTCATATCATCTGCTAATAAAACAACAGCGCCAAAAGCGAAAGGCGAAACATTGCCTGAGGGATTCTCGGAGTTGTCAGTCCTCGGCTCTGATGAAACGGGTACTGGTGACTTCTTTGGCCCTGTTACGGTTGCCGCCTGTTTTGTCAGCTCGGATCAAATCGAGCTCGTTCGTGAACTAGGCGTTAAGGATTCCAAGCAATTGAATGATGGTTTAATGAGGGACATCGCCCCTGATCTGCAAGCAACACTTATTCATAGTGTCCTCACGTTAACAAACGAGAAATATAACGAGATTCAAGCAAAAGGGTGGTCGCAAGGCAAGATTAAAGCTTTGCTCCATAATCAGGCTTTAAAACACGTTCTACGGAAAATGAATGACAGGAAGCCAGATTATATTTTGATCGACCAGTTTGCAGAACGTGGAATTTATTATAACCATATTAAAAGTGAGCCGGAAATCGTTCGTGAAAATGTTTTGTTTTCGACAAAAGCCGAGGGGCTGCACGTAGCGGTTGCTGCAGCATCTATTATTGCAAGAGTTGCGTTTTTAGAGGAGATGGACCGGTTGAGCGGGATTGCCGGTGTCACACTTCCTAAAGGTGCAGGAAAAATTGTGGATGAAGCAGCGGCGAAAATTTTATTAAAAAATGGTGAGTCCGCATTAAAATCAATGACGAAATGGCATTTTGCCAATGCCGAGAAGGCGAAAAGAATCGCAGCGAAGAAACGCTGATAGGTCGCTTTGGACACCGACATAAAAAAGACCGCTATTGGAGATGTACTCCATTAGCGGTCTTCGTTTTATCCTCGAAGCTGTGCGCCTGCCTCTATAGTTAAAGCATGCAATACTTTTTCGTGTGCTTTAACGACTTCTTCGTCTGTCAAAGTGCGCTCAGGATCGAAATAAGTCAATGAGAACGCAAGTGATTTCTTGCCTTCTTCTACATTGTCCCCTTCGTATAGATCGAAGAGCTTCACATCTTTCAAAAGTTTGCCGCCCGCCTGTCTTATAGTTTCTTCCAGCATGCCTGCGGAAGTTTCTCTTGCAACAACGAGTGCAATGTCCCGTGAAATGGATGGGAAACGTGGAACAGGAACATAAAGAAGTTCATCCGTATTTATAGAGAGAATGGTTTTCAAATTCAATTCCATTACATACGTTTCTTTCAAGTCACGTTTCTTTTGCTCCGTCGGGTGGATTTGGCCGATCAAGCCGATTCGCTCGCCCTGCAATAGAACATTTGCAGTCCGACCCGGATGCATTCCATCGATTACAGCTTTTTCAAATGATAAACCATGAAGAAGTCCTAAGCGATCCAACAATCCTTCGACTATGCCTTTGACAACATAGAAATCAACTTTTTTCGACTCCGCCTGCCAAGCATGGTCGACCCATTTACCTGTCAAGACTGCCGCTAAATGCTCTACTTCACGTGGAAGGCCATCCTCTTCTTCCCCAAGGAATACGGAGCCTGTTTCATATAGAGAAACTGAGTCGATACGGCGCGCAACGTTATACGTAGCCGCTTCTAACAGATGAGGAATTAGGCTTTGACGTAGTACGCTGCGATCCTCACTCATTGGCATAAGCAATTCCGTTACCGGGGCCGTTTCCAACGCAAATAATTGCGCATGCGCTTTCGATGTCAATGAATAAGTAATTGCCTGATACAGCCCAGCTCCTTCAAGGAACTCGCGAACAATACGGCGTTTTGCCTGGTATGGCGTCAATCCTCCCGGCGTTGACTCTGATACAGGAAGCGTTTTCGGAATTTCATCGTATCCATACATTCGTGCAATTTCTTCAATAATATCTTCCCTGATTTTCAAATCTTGCCTACGTGTCGGAGCATCGATAACAAGCTGCCCATTGATTGCTTCTGTTGGAATTCGAAGGCGATCCAGTATATTGAGCATTTCTTCCATCGAAATTTTCATGCCAAGGCGGCTGTTGATATAATCCGGTGAAACAGTAATTCGCTCAGCTGTTTTGTCAAGTTCATCAAAGATGACTGACCCAGCAAGGACTTCCCCGCCAGCAAGATTAGCCATCAGCTGAGCTGCACGTTCAGCAGCCTCTTGTACACGGTTCGGATCGACTCCTTTTTCGAAACGGGTACTTGCATCGCTTCGAAGGCCAACTTCTCTGGAAGTGCGGCGAACTGATGAAGGTGCAAAATAAGCAGATTCGATAACAACAGTCGTCGTCCCATCATGCACTTCAGAATTTGCTCCACCCATGACGCCAGCTAGCGCTACAGGTTCGTTGCCATTCGTAATGACAAGGTTATGTGCTTGTAATTTCCGTTCTGCATCATCCAATGTTGTTATTATTTCACCCTCTTTAGCATGACGAACGACAATTTCTCCTGTCTCAAGCCGATCATAGTCGAATGCATGCAATGGTTGGCCGTACTCCATGAGAACATAATTTGTAATATCGACTACATTATTATGAGGGCGTACGCCTGCTGCCATCAAAGCATTTTGAAGCCATAATGGCGATTCGGCCACTTTTATATTTTTCACGACTTTTGCGACATACATCGGGTTATCTTCAGCAGCATCGATACGAAGTTTCAACATGTCTTCCGCCTTTTCTGCCGACAAAGGATAATCAATTTTTGGCAGTGCAATCCCTTGGGATAAAATCGCACCGACTTCATAAGCGACGCCTAACATGCTCAGCGCATCTGAACGGTTCGGCGTCAAATCGAATTCAAGCACTGTATCGTCCAATCCAAGTAATGGAAGCGCATTTTCCCCTGGCACTGCATCTTGAGGCAATACGTAAATACCTTCCGCATATGCTTTCGGAACGAGTTTCCCTTCAATCCCTAGCTCTTGCAAGGAACAAATCATCCCGTTCGATTCTTCTCCACGCAGTTTCGCTTTTTTGATTTTCATGCCGCCAGGAAGAACAGCTCCAGGTCGTGCAACGATGACTTTTTGGCCGTCTGCGACATTCGGTGCTCCACAAATGATTTGCGTCGTCTCTTCTCCGACATCCACTTGGCATATGTTCAATTTATCCGCTTCCGGATGCTTCACGCATTCTTTCACATGTCCGACAACGACATTTGTCATTCCTTGTCCGCGATAAATGATGGAATCAACTTCTATGCCTGAACGCGTTATTTTTTCTGCAAGATCTGCAGGATCAATTCCATTTATATTTACATATTCATTCAACCATTTTGTAGATACTAACATGTCTTCTCCTCCTTAAGCTTCCGTCCGATGAAATTGTGATATGAATCGCACATCATTCGTATAGAAATGACGGATATCTTCCACACCATATTTCAACATTGCAATCCGCTCAGGTCCCATGCCGAATGCAAAACCTGTTACGACGGATGGGTCATAGCCTGCCATCTTCAATACGTTCGGGTGCACCATTCCCGCGCCTAAAATTTCGATCCAACCTGTCTTTTTACATACATTACAGCCGTCGCCGCCACATTTGAAGCAAGAGATATCCATCTCTACCGACGGTTCAGTGAACGGGAAGAAACTAGGACGCAAACGAATTTCACGATCAGCGCCGAACATTTTTTTCGCAAACAGGTCGAGTGTCCCTTTTAAGTCACTCATGCGGATATCTTCGCCGACAACGAGTCCTTCGATTTGCGTGAATTGGTGGGAATGCGTCGCATCGTCATTATCCCGGCGGTATACTTTGCCCGGGCAGATGATTTTGATAGCAGTTCCGCCTTTCGCCTCCATCGTTCTCGCTTGAACTGGAGATGTATGAGTACGAAGAAGAACCTCTTCGGAAATATAAAATGAATCCTGCATGTCACGCGCCGGATGCCCTTTCGGCAAATTAAGCGCTTCAAAGTTATAATAATCTTTTTCCACTTCTGGACCTTCAGCGATTTCATAGCCCATGCTGATGAAAAAGTCTTCGATCTCTTCAACAACACGAGTCAATGGATGATGGTTGCCGGTTGGAACGGGACGGCCAGGCAATGTGACGTCAATCGCCTCTTTTTCCAGTTGCGCATTGATCGCTTCTTCTTCAAGCTTTGTCATTTTTGCTTCCAGTGATTCTGTTACCGCTTCACGGATTACATTGACGAGAGCTCCCATTTTAGGACGTTCTTCAGCAGGAAGCTTTCCCATCCCTTTCAATAGATCGGTAATAGGTCCCTTCTTACCAAGGTAAGCGACTCGGACGTCATTTAATTCTTTAACGCTCGTCGCTTCCTGGATTTTCGTCAATGCTTCTTCTTTCAATTGTTGCAATTGCTGTTCCATTGTCATTCTCCTTTCAAAATAAAAAACCCCGCCCCTAAAAAGGGACGAGGACGAGTTCGCGGTACCACCCTGATTATTATGCAACAAAATGCATAATCACTTCATTTGGAATAACGGCCCTCTACCGGCACGCCTTTACAGTTGGCACTGGTCCAAGCGGCAGCTCGCGGGGTGAACTTCAACAGTATTCGCCCATCTGCGCTCTCAGTCAAGGCGCCGATTTCCTGTCGGTTGCAATCTGTTTACTTTTCCCGGTCATAGCTTTTCGAAAGTATATACAGCTTTACTATACCCGATTTCGTTTAGGACATCAACATCGATATCATTGTTTCCCGTAAGTGTATAGCAAGATCCCGGCAGCAATAGCGACATTCAAAGATTCTGCTTTGCCATACAAAGGAATTTTCACAATATCGTCGGCTTTTGATAAGTATTCGGCAGCGACTCCGCTTCCTTCATTGCCGACAATAAGTGCAAATTCCTTCAACGGACCTACATTGTAATGATCGACCGCATTTTGCAATCCAGTACCGATGACTTTAATTCCATCCGCCTTCATTCTGTCAATCCAATCCCCAAGTTCCCCTTTTACTACAGGAATATGGAAATGAGAACCTTGAGCCGATCGGACCGTTTTAGGATTAAAGGGATCCGCTGACCCTTTTCCGAGAATAACGGCGTCCATACCAGCCGCATCCGCTGTCCGAATCATCGTACCGATATTCCCTGGATCTTGTACGGCATCAATGAATAAAAGCTTTTTCCAGCTGACAGCCTCATCATCTGTATATTCCGGCTGACGGCAATGTGCAAATATCCCTTGGGACTGCTCCGTTTCGACCAGCTCCTTAGCGACAGCCTTTGTCACTTGAATCAGCTGGAGATGATCGATTTTCCATTCTGCGGGCAGCTCCAAGTCTTCTCTGACAATCAAATGAAGGATTGTTCCATCTGTGTTAAGCGCCTCTTCAACAAGATGGAATCCTTCCACGATGAATTCTTCCGATTTATCGCGGTCTTTCTTTGAGGTTACAAGCTTTTTCCAATGTTTCACGAGTGCATTTTGTGTCGATTCGATTCTTTTCATGTATTGAGCTACATCCTTTTTCTTCTAGTGTAACAAATGTCCGTATAGTTGGCGATCATTGTGTACAAAATGATATCAGGAGGATGATATGATGAATTTCCAAATTCGTGACGCCATCACCGCTAATATGACGAATAACTCCGCGACCGATATTCGCAACGTCGTGGAAGATGCATTACAGCGAGGCGAAGAACATTTATTGCCAGGTCTAGGTGTATTTTTTGAAAAGCTATGGGTTAATGCCGATGAACAGGAAAAGACGAAAATTAGCGGCGAACTCGCGCAAGCTTTCTCTGCAGGTTAATATTGCAACGTTAAAAGCCACCCATTAGGAGTGGCTTTTATCATTTACTTACAGCAACGATGCCAATACAGCTTTCTGCGCGTGCAGACGATTTTCCGCCTGCTGGAATACATACGAATTCGGTCCGTCAATGACGGAAGTGGCAACCTCTTCTTCGCGGTGAGCTGGCAAGCAATGTAGGAACATATAATCTTTCTTCGCATTGGCAACAAGGGCATCGTTTATTTGGAACCCTTTGAATGCTTCGAGTCGCGCAGCGGCCTCTTCCTCCTGTCCCATACTCGCCCATACGTCTGTATAAACAACATCCGCATTTATTACCGCTTCTACTGGATTATATGTCTGCATAACAGTACCGCCTGTTTCTTCCGCAATTTTCTTCGCTTTGACAAAAAGATCTTCATTAACCTCGAACCCTTTAGGAGTCGCAACAGTGACATGCATTCCCATACGAACTGCCCCAATGACTAATGAATGGGCAACATTATTCCCGTCACCGACATATGCGAGTCTTTTGCCGGCAACAGACCCTTTCACTTCAATAATCGTAAGTAAATCTGCAAGCGCCTGGCATGGATGGTACATATCTGTCAGTCCATTAATGATCGGAATGGATGAATGTTTTGCCAATTCTTCCACCATTTCATGTGAATTTGCACGAATCATGACTGCATCCAAGTAACCGGATAATACATTTCCGGTATCATACACGGATTCTCCACGCCCAATTTGCAAATCCTTCGCGTTCATGTACATCGCATGACCACCAAGCTGGACCATTCCGACTTCGAAGGAAATTCTAGTACGCGTGGAGTGCTTTTCAAAAATCATGCCAAGCGTCTTCCCTTGAAGTATGGGGGGACATTTTCCTACGATTGCGTCTTTCTTCATCACTAAAGCTTTTTGCAATAAATAATCGATTTCTTCGCTCGAATAATCTAGCAGCGTTAAAAGATCGCGGCCTTTAAGTTGACTTTCTATTTTTTTTGCCGTTTTCAATGTGGATATATGCATTTTGACCAAATTGATCATCTCCATCCTGATTATGGTTGTTAGCTTTATTATAAGTACGCATATTTATAAAGTCAAATGAATTATTATGAGTACATTAATAATACTTAGTTAGTCAGGAGTATGCTTAATATAAGGTTTTTTATTCACAATTGAAGAATTCTTCAATATGCATTTATACAATATACAATGTATAAAAAAGACCGTACCTATTGTAGGTACGGTCTTGCTTTATTATTCAAAAATGATTTTATCAACTGTTTCGCGATCCAACTTCTTTATCACTTCGACAATCAATTTCACTGCATTTTCGTAATCATCGCGGTGTAGCATTGCAGCATGCGAATGGATATAGCGCGTTGCGATACAAATCGCTAAAGACGGTACACCGTTCCCACTAACATGAATTGAACCCGCATCTGTTCCTCCGCCAGGAATTGCTTCGAATTGGTAAGGGATGCCGTGTTCTTCTGCTGTATCAACGACAAGATCACGCAATCCTTTATGAGAGACCATGGATGCATCATAAAGTAAGATTTGTGGCCCGTCGCCCATTTTGCTTGTCGATTCCTTTGAAGTTACGCCAGGCGTATCACCAGCAACACCTACGTCAACAGCAAAGCCGATATCAGGCTTCACTTTTGCAGCAGCCGTTTTTGCACCGCGCAAACCGATTTCCTCTTGGACCGCACCAACTCCGAATACGATGTTCGGATGGTTTTCGCCCTTCAATGCTTTCATGACGTCAATTGCAATCGCACATCCAATACGATTATCCCATGCTTTCGCAAGCAAGTATTTGTCATTGTTCATGACAGTGAATTCGAAATGAGGAACGATCATATCGCCAGGAAGAACGCCCCACTCCATTGCTTCATCCTTTGAAGTTGCACCGATATCAACGAACATGTCTTTAATATCTACCGGTTTTTTACGTGCTTCGGCTGTAAGAATGTGCGGAGGCTTTGAACCGATGATGCCCGTCACTGTATCCCCTTTGCGCGTAACGATCGTTACACGTTGAGCAAGCATGACTTGAGACCACCATCCGCCAACTGGTTGGAAGGAAATGAATCCTTTATCATCAATTTTCGTCACCATGAAGCCGACTTCATCCAAATGACCCGTTACCATCACTTTTGGTCCATTGGCATCGCCGCTTTTTTTAGCAATTAATGATCCTAGGCCGTCATATTCGATTTCATCAGCGAACGGCTCGATATATTTCTTCATGACTTCACGTGGTTCACGCTCATTGCCAGGAATCCCTTTCGCGTCCGTCAAGTCTTTTAACATGACTAATGTTTCATCCATTTTCGACATTTATTTCGCCCTCCTAAATAAAAAAACTTCAAATTCAGTATAGATGAAAATTGGTAACAATGGAAGTGCTTTCACACTTATAGCATTTCTTTTCGTAGCGACGCTGCAGATTTCGGAGAAAGCAGTCCTGGAGCGACGTCGAATACAGTTTTCGCACCAGTCTCTCCGTTTTTATTTAGTCTATAAGCAGCGCGCGCGTAAGCAACGAGGACGCTAGATGTGAATTCCGGATTACTGTCCAATTTCAACGAAAATTCGATTACTTGATCGTTTCCTTCTCCAGTTTTCCCGCTGCGGATGACAAATCCTCCATGAGGCATTGCGCTATGCTCCTCTTTTAATTGTTGTTCAGTTATGAAATTGACTGTCGTATCATAATCTGAGAAGTAATTAGGCATCGTTACGATGGCTCGCTCCACTTCCTTAGCGTCAGCGCCTTCCTCCAGTACGACAAAGCATTCACGTGTATGCTTTTCCCGTGTTGTTAGTTCAGGCTGTGATCCACTGCGTACTTTTTCAACCGCTGACTCAACAGGAATCGTATATTGAACGGCCCCTTTCACTCCATCAATTCTTCTGACGGCGTCGGAATGCCCTTGGCTTAACCCTTTCCCCCAAAATGTATACGTAGCACCTTCAGGAAGAATCGATTCTCCGTATAGACGATTGATGGAAAATAAGCCCGGGTCCCATCCGACGGAAATGATTGCCGTTTTGCCATTCGGTTTCGCCGATTCATCGACTGCTTCAAAATATTCAGGAATTTTCGCATGTGTATCGAAGCTGTCGACTGTATTGAATAGTTTCGAAAGCATCGGTCCTTGTTCAGGAAGATCGTCTTTCGAGCCACCGCATAATATCATCACGTCGATATCATCCATGTATTTTTCAATTTCATTCAGCCGTAAAACAGGCGCATTACTATTCACTTTTAAATCTTCCGGTTCTCTCCGGGTGAATACTCCTGCTAGCTCCAGATCATCGTTTTGAGCGATTGCTGACTCGACTCCTCTACCTAAGTTGCCGTATCCTACGATTCCAATTCTGATCTTATTATTCATATTGAACAGCCCTCTCTCTAAAAGTATTCTCTCATTTTATCGTTTTGCGGTTCATTTTGCTAATGATTCTTTTGTTCACAAGCTGTCCTTTTGCCTATTTCTTCATACATGGTAAAGTAGAATATGATTCAACTTAATTGAAATGAGGATTCCACATGCGCGCTTTTGTTTATATTATTGTCTTTTTTTCCTTTTTTGATTTATTTTCTCAACTGCCAATTATGAGTCCTTTCGCCCTGTCGTTAGGTGCATCTTCCTTTATGACAGGATTGGCTGTCGGGATGTATTCATTTTCTAATACAATCGGAAATGTCATTTCGGGTTTCATGACTGATCGCAAAGGACCATTTATTATCTTGCTAATCGGCTTATTTGCATCAGGCGTATCCCTACTCTTCTATTCTTTCGCAACAGGACCTATGTCATTGCTAGGGATCCGGTTCGTCCATGGTTTCATGGAAGGTCTTATCGTTCCTGCCGCTTTTACATTTCTTGCTAATCGTGCGGAAGAATCTAAAAGAGGTCGAAGTGTAGCAATTTCAGGCGCATTTGTTGGGATGGCAGCAATTGTCGGCCCGGCTTACAGCGGAATTGTCGCTTCAAAAACAGGAACTCCTTTCATCATGACAGTGAATGGAGTCATTATGTTCATTCTTGCGATTGCTGCATTTTTCCTCTTGCGTTCTGTTTCATTTAGTAAAAAGAAGAGAACGAAGGATGCGAAACATTTCAGGGTGCGCTATTTGTTCAAACATCCCGGAATGGTCCGCGCATTTGCGGGTGCATTTTTCCTTATGTTCTCTCAAGGTGTATTAGCTTTAGTTTTACCTTTAAAGGTAGAAGCGTTAGGATTTGATACGAAATCAACAGGAATGCTGCTGAGCACATTCGGCATCGTAGCCATCCTTATTTTCCTGCTTCCGATTAACCGCATCTTCGACAAAGCACGACCGATGATAACATTGGCGTTCGGTATATCGATAATGGGATTAAGTATGTTATTTCTCAGTCAAGTTACAGAGTTACAGTTCCTTTACTTGGCAATGGCATTATATGGCGTAGGTTTTGCATTTTTATTCCCTTCCATCAATTCCTTGCTCATCGATTCCTCGTCACCGGAATTCCGCGGAAAGGCTTATGGATATTTCTATGCATTCTTTTCGATTGGAGTTGTAGCCGGCTCCAGTCTTATCGGTTATTTGGACTTGACTTTCAAAGGAGGCTTTATGCTTACAGGCATCATCTTATTAATTGCAGCCGTATATACGGTTTTAGGGATGAAGAAGAGTTTAGCCTTAACAGAGTGACAATGATAGTTTAATTTAATTGCCGAAAAAGCCGGTTCATGAACATTACGATCATTGAACCGGCTTTTCATATTAAGCTCAGCTATTTTGAATAGAAAACGATTTAATTTCCTCTATGAATGCTTCACCGTACCGCTCCAACTTCGCCGCACCGACTCCATTCACTTCCAAAAACGCTTCTTCTGTTATCGGCATTTTCGTCGCCATGTCCCGAAGCGTCTTATCCGAAAAGACAACGAATGGCGGCACGCCAGCTTCTTGAGCAAGCTCCATGCGAAGAGCACGCAGTTGATTGAATAATGGGTCGTCTTTTGTAATCTGTTTCGTTTCGACAGTCCCTTTTCGATACACTTTCACTTCTCCCGTTAAGACATCCTTGCCTTGTTCAGTGACGTAAATGATCGGGAATTGTCCATTTTCTACGCCTAGATAGTTCTCTGATATTATAAATTCGATGAAATCGGACACATCTTTCGCATTCCTATCTTTCATAAGGCCATACGTAGTCAATTTATCGAATCCGAACTCAAGCACTTTTTTATTCCGCGAGCCAGTGAGTACTTGTGCAATCATCGTCTTGCCAAATCGTTGGCCCATCCGTATAACGCAAGACAACACCTTCTGCACGTCAACGGTTACTTCAAAACTTTCCCGGGTGTCTGTACAATTTGCGCAACGTCCACAATCTTGCACATCCGTCTCCCCGAAATACGAAATGATAAACTTTTGTAGACATGATTCCGTATGGCAGTAGTCGATCATCGATTGCAGCTTTTCAAGTTCGGCTGGAATTCGATTTTGATCTTGCGATTGGTCAATAAGAAACCGCTGCGTAATTACGTCTTGTGAGGAAAATAAAAGAGTGCAATCACTGTCAAGTCCATCCCTGCCAGCACGGCCTGCTTCTTGATAATAGCTTTCCATGTTTTTCGGCATTTGGTAATGGATAACGTATCTAATATTACTTTTATCAATGCCCATACCGAATGCATTCGTCGCCACCATAACAGTTGCCTCATCCATGAGGAATCTTTCCTGTTCAGATTGCCTGACAACATCAGATAATCCTGCATGGTATTTTGCAACAGCGACTCCGCTCCTCTCGAGCGTTGCATGGATCTGATCTACCGCTTTACGGGTGGCGGCATAAATGATACCCGCTTCCCCATCATTTTTTTTAATATAGTCTTTGATGAACTTGTCGCGATCCTGTCCTTTTATAACAGAAAAAGTGAGATTGCTTCGTTCAAAACCTGTCATAACTGTATTTTCATGTTCGATTTGCAATTGATCGCAAATATCATCGCGAACAGCTGGTGTTGCGGTTGCCGTCAATGCCAAAACAACGGGCTTTTGATCAAATGAGGATATGACTTTGCTCATCATCCGATAACTCGGTCTGAAATCATGACCCCATTGCGAAATACAATGCGCCTCGTCAATCGCAATCATCGGGATGTCCATTTTGCTGATCTGCTGAATGAAAGAGGGGGATTCAAAACGTTCCGGAGCAACATAAAGCAGACGATACATTCCTTCTACTGCATTTTCAACAGTCCCGAAGTATTCCTCTGTCGACAAAGTACTATTGATGTATGCCGCTGGAATACCAATTTGATGAAGGGCATCGACTTGGTCTTTCATCAAAGAAATCAACGGGGATACAACAAGGACCGTGCCTTCCATGACTAATGCAGGAACTTGGTAGCAGATGGATTTCCCTCCGCCGGTCGGCATAACACAGAGTGTATCTTGTCCGTTTAATACATTTCGAATAGCTTGTTCTTGGCCTGTACGGAAGGAAGAAAAGCCAAAGTAGGTAGTTAAGACGGAAGTTATTTGTTCGATTAGTATCACCTCTTATTGAAAATCAAAGAAAAAAGCACCAATCCTCCGGCGCTTTTTCCATATCCTTTACTCCAGCAGCATCCGTTCCTCGTCTCGGCTATGTATTTCATTAATAACCAAAAGAGCATAAAACTTTTGTAAAACGGTTGGGCTAAGCTTTTCTGTTTTTCGTAGCGTTTCAATGTCTTCTACGATAATCCTAAGTAGGTCGTGGTCTCTCGTCAACTGGATGATTGCCTCTTCCAATTCAGGATTCTCATTTTTAATATCTTGGTATAGCCCTTCCTCTTCTGCATCAGCATGGCTGATCACTCTTGATTTCCAATAATCAATTAATTCACCGGCCGCACGATCTGCTAATTCCATATCACCTTTTTGTAGAAAATCAATGAGCAATTCTGTCTTACTTACAGCTCCTGATAGTCCGCCTTCATGGATAGCACGATGAGCTTGTAGTTGCTTCAATGCAGGACCTGACATATGACTCATCCTTTCAATACAATGCTTTCTTATAGAATAACAGACATTTGGACAAGTCACCAATTGAAATACATATTCCAAGTGGATTTCCACTATAGGCGGACGCCTTCCGCTACAATTCCGGAAAGCCAACTACTGATGTTTTCTTCATAAAAAAAGTCGTACTCTTAATAGAGTACGACTGCATATACGGAGACGAGAGGATTTGAACCCCCGCGACGCGTGAACGCCCTAGCTGATTTCGAGTCAGCCCCCTTCAGCCTCTTGGGTACGTCTCCATTTACTATATAAATTATTATACAAAAACAAGAAAAACATGTAAAGAGGTACCTGTAAAGAGGACAGCTTCCATTTTTATTTTATGCAATTGTAGTGTATACCATTGAATTTGTTTACTGCACAGGTATCAAAAAAGCAGGTACCCACAAAAATCTGCAAAAAAACAGGTGAAGGAATGCCCCCACCTGTTGATCTTATACCTTTGCAATTCGAACATTGCTGATCATTGCAAATCCAAGGATGACCATGATGATTACAAAAAACTGGGGTTCGATATATGGACTTAGGAAGTAGCATAAAGTTAAGAGTACACCCGCCACTGTAATTGGCACGCCATAAAAAACACCATCGAATTCCTTGACGTTATAACGAGCTAATCGAATTGCTCCTGCAACTATATAAAATACAGTAGCTGCAATTCCTACCCATAGCATCTCGGATAAGTCAGTCATATAAATCAGAAGTGCCGGAGCTACACCAAATGAAACCAGATCACTTAACGAATCCAGCTCTTTACCGAACAAAGACTCTGAATGGAAATGACGTGCCACCATTCCATCAAAACGATCGAAAAGAGCTGCAAGGAAAATAAAAACTAAACTCATATGGCTGAGTTCACGTGCAATAAGGATTATGGCAATAATACCAAAGCTCAGGTTTATAACAGTAATTGCATTAGCCAATTGACCTTTAATTTTAGTATAATCGAAGTATCTCGATAAAAACATAATGATTCCTCCATCTTGTGTAGTTATCAAAGCATTGGAGACTGATAGAATGAAAAAAGCACTATTTAAATACTTTGTCGAACTAACCGGGCATCCAGTTTCTTCATCGGTGTTGAAGTCCGTTACTAGCTCTCGTCTAAGTCGAAAGCTGATTAAACCTTTTGCACGAACATATCATATCAATGAGAGTGAAGCTGAGTTCCCCATTGAACGATATGAAAGCCTTCAAGCCTATTTTACGCGAAATTTAAAGCAAGGTGCACGTCCAATCGACTCTCAACATGAAATATTAATATCCCCGGTAGATGGGTATCTAAGTGCTTCGGGTACAATCGAGAAAGATCAAACTTTCATCATAAAAGAATATTTATATAGTATAAAACAAATTTTGGGAGATGAAAAGATATCAAATGCCTATGAGGGTGGATTCTTTTACGTATTTTACCTTTCACCAAGCCACTACCATCATTTTCACTACCCATACGACGGTAAACTGGTTTCACGCTATGCTCTTGGCTCCACTTCATTTCCAGTAAATGATTTAGGACTCCGGCTTGGTAACCAACCTTTTGCTACGAATTTCCGTCTCATCTCTGAACTATCGACTGAGCACGGCAAAATGGCAATCATTAAGGTAGGGGCACTTAATGTCAACAGCATTCATATCAATGACTCCTCCAAAGAATGCAGAAAGGGAGAAGAGTTCGGTTATTTCTCGTTCGGATCAACGGTGATACTTTTACTAGAGAAAAACCACTTATTCCAACCTACAATCCCTACAAACACTGAGGTGAGGATGGGACAGTCGGTCGGAAAATGGAATTTAGCTCCCCGCGACTAAGACAACGGAAAACTTCATGAGAAGAGCGAGGGAATGATATGCTGCAGTTCAATGATTTTATACTTCATTATGGTTATTTTGCTGTCTACTTCTTTTTAGCTTTAGGTATATTCGGCTTGCCCTTGCCCGATGAATTCGTTGTTGCATTCATTGGACACCTAACTTCAATTGGCACCTTGAATTTTCCTATCGCATTAATCATTACCGTTTTGGGCGTAATGTCAGGAACTATTTTCACCTATGCACTCGGTCGAAATATAGGAAAGCCGCTGCTAATAAAATATGGGAAATGGGTTCGACTTTCCCCTAATCGACTTCAGCTAGTTGATAGATGGTTTGAAAAATACGGTCCATGGGCAGTGACGTTGGGGTATTTTGTACCTGGCATGAGACATATCATCTGTTATCTATCTGGCAGTGTAGGAATGGGAATACGAAGATATCTAATTTTCGCTTCAATTGGCACTGCTGTTTCCACTGTCCTTTGCTTGTCGATTGGATATTTAATCAAACTTCCATTTTAATAATAAAAAAACGAAGGTCCACTAATAAAGTGACTTTCGTTTTTTTATTGAAACCAATTTGATAACTTAAAACCTTTATATTCTTCAGATAGAAATATAAATTCTTTATCAATAATTATTATAAATAACTATAGTATTCAAGAACTTCATATGCTATAGTTGTTGTTGAAGATAGAAGATTACTTATCAAGGAGGCATTATCAATGACTAACAATGATAATCATTCTCAAAAAAAGTTAACTACCGCAGCTGGAGCTCCAGTAGTTGACAACCAAAACTCAATGACTGCAGGTCCACGCGGCCCAGTCCTATTACAGGACGTATGGCTAATTGAAAAACTAGCTCATTTTGATCGTGAAGTTATTCCTGAACGCCGTATGCACGCAAAAGGATCTGCCGCTTATGGAACTTTCACAGTGACGAATGATATTACACAATATACAAGAGCGAAAATCTTCTCTGAAGTTGGCAAAAAGACAGACATGTTTGCCCGTTTTTCAACAGTTGCCGGAGAACGTGGTGCGGCTGATGCTGAACGCGACATTCGCGGTTTCGCACTTAAATTTTACACAGAAGAAGGTAACTGGGATTTAGTAGGCAATAACACCCCTGTCTTCTTCTTCAGAGATCCGCTTCAATTCCCTGACTTGAACCATGCAGTTAAAAGGGATCCGCGCACAAACATGAGAAGCGCAACAAACAACTGGGATTTTTGGACTTCTCTTCCTGAAGCTTTGCACCAAATTACAATCGTTATGAGCGATCGAGGAATTCCGAAATCTTATCGTCATATGCACGGCTTTGGAAGCCATACGTATAGCATGATCAATGCAGATAATGAACGCGTTTGGGTTAAGTTCCATTTTCGTTCCCAACAAGGGATTGAGAACTTGACGGACGAGCAAGCTACTGAGTTGATCGGTACAGACCGTGAATCCCACCAACGCGATCTATTGGAAAATATCGACAACGGCAACTTCCCGAAATGGAAGATGTATATCCAAGTCATGACTGAGGAACAAGCATTGAACATGCCTTACAATCCGTTTGATTTAACGAAAGTATGGTATAAGGGCGACTTCCCTCTTATCGAAGTTGGAGAAATTGAATTGAACCGCAATCCAGATAATTATTTCGCGGAAGTTGAACAAGCGGCTTTCACACCGGCAGCAATCGTTCCAGGAATCGGCTTCTCGCCTGACAAAATGTTGCAAGCGAGACTATTCTCATACGGTGATGCCCAGCGCTACCGCCTTGGTGTCAATCATCATCAAATTCCGGTCAACGCACCAAAATGTCCGGTCCATAGCTTCCACCGCGATGGCGCAATGCGTGTAGATGGCAACCATGGAAGTAGAACTTCATATGAACCGAACAGCTTTGGTGAGTGGAAGCAACAGCCTAACTTCATGGAGCCGCCACTCAAAATCTATGGCGATGCAGCGCACTGGGATTTCCGTGAAGACGATGACGATTATTTCACACAACCAGGCAAATTGTTTAATCTGATGAGTGACGAACAAAAAGAATTGCTCTTTGGCAATACTGCCCGCAATCTTGGAGACGCTCCAAACGAGATTAAATATCGCCACATCCGCCACTGCTACCAAGCAGATCCTGCTTATGGAGAAGGTGTAGCAGCTGCACTAGGCTTCTCGATGGATGACGTTTTAGTGAAAGAGGAAGTAACTAGTAAATAAAAAAATGCCAACGAAAGAAATTTCTCTTTCGTTGGCATTTTTATTGTCGGAAATCGATATTTATAGATAAGCGAATAAACTTTCTATCGCCCTTTTGAATAAATCTTTCATCCTCTCCATATCCTAACTGATACATTCTAAATGCCAATTATGTCAGGAGTGATACAAATGGAGACGGTTAAGGCGCTTCCAGCTTCGAAAGACCGGTTATTGAATACATGTTTTCTTCTATTTTGCTTATGCATGATCGATGCGATTTTTACTGATTTTGGAATCCGATTCGGGCATATACAAGAAGCTAACCCATTCGTGCGCTCCATTTATGACATGAACGTCATTGCATTCTATTTGATGAAGGCGAGTCTTCCAATACTGCTTTTCATCCTTATGCATTATATGAAACCATCAGTTGTTGTTAAAAATGTACTCGCCATCGCACTCATCATCTATACGCTCGTCATCCTCATCCATATTTCATGGATTATTATTGTCCTTGCATTCATTTAGTAGTAGTTGGGTTGGCCGTATTAAACATGTTTGCGACAATTAACCCGGTAATGAGAGCAATGACACTCATAACAAATGGCGTCCCACTTTCCGGTATCCCCGGGTATATAACGAAAATGGAACCGATGATCAAGCCAATTATAATCGCAAACATGACATTGGTGAATCTATCCAACAAGAAATGGATGGCCCTGCTACTTACGATAAAACCGACAATGACTCCAGCGCCGATGACGATAATAATCGGAAAGTTCAACGTTGAAAGCGCATTGATGGCTGTCGCATATACACCTAATAATAGTAAAACAAACGATCCGCTCACACCCGGCAAGAGCATTGCCATACTGCCAGCCCAACCAGCCAAAAATAAACCGATCGTATTTTGCATTGTTAATGATGTAATCACACTTGCATCCGCCGGTTTAATGAATGCCGTTGATGCTAAAGCTGCGCCGACTACGAGCAATAAGAGAAAATGACCTACCTTGAAATTTTTTCTTACATTCGCCTGTTTTGAAATAAAAGGTATAACGCCGATAATTAATCCTAAAAAGAAAAATTGAGTCGGCTGTGGGTATTCTTTCAATAGGAAGTCAATGAATCGGCTGAATAGCAATAACGTCAGTCCAATCCCTATACCTAAAGGTAATAAAAAGCCAATATGCTTTTTCCAATCACGGCTGAAAAAGCCGCTAATCGCCACTAATAATCGGTCATATATACCAAGAATGAACGCAATCGTTCCCCCGCTCACTCCCGGAATCAAGTCGCTGATTCCCATAAGGAATCCACGATAAATGTTCTTCCATTCCATACTGCAGTTCCTCCAATATCTTTTCAATGATAGTAGTATACCATTTACCTTTTGCCATGAGCCATATTAAGTCCATTCCAATGTTTTTTTATTCTCCGAAAACTATTTTATTTACATGCCAAATATAAAACACGCCCGGGCGTTGTATTACCACCCGAGCGTGAATTGATTTTTTACAATGCAGCAGTTGCCTCGCTGCGCTTATTCTCAATAGCCTCAATCCGTTTGTTGAATTCCTCAACTGTCAAGTTTTGTTCTACAAAATAACGGTTACGCGGATGTGTCCGACATTCATCCGAACAGCTGCGCATATAGAAATGCTCATTTTCTTCAGAGCATAGAATTTTTTTATTGCAGTCAGGGTTTGCACAGTTTACGTAACGTTCACAAGGCGTTCCATCAAAATGATCTCGACCGACGATGACATGCTCGACCTGATTCACAGGTACAGCAATCCTTTCATCGAATACATAACATTGACCGTCCCATAGTTGACCTTTCGCTACTGGGTCTTTTCCGTATGTTACGATTCCGCCTTCTAAGTGTGCAACATCTTCAAAACCTTCACGCTTCATCCATCCTGTGAACTTCTCGCATCTGATTCCACCAGTGCAATACGCAAGAACTTTTTTACCTTCAAATAGTTCTTTATTTTCACGGACCCATTCAGGAAGATCACGGAAATTCTCAATATCCGGACGAATCGCCCCTCTGAAATGTCCCAGATCATATTCATAATCATTTCTAGTATCAAACACAACTGTGTTTTCATCTTGCATGGCTTTTAGGAATTCTTCAGGCTTCAAATATTGGCCTGTCAATTCCAATGGGTTGATGTCATCCTCAAGGCTAAGGTTGACGATTTCCTTACGATGGCGAACGTGCATCTTCTTGAACGCGTGTCCATCCGCTTCATCGATCTTGAACCAAAGATCTTTGAATCGCTCATCGCTATGCATCATCTCCATATAAGCATCCGTCTGTTCTACAGTTCCAGAACATGTACCGTTGATGCCTTCCTCGCCGATAAGAATACGGCCTTTCAATCCAAGTTCCTTACAAAAAGCCAAATGTTCTGCAGCAAATGTTTCTGGGTCTTCGATGTGTACGTATTTATAGTACAACAATACCCGATATGCTTCTGTTTCCATTTCTTCGACCACCTTCTGTTTGTTTTCTTTGCAGTAGAAATAACAGCTTGATCGGTTTAACAATATTCGATTGTAAACACTCATCTGCTCGCCCGTATTTGCAAGATCCGGACCATATGACAGTATATCACAATACCGTGTTTTGAAAAAGTGGTATGAATTCATTCTTTTTATTCAGTTGTTATTTCATTCGTCCTTTTTTACCTATCCCAAACTTGGGCAAAAGTGTTGTATACTAATAGTATAAAAGAATCGACATTTTTCTTGATTATCCGAAACTATTTAAAGAGTCGCCCCGTCTAACTTTACAGGTAGATCGAGCAAGAAGTTTGCCAGATTTCTGAATCACAAAAATTACAAGGGAGCCGCGCAACATGAAAAGAAAGCGTCATAAAGCACGTTCGGTATGGATTGACATCACTTTTTCCGCAGCCATTGTCCTATTGACACTAAGTGCCATTTTTCTCGTTTTCATGACAGAGAATGGCCATACCGCCTCACAGTCCGAGAAGGAAACAAAGTCCTCATCCCCACTCGAAACGGAACAAATAGATTCAAATTATCCTGGTATCAAAATCGTTACAAAAACATCAAATGATAAAAATGCTCCTTTTGCCATTCAATATCCGCAAAGCATACATAGCTCTTTCAATTCGGAAGTTAAAAACTATATTGACGAAGTTCAAGTACGGTATTTGGATACGCTGACCAAGAAAAAACAACAAGATAAAAAAACGACTGGAGAATTGAACATCTCTTATGAAACGTTGCCGCATGCTTCCGGGAACTATTCCTTTGTCCTCGTTACGAGCAGTAGATATAGCGATACCGACACTGGAAAGACCGAAATACGCTCGTTCCATTTAAATCCGGAAACGGGCGAAAGCTTTACAATTCGGGATCTATTCGAAGATGACTCCGATCGTTTACAAAGCCTTTCTTCGTTAGTCAGGGCTGAGATTTTAAAGGATGAATCATTAAAGGGACATCTTATCCAAAAAGATATGGAAAGATTTACTGAGCCCCGATGGATGAATTATAGGAACTTTTCTGTAACCGACGATGCACTTATCTTCTACTTTGACGAAAACACAATTGCTAATAACATTGTTGGACCACCTATCATTGCTGTTTCGATTGATGCAGTTAAAGAACTGTTAGCCACAACTTTTAAGCCTGAAGATAAAGAAGAAACGGTCGATATCGTCGATAAAGATAAGGGAGAAGAGATCGCAGAAGAAAACATCGAAGAAAACTCAACTGTTCCATCGTCCGAAACGGAAGTTTCTAAAGAAAATGATGAAACCGAAACTACACTTCCTGAGACATCTCTCCGAAAAAAAGTCGCGTTGACATTTGACGACGGTCCTGATCCAAAAGTGACAAGACAAATTTTGAATACGCTACAAAAACACGATGCAAAGGCAACGTTCTTCATGCTCGGAAGCCGTGTCGAATATTATCCCGATATCGTCAATGAAATGATGGAAGCTGGTCATGAATTAGGCAACCATACTTGGACTCATGCCGACTTGACAAAATTAGGTCCTGACCGTGTCGCTAAAGAAATCGAGAAGACTTCCGCCATTATTGAAGAAGTGACCGGACAAAAAGTTGAAGCTTTCAGACCTCCTTATGGGGCTGTCAATGATGCCGTCCATAATATGACGGGATTGCCGATCATTTTATGGGATGTCGATACTCTCGATTGGAAGTATCGTGACTCCGCAAGGATTCTTCAAGTAGTAAAAGAGAATGTGAAAGATGGAAGCATCATTTTAATGCACGATATTCACCAATCGACTGCAGATGGTCTAGATGCAGTACTGACATATTTAAGTAACGAGGGGTATGATTTTGTTACCGTTAAAGAGTTAGAAGAAACTTCCTCCTGAACTATTTGTTCAGGGGGTTTTTCCTTTTCGAGGTATATTTTAAGCGCGACTTCTGTTATAATGTTATTAGAACAGAATGGAGGGATAACATGTTCATCCAAATCGAACCAACTTCAGAAATACCGATATATACTCAACTTGCAAATCAGTTGATCGAATTGATTGCAACCAGAACATTGAAAGCATCCGAGGTATTGCCATCCGTCAGGTCCCTCGCTGCAGATCTTGGCGTCAATATGCATACAGTAAACAAAGCCTATCATGAGCTCGAGAAGAAGAAAATTATTGAAATCATTCCGAAGTCTGGCGCAGTCATTAATTCAATATCTGCAAAAGGACCGAGCGACTTGCAAATGGAACTCATTAAACTACATTTGAAACCGCTCGTTGCAGAATCAATTGTGTATGGCATGAATAAAGAACAGATTTTATCAATTACCTCATCTATCATTTCAGAATTAACGGAGGGATGACAATGGTACTTACAATATTTTTGGCTATCATTCTATTTTTAACTGTTATGCAGGCGGCGATTCCTTTCCTCCTGAAGAAAACGATCGTTTTCGGAGTAACGATACCTGAAGGCCATACAGATGATACGATGCTCACCACCTATAAGAAAACCTATTCGGCAATGATCTTTCTAATAGGCGCAGTTGGTTTTCTAGTTCTTCTTTTTTGGGGATTGGGGAATCAATTAGAAGAGGAACGCATCGTCTTCATCGGATTGATTCTTCAATTTGGAATTCTACTCATTAGCATGGCTCTGTACTTGTACTTTCACGTGAAAACGATGAAAAGAAAGCGCGAGCATAAATGGGGGGGGAATTTGAAAAAGGTTCGAGTAGCTGACTTGACGAACCGCTCCAATAATGAAATGCTACCCTCTTTCATGTTTGCATTGCCAATACCGATTACACTCGGTTTAATCGGCTATACTGCGACTCAATACGGTGCGATGCCGGATCTTATTCCTACCCATTGGGGGCCAAATGGACAACCGGACGCATTCACCGATAAAAGCCCTTTTTCCGTCATTGCCCTTCTCATCATTCTTCTCGTCATGCAAGGGATGATGCTAATGATCAATGTCTCTACGAAGAAGTCTGGTATGAAGCTAAATGCATCGAAGCGGAGTTCTTCGCGCATTCAGCAGTTATCGTTTAGGAAGTACACAAGCTGGTTGCTCTTTTTAACGTCAATATCATTAACAATTCTTTTCGGCTTCCTCCAACTGACAACAATCCACGGGAACATAGGAGGACCATTTCTCATGATGGCAATGCCTTTAGGATTCCTTCTTATCATATTGTTCACAACAGCAGTGTACGCATTCAAAGTAGGTCAAGGGGGATCCCGTGTTCAACTGGAAATTGAAGAGGAACCTGTTCCCGGAGTGACGGACGCCGATGATGACGCACATTGGAAAGCAGGCGTATTTTATGTAAATAAAAATGACCCCTCCATCTTTGTTGAAAAGAGGTTCGGGGTCGGTTGGACGATGAACTTCGGAAATCCGCTTGGATATTTAATTATCATCGGTCCATTGCTCATCATATTAGGAATTGCCTTATTATTATAATGAGGAAATGCCTTCCCATTGCCGATTGCCTATAAAAAAAGTGTAGACAAAGTCAAAGAACGACTTCGTCTACACTTTTTTTAGTTGAAAACACTCGTGCTATGCAATGGTTGCAGTCTTGCTTTCGGATCGATGAATGCTTTTGCATGGTTCACGGCAGTCGGAGCTTCCCCTAAGCCGACTGCAATAAGCTTCACTTTTCCGTCATAAGACGTAACATCCCCTGCTGCGTAAATGCCTTCGATATTCGTTTCCATTCGGGAGTTGACGATGACCGAGTTGCGATCCATTTCAAGGCCCCACTCTTTAATTGCGCCCAGAGAAGATATATTGCCATAGTTGACGATGACGTGGTCAACATGCAACGCTTCTTCCGATCCATCCTTTTGGGCTATAACGACTTCTTTGACGATGCCATCTTCCCCAGCAATCGACTTAACAGCACGGGAAGTAAGCACATTTACTTTCGATGACATCAATTGGTTCACACTTGTTTCATGCGCTGTGAAACGCTCACGACGATGGACAAGCGAAACATTCGAAGCGATATCTTCAAGCATCAACGCCCAATCCACTGCTGAGTCTCCCCCGCCGCATACGAGAACATCTTTATCTTTGAATAGAGAGAGGTCTTTAATTCCGTAATGCAATGTCTTGCCTTCAAATTCAACTTCTTCAGCTAAACCGATTTTACGCGGTTGGAATGCTCCGATTCCAGCAGTCAAAAGGATTGTGCGAGTCAAATGTACGCCTTTATCCGTTTGGAGGATGAAGTGATCACCATCGCGTGTCGCTGAAAGAGCTGTTTCTCCTAGATGAATTTCAGGCTTCGAATAATGCGCTTGTGTAACAAGATTTGCTACTAAATCTTTAGCAAGAATTTTTGGAAACCCACCCACGTCATAAATATATTTATCAGGATACAGTTCAATTAACTGCCCGCCAAGTTGTGGTAGGCTGTCAATAATTTTAACGGACATTTCACGCATGCCTGCGTAGAAAGAAGCAAAAAGTCCTGTTGGTCCCCCGCCAATAATTGTAATGTCGACAATTTCATTGCTCATCTATAAACACTCCAATGTATTTTAAATTTAGCTGATGTACGAAAAATCCATTTTATCATAATCCCCTACATATCTACTCTACACATTATCTACTATTTTTCAATAAAAAACACATAATTTGACTTGGTACCAAAAAAAATTAATCACAAATTCATCCGTTGCTTCCTAAATATTTTTAATTTTTGTATAGTATTATTTTCTCAAACAAGTATAATAGTATGTATGTACTGTATAGAGAGATTTTTGGGGGGACTAATTTCATGAGTTTATCAGTATCAAAAAAGATTTGGGCGGGATTTTCCATTCTTCTTGCCATTATGCTCATCATGGGGGGTGCATCTTTCTTTGCAACGAAGAAGATGAATGATGAGTTTGCGAAACTAATCGATGACCGAGCCCATAAAGTGAATTTATCCGATGAACTGATCAGCGCACAAAAGGAAAGATATATTGCGATCAGCAGTTATGTTTTATTTAAAACATCGGAGTTTGTCGGCCAACGTGATGAATCGACGGCAAATGCAACTGGATTAATTGAAGAGTTGGACGTTGCCTTTAATAGCTCAAAAGATAGCGAAACGGTCGAAGAAATTAAACAATTACATATGCAATTCAGCGAAATGGTTGATGAGATCAGCTATAGTCTAATGAGGGCAAATGAAACGCAGAACAGGAACCTTTTACGAGAAGCAAATAATGTTAACTTGCAAATAATGGAGAAGGCAACAGCGTTGAAAGAGAATCAAAAGGTAGAAATGCAAAATTCCCGCGATGACTTATTGCAAATGACAAACTTTATCCATTTGCTTACTTTTATTTTCATCGGATTAGCAATTATAATTTCGTTGTTTGTTGGCTATATGATCAGCCGCAGTATAGCAAATCCTGTTAAGAGGATGACGACTGCCATTGAAAAGATTGCAACAGGTGATTTGTCAGTAGAACATGTTAACATCCGCAGTAAAGATGAGATTGGTATCATGGCAAACGCATTTAATAAAATGACTGATGATTTAAAAAGTCTAATGGAGCAAATACAATTTTCTTCACATCAGTTGGCTGCGCAAGCGGAGCAATTATCAGCAAGTTCCGAAGAGAGCCTCGCTTCGTCTGAAATGGTCGCTTCCGCATCAGAGAAAAATATGCGAGACAGTGAAAACCAGTCTGATTTGGTGAATGAAACTGTCGATTCAGTCACTCAATTGACTAAAGACGTCAATCAAATCGCAGACAGCAACTTGACAATGCTGGAAGCAATGCAAACAGTCATTTCTCATGTGGAAGCAGGCTCTTCCACGATTGAAAGGTTATCCGGTCAAATGTCGGATACCGACACAATCATTCAAGAAGCATCAACGATTATCCAGTCGATGGCAAAACAGTCTGCGGAGATTCAACAAGTTACTTCTTTAATTACCGCTATTTCAGAACAGACGAATCTTTTAGCATTGAACGCAGCAATCGAAGCGGCTCGTGCAGGAGAACATGGAAAAGGTTTCGCGGTAGTCGCCGAGGAAGTGCGCAATTTGGCGGAGCAGTCTAAATCATCCGCTTCAGATATCGGCGTCATGATCCATTCCATCCAAGACGCGACCAAAAAGGCAGTGAATGCGATTAATTCGGGAAGTAACAGTGTGAAAGACGGCTTAACGGTCACTCATCATTCATTGAATACATTCACTGAAATCGAGCAATCCGTAAATGCGGTAAATGAAAACGTATCGATCGTTACAGAAGCAATTAAGCAAATTCGTTCCATGACCGACACGATTGCCCACTCATCGATGGAAGTAAAAAAACTAGCAGAGTCAACCGCTTTCACAGCCCAGGAAACGGGTGCCGCAACAGAAGAACAACTGGCAGTCAACGAAGAGATTTCCACCAGCTCACAAACTCTTGCCGGTCTTGCGGAAAACCTTCAAAAAGAAGTGAATCGCTTTACTTTTTAAATTGAAAATCGTTGAAACTGGTATGTCCTTTGAAAGGATGCCGTTTCAACGATTTTTTGTTATTTTATGAGCATGCTGGCGGGTTTATGATCACTTGTGGCGATTTATGATCACTTGCAGACATTTATGATCACTTGCAACGATTTATGATCACTTGCAGTCATTTATGATCACTCACAACGATTTATGATCACTTGCAGTCATTTATGATCACTCGCCACGATTTATGATCACTTGCAGACATTTATGATCACTTGCAGACATTTATGATCACTCATCACGGTAAATCATCTACGCTTACTCTTCTTCTAATTGTTCCCTACAAAATACGGCCAGCTCAGCGACTTCCTCATCCTCCAAGTCAAAATCGAGAACTTCGTCTGTCGCACGGTCGAAAAGATGATAGGAAGCCACTTTCCCTACTCCTTCATTTACCGCATAAATCACTCGGATGCCCGTCCCTTTTTCATTATAGACCTCATCTTCCTCATCGAATTTTACATAAATGCGAAATTCAAATCGGTTCCCTGACAAAATGCCTGTCGGATCAATGAGTTCAATCATGCTATATTCAATAATTTCCACGTAATCTCATCCTCACATAATGTTTTCATTCCCATCTTACAGCAAACCGCACTAACTGGTCACGTATTCCCTATCGGCGAAATATTTGCTCAAACTTGCAATCTTTCTTTTGCATTTTCACAATGGTTAGTTAACAATGAAGATAGTGAATTGTATTCACACTAACAGATTACGGGGGAATGAACATGCTTACATTTGAAGAATTCAAGTACAAAAGACCTGACATGGAAAGCATTAAACAAGAATTCGATAGCTTGCTAGAACAATTCCGTTCTGCAGAGTCCTTTGATGAACAAAATGAAGTCATTGAAAAGTTGAATGCCATCGGTAGCAACTATTCTACACAGTCTAATTTGATGTATATCCGTTCTTCCATCGATACGAATGATGAGTTCTATCAGAAAGAACGGGAATACTTCGATGAAATCGGTCCTGAATTCCAGGAACTTGGAACCGCTTTCTACAAAGAGCTTGTAAAAACACCTTACCGTAAGGAGCTTGAAGAGAAATGGGGCACGCAGCTGTTCGCTCTAGCCGACAACGCAATCAAATCCTTTTCGCCGGAAGTACTTCCGCTCCTTCAACAAGAGAATAAGCTTACTTCTGAGTATGCTAAGCTTGTCGCTTCAGCTCAAATCGAGTTTGACGGAAAAACATTAACCCTTGCACAACTCGGACCGTACGCCGAATCTACTGACAGAGGTGTGAGGAAGTCCGCTATGGAAGCTTCCTACTCTTTCTATGCAGATAACGGCGATGCGTTTGACCGTATTTATGATGATCTCGTGAAAGTGAGACACGAAATCGCTACAAAATTAGGTTTCAAAAACTTTGTGGAACTTGGATATGCGCGTATGAACCGAATTGGATATGACGCGGATATGGTGAAAAACTTCCGTGATCAAGTACGAGACTATATTGTACCGCTTGCTACAAAGTTATACGAACGTCAAGCTGAGCGGATCGGCGTCGATGAATTAAAATTCTACGACCAGTCCCTAAACTTCTTGAGTGGGAATGCAACACCGAAAGGTTCCCCTGAATGGATCATCGAAAACGGTAAAAAGATGTATGAAGAGCTTTCACCTGAAACGGACGAATTTTTCAAATACATGACAGACAAGCATCTTCTTGACTTGGAAGCGAAGAAAGGGAAAGAGACGGGAGGTTATTGTACGTTCATTGATGATTATGATTCGCCTTTCATCTTCTCGAACTTTAATGGTACATCAGGTGATATCGACGTGCTGACTCACGAAGCGGGTCATGCTTTCCAAGTGTATTCCAGCCGTAATATCGGCATTCCTGAATATGTATGGCCGACTCACGAAGGGGCTGAAATCCATTCAATGAGCATGGAGTTCTTCACTTGGCCATGGATGGAACTATTCTTCGAGGACGATACGGAAAAATACAAATTCGCACACTTAAGCAGCGGCCTGCTATTTTTGCCTTACGGTGTAGCGGTAGATGAATTTCAGCATGCAATTTACGAGAATCCAGAAATGACACCCGCTGAACGTAAAGCGGAGTGGAAGCGGATTGAGAAGACATATTTGCCAATGCGTGATTACGACGGTAACCCTTATTTGGAAGCAGGATCAATTTGGCAACGTCAGTCGCATATTTATGAAGCTCCTTTTTACTATATCGATTACACATTGGCACAAATTTGCGCATTCCAGTTTTGGAAGCGTTCATTAGAAGATCGCGAAGCTGCATGGGAAGATTATTTACATCTATGTAAGCTTGGCGGGTCGAAGCCGTTTACGGAGCTTGTAAAAGAGGCGAATTTGATTTCGCCGTTTGAAGATGGATGTGTGGAGTCTGTCGTTGGTACAATCGAAGCATGGTTGAATTCTGTTGATGACAAAGCTCTATAATAAGAAGGGACTGCCGATATCCGGCAGTCCCTTTTTTATGTCGTGAATTCAAAGACGTTATATTGATTTTTGCCGTTTTCTTTAGATTGATATAGTGCCTTATCAGCCTTTGCGTAAAGTGATTCAAAATCGTCATTTTCAGTTGCGATAGCAACCCCAATACTAATTGAAGTTTGAATACTTTTTTCATTCAAGTGAAATTCCATTTTTTCATTAATCCGTTGAAGTAAATCATCCGCGAGCGATTTTAAATTAGGTGTTTCATCTGAATCAAGTAAAATTAAAAACTCATCGCCACCGACTCTTGCTGCAAAATTACTGGCCCCCACTGTTTCTTGGATAGTTGCTGCCGCTATTTTCAATATCCTGTCACCTTCGCCATGCCCTAAATAATCATTAATCGCTTTGAAATTGTCCAAATCGACCATCATTAAAGCTACTTTCCGATTTTTCCGTTCAAGCCTTTTTGAAATTTCGTCTTCAAAGGCCGCCCTGTTTTTCAAACCTGTCAAACTATCGTGAAAGGCAAGATGTATCGGCATCGCAACAAGCCTAGCGATAAGGAAGGATAGGATGATCGATCCAATAAGGATGACAAATAATTGTAGAAGAAATTGATTCTTATATCCTGCAAGCAAACCTGTCATTACTTTATTATTATAAGCTATCTCGACAACTCGATCTGTGGAAAATCCCTTCCGCTCGTCTGCTGAATAAGGGATATATCTGTATGTTACCTGTTTTCCGTCTTCAACTAAAACCAATTCATCAGGCTCTCCACTTCCCCGCACTTTTTCAAAAACGTTTTTATGCGGCTGTTGGATATATTGCTGTTGAAAGTTTTCAGTTTTTACTCCTAACGCATTTCCTCCAGAATTATAGACCTTTATGGAATTAATATCATCATATTCTTGGACGAGTTCATCAATTGTTTGCAGGAAATTGAATTGCCTAAAAATCTCATGGTCTTCTAGTAGAAACCCTAACTCAATTAAATACTTATGATCCGGCGTAGGTGTATAACTGAACTTTTTAACTTCCCCTGTTTTCGATTGAATATCCATTCCATCAGCTGTAAACGAGTCGCCTACTCGCCTTTCATCCAACAGACTAGAAAATCCCGGACAACATTCTTGGAAATCCAATCCAATATCTTCAGTGAAGCTGCTATGTATGACCGTATTTTTATCATTGAGAATAAATATGTCCATTTTATATTGCTCTTTTAACGATGTGAAATCCCATTTTCGGAAATCGGGCTCTTCCTTATATTTTTCAAGAAGCTCCTTTGAATATGATTTCATCTTTTCCGCAGTCTGTTCATCAAATAAGTCATATACTTTATCGATTGTTGCTAGGTTTTTAACTACTTTGTCCTCTATCATGGAAATCTTCGTGTCTTGAGCCTCTAAGACAGTTTTCCGTAACTTGTTATAGTCAAATAACGCTATAAACAATGAAAGAATAAGCGAAAACACAATCAGGACAATCGTCAATTTCCATCTGAAGTTATTGAACACACTTATCGTACCCTTTCCACTCTCAATTCCTTTGAATCATTATAGCCCATACTCTTCCAAATCACCATGCTATTTTACCTATTTAATCTAAATAAAAGAGCTATCACTTGTAAAAAGTGACAGCTCTTTGACTTTATTGCTATAGAAGCGATTACATGAGGCCAATCGCATTTCCTTTTTCGTCGATATCCATTTGAAGGGCCGCCGGTTTTTTCGGCAATCCCGGCATCGTCATAATATCCCCCGTCAGACAAACGAGGAAACCTGCGCCAAGCTTCGGAATGATTTCACGAATTGTAATCATAAAATCAGTAGGTCTTCCAAGCTTCTTAGGGTCATCTGAGAAAGAGTATTGCGTTTTCGCCATGCAGACCGGCAGGATATCCCACCCATTCTGTTCGATTTGCAATAAGTCCTTTCTCGCTTTCTCTGTAAGGATTACTCCTTTTCCGCCATATGCCTTTTGGACAATCGCCGTAATTTTATCAATGACCGGCTGCTCTACATCATAAAGGGGAGCAAAATTATTTGGCTCTTCTAACAGCTCGAGAACTTGTTTCGCTAGTTCCTGGCCGCCAGCCCCCCCTTGCCCCCAAACGTCCGTTACAGCTGCTCGAACACCTTTTGAAGCGCACCAATTCATAATGAAGTCAAGTTCTGCAGCGGAGTCTGTAATGAAGCGGTTTAATGCTACGACAGGCTGCACGCCGAAAGAACGGACAGTTTCCACATGCTTTTCTAGATTGACAATTCCCTCCGTGACAGCTTGAACATTTTCTTTTCCAAGATCCGTCTTCGCAACCCCTCCGTGCATTTTCAAAGCACGAATCGTTGTCACAAGTACGACAGCATCCGGGGCAAATCCACCTTTTCGTGCTTTAATATCCATGAATTTCTCAGCGCCTAGATCGGATCCGAATCCTGCCTCCGTTACAACGATATCAGCCAATTTTCTAGCTGTATTTGTAGCCATTAACGAGTTGCAGCCATGTGCTATATTTGCGAAAGGTCCGCCATGAATTAAAGCAGGGGTCCCTTCAATCGTCTGAACGAGATTCGGCTTGAATGCTTCTTTCAATAGAAGTGTCAAAGCACCTTCTACGCCTAAATCCCTTACGGTAACAGCTTCCTTTTCATACGTATATCCGATTACCATTTGTGATAGACGCTCTTTCAAGTCAGTTAAACTTGTTGCCAAACAGAATACTGCCATAATTTCAGAAGCTACTGTAATATCGAAGCCGTCTTCCCGCGGTACACCTTGTCCGGGACCCCCTAGACCAATAGTGATGTGGCGCAATGCACGATCATTCATATCCATTGCACGCTTCCAGGTAATCCTGCGCGGGTCAATCCGCAATGCATTTCCTTGATGAATATGATTATCAATCATCGCACTTAGTGCATTATTTGCAGTTGTGATCGCATGGATATCGCCATTAAAATGCAAATTGATTTCTTCCATCGGCAATACTTGTGCGTACCCACCGCCCGCAGCGCCGCCCTTCACACCCATAACGGGTCCGAGGGAAGGCTCGCGGAGAGCGATCATCGAATTTTCTCCTAATCTTGCTAACGCATCCGCAAGGCCAACAGTCACTGTTGATTTCCCTTCACCTGCAGGCGTCGGGCTTGTCGCTGTTACAAGAACGACTTTTCCGAATGATTTCGTAGCCGGCAATTTAGATACATCGATTTTTGCTTTGTATCGTCCATAGGGTTCAACCGCCTCTTCGGGAATCCCCACTTTTCTTGCGATATCCGCTATTGGCTGCATCACAGCAGAAGCAGCGATTGCTAAGTCCGTTAATGGTTTTGCTTTTTCAGTCAAAATGGCCACACCCTTCTTTTATCAATACATGCTAATACAAAATGATTTTATAATAAAAACCCCAAAGCTGCTCATTTTTCTATGCGCAATACAAGCTTTCCAAACTGCTCGCTGTTTTCCAGCGCCTTGAATGCTTCCAAACCATCTTCGAGACGATATACTTTGTCAATGACAGGTTGAATGCCGAATTCTTCAACATGCTTCAACATTGCCCGCAACTCATCCCGGCTTCCCATCGTCGAGCCAAATAGCTGGTATTGTCCGTAGAAAAACTTCCGTAAATCCAGCTCGACGACGTCCTCGGTCGTTGCGCCAAATACAACAATTCTTCCGCCCTGTTTCAATACTTCCAACGAACGGTTAAATGTTGCTCTTCCAACGCTTTCGATTACGAGATCGATTGTTTCATTCGCTAGGTCCTCTTTCCAATCACCGTTCGTATTAATTGCCAAATCAGCGCCAAGCTCTAGCGCTTTCTGTCGTTTCTCTTCAACCCGCGAACTGACGATGACGCGCGCCCCAACATTTTTGGCAAACTGAATCATATATGTCGCGACACCGCTTCCCGCTCCCGGAATAAAGACCGTATCGCCCTTTTTCAACTCGCCTTGCGTAAATAATGCCCGGTATCCTGTCAATGCTGCTAACGCTAAAACAGACGCTTCATCCATTGAAAGATTCGCAGGTTTTTTCTCAATCTGTTCAGCAGGAATAACAATTTTCTCTGCGAATGTTCCGTTGTCCGGCATACCTAAAATATCAAATTCTGCAGGAGGTGCAGCACTTTGTGTAAACCAACGTAAAGATGGATTAATGATCACTTCATCACCAATCTCCCAATTGTCTACCCCTTCCCCGATAGACTCGATGACACCAGCGCCATCGGAACCAAGAATTAACGGTTCCTTTACATCCCCGCGGCGATCAGGTATTTTAATATCCCTTCGATTCATCCCCGCGGCATGAAGTGCTACGACGACTTCACCATTACTTGCAATCGGCTCTTCCATCTCATCTATTTCCAATTGACCATTTACATGAATGAACGCCTTCACACAACAACCTCCCGTTTAAAATATTCTATGAATTATATACTATTCTATCATACAACATCCGCCAATAATTATCACATTCATAATAATGAAAAAAAAACGCAAAGAATAGATCTCCTTTGCGTCTACAGCTAGCTATTCATTTGATGATTTCAAAGTTACGACAACTACTTCCGGGCGATTAAACACTCGTATGGGAACGATGCTGTTTCCGAGGCCGCGACTTACGATCATAGTTGTTCCATCCATTTCATGGATACCTGATGTGAATTTAGGGAACCATCCTTGACCAGGAGCTACTAAGCCTCCAATGCCCGGAATCCGAACTTGGCCGCCATGGGCATGCCCACTGAAAACGAGATCTATTTGCCGGTCAACGTATACGTTGAACTGTTCAGGTCGATGCGATAAAAGGATTTTGAACAGATCATCCTGGACATCTTTTAATGCATAATCTATGACTTGTTCAACATACGTCTCTTCAACGAGATTGCTGGACAATGGATCTTCAATCCCGGATATAACAATCTGTTCCCCTTCTTCGCTTGCAATTGTCATCGATTCATTTGTTAAAACTTGCACGCCTAATCCAGATAGTTCATCTTTTATGTGCTTTTCGTCATTTGTAGAAATTTCATGATTGCCGGTAACGAAATAGAATGGTGCTACATCATGCAGTTGCTTGACGATTTCCAAACTTTGCTCAAGATCATAACGGTTCCGATCAATAAAATCTCCAGTAATGAAAATGGCATCTGGCGATAATAATTTCACTTTACTTACTAAATCTGAGTGATTATCCCCAAACATCGAGTCATGGATATCTGACAGTTGAACAATTCGATAATTATTAAAGCTATTCGGAAGACCGGGAGCTTCGAGCTCCACGAAGGTCACTCCTATGGTCGTATTCTCTTTATATAAATAAAGTCCAAATAGCAATATGAGAATGAAGAATAATAGGATGCCGTTGCGTTTCCTTCTTTTTCGTACAGGCATTCAGCTTACTGCCAACGTTTCTTTATTTTTGCGAGCTCCAATAATTCGAGTACGTCCTTTTTCGGTAATTCAGTTAAAATGGATAGAAGTTCTCGCTCAGCAAGCCTTCTTCCTCTGCCACTCCGATAGCGTTCTTTATTCTCCGCATCTAGAGTGCTATATAGCTGATCTAGTTTTTCGTCCTGCTCATCCACTTCTTTAGCGATAATCAAATTTTCACGCAGCCGTTCATAAAGCATATCGACGTTTGAAGAACCGCTTGCAGTGAATGCGCGTGAAGTTTTAGGGTCTCCTAAAATCAACTCATCTGTAGAGATATTGAATCTCTCGGATATCTTTGCAATCCATGCAGCGGAAGGGGCATTTTTACCTTTCTCCCAATCTTTGATTCTGCTGGCGGATGTGCCGATTGCCGCTCCAAACGCCATCATTGATAGGCCTCTTTGCTCTCTCAGGGCCTTTAATCTAATACCAAAGTCTTCTTTACTCCAATCGTTCACGCTGATGCCTCCTCCTATTTACTTATCTCTATATTATTTTTCTTAGTTCCTTCTGTCAATCTTAATTTATTTTTCTATCAAATTATTAATAGCCAGTTTGCTGGCGTTTGTAATTTTCCTCGTTCTTTTCCAAATAGGCCTTCATTATTTCACTATAAGAAATACCAATCCTGTTCGCTATTGCTCCATAATGAATCCATACATTTTCATAACTTTCCATATCAGTTTTCAATAAAAACTGTTGGATAGAGCTGATTGTCTGCAAAAAGACATTCGTCAAATCGCCTTCAACTTCGCCTTCTGGCCATACTTTCAATCCATCCAAATCTTTTTCGATGCCGAGTGACAAGAGAAAATGAATGGAGTCCACATATTCTTCTAAAATAACTTCTCGTTCTGAAGGTCCCTTTGCACTCCAAAATTTAAAGCATCTTGTTTCATTAGCTAGCTCTGCAAGTTCAACAAGAAGGGCCAACCCTTTTTCTTTGAAAACATCCTTGTTTACAACTTGATTCGTTTGGATGTATGTATCCAATTCACGCTGCATCGTAAATAATGTCGTCAACTCCATAAAAAAACCTCCAAAATTTTAAATATCTTGAAACCAAACCGATTCTCGCCCGTATAAGTAGAAGACTATATCTATTTTTGTGAGGGGATGCTGTTATGGGATTACTGATCCGCTTTGTTATTATTGCATTCATCGTCTATTTATTTTATCGCGGTATCCGCTATTTATTGGATCCGAAGCGAAAATTGGACGAGGCGTATGAAAAAGAGCAATATTACTTTTATGATGATGTAAAAAATGTAAGAAAAAACTTCTTTATCACATATAAAGGTGCCCTCTTTGAAGGTGAAAAATATTTAGGAACTACGGAAGACTCCTTTGATGTCGTTTCTATTTTCGTTTGGGTCAAAGATGAAACGAAGCTTCAAGGCTTTACGAAAGATGATTTTTATTTCTTATCCTCCGAGATCACTTCCAATTATCCAAAAGCTGAAATCAGCTGGAAAAATCCAATTGAAGAATTGATGAAAGCCCGTTGAAGAGCGGGCTTTTCTTATTTCCTTTATGCACGATTCACGCCGAATGGATCGATGCCTAGAAGATAGATGATAACGCCTATGTAGATTAATGCGAGCAGTAGAAAACCAATCCGGAATTCTGTGTGTCTTGTTTTATGGCTGAATACCATCATACCCAAATACGAACCGATCCCACCGCCGACGATGGCAAATAGCCATAATGTCTTTTCTGGCACTCTGCGTGCTCGCTTCTTTGATTGTTTCTTATCATAGCCCATCATTATGAAGGACCAGATTGATATAAATATGATCCAAGTGATCATCATACTATTCATATATTCAACTCCCTACTTCCTATTCTACACTTTATTGATTGGACTTAGGAAGAAGAACTATAGTAAGTTTAGAAGTTTTCTTTTTTATTTTCCCCCAACAGAAAAAGCCTCGCCGCCGATTAACGGCGCGAGGCTTTTAGTTGATCAATCACTTATTTTGCAACTGATTTTTTCGCTGTTTCTGCAAGTTGTGCAAATGCTTGTGCATCTGTTACTGCAAGATCAGCAAGCATTTTGCGGTTTACTTCGATGCCAGCCAATTTAAGACCGTGCATCAATGTGCTGTATGAAAGACCATTCATACGTGCTGCCGCGTTGATACGTGTAATCCAAAGTTTACGGAAGTCACGTTTTTTCTGACGGCGGTCACGGTATGCATAGTTGAATGATTTCATGACCTGTTGGTTTGCTACTTTGTAAAGTCTATGTTTTGAACCAAAGTAACCTTTGGCTAATTTCAATACTCGATTACGGCGCTTGCGCGTCACTGTTCCACCTTTTACGCGTGGCATAGTTCATTACCTCCTGCTATTCCTAAAGAATGTGTTATGGTTCAAAGATTATTTCATGTAAGTGATCATTTCACGGATACGTTTGTAGTCGCCTGAAGAAACAAGTGCAGCTTTACGCAAGTGGCGTTTCGCTTTAGTAGACTTGTTGGCAAAAAGGTGACTTGTGTATGCACGGCCGCGTTTCACTTTACCAGTTGCAGTTTTCTTGAAACGTTTTGCGGATCCGCGGTGAGTTTTCATTTTTGGCATGATCTGTTCCTCCTAAATCGTTCGCGTTACTTTTTTTCGGCAGTCGGGGCAAGTATTAGGAACATGCTCCGTCCTTCCATTTTCGGTTTAACTTCAACCGTTGAGAATTCCTTGCATTCTTCTGCAAACCGGTCTAAGACACGTTGTCCAATTTCCTTGTGCGTAATTGCACGACCACGGAACCGGATGGACGCTTTAACTTTGTCCCCTGCCTGTAGAAATTTGATACCGTTGCGAAGTTTTGTTTGAAAATCATGTTCGTCAATTGTTGGGCTTAGGCGCACTTCTTTGACGTTGATGATTTTTTGGTTCTTTCTCACTTCACGTTCTTTCTTTTGTTGCTCAAACTTGAATTTACCATAGTCCATTACACGGGCTACTGGTGGCTTTGCTGTTGGTGCGACTAGGACAAGATCCAAATTTGCACGCGCTGCGATTTCAAGAGCCTCGTTGCGTGATTTGATTCCAAGCTGGTCACCATTGTGGTCAATAAGGCGAAGCTCGCGGGCACGGATGCCCTCATTTACGTACATGTCTTTGCTAATAGTAATCCACCTCCGAATGTTGTCTCGCGAATACACGGTTTGGGTACACCGTCCAGCAATCCGACGGTCCCATAGTTCATTCGTTTTATAAGAGCCGGACAATAAAAAAAGTAGACAAAAGTAACTTTTGTCTACCCGCTTATGTGTACGTGCATTAGCATGCACGGCACGTTCACTCATGTGCTGACCTGTCAACAACGGTATGCGTCGATCAGGTGAGAAGCGGGCAGCTCCTTCTTATACCACAAACTGTATTCATTAACCTTAATAAGTCTATCATCTTGAATATTGATTGTCAACATATAAATTTACAACGGTTGATTTCCGCTTCAGGTGGACGCTTTCCGGGGGGCGGGCGGTGAGCCTCCTCACTTCGCTTCGCTACGTTGCGGGGTCTCACCTGTCCCGCTAATCCCCCAGGAGTCGCCACCTTCCGCTTCAATCAACGGTAATTCCTATTAATCAACACGATGGATACCTAGTCATTTTTTAAACTTTAAAACGCCATTCAATAACCATAATTATTAATTATCGTGTGATACGTCAGCTTTTATTAGCTTCACGAAATCTTCAAATGGCATGCTTTCTGATTTTTGTTCGCCGTATTTTCTTACGTTCACTTCGCCGGATTCTACTTCTTTGTCTCCTAAGACGAGCATGTAAGGGATTTTTTGGACTTGTGCTTCACGGATTTTATAACCAATCTTTTCATCACGGCTATCAAGATCTACACGGAATCCTTCTGCTACTAGTTTTTCTTTCACTTCATTTGCATAATCGAAATGGGCTTCAGGTGATACCGGGATTACTTCGACTTGAACTGGTGCAAGCCATGTTGGGAATGCGCCTTTATATTCTTCGATCAGGAATGCAACGAATCTTTCCATTGTAGAAACGACGCCTCGGTGGATAACGACTGGACGATGCTGCTTGCCGTCTTCCCCAACATATGTGAGATCGAAACGTTCAGGTAGAAGGAAGTCAAGTTGGACAGTTGAAAGTGTCTCTTCCATGCCGATTGCTGTCTTCACTTGTACGTCGAGTTTCGGACCGTAGAAGGCAGCTTCGCCGTCGGCTTCGACGTACGGAAGACCCATTTCATCCATCGTCTCTTTCAGCATGCTTTGTGCGCGTTCCCACATTTCGTCATCGTCAAAATATTTTTCAGTGTCTTCCGGATCGCGGTACGATAAACGGAATGAGTAATCTGTAATATTGAAGTCTTTATACACATCGATGACGAGCTGAACGACACGTTTGAATTCTTCCTTGATTTGATCAGGGCGAACAAAGATATGCGCATCATTCAAAGTCATACCACGTACACGTTGGAGACCGGATAACGCACCAGACATTTCATAACGGTGCATCGTACCAAGCTCAGCAATGCGGATCGGCAAGTTACGATAAGAGTGAATGCCGTTTTTGTAGATCATCATATGGTGTGGGCAATTCATTGGACGGAGAACGAGGTCCTCATTATCCATGCTCATGACAGGGAACATGCCGTCTTGATAGTGTCCCCAGTGACCGGATGTTTTGTAGAGCTCAACACTTCCGAGAACTGGTGTGTAGACATGGTCGTACCCAAGCTTCACTTCTTTATCGACGATATAACGTTCTATAATACGACGAATTGTTGCGCCTTTTGGCAACCATAGCGGAAGACCTTGACCGACTTTTTGAGAGTTCGTGAATAAATTCAATTCTTTCCCGATTTTACGATGGTCGCGTTCCTTCGCTTCTTCGAGCATACGCAAGTGTTCTTGGAGCTCGTCCTTTTTGAAGAAGGCTGTTCCGTATATCCGCTGAAGCATTTTATTTTTCGAATCTCCGCGCCAGTAAGCGCCCGCGATGCTCAATAATTTAAACTCTTTCAGCTTACCTGTCGAAGGGACATGGATACCGCGGCAAAGGTCGAAAAATTCACCTTGTTCGTAAATGGAAACTTGTTCGCCCTCAGGAATTGCTTCCAATAGTTCAAGCTTGTAGGGATCGTCAATTTCTTTAAATCGTTTTTCGGCTTCTTCGCGAGATACGTCAATTCGTGTGATCGGAAGATTTTCGCCGATGATTCGTTTCATTTCCTTTTCAAGTTCAGGAAGGTCTTCAGCTGTGATTGGCGTTGGTGAATCAATGTCATAGTAGAAGCCATTGTCGATGACCGGACCGATTCCTAGTTTTGCGTCTGGGAATTTTCTTTTTACTGCTTGAGCTAATAGATGGGCAGTACTGTGACGCAGGATTTCGAGCGCTTCCGGTGATTGCGGTGTGATGATTGCAATATCACCGTCCTTTTCAATCGGTGTTTTCAAGTCGATGAGCTGGTCGCCAATTTTACCAGCGAGAGCGCTTTTTCGTAACCCCGGGCTGATGGAGCCTGCTACTTCTTCTGTTGTTGTGCCTTTTGGAAATTCCTTTATCGCACCATCTGGAAATTTCAATTGAATATTCTCTTCCATTACAAACACTCCTTGCTAATTTTTTTGAACAAAAAAAGCCCCATCCCGGTAAAGGGACGAGGCTGTTGCTCGTGGTTCCACCCTTCTTCCTTCCATCCGGCCATACAACCGGAAAGATGAAGCTTGAAACGGCTAACGGGCCGGGGTCCGTCATCGGCTATGTAAATGGTTCACCGATGCTGCTCCAAGGTGGTAAATCGATCCTCTGCACTTCAGGGCTTCCAGCCAAATGACCCTGATCTCTGTAAGTAGAAGAACCGATTCATGTCCTCTTCAACACATTTTCAAATATGATATCCATTAGTATAAGGAAAGTTACAGACAATTGCAAGTGGCGAAAGTCAACTTACACGTTTCTTCGGTTTTTGCCTTTCAATTGAACTGGTTTGGAGATTGTCTTGATCCGTTCCATAATGCGCGCTGCTTTAACCGCTTCTTTTTCACCCCGTTGCGTGTACGTCAAATGATGCTCCAGCTCATCAAAATTGAAATTGGAAGTGAAGAAGGTCGGAAGCTTTTCTGCCATTCGATATTGCAAAATCGTTCCAATCACTTCATCACGTGCCCAAGCAGACATGGACTCCGCTCCAAAATCATCGAGCATAAGTACTTTCGCTTTTTTTACGAAGTCAATTTTTTCATTCAACGTCTGGTCTTGGATAGATTGTTTCATTTCCCGAAGGAATTCCGGTATATAAACGACAACTGTCCGGATTCGAAGATTGGCAAGCTCATTAGCGAGTGCACCAAGTATAAAGGATTTCCCCGTTCCAAATGGACCGTAAATGTAAAGCCCACGTTCCGGAAGTTCTCCTGTTTCACTTATTTCACTCAAAAATTGAGCAGCTGCCTCCACGACAATGATTCGGCTATTGTCATGCTCCAAATCTACATTATGCAATCGGGCTTCCATGACATCCTTCGGCATATACATGCTATCAATCATATTGGATACATTACGACGTTCGTCTTCGACCAATTTATTCGGACATTTGACGTAATCAAGATCAATGAATCCTTGACTGAGGATTAGTTTTGGCTCAAATCCTTTCATTACGTTTATGCAGCCTTCAACGTTCGGGCATTTCTCACAGTTGTGAGAAGCTGTTGTATATTCGTATAATTTCCCTAAACTTTTATCGACAACTGTTTTATCGATCTCACTCGAATTCTCGGAAATGAACTGTTGGACGCCTTCGGACTCCATCACTTCATTCCGTAATTGCTCGTATCTTGCTGTCAGTTCTGAAGCGTTCATTACTCGCTTCAATGTATTTCCGATTCTTTCCAACTTTATTTCACCTCGCTTCTCATAGCATCCAGTTTCGCTAGCAGCTGACGTCTTTTTTCATCAATATCTGAATCTGCCTCGTTTTTCGGTTCATGCTGTTCCGTTTCTTCTTTCTTGTAAAACCATTCAGGCACCTTCTCTTCCCTTGTAGGCTTCCGGCTGGCTGGTTTCTTCTTCCCTTCATTCAACCACTTCATATATTGATCGTGCTCGGTACGGGATAACTCCATTGCCTTTTTGGCAGTTTCCACTTTTTTATTCGACCAATGCGAGGCAATCCGTTCTGCAAAATTATTCGTGATCTTTCCGTCGTTCCGTAAAATCATATATTGCAATAAAACGTTTACGACGCCGACGGACAATCCATGAGTGTTAATAAGCCTTTCCGCCAATTGGAGATCGACAGGAAAAGGTTCTTTTCCATTTAAATGTCGCAGCATTTCACGTGGTGATGTATTTTCCAAATAAAATAAGAGTTCGTCTTCTCGTGATTTTGGCTCATTCTCTTTTGCAGGTTCGACATTCTTGAATATCTTTTCAACAGTAGGAACGTTTCGCGAAATGTTGATCTTGTAATAATCAACCGCAGCCTTTCGAAGTCGATCTTCCGGAATCTGCATACTGTTTGCATCTAGCGCCATCATGACGACTTTCTGCATATCAAGTGGTGTCAATGAATAAAGAAACGCCAATTTCTCAATTAATTCTTTCGACACTGTAGCGAGGGAGGATTTCGGTACCATCTGTTCGGAAAGTCCCGAACGAAATAAATTGAAATCGAAGTCGGAATAAGCGAAAGGAATTCCCGTTGATTCATTGCGCCCCATCATATGACCGCCCTCTTCCATCCCTTCGGCTGCACTGTAACGGATAGGTTTGAAAACATCCAAAAATGTACGAGATACTTCCTTGTATTGTTCATCGATCGGATCTACTACCGTGAATCGATTTCTTAAACTCCGGTATGCCTGCTCGCCAATCTTGCTGAAAAGGAAAGTGGACAAAAGCGGGTCTTCGAAAAACGACTTTGCATCCATGGGCGGCAGCAATTCGTAGCAGAACGCACGATCCTGATCCTCCTGTTTGCAGTATGTACGCAGCAAGCCGATCGCCTCGAGGGAGATTCTCGCTTCAAACACTTTCACTAACGGCATTGTTAATAAATTCATTAAGTAATAATGATTAAACTCATTTTCCTTATTTCGTTCCGCATCAGCCCATAGTGACATGAAAAGACTCATAGCGTCAGGGCCGATCAATGGTTGGTAAAACAATGTGAGGAGTTGCCGGTCATAATCCGAAAATGGATGAGACAATTTGATCGTGAACGTATCGACTGGTTGTAATTCTTGGTAAAGCATATTGTCGGAACTCCTTTTTTCCTTTATTCAAAATCAATTCTCATCTTTATTCTTCTGCAAGTTTTGCAGTTCTTCGATAAATACGTTTATATCTTTGTATTGTCGATAGACTGATGCAAACCGGACATACGCAACTTCATCGACATCTGCCAATTTTTCCATGACCATTTCGCCGACGTCCTTAGAATCAATCTCAACGGTCCCTGAACTTCTTAATTCTTTTTCTATTAAATATACAATGTTTTTTACTGCTTCGAGGTCAACTGGGCGCTTTTCACATGCTCGGATGAGCCCTCTCAACAACTTTTCACTGCTGAATTCTTCCCGTGTGCCATCCTTTTTCACTACGATGAGCGGCATTTCTTCCACTTTTTCAAATGTCGTGAATCGGAATGCGCATCTCTCACATTCACGGCGTCTTCGGATGGATCGATTCTCTTCGGCAGGTCGAGAATCGATGACCCGGGTGCCATTATAATGACAAGCTGGACATATCATTTTCTGCTTCCTCCGCATTTCCGTATAGTATATTGATTATAACAGAAGTTCATCAAAAAAATCGAAAGGGATTCATTAATAATCAATCAAGTTGTTATGGGCTTTTAAAAAGTGAAATCTTGGCAGTATTGATTTCCGTTCCAGGCGCACGCTTTCCGTGGGGCGGGCGGTAAGCCTCCTCGGTCGCTTTGCTCCACTGCGGGGTCTTACCTGTCCCGCTAATCCCACAGGAGTCGGCGCCTTCCACTCCAATCAACAGAAATATTTTCCAAAAGTTTAAACCCGTAGAACGCCATTATAACACCAGCAAAAATTAAAGAATTATTAATAATGTATATACCACATGCAAAATTAATCGGAATTGAGAATTGCGGTCATTGGACTGTTGTGGAAAAACCAGACAAAATGAATACGTTAGCAGAAAATTTTTTCAGTCTCAACTTGTTCAACTAACGAGTGATTTACCTCTTCATGTCTTTACAATTACCATACAGCTTTGAATTTCAAGTATATGCCAATTGATTGGAGTGGAGATCGGCGACTCCTGCGGGAATAGCGCGAGCTGAAGACCCCGCAACGAAAGCCGTAACGAAGAACGGCTTTTGCGAGCAAAAGCGTAGCGTTGCGAGCACAACTATGGGATGCCTTAATTTCTGCAAAGAACGCAGAAATACGGCAAATCGAACCCTTCGCTGTTCGATTGGCTGAAGCCGTGCCCGCGGAAAGCATCCGATCGGAACGGAAATCAATAGTGTTTACAGAATATTAAAATTAATAATCAATCAAAAAGAAAAAACGTCCAAGCCGAGTTATCGACTTGGACGTTTTTCATTTTCCAATTATGAATTCACTTTGGATTTCAATTCATTTCCTACTTTAATAGCCAATTCAACAACACGTGCAGAATAGCCCCATTCATTGTCATACCAAGCAAGCACTTTTACTTTGCGATCACCCATGACAATTGTTGAAAGACCGTCTATCGTCGCAGACTCTGTTGTTGTGTTGAAGTCAATCGATACGAGTGGTTCAGTCGTGAAACGAAGGATTCCTGCCATTGGACCTTCTGCTGCCTTAATGAATGCTTCATTCACTTCTTCCACTGTTACATCTTTTTTCACATCAACGACGAGGTCGACCAATGACACGTTCGGAGTCGGTACACGTAAAGCCATACCGTGAATTTTCCCTTCAAGCTCAGGCAATACGAGCGAAAGTGCTTTTGCAGCACCTGTCGAGGTCGGGATGATCGACTGAGCACAAGAGCGTGCACGGCGAAGGTCCTTATGCGGGTTATCCAAGTTTTTCTGATCGTTTGTATAAGCATGAACAGTTGTCATCAACCCGTTTTCAATGCCGAATGAATCATTCAACACTTTTGCAACCGGTGCAAGGCAGTTTGTCGTGCAGCTTGCATTTGAAATGACATCATGTTTATTAATATCAAGCTTGTCATCATTCACACCTAACACAATCGTTACATCCTCATTTTTCCCTGGAGCAGTCAAGATGACTTTCTTAGCTCCGGCTTCCAAATGAAGGGCAGCTTTACTACGTTCATTGAAGACTCCCGTCGCTTCAATGACGATGTCGACACCAAGCTCTTTCCAAGGCAATTTGGATGGGTCGCGCTCCGCTATTAGTTGGACACGCTTTCCGTTGACAACAAGAGCATTTTCCTCCACAACGACTTCACCATCAAAAACTCCGTGATTTGTGTCATACTTAATCAAATGAGCTAGAGTTTCTGCCGGATACGATGCATTCACTGCAACTACAGCAACGTCATCCTTCGTGATAATTTGACGGAATACCATGCGTCCAATCCGTCCAAAACCGTTTATCGCTATCGAAGTAGTCATGAAAAAATCCTCCCGCGTAATGTTATATACTTTTTATCCTTTATCCGATAATTAGTATAGCACAATTTAACCGGGTGCAAAGAGTTTGTGAACAAAATAACAATGTTCTACTTTTCAGAGAATAGTTTTATTTGACAGCATTCCATTTAATCAATAATTCATCCAGCTGATTTTCAGTCTCTTCCATTGATCCGTTATTGTCAATGACTGCATCTGCGCATTTTTCCTTTTCCAATATTGAAAGCTGAGAATTGATACGGGCCTCCGCTTCATCTTGTGAATAGCCATTCCTAGCTATTAGACGTTCTCTTTGAACGGCAGGTGCTGCTGAAACGACGATAATTTTATCCACATATGATTGGAGTTTACTTTCAAATAAGAGCGGAATATCCATAATAATCGTGTTAAAACCTTTCTCCAACCATTCTTCCTTTTGTCGCAACATTTCTTTTCGTACAGCGGGGTGGATAATTCCGTTCAACTTTTTTCGCTTTTCCTCATCATTGAAAATGAGACTACCGAGTTTTCCCCTGTTCAGCGACCCGTCCGGCAGAAGGATATCAGAACCAAATGTTTCCGCGATACTCGTAAGAACTGGGCTTCCAGGTTCTACTACTAACCTTGAAATTTCATCTGCGTCAACAATCGGATACCCCTTTTGTTTTAACATTCGCGACACGGTACTTTTACCAGTTGCAATACTTCCCGTTAGACCGATGATCATTGACATCAACCTTCCCTCACCTTTGGCATTGCGGACAATAAACTGATGTCCTTCCAGCAATTTTCATGCTTTTCGTTTCTCTGCCACATGTCCCACACACTTTCTTTCCATACATCTTCAAACGGGTTTGCATCGTTCCAGCTTCCCCGTTAATATTCCGATAATCCGAAATGGAGCTTCCTCCCGCATCAATGCTCTCTTGCAGGACAACTACGATTTCCTGAAACAATTCTCGTTTCCTTTTTTCGCTGATCCTCTCCGTAGCTCGTCCGGGATGGATTTTCATTCGAAAAAGCGCTTCTGTCGCATAAATATTACCGCAACCCGAAATGACATGGCCATCCATTATCACTTCTTTGATAGGTTTCCTTGCATATTTCTGTATTGATGCCATGGATAGGAAATGGTTGATGGCGAATTCGTCAAAAGGTTCAGGAGCCATGTTCAGCAATGGCAAATAATCCTCTTCCTTCTGCAGTAGCCGCAGTTCCCCGAATCGGCGGATGTCGGAATAGACGAGCAATCCTCCGTCTGCCATGTTCAGGACGACATGGATATGATTCTTGAATTTCTTCTCTGTGATGTCTTCCAAGGAATCTACAACGAACCAAGCACCCGTCATTCCGAGATGGCTGACGAGCAAGTATGGCAGACCTTCCTTTTCTAAATGAAAATAAATATATTTACTTCTTCTAGTGACATCCACTACCGTCATTTCTGCTAGCTCTTCAATAAAGTCTTCAAGAGTTTTCCCTTTGACGATTGCTTCTTTACCTAGCTCCTTGGATTTTCTTATAATATCGGACACATGCACTTCAGAAATCGTCCGGCCAATGGAAGCAGGCGACAATTCGCGAACGACACCTTCAACTTCTGGCAGTTCTGGCATTTCCATTCCTCACTTCGTTTCGTACCAGGAGAATCCGAACGCCCACTCCGCTTTCAATGGAACATCGAGCGCCAATGCAGATTCCATTACTTCCGGTACGATTTTCTTCAGTCTTTCAAGTTCTTCTTCAGGCGCTTCAAAAATCAATTCATCATGCACTTGAAGGAGCATTCGTGTTTGCATATTCTCTTCTTTCAATCTTGCGTCCATATCAATCATCGCCTTCTTAATGATATCGGCAGCAGTCCCTTGTATCGGCGTATTCATAGCCGTTCTTTCAGCAAAGCTTCGCAAATTGAAATTCGAGCTCGTAATATCAGGCAAGTATCTTCGTCTATTCATCATCGTGACTACATAGCCTTTCATCTTCGCCTCAGAGACGATATCTTCCATGTATCGCTTTACACCAGGGAACGTCTCGAGATACGTTCCAATGAACTTACCTGCCTCTTTACGCGTTATATTCAAGCTTTGGGACAATCCGTAATCACTGATCCCGTAAACGATACCGAAGTTTACAGCTTTTGCCGTCCGCCTCATATCAGACGAAACGCCATCTTTATCAACACCGAATACATCCATCGCTGTTTTTGTATGGATGTCTTCCCCTTCCCGGAATGCGGAAATCATTTTTTCGTCTTGGGACATATGCGCAAGGACACGCAGTTCGATTTGCGAATAGTCGGCAGCAAACATAAGCCAGCCCGGCTCTGAAGGAACGAATGCCGCGCGGATTTTCCTGCCTTCCTCAAGCCGAATCGGGATATTCTGCAAGTTCGGATTGATGGAGCTCAGTCGGCCCGTTTGCGTCAATGCCTGCTGGAATCGTGTATGAATTTTTCCGTCCTCGTGGATTTCTTTCGATAATCCTTCAATATAAGTTGAGTTCAGTTTTCCGAGCTGACGATATGTCAAAATGAAACTGATGATTTCATGCTCGCTTTCAAGTTTTTCCAACACATCTGCCGCAGTCGAATAACCCGTTTTCGTTTTCTTGATAGGTGTCAGTCCAATTTTTTCGAACAAGATCTCACCTAACTGCTTTGGAGAATTAATATTGAAAGGTTGTCCCGCCATTTCATAGATGATCGATTCAAGTTCAGATAACCTTGAAGAAAGCTGAACACCGATTTGTTGAAGAATTCCCAAGTCCGTCTTAACACCTGTAGATTCCATTTTCCCAAGTATTTTTGCGAGTGGCATTTCAAGCTCACGATACAATTCAAACTGTTCATTTTCACGCAACTTCTCTTCAAGGACAGGTTTTAACTTCCAAACGGCTTGAGCTTTCCTACCAGCATGTTCCGCAAGCAACTTCTCCTTAGGCAATGACTTTTTAGCGCCTTTCCCGTACACCGATTCGTCAGACTGGACATCAGAATAATTGAATTCCTTTGCAACAGATGCAACATCTGTATATGAAGAGGAAGGATTCGCAATATACGTTGCCAATAATAAATCGAATTCGAAACCATTCACTTCGATGCCATAACGCAGTAAAGATGCGTATGCTGCTTTAGAATCGGTCGTAAATTTCCTTTTATTTTCATCGCGAAGCCACTCTTTTAGTCGTTCTGATTGTTGCAAGACTGTAATTGGAATGAACAGCGCTTGCTTGCCATCCGTCAAACTGACGCCTGTCACTTCCGTAGACAAATAATTTTCATCCATCATTTCTACATGTATCGCCATTTCATCCGCAAGCTCCATCGTTTCAGTATCCTCGACGATTTGAACGTCGATTTCTAAGATAGGAGCTGTTTCAGTTGGAGATTCCATTTTTTCAAGTAATGTTTTGAACTTTAATTCCTCATAGATCTTTTTAACATTTTCCTCGTCAGGGCCAGAATACGTCAAATCTGCAATGGAAATTTCAATCGGCGCATCCACTTCAATTGTTGCGAGTTTTTTGCTCATATATGCCTGTTCTTCATTCTCCGTCAAATTTTCCTTCAGTTTTTTTCCTGAAACGGATTCCAATGATTCATATACTTTTTCGACAGTGCCGTATTCCTTCAATAATTTAAGAGCGGTCTTCTCACCTACGCCAGGCACGCCTGGAATATTGTCAGAAGCATCTCCCATCAGACCCTTCATATCAATGATCTGAGGAGGTGTAATACCGTACTTTTCCATGACATGCTCAGGAGTGTACTTTTCAAGATCTGTAATCCCTTTTCGCGTAATGCATACTGTTGTATGATCGCTTGCGAGCTGTGTTAAGTCCTTATCACCAGAAATAATGACGACTTCTACGCCTTCTTCGTCTCCAGACTTGCTTAACGTACCGATAATATCATCCGCCTCATATTGCTCGAGTTCATATTGAGGGATTTGATAGGCATTCAGCAGTTTCCGCAAGTAAGGAAATTGCTCCGACAGCTCGGGTGGAGTTTTTTGACGGCCGCCTTTATATTCACTGAATGTCGAATGCCTAAAGGTTGTCTTCCCCGCATCCCAAGCAACGAGCATATGTGTCGGCTTTTCTTCTGCCAATATGTTTTGCAGCATCATCGTAAACCCGTACACCGCGTTTGTATGGATACCAGTGTCATTCGTCAACAATGGCAATGCAAAAAACGCACGATACGCCAAGCTATTTCCATCTAACAGTACTATTTTCTTTTTAGTCACCTGCATCCACTCCCTTGTTCGTTCATCCTACCGCTTATAAAAAAACGGCTATTCCTCTGTTTAAGATAAAAACGTCATCTTCATTTATCTTACCATGATGGCTAGAGTAAATGAAAATGACGTCATTTATTATTCCAAGTATCCTGTCAGTATTTTTGCATATGGAGAGTCGGCTGGCATGATGATGACCGTGTCGTCGCCTACTGTACGTGCATAGGATTGCAACGTACGATATAAGTTGTAGAACTCAGGATCCTTAGAAAATGCATTGTTATAGATTTTGGCAGCTTCTGCTTCCCCTTCGGCATGAATGATAGCTGCATCCTTTTTCGCAGTCGCAAGCATCTCTTGGACTAACCTATCTGTTTCCGCCTCTACTCTTTTCTTCTCTGCATCCCCTTGAGAAAGATAATCTTGTGCTGTAGACTCGCGTTCTGAAATCATCCGCGTGTAAATCGACTGTTCATTTTCTTGTGGAAGGTCAATCCGTTTAATCCGCACATCAATCACTTCGATGCCAAAATTACCTTCATCAAGAAATTCGTTCACTTTTTTCGTGATAAGGTCGTTCAAATTGCCTCGCTTTGAGTTTTCTTCATTAACGACATCTACGTAATCCAATCGTCCCATCTCGTTCCGTATGACGGAATAGATGAATTCTTCCATTCGCGCTTCAGCATTAATAATGTTTCGCGCATTGGAAATCATTTTACCGGGATCTGTTATTTTCCACACCGCATAATTATCAATGATAATACGCTTTTTATCTTTTGTACTGATTTCCGCTTCAGAAACATTATATGTCATTTGATTTTTCGGCAAGCTTGTCACTGATTGGATGAATGGGATTTTCATATTCAATCCCGGTTCTTTGATGATCCTCGTAATTTCACCGAATTGGCGCACGACTCGATATTCGCCTTCTTTCACTACGAACACATTGGCGAGAAGGATGACTGCAATTGCAAAAAACACTGTAAATGTAATTGCTCTCCTTACAAACTTCCTCGTATTGAACGGCTTTTTCGGAGTAATGACTTTTTCTGCGCCTGGTGTCTTTTTCTGTTTTCCACTTTGCATTTCTTTAAACTTCTCTTCAATACTTTTGAATGGATTATTGTCGTTCGTCATTAGTTGCCGCCCCCTTCCGTTTTCTGCTCAACAGGTGGTGGTGTTTGGCTTTCCATTTGTTGCAACGGCAAGTATTTCAATGTTTCACCGTCATCATTCATAATATAGATTTTTGCTTTTGGCAGTACTTGCTCCATCGTCTCAATTATTAACCTTTGACGGGTGATCGTTTTACTTTTTTCATATTCTGCATGCAAGTCGTTGAAAAGGGCGACGTCCCCTCGCGCTTGCTCTATACGGGCAGTTTTCTGACCGATAGCACGGGATATAATGGCGTCTTTTTCACCCTTCGCTTCGTTCTCGCGTTGATTTTTATAGCGCTGGGCTTCGTTAATTTTTGTACTTCTCGTTTCGCGTGCGTCCGTTACTGCAGTAAATGCGGCACGAACGTCAGCATTAGGCAATTCAACATCCTGTAATTTGACACCTTGAATCGAAATTCCGATATCATAATTCGTCATGAGCGATGTTAATAAATCACGTGTTTTCGCTTCAATTTCCGCTTTCCCATCTGTCAAAGCTGCATCGATTGTTGAACTACCGATAATTGATCTGATGGAAGCGGAAGTCGCATCATGTAGAATTTCCTGTGGATTTTGCGAGTTGAATAAATACTTTTCGGGATCTGTAATTTTCCACTGTACTACTAGATCTGCAAGCACGATGTATTCGTCTCCAGTAATCATTTTCGTTTCCTTGTCATAAGCAACAAGTGTTCCATCCGGATCTTGCTTATATCCGAACTGAAGACTAAACGTCTCTTTTGATAGCTTCTCAACTTTTTGGATCGGCCAAGGCAGCTTAAAATGCATACCCGATTCCGTTACAGGCGTATCTGCTTTTCCGAAAGTGATAACGATGGCCTGCTCAGATTCATCCACCGTATACCATGTCGTAAAAGCAACGATGAGCAATAATACTCCAGCGATGACAAGACCGGCTGCTACCGATGCTCGGCGTGTGCTCATTTCATCTTCCCCCTTTTCTATGTATCATCTGTACATACGGTCGGAGGAGAATTAGGTTTCAAAAAAATCCGCATTAAGCGGATTTTTTTGGTAGGTATATTGTAAATGTGGTTCCAACTCCTACTTTACTATCAACAGTCACTTTCCCTCTATGTGCTTCGATCAAATGTTTAACAATTGCGAGTCCAAGTCCAGTACCTCCAGAATCCCTGCTTCGTGCACGGTCGACTCTATAAAAACGTTCGAACAACCTCGGAAGCTCTGTTCGATCAATTCCAATCCCTTCATCCTTTACTTCGATGATGGCTTCACTAGTAGTTTCAAATGCGTTGACTGTAATGGTCGTATTTTCTTTTGAATAATTGATGGCGTTTGTCAATAAGTTGACCATTACTTGGATAAGCCTGTCGGAATCCGCTTCAACAACAATATCCGACGGGATATTTATAATTGTGTTCATATTTTTTCTTTCGAGCAATCCGAAAACAATTTTCAACGCACTTTCAACGATATCTGAGATCAACACTTCCTGATACTGTAGTTGGAAGCCTTCTCGTTCGATTCCTGATAATTCTAATAGATCATCAATCAATAAATGCAACCGATCGCTTTCCTTTTTGATGATTCCAAGGAATTCTGTAGATGCAGCCGAATCATTTATTGCACCGTCCATTAAAGTCTCTGTAAACCCTTTTATTGAAGTAATTGGTGTGCGCAGCTCATGTGAAACATTCGCGACGAAATCTTTACGGATTTCCTCCAATCTCACTAGCTTTGTAATGTCATGCGTCACTACAATGATGCCGAGCCAATTGCCATGACGTCCTATAACTGGCGCACCATAAACATTAAAATGGTATTCACCGGACCGGATTTGCTTTTCATGTACTTGTTCCGTTAAGAATACATCTTCAATTAAATTTTCGATACCTTGAGGCAATCCGATCTCCATGAAAGTTTTTCCAATCAGTTCATCCCGCTTATATCCGAAAGTTTTTTCAAATACCCCATTTGATAAATTTACAGAGCCTTCTCTTCCGAACATAAGGAGGCCATTCCCCATACTTTCAATCAATGTTTTCAGACGTTCCTTCTCCATTGCTCGCAAGATTGATGTTTCTTGTAAATTCCTTGCAATCTGATTCACTGCTATACCAAGCTCATTATGATTCCCGAGCTCTTCAATCGGGGTTCTCGCTAAATAATCCCCCCGAGCTATTTTCTCAGCAGTTTTTGTAACTAAATCGGTCGGTTTTGCATATTGCCTGAGGATGCGGGCACATAGGACAAGAGACAGAAAATAAGTGATTAACAAGATGACTATTAGGAAAATCCAATATTTCTGTTGAACTTGCAAAGTTACTGCATGATCAATAAGATAAAAAAACTGGCCAAGGACAATCCCAAGACCAGTCAATAGAATCAAAAATATGACTGCAAAAGCGATAAAAAGTCTGGAATAAAGACCTTTCATTTCAATTTTTGCTCCTCGAATTTATATCCAATCCCTCTAACCGTCTTAATAAAAATAGGTTTTTTTGTATTTTCTTCAATCTTTTCACGTAAATGACTTACATGAACATCAACGATCCGAGTATCACCTGCAAAGTCATAATTCCAAACCGCGCTCAATAATTGATCGCGAGTGAGCACCCGGTTTTTATTTTGTATAAAATAGACGAGGAGTTCAAATTCCTTCGGTGTGAATTCCAAAGGTTTCTCGTCTAGAAAAGCCTCGTACTGTTCAGGATGCACAGTAATAGGACCCGTGCGCAATACTTGCCCATCATCCTCATGAATGCCTGTACGCTCGCCGCTCCGTCGTAGGACAGCCTTTACTCTTGCAACAACTTCACGTGGACTAAACGGTTTTGTCATATAATCATCTGCCCCGATTTCCAAACCTAAAACTTTGTCGGTTTCTTCGCCTTTTGCTGTCAGCATAATGATAGGAGTATTGATATTCTTCTGTCTCAGAAGCTTGCACACCTCTATGCCATCCATTATGGGCAGCATCAGATCAAGCAAAATTAAATCCGGATTTTCATTTTCCACTTTCAATATTGCTTGTTCACCATCTGCGGCCATAATAGTTTCAAAGTTAGACTGTTTCAGATTGTAGTCTAATAATGTACGAATCGGCTGCTCATCGTCTACAATTAATATTTTCTGCACGATATCCCAAGTCCCCCTTAGATGCTAACTTTCATTATTATATATGCACAGAGATGATCAGAAGTTTTCCATTGCATCAGAAGTCAGATTTTCCCGGATCGAGGGAGGAATGACTGATACTGTACCAGAGATGACTGTTTTTCCATCTTCATTCGTCGCCTCGATTTGAATTACGATGAACCGCTTCTCTTTTTCCACTTGGATCACTTCAAATAGAAAATTAATTGTTTCATAGTGATACACATGGTTCGGGAAAGTTAAATGCTGTTCCGTAATATGCGATCCTGGCCCTGGCAAGTATTTTGAAATGGCGGAAGTGATGATTCCATTTAACATGATCGTCGGTACAATCGGCTTGTCGAATTCGGTTTGGGATGCATAATCATGCTGAATATACAGCGGATTTGAATCATTTGTCAGACCAAGGTAGAGAAGTAAATCCTTATCTTCAATCTTCTCGGTAAGCTTAAGCTTTTCACCTTCATCGATTTTCTCGATATCCCTTCCAATCCGCCTTTTTTTACCTAATATCAACTTGCTTCCCCCTTCTTCACCTATATGGAATTAGTGTTATAGAAATTGTATCAATTTTCACTTGGAAAGAGCAAGCAAACGCCGTTACAATGAACGGCGTTTGTTTGCGAGCAAAAGCGCAGTGTTGCGGGCAAGATTCTTGGCTAAAATAAAAACCGGGAAGCGTTAAGGCTTCCCGGTTGTATGGATATTATAGGTTTTTAATCAATTCATCAGCAAACTCGGAAGTCTTAACCTCTGTAGCTCCATCCATCAAACGAGCGAAGTCATAAGTTACAACTTTAGAAGCGATCGTTTTCTCGATAGAAGCAGTTATCATGTTTGCAGCTTCGTTCCAACCCATATGCTCAAGCATCATAACGCCTGAAAGTAGAACAGAAGAAGGGTTCACTTTGTCTAGGCCAGCATATTTTGGAGCTGTTCCGTGAGTTGCTTCAAAAATCGCATGTCCAGTAACGTAGTTAATGTTTGCTCCTGGAGCGATCCCGATTCCGCCGACTTGGGCTGCAAGCGCGTCGGAAATGTAGTCACCGTTCAAGTTCATCGTAGCAACAACGTCAAACTCTTTAGGGCGAGTCAAGATTTGTTGTAGGAAGATATCAGCAATCGCATCTTTAATGATGATTTTGCCAGCAGCTTCTGCATCAGCTTGCGCTTTGTTTGCAGCGTCTGTGCCTTCCGCTTCTTTTATCTTGTCATATTCGTTCCATGTGAATACTTTATCGCCAAACTCTTGCTCAGCCACTTCGTAACCCCAATTTTTGAAAGCACCTTCTGTGAATTTCATGATGTTACCTTTGTGGACAAGCGTTACCGATTTACGTCCTTCTTTTAGTGCGTAATTGATTGCACCGCGAACAAGTCTTTTTGTACCTTCTTCAGATACTGGTTTGATACCGATGCCGGAAGTTTCTGGGAAACGAATTTTGTTTACTCCCATTTCGTTTTGAAGGAATGAAATCAATTTTTTCACTTCATCGGAGCCTTCTTGGTATTCAATACCAGCATAAATATCTTCAGTGTTTTCACGGAAGATGACCATGTCGCAGTCTTCCGGACGCTTAACAGGAGATGGAACTCCTTCGAAATAACGAACAGGACGCAAGCAAGTATAAAGATCCAACTCTTGACGAAGTGCAACGTTCAAAGAACGGAAACCGCCGCCGATTGGAGTCGTCAAAGGACCTTTAATAGCGATAAGGTACTCATCAATCGTGTCAAGAGTCTCTTGTGGAAGCCATTCTCCAGTTTCGTTGAATGCTTTTTCTCCTGCAAGTACTTCTTTCCATTCGATTTTCTTTTGGCCATCGTATGCTTTTTCAACTGCCGCTTCCATTACGCGTGAAGCTGCATTCCAAATATCAGGGCCAGTACCGTCACCAATGATGAATGGGATTGTTGCATGATCCGGAACGTTAAGAACGCCGTCAGTTACTGTGATTTTTGCCATTTTATTATTCCTCCATTTCGAAATGAGGGGGCCAATCTTAATGCTTCGGCCCCGATGTATTACTTGTGAACTTGGACAATCACACCAAGTACAAGTTATCTTTCGTTGATTGGTACGTATTTTTGCATATCTGGTCCGATATATTCAGCACGTGGTCGAATCAGTCTATTGTTGGAGTATTGCTCCAAAATATGCGCCGTCCAGCCTGAGAATCGGGAAACTGCAAAAATAGGTGTGAATAAATCGTGATCGATACCAAGTGAATGATATACCGAAGCCGAATAGAAATCAACGTTCGGTGGCAAATTCTTCTCGCCAGTTACGATTGATTCAATTTGGAGTGACATATTATACCACTTTTCTTCTCCACGGAGTGCTGTCAACTTACGGGACATTTCGCGCAGATGCTTCGCACGTGGGTCGCCTTTACGATACACACGATGGCCGAAGCCCATAATCTTTTCTTTATTATCAAGTTTTTCTCTAATATAAGATTCTACTTTTTCTTCTTCGCCGATTTCCATGAGCATCTTCATGACTTGCTCGTTCGCACCACCGTGAAGTGGTCCTTTAAGCGCTCCGATTGCAGCCGTAATGCCGGAATACATATCGGATAGAGTTGCCACACAAACACGTGCTGTGAAAGTGGAAGCGTTCAATTCATGGTCGGCGTGAAGAACTAAGGCTTTATTGAATGCTTCAATTGCAATATCTTCAGGCTCTTCACCTGTTAACATGTACAAGAAGTTTGCTGCATAGCCAAGTTCCTTTTTGGGAGCAACTGGCTCTTGACCTTTACGGATGCGAGAGAAAGCAGTAACGATCGTTGCCACTTTCGCTTGAAGCTGAATCGCTTTTTGATAATTGGCTTCTTCAGACATATCTTCCGCGTGTTCATCGTATAATCCGAGGAGGGAGATTGCTGTACGCAATGCTGCCATCGGGTGAACTTCGCCAATCGGATATGTCTTAAAATGATCGAGAACAGGTTGTGGAACCGACATATTGTCCGCAAGTTGCTGTTTCAATTCCGCAAGCTCGTCCGCTTTTGGAAGACGCTGATGCCATAATAGATAAACAACTTCCTCAAAGCTTGCATTTACTGCAAGATCATCGATATCGTAACCGACGTATGTAAGGGTGTCATCAATAATTGAACTGATGGCGGACTGTGTCGCTACGATTCCTTCCAATCCTTTTGATGCTGTCATTTAAATCGCTCCTTCAGTCTTTTTTTGCCGGTATGTCTACAAAATCTAGCAATTTCCGGCAAAACTACATTTTATTTAGTACTGTCTGAAACGCTTACATTGACCATTATAAGCAAATATTACAGATTTGTGAATGGAAACGCTTGTTTTATTTGTAGAATAAGAGAAAAAAGGATGAAATCTTGATAAAAAACATAAGACAGCAAACATACAAATCGCTTGCCACGCAATGGTTTCCCGCGATTGTCGCAGGGATTTTCATCTTCATAGTTCCTCCGGTAGGAATTGCAATAATAGCAGCCTATTTTACTGCACCTATTTTACTGGCAGTCCGGACGATGACAAAACTACCTTTAACGATAGCCACTTTTTTCGTCATGATTTCCATGTTGTTTATCTTCAGCACTTTTTCTTTCATTGCATTGCATGGATTGATGGATACAGTACCGCTGCTAGAAAAACATTTATCAACATACACCGGAAATACGAATTTCACTGGAAGAGTCATCAAATTTCTTGAAGATAAGATTATTGAATATGGACATGCGTTGCTTGAATATGCCATTACATTTACCGCTACTTTTTTTCAAAGAATATTTAGCATGTTCATTTTCATCGTAGCTTATTTTTTTGCACTGCGTGAATCAGGCAAAAACAAATTCTGGTTTCTCGTTTATTTTCCCGTAAGTATGCGAGCACCTGCCAAACGTATCTTTACAAAATCCGGTGAATTGTTCGGGACATTCGCGTTTGTGGAAGCAAGATTGTTTCTTTTGACTTTCATTATCCTGAGCATCGGATTTTCAGTCCTTAGATTTGAATCGCCAATCGGCAGCGCATTCCTTGTCTCCATCGCCGATAGCCTGCCTTTGTTAGGCATCGGACTATTCCTAATTCCGATGTCGGCTTTTTTCCTCTATTCCAATCAATTATTCATCGGTGTTTCGCTTGCTCTGCTCTATATATTCGTCGTTACAACGAGGCAATTGGCTGAATCCTATATGTGGGCATCTGCTTTTCGTGTAAAGCCTATCCATGCTTTTTTCATTACAGTGTGCTCGCTCTATCTATTTGGATTAGCGGGTATACTTTTGACGCCGTTCCTATTGTTTGCCGCACTGAAATTGAAAAAACATCCATCATTCATCGAATGACAATCCTGCCTTGTTTCATCTTTTTATATATCCAAGCAACGATAAATGGTCGAATCATATTTCTTGGCCCTTTAAATAAAAGCAAAAGTCCCGCTATATCACTAATAAATCCAGGCATGATCAATAAAATGCCGCCAAAGAAAATACAGACGCCATCGATGACGGCGTTCCCAGGGGCCTCCATTGTTCCCATCCTATTCCTCAAATCTGTCAAAGCTTTAAGACCTTGTTTTTTTGCCAAGTAAGCCCCCCCTAATCCGCTGATGACGATGAGAAGAAGGGTCGGTATGACTCCAATTGTCTTCCCCGAATATAGCAGCACGAAGAGTTCCGCAGCTGGCACGAGAATAAATAAAGGTAAAAGCCATTTCATTCAACGACAACCCCAATCCTAAAAAGGCCGCTTCCGAATTGTTTCGGAAGACAGCCTTTTTTCATAATTTGTTATTTGTTAAAGAACCCTTGCATGTCCATTATAAATCACTCCGGATTCTGCATCCATCGTTATGTCTTTTCCATCAATGATTAGTTCGGTCGCTTTTTCAACTCCGACAATGACAGGGATACCTAAACTGAGACCAACGACAGCCGCATGACTTGTCAAGCCGCCCTCTTCCGTTATTAATCCTGCACATTTTTCAATTGCGGGCATCATATCACGGTCCGAAGAATATGTGACTAGAATCTTCCCTTTCACATCGTGAGCCAATGCTTCTTGTGCATTATGAGCGACAACCGCTTGACCAAATGCTACCGACTTTCCAATTCCTTGCCCTTTCGCAAGCATATCGCCGATAACATGAATCTTCATCAAGTTCGTCGTTCCTGCTTCACCGACCGGCACACCTGCCGTAATAATGACAACGTCGCCATGGGTTACATATTGATGCTTAACGCTTTCCTCAACGGATTCCTGTAAAATCTCATCAATTGAATGTACCCTTTCCCCGATAATCGGGTAGATTCCCCAGACAAGCGTCAATTTTCTGGAGCACTCATCTGAAGCTGTAATTGCGACGATTGGGCATCCTGGGCGATATTTGGCAATCATTTTAGCAGTATGGCCGCTTTCCGTTGGGGCAAGCACAGCTTTCACTTTTAAATTAATTGCCGTATAGGCTACTGCTTGACCGATTGATTCTGTCATATTGCCATGCTTTTCTCGTCGGCGAGTAGATACGACAGCACGGTAATCGACAGCATCTTCAGCTGTTTTCGCAATACGATCCATCGTACGAACAGATTCAACCGGGTATAAGCCGGCCGCTGTTTCACCTGATAGCATGATGGCATCTGAACCGTCCAAAATGGCGTTCGCGACGTCACTTGCTTCTGCCCGTGTTGGACGTGGATTGCGTTGCATTGAATCGAGCATTTGTGTTGCTGTAATGACTGGTTTGCCAGCTTGATTGCATTTCTCGATCATTTTCTTTTGTACGAGCGGGACTTCTTCCGCTGGTATTTCCACGCCGAGATCGCCCCTTGCAACCATCAGTCCATCGGATACCGTCAATATATCATCCAAATTGTCGACACCTTCACCATTCTCGATCTTAGGAATAATATGAATTTGCGCTCCACCGTTTTTCTCTAATAATTCCCGTATTTCCATAACGTCAGAAGCTCTGCGCACAAAAGAAGCTGCAATGAAATCAACACCTTCGTGGATTCCAAATAAGATGTCTTCCCGGTCTTTCTCGGTAATTCCAGGGAGTTGTACCGAAACACCTGGCACATTCACTCCTTTTTTATTTTTCAATGTACCCGAGTTGACGACAATCGTATGGATCAGTCCTTTTTCAAGATCCTTTCCGACGACTTCGAGTTGGATCAATCCGTCATCCAATAAAATGACAGAACCTTTGTCCACATCTTCGATCAGCTTTTCATATGTAACAGAAAATACATCTTCAGTACCTTCCACCTCAGTCATCGAAATATCGATATGCTGACCGGTGATCAATTCAATTTGTCCGTTTCTCATAGAATGCGTCCGGATTTCAGGACCTTTCGTATCAAGAAGGATTCCGACGACCTTGCCTGTCTTCTTTGACGCTTCCCTGATGGATTTTATGCGGGCTTTGTGCTCTTCGTGTGTACCATGTGAAAAGTTAAGCCGTGCAACATTCATGCCTGCCTCTATCAACTGTTCTAATAGCTCCGGTGATTCGCTAGCTGGTCCGATTGTGCACACAATTTTTGTCTTTCTCATCACAAAAACGCCCTTTCGTATTGTACTCATCAAATGTTTTAGTTTACTTAAATTGACAACACTTTGGATAACTCATAAAGTTCCATATCCAACGTATGATCTGTTGGTGCAAATACCACTTCTAAATCATAGTCTACCACCTTATGGTTTTGCATACCAATTGCTACGCCGCCACGACCTTCGCCTAACACTTCGACCGCTCTTGCTCCATATTGACTCGCAATGACCCGATCTCTGGCAGAAGGAGAACCTCCACGTTGAATATGCCCCAAGACAGATACACGCGTCTCGATTCCTGCTTTCTCCTTCAACAGATCGGCCAACGATGAACCGGACATGACTCCTTCCGCTACGATAATGATACTATGTTTTTTACCACGGCCCGTACCGCTCTGTAACCGGTTTACGATTTCATCGATATCATAACCTTCTTCAGGTATGAGGATTGTTTCAGCACCGCCAGCTAGTCCAGACCAAAGGGCCAAATCTCCGGCGTCTCTGCCCATTACTTCAATTATGAACGTTCGTTCATGCGAAGTCGCTGTATCCCTAATCTTATCAATCGCGTCAATAACTGTATTTAGTGCAGAATCGAAACCAATCGTGAATTCTGTACCATTAATGTCATTGTCGATTGTCGCGGGAACACAAACACAAGGAATCCCCATTTTCACCAATTCGAACGCACCTTTAAATGATCCGTCTCCACCTATTACGACAAGTCCATCGATATGATGCGCCTTCAACTGGCGGATCGCTTCTTTACGCCCTTCCTCTGTCATGAATTCCGGGGAGCGTGCGGATCTAAGCATCGTTCCTCCTCGTTGAATAATGTCACCGACCGACCCGAGCTGCAACAATTCGATTTTCCCTTGGATGAGTCCTTGATAGCCATTGAAAACACCAGCAACTTCGAACCCCTCGTAAATCGCCTTCCGCACGACCGCACGGACAGCTGCATTCATGCCTGGCGCATCTCCCCCACTAGTCAAAACTCCGATCTTTTTCAAATGGACCACCCCTTCATATCGATTACTTTATGTATAACAAACAAAAGCGCAGGCGCATGCCTAGAAGCAACGAAAAGATGCGGGGTAAGCCCGCACCTTGTCATTCTGAAAACACACCGATATTACGGAACTTATTATACCGATCTTCTATAATTGCAGCCGCATCCATTTTACAAAGTGAGTCTAATGAAGTTCGTAACACTTTCCTCATTTCCACTGCCTGTGCTTTCGGATCACGATGCGCACCGCCAAGTACTTCTGGAATGATTTCATCGATAATTCCCATTTCCTTTAAATGAGGGGCTGTAATTTTCATTGCTTCCGCTGCCTGCTTTGAAAGGCTTGAATCTTTCCAAAGTATCGAAGCTGCCCCTTCAGGAGAAATGACAGAGTACGTCGAATTCTCCAACATATGAATGTGATTTGCGACGCCTAAAGCGAGCGCACCTCCACTGCCGCCTTCTCCGATGACAATAGAAACGACTGGCACTTTCAATCCAGCCATTTCGATAAGATTACGGGCAATTGCTTCACTTTGTCCACGCTCTTCCGCTGCTTTCCCTGGATATGCACCTTTCGTATCAATAAAACATATGATCGGACGGCCAAACTTTTCAGCCTGTTTCATTAAACGCAAAGCTTTCCGGTACCCTTCCGGATGCGGCATACCAAAGTTGCGTTTCACGTTTTCCTTCGTATCTTTACCTCTCTGATGCCCGATAACCGTTACAGGCATTGATTCGAAGGAACCTATTCCACCAATGATTGCTGCATCGTCTCCAAATGAGCGATCCCCGTGCAGTTCCATAAAGTCTTCAAAAAGTTCAGCGACATAATCCCTCGTTGTGGGGCGCTCAGGGTGTCTTGCAACTTGTACGCGATCCCACGGTTCCATATTACTATAAATTTCCGTCTCCAAATTACTTAATCTAGTTTTCAACTTGCCGATTTCGTCGGTTAGATCGACTTCATTTGTTGAAGTGAACTCTTCGAGCTCATTGATTTTTTCCCGAAGTTTCACAATCGGTTCTTCGAATGCCAACGTCTTGCTCATATTAGTTTACCTCCCTTACATGCAGCCCAATGAGTTTTGCAAGGGCTTCTGTCAATTCACGGCGATCGATAACCGCATCGACTTGTCCATGCTCTAACAAGAATTCGGCAGTTTGGAAATTGTCCGGCAGCTTTTCTCGTACAGTTTGTTCGATTACACGTCTACCCGCAAAGCCAATCAACGCTTTTGGTTCAGCAATATTAATATCGCCTACAGAAGCGAAACTTGCCGAAACACCGCCAGTTGTTGGATAGGTCATGACGGAAATAAAAAGCAATCCTTTGTCAGCATGTCGTTGTAATGCAACGCTCGTTTTCGCCATTTGCATTAGCGATAATACGCCTTCCTGCATACGTGCCCCGCCGCTTGCTGAAAAAATAATGACAGGAATGCCCTTTTCCGTAGCAGCTTCAACTGCACGGGTGATTTTTTCTCCGACGACCGAACCCATGGAACCCATTCGGAAATGAGAATCCATAATTGCAATTGCAACTTCATTTCCCCCGATTTTCCCGATTCCGGTAAGAACCGCTTCGTTCAATCCCGTCTTCTCTGAATCTGACGCTATTTTCTCTGTATATGATGGGAAATTAAGCGGGTTCTCGGATTTCAGATGGTCGTCCATTGATGTGAATGTATCTTCGTCAAATAGACATTCAACACGCTCCCACGCCGTCATTTTAAAGTGGTGATCACATTTAGGGCAAACTTTCGCTGTTTTCATTAAATCTTTCGTTAAGATGATTTGTTTACATTCCGGACATTTAGTCATAATTCCTTCCGGCACATCGTTTTTCGCATCGGCCGAAGGTATCGTTATTGCTTGCTTCTTCTTCGTAAAAAATTCACGGATCATTCTTTGTTTTCCCCCTCGATATATTCAATCCACCGGTCATAGGCTTGTAATGCTTCCATGACGCTTCCGTCCATTAAATGTTTGAGCATAGCCCTTACAATTTCATTTTCTTTTACTGCTGTCATATGTTCAAACGGAACCTTGCTATATTGTTTCAGTATAAACCAAATTTTCAATGATAATCGGTTATCTGTAGCGACAATCATTTCCCGCATGATATCTTCCCGAAAAACCTCGCCGTCCTCGTCAATCTTCATGAGAATTCCTTCCCAGACAGGAAGTTTACGTTTCTGCTCGTCCTCACAAATTGTTTGTATCGCGGCTTTTTCATGTATGATGCGTGTATCTGTCACATCCATTGCCGATTGAGGTTGCTGCATGACGAATGTTGAGAGAACTTCAACAAGCTGGTGCTTTTTAAAGTCGGCAAGGTATGTCCCTTCGCCTCGACGGGTTTCGATCAGTCCAAGCAGCTCGAGGCTTCTCAATGCTTCGCGGACTGTCGATCTTCCGACTTGCAGACGTTCCGCCAAAACACGTTCAGAAGGCAGTTTGTCACCTGCTTTTATGCCTTCCGCCTTTATCATTAATCTGAGTTCTCCAACGATATCGAGAAACATCTTTGATGATGGTTTTGTATTTTGCATACGGCCGCCCCTCTTGGAAATTCGTAATCCGAGTGGTCTGACCACTACTTGTTATAGCATACAGAAAAGTGATGGCATCGTAAAGAGATTTGTAGGAATTAATGATGAAAAGACAAAAAGAGACATGATTTTACATGTCTCAGGTAATTGGAATACATGGATTTCCGTTCCAGGCAGACGCGTTCCGCGGGCACGGCTTCAATCTCCTCGCCACTTCGTGTCTGCGGGGCTTTCAGCTCGTGCTGTTCCCGCTAGAGTCGCTGCCTTTCACTCCAATCCAGTTGTTATTCTTCTTCAACTTCTAAACCTAAAATTCTCTTTTTAATATCACTACTTAAACCCTTTTAACCTGTTGCACGATCAGTTGTGTTTGGCCGTTGCGTTTTTCCATTGTTCCTGTTACGTGCACCATTGCAAGCTCTTGTAATAGGGAGTTGCTTGTGGCGTATTGTTTTGGGAAGATTGTGCACGATAATTCACCGGTTTCATCTTGAAGTGTTAGGAAAGCCATCGCCTCGCCTTTTTTCGTTCGGATCCGTTTGATTTCCCTTATCATACCGGCAACCTGCAGTACCGATCGTTCTTTTGCATCGGGTACGACTACGAGATCTACGATTGGCTCCATCAATTTCTTTTTCATTTCTAGAGCCGGATGCTCTGATAAATAGAAGCCTAGCATTTCGCGTTCGTACTCAAGCATTGCAAATCGCGGCATCGACCCGCCTGGTGAATACTTTGGCTTGGCAACTGAATAAATAATATCCTGAAGCAAGTCGTCGCCATCGGGACTGACGAATAGGGCATGGTTTCGGGCGGCTTCAATTGAAGCAAGCAACACAGATCGATCTTTCCCAAATTCATCGAGTGCTCCCGCTTTAATAAGAGGGATGATTGTCTTTTCGGTAAAATGTGTACCGCCGATTGCAGCTGAAAAATCGAATAGCGTTTTCCAACCTTCTGAATTCCGTGCGTCTTTCACGATATTATAAAATGACGGGGTCACTCCTTTGATCGACCCTAATCCGATTCGAATGGACCCTTTTTCAACGACGTGTGCGTATTTGCTTTTTTGGATGGACGGTGGGAGAATTTCAATGCCTTTCCGTCTAATTTCATTAATATATTCCATCGTTTTTTCTTGATTGCCAGTGGCCATCGACAATAACGAAGCGTAGAAATAAGCCGGCGCATTCGCCTTGACGTATGCCAATTGGTAGGAAATCAATGAATAGGCCACCGCATGGCTTTTCGGAAATCCGTAATCGGCAAACTTAACAATCAAATCATATATTTCACTTGCGGAACGTTCTGGAAAATTGTGCTGAACTGCACTTTTGACAAAATGCTCTCTCTCCTGGCGAAGAACTTCACGCTTCTTCTTGCTGACTGCCCTTCTTAACAGATCCGCTTCCGCCATTGTAAAACCTGCAATTTGAACAGCGATTTGCATGATTTGCTCTTGGTATACGATAATTCCTGCAGTCTCCTTAAGAATCGGCTCCAACTGAGGGTGTAAATATTCAATTTTCTCCTTATTGTTTTTTCTTCGGCTATATAATGGGATATTTTCCATCGGACCAGGACGGTATAAAGCATTGATTGCATACAGATCACTGAATTCATCAGGTTTAATAAGCCTTAATGCATCTCTCATGCCATCTGACTCAAATTGGAAAATCCCTGTCATGTCACCTTTCTTGAAAAGTTCAAAAGTTTTCGAGTCGTTTAAAGGAATGTCTTCGAAATGAAATGTCTTTCCCGTATCATATTGAATCATCGAGCGTATTCGATCCATTAATGTCAAATTGCGCAACCCGAGGAAATCCATTTTCAACAAGCCGATTTCCTCCACATCCCCCATCGCCCATTGCGTCAAGAAAATATCGTCTCCGCTATTTTGAAGAGGAACTGTTTCGACTAACGGTATCGGTGACAAAATGACGCCTGCAGCATGTGTAGAGGCATTCCTCGGCAGCCCTTCCAACGTTTTCGCTGCCTGTAGCCATTTAGCACGGACAGGGTCCATTGCAACCCAGTCTTGAAGCGCTTTAGATTTGTTAACAGATTCTTCAAGCCTTTTGCTATGTCCTTCTTGAATTTGTTTAGATAAGAAAGACATTTCTTCATTGGAAAAGTCAAATACACGTGCAACGTTTCGTGCTACAGATTTGGGCGACAGTGTACCGAACGTGATGATCTGAGCAACATGAGCTTTTCCGTATTTTTTTGCTACATATTCAATAACTTCAGAGCGGCGGTTATCGGCAAAATCTATGTCGATATCCGGCATCGTAATTCTGCCGGGATTGAGGAACCGCTCAAAGATGAGTCCGTATCTGATTGGATCTACATCTGTTATGCCAAGGGAGAAGGCGACGAGCGATCCAGCTGAAGAACCCCTTCCTGGGCCAGTCAGTATCCCATTCTTTTTTGAGAAACGCATGAAATCCTCAACGATAAGAAAGTAATCGGAAAATCCCATGTTTTCAATGACTTGAAGCTCTTTTTTGAGTCGATCATAATAAACTGGACTCACTTTCTCTAGCCGATGGAGCAACCCTTCCTCGCAATTCTTTTTCAGCAAGGAAGCTGCGGTATGTCCTTCCGGAACGGGAAAGGCAGGCATTAATGTGCGACTTGGAGGCAATTTCGCATCACAAGATAACATGATTTCAGCCATATTTTCGATCCATTCCGGACGATCGGAAAACCATTGTAGAATTTCTTTCTCTTCTGGCACATGGGCATCATAAACATCCATTTTTGGACGAGCTGGATCATTGAGCTTATAGCCGGACCGGATTGCTGTGGCCACTTCAAAAGCGAAAGCATCTTCTTCGGTAATATATCTTGATTCGTGGTAAGCGGTAATGATTGTCCCCGTATCTTCGGCTATCTTTATAATTTCATTCTCGGCAATATGCTTTACGCTGCCTGGCCGTGAAATGCCGATATAGACCGTCCTGCAAGCTTTTCGGATTATCTCGATCGTGTCGTTTCCTCGGCTCTCATCCCATGAACGATCGGTCAATGGGCATATGATAATACAACCCTCGCTATACGCTTGCAACCATTTCAAAGGCAGCGTTTCCTGTTCCCTCGTCGCCATCGCACTGCTTATTTTAAGAAGATTGCTATAGCCTTTATCATCTTTAGCATACGCATATAGCAAAATGTCTTGGCCATCTTCCAGCTCCAACCGAATGGACAATCCAATGACAGGATGGATGCCGTACTTTTCCATTACCTTGCAAAATGAACGAACACCATACATTTTCGAATTGACGATTCCAACAGATCTAGCCCCTCTCCTTTGCAGAAGCGGGGCCAGATGGTCTAATTTTATAATGCCGCGCAGCAGATCAGCGCCGGTCACAATTTGTGGATAGACAAGTACCAATGAAAATCCCTCCGAACCGTTACTTCTCCGCACATAATTTTTTCAATTTACCAATGACCTCATCCGCTTTTTCCCAAGAATAAATTGAAGCCCCGGAAGCGAGCGGATGTCCTCCTCCGTCATATTCGGCAGCGAGTTGATTGATAATAGGTCCCTTTGAACGTAGTCTGACACGGATTTGATCGTCTTCCTCGACAAAAATTACCCATGCACAAATCCCTTTCACATCACCGAGGGAACCGACAAGTTGGGACGTCTCACTAGCAGTGACGTCAAACTTTTCCAGAATCGATTTGTCGATTTTTATGAAGGCTGCCCCATTTTCGTCAATGGTGAATTGTTGATATATATATCCTTTTAAATGGAGCAATCTGCGGTCTTCTTCATACATTTCTGCATATAACTTCGTACGATCAAAGTCGTATTTGATCAAACTACTTGCGATTTCAAACGTCCTTACAGTTGCACTCGGGAAAAGGAATCTGCCTGTATCTCCCACAATGCCAGCAAAAAGTAAACGGGCGCACGCATCAGACATTTTCCATCCGAAATGCTTTTCACCTTCTTCAAATAAAAGATAAATCATTTCTGACGTGGAGCTAGATTCGGTATCTACCCATCTCATATCTCCATACGGATCTACATTCGGATGGTGATCAATTTTTATAAGAAAGTCGCCCTTCTCATAATATTCAGCGTCAATCCGCTCCGTATTGCCGGTATCGGTCACAATGACAAGCGCATTTTTGTATTCTTCAGGCCCTATTTCATCCTGCACCGCCAAATACGTAAGCAAGTTATCATGCATGCCTGCAGCGTACACTTTCTTTTCAGGATAATTTGTTTTTATTAACTCCTTCAAGCCGACTTGCGATCCGTATGCATCAGGATCTGGGCGGACATGACGATGAATGATGATTGTTTCGTATTGTTCAATTGTGTCGATGATTTGTCGTTTCAATTTGGGATTCCTCCGGTTTTCAATGAATTCTGTTCGCATTCCTAGAAAAAAGCCGCTACAATGAAAGAAGTTATTTGATGGAGGCTCTTTTATGAAAACGCTCAATTTTATACTAGTTTTTCTTATTGTTGCATCAGGCGTCTACTATTTTTATTTTAAAACCCGCCAATTCAGAACTAGTCGAATGTTCCCAATCCGTAAAAAGTATTTCGCAAGCAGGGCTGGAGCATTTCTTGGCGGTCTTCTATTCTTTTTCGGAATCAACCAGCTTTTTCTTTTTGAAGGTGTTGCAACGTATGTCGTTTCCGGTCTTTTTATCGTCTTCGGCGCCTATATCATTTTCTTTAATAGTAGAGCTGCAAAGCATTATAAACAATTTATCGACGAAGAGACAAAGCTGAATGAAAACTGATGCGACTTCCGCATCAGTTTTTTTATTTTAACTATCATCTTTCGAAAAGCTGATACATGACCATTGCTTTAGCAATCAGCTCCGAATCCGAAAAAAGATCGAAGTCCACTTTAACGAACCTCCGACTCATATGCAGAATCCTCGGCTCTACCGTGACAGTATTTCCGAGCTGTACATGCTTAATGAAGTAAATTGTCATATTTTCCGGGACGCTTTCTCCACGTTTGTGCATTTTAATTGCACGATTTCCAACGTCCGTCAACAATGTCGTCAACGCACCGTATGAAAGTGATCCTAGTTGGTTTGTCATTTGGGGAACGACAGTAAATTCTACATTTTGCGGCTGATCAGACATGGCTTTCATTTGGTTCTTAACGATATCATCGATTTTTTCCCCTTGCTGCGGCTGCCTTTGTGTCATTTGAAATGCCTTTAGTACATCTTGGCGGCTAATGATTCCTTCGAGAATTCCACCATCAGTCACAACAGGCATTAAATCAATGCCCTCCCAAATCATGCTATGCCCTGCGGAGGCTACGCTCGTTTTGCCATTCACGGTAATCGGATGCTGTGTCATCACTTTCTCAATGAGATCCATCCCTTGCTTTCCAACTGCATCGCGGGAAGTAACGATTCCGATCAATTTCCCGTTCCGATCGATGACGGGATATCCAGAATGCGCTGTTTTCCGGTTCACTTCATTGAAATGTGCCACAGTGTCCTTCGGCGAAAAAGTGATCGTTTCAGAAAGCGGAGTCAAAATATCTTCCACAAGAAGAATTTCCTTTTCAATCAATTGATCGTAAATCGCCCGGTTTAGCATCGTCGCAACCGTGAATGTGTCGTAACTGGATGATATGATGGGCAAATTCAATTCATTTGCAAGCTTTTTTGCCTCATCGGCAACATCGAATCCTCCCGTAACAAGAACAGCTGCGCCTGCGCTTAAAGCAAGCTCGTGAGCCTTATGCCTGTTTCCGACAATTAATAAACTGCCTGCGTCTATGTACCGTCTCATATCATCAAGCTGCATCGCCCCGATGACGAATTTCGTCAATGTTTTATGAAGACCATCACGTCCTCCAAGTACAACTCCATCAACGATATTGACGACTTCGGCGAATGTCAGCCTTTCGATATTCTCTTTCTTCTTCTTTTCAATACGGATTGTGCCAACACGTTCGATTGTATTGACTAGCTTTTGGTTTTCAGCTTCCTTTATCGCCCGATATGCCGTTCCCTCACTGACAGATAGTGCTTTGGCAACTTGGCGGACGGAAATTTTTTCGCCGACGGCCAACCCTTCAATATAGCGTAATATCAGCTCATGTTTTGTCGACATCTTTTCACCTTTTTCTCTTTTTACCTGCTCCTATTTTATCATACATCGGAAAGAATAGTGATTGCAGGAAGACCGAGACAGTTAATTCATTCAGCGGTAGGAAAAACCGACCCGGCGTTCTAGCTATCCGGATCGGTTTCTGTTTTAAAATTCGATTGACTCCCCAGCCTTCATTATCTTTACTTCATGAGCCGTGACGAGTTCTTTAAATGTTTGCGGATTTTGCCTGATCGGCGGAAACGTATCGTAATGGATTGGCACGACAAGCTTCGGATTCAGCAATTCAACTGCCTCTGCAGCATCTTCCGGACCCATCGTGAAATTATCGCCGATCGGCAAAAACGTGACATCGATGGAATGACGCCTTCCGATTAATGCCATATCTCCGAAAAGTGACGTATCTCCTGCATGATAGATCGTCTTTTCTTCTGCGGTGAATAAAATTCCGGCAGGCATCCCAGTATAAATGATTTCATTTTGATCAGTCGTATAGGAAGAGCTGTGGAAAGCCTTCGTATATTTCACTGTTCCGAAGTCAAATGTGTATGAACCTCCAATGTTCATTCCATGGGTATTCAAGCCTTGCCAACCTAAATAGACAGCAAGTTCGTTCGGTGCAACGATGAGCGGGTTACATCGTTTCGCTATTTCCATCGTATCTCCTACATGGTCATTATGACCGTGTGTCAGCAATATCACATCAGGTGTCTGAGCGGAAGCATTCAAATCCGTCAATTCATTTCCAGTGATAAACGGATCAATTAAAATCGTTTTTCCTTCAGTTTCAATTTTCACGACAGAATGCCCGTGATAAGAAATCTTCATTTGCATATCCCTCCAAATCTGTTCATACATACTGTTTCGATATCTAGCCGGTAAACCCTCTTTTTTGATATGATAAGTGTGTTGAAATAGGAGGGATAAGTTTGGATAAAATTAACGAAATTAAAGAGTACTTGCAGAAAAATGATGTAGATGCGGCATTCGTTACAACTCCGGACAACGTTTTTTATGTTTCGGGATTCCGCAGTGAACCGCACGAAAGACTATTAGGTGTCATGATTTTTAAAGAAGCGGAACCATTTGTCATTTGTCCGCTCATGGAAGTTCCTGATTTAAAGGCATCTGGGTGGACATCTGAAGCTGTCGGACATCAGGATACAGAAGACGCGTGGGAAGTTCTTGCTTCTGCAGCGCAAAAAAGAGAAGTTTCTCTAAAAAACATCGCCATCGAAAAATCGCATTTAACGGTGGAACGGTTAGAGCGGATGGAACAACTTTTCGAAAGCGCTTCTTTCCAACGCCTTGATGAACAATTGAATAAAATGCGGAACATTAAAAGCGAGGAAGAGCTAGTGAAACTTCGAAAGGCAGCGGAGTTGGCGGATTATGCAATCGAAGTCGGCTGCAAGGAAATTGCGGAAGGCAAAACCGAGCTCGAAATCCTAATGGCAATCGAATTTGAAATGAAGAAAAAAGGCGCGGAAAAAATGTCTTTCGATACGATGGTGTTGTCCGGGCCCAAAACTGCTTCCCCACACGGAACGCCGGGTGACCGCAAAATCCAAAAAGGTGATTTCATCCTGTTCGATCTTGGTGTCGTTTACGAAGGATATTGCTCAGATATTACAAGAACTGTCGCATTCGGCGAACCATCCGAAAAACAGCGTGAGATTTATGAAACCGTCAAAAAAGCGGAACAGGCAGCAATCGATTTAATCCGACCAGGAGTCAAAGCACGCGATTTGGATAAAGCCGCTCGCGATGTCATCACTGATGCAGGTTACGGTGAATATTTCACACATCGTCTTGGACATGGGCTCGGCATTTCCGTCCATGAGTTCCCATCTGTTACAGGAACGAATGAAATGGAACTTGAAGAAGGAATGGTCTTCACTGTTGAACCAGGTATTTACCATCCAGAAATAACTGGAGTCCGTATTGAAGATGATGTTGTTGTCACGTCTAATGGTGTTGAAGTGCTTACGAAATTCCCGAAAGAGCTGCAGATCATCGAAGCATAAAATTAGAAAAACGCTGTCCGAATTTTGTTTCGGACAGCGTTTTTATTATTTGCTTAATAGTGTTTCAGCCGGTACATACTCCAAGCCTTGCGCTTCTGCAACAGCTTTATACGTAACATGGCCTTCCAAAGTGTTAACTCCTTTTTGCAATGCAGCGTTATCCAAGCAAGCTTGCTTGTAACCTTTATTCGCAATTTGTAATGCATATGGAACTGTAACGTTCGTCAATGCCATTGTCGAAGTGCGTGGAACAGCTCCTGGCATATTCGCAACTGCATAGTGTACAACACCATGTTTTTCATAAGTAGGGTTATCGTGAGTTGTCACGCGGTCAGATGTTTCGAAAATTCCGCCTTGGTCGATTGCGATATCGACAAGTACTGAACCAGGCTTCATCGATTTTACCATCTCTTCAGAAACCAATTTCGGCGCTTTAGCACCTGGGATCAATACACAACCGATTACAAGATCGGATTCTTTGACAGATTCAGCGATATTGAATGGGTTAGATACAAGCGTTTGAATGCTATCGCCAAACATTTCATCCAATTGGCGAAGACGGTCTACAGACAGATCAAGCACAGTCACTTTCGCACCCATGCCGACTGCGATTTTCGCCGCGTTCGTTCCTGCTTGTCCTCCGCCGATCACTGTTACTGTTCCGCGTGAAACGCCTGGGACTCCAGAAAGAAGGATTCCTTTTCCTCCGTTGATCTTTTCAAGATATTGCGCACCGATTTGAGTCGCCATACGTCCTGCTACTTCACTCATCGGAGCTAGCAACGGCAAAGAATTGTTCACTTGCACAGTTTCATAGGCAATCCCAACAACTTTGTTATCTAGCATAGCTTTAGTCAATTCCAGTTCAGGAGCTAAATGTAGATAAGTGAAGAGGATAAGACCTTCACGGAAATAACCGAACTCGGAAGCAAGTGGTTCTTTTACTTTCATGACCATTTCAGCTTCCCATGCCTCTTTCGCAGTCGCTACAATTGTCGCACCTGCTTCGATATAGTCTTCGTCCGTAAAGCTGGAACCAAGACCTGCACCAGTTTCAATTAACACTTCATGGCCTGCAGACTTTAAGTTGAACGCACCCGCAGGTGTCATCGCCACCCGATTTTCGTTATTCTTGATTTCTTTTGGAATCCCAATACGCATTTCTGATCCTCCTAAATATATGAAAATTAGTTGGCCACAAATCGACATTTCGACAATAGCCAATGTACTGTCAATTCTATCAGATGTTATACAAATTTGCTCTCTATATTGATGATAAACAAATTTTCAGATTCATTATGTATTAACTCATTCCTTTTAATTAAAAATAGACAGACCTTTTTTCCATGTTTTTTATAAGATGGAGAGGGAATATATATAAATGAGACTGTCACATTTCAGTCAAATTCTTTATGCCCAATATTGATTTTATTAGAAATGGAAAGGGTTTTCCGGAATTTCATCGAAGTTAGTAATTGTAAATATAATCTACAGGATGGAGTGAATGGAATGGTATTAAAATACGATCAAATTATCGTAGCTGTGGATGGATCGAAGGAATCCAGATGGGCGTTCAAAAAAGCAGTGGGCATCGCGGAGCGGAATGATGCAACTTTGAACTTGGTGAACATCATCGATACTCGATCTTACGCGGCAGTCGAAGCTTACGATCGATCCATCGCAGAACGGGCTCAGAAATTCGCTGAGGAATTGTTGAATGAATATAAGCAAGAGGCCGAAGCAGCTGGTTTACAGAACGTAAATATTGTCGTTGAATACGGTTCGCCGAAAACGATGATTTCACGCGACCTATCCAAGAAGCTCGGAGCAGATCTCATCATTTGCGGAGCGACCGGCTTGAACAAAGTGGAACGCTTCCTAATTGGCAGCGTGTCCGAAAACATTGTCCGCTCATCCGCTTGTGACGTACTTGTCGTCCGCACTCCCGAAGAAGATTAATATGCAATAGAAGAACCTGCCCGACAGTAGATGGACAAGTTCTTTCAGACTGTAGACAAACTCTGGAAAGTTTGTCTACAGTTTTTTTCTCTTACAATGGAGTAGTTATATTCGTCCTATTATATTTTGAGTTATTCAGATAATCCCTTTTAAGGAACCCCATGAAAACAACATCATGCCATGCGCCATTCCGATACAGTTGCTCCTTCAATCTTCCTTCTTCATCAAATCCGAGTTTTTGATATAAATTTATCGCACGTTCATTGAAGGAAAACACCCTCAAAACCACCTTATGCAAATTTAACTCTTTGAAGGCGAATTCTATTAGTAGCTGGAAAGATTCTCGTCCAAACCCCTTGCTCCAGTAATTCTTATCTCCGATGTCAATGATGCACTCAGCGTTACGGTTTGCAAAATCGATGTTAATAAGTGATGTGATGCCAATGGGTTTACCAGATTTTATTTCCTCGATGATATAACTCTTTGAAGTTGTAGATTCGGCTATACTGTTAATGAAGCTTTCCGTGTCGGCCAATGTAAAAACATCTAGAGACTGGCTCGTATAATGCATCACCTCTAAATCATTTCTCCACTCATGGTACGTAGCGGCATCTTCCCTGGACAGTTTCCTTAATCGAACTCTTTCCCCTATAAAAAGCATCGGAAAAACTCCTTTTCATTTTTATTGATCGAATGAAATTCCCTATTTCTCAATCTATTTATGTTCCAACAAGCTATATAAAAGAGAATCGTGCCAGCCATCTTTAATCATTAGATCCTCACGCATCCTGCCTACTTTAGAAAAGAATCTTTTTTTACGTCATAATCTCTCCAGTAATCCAGCCTTTAATAAACACTTCTTATGAGGAAGCAACCCAAGTTCTACTATCATCTTCGTGGTTCCATACATAAATATCATCTGTTGGAATCGAGCCATTTGCTATTCTGTAGCCAAATAAATCTCCGCAGCCATTATCCGAAAAAAATAACAAGTGATTGAATGGCATGTAAATGTCCTTATAGTCTTCAAAATTTCTAAAAAACAAATTATCCTCCACTACCCTAGAGATTGACCATATTAACGGGCAACCGAAACTGTCAAACACTCCATTTGTTTCTCTATATAATTCCATTAACTTTTCGGATACTCCAACGCCAAGCTCCTCTGCAACTTGATGCATTTCACTTTCAGACGCCGATGGTTTGTAGGAGTAATCACCACTTGATAGCGCGCGAATATAATCGATCCACATTCTTGCCACACATCCTTCAATACGCTTTCTGCCTATTTTTCAAGCGATAAAAGATCATTCTTGATGACATCTTTCTTACTCATCATTCATCAGCCAACTGCGGCACGCCAATCCTCGATCATGATAAGTTTCCCGTTCCACATCTATTTTGACACTGTTGTTATAAGGCCCTGCATTCGTTTTGAATAGCGTTTTTTCATCTACCTAATCCAGTTGGATATTGTCATTTGTATCATTATAATAAATTATTTTCTTATAACCTTCTCTTTGTTAATTCCACCCAAACATTAAACCCACCCACTGCCCCCCCGTATGGCTCATAATAAGCACTAACCGAATCAGCTTTACATTTTCACTTTCGCCTTTGGATTTCAAACCATTATGATTTTGACAAGACACTAACTGCAGCAAACAGACGATAAAAATAGTCATAGGATGGCCTTTAGTGAATAGACACAACTTCTTTTTCTGGAATTGCGCCGGATTGTGGCTTATTGCAAAACTCTTTTAAGGATTGAAATATTTTCCGTTAGAAATGAAGCGTGTTTTTCAATTCCACGGCGTTGACACCAGCCAATACTATTAAAAGCATCTGTGAATTGATAGAAAGGCAACACAACTTCTAAATCGATTAGCGGTCTTATCGTGTTATAGCCTTCTTTATAGGACTGATCCAATTTAAGATCGAAGCTTAGAAAATCACGGTGCAGTTTGGTGAAATCAATTTCTGTTGAGCCGAAACGTACGCTTTCAAAATCAATTACCCCTGACACCTTATCTTCTTGAACAATTATATTCGCTGGACGAAAATCCATATGTATAAAGCTCGGACCATCAGCAGGCGGAAGCTGTCGTTTCATCGTTTCGAATTGTTCAATGGCCAGTCTATATAAGGTCTCATCTAGAACTTCCTTTACATCTTCAGCAAAACTATAAAATTGGCTTTCTACAAAACATGACCAATCCGGAAATTCATCTTGTATGCCAGTTAACTGTGATGAAGGCGGTTGAATTTGGTGCATAGTGGCATGAAGGACCCCTACTTGAAACGCTATTGCCGGTGAATTCTTTTTCGTTAAGGGTTGGCCTTTTAATTCAGATAATAAAAATGCACCCGGACACGTCTCATCGCCAGGCCAATAATCCAGCATCTTAGGAATGGAAACTCTATCTTTTAAGATCTCATAGGCTTCCAACTCTCGCTTACACTTCAATTTTGTGTACGGTATTTTTACAAAGATATTTTCCCTATTTACCAAATTGCATTTGTAAACTGTGGAACTATGGGAATCTTCAACCTCATTAATTGATATCACATTCAAATCGAATTGTTGAATGACTCGTTTTAACATCCAACCCCTCCTATTCTGTAAAGTGTTTGGCTGCAATATGGCCCGATTTTAGAGTATCGTTGTATAGCGAATACGCCCATGTACCTTAATTCATCAATAGTGAATTTTATATACAATTCCATATTATCACAATTAAATCTTTTCTAAGGAAAGATATTCAAAAATCCCTTCCAATCCACAATAGGATCAGAAGGGATTAACTTGATAATTCCATTTATGATTCAATTTTCGAAACTGCATTGTGAAGGCTCCGATGACTGAAGTAATCTCCGTTACGAAGAACGACGTTTTCGAGCAATGTTTAATGCGACCCTAAAGAAGCGAAAGCGCAGGGTCGAGTATGACGTTCTACGGAAAGCATCCACCAAAAGCGTAAATCAGCAGCTTATTTAATCATCGATCCAATCATCAATCTGTTCAAGGAAGCGGGACATTGCAATCTTATCCGACATATTTGGTACCTTGGACAGCAAAACATCCGGAGCGGATTTCATTTCTGCGTACGGCTTCTGTAAGATGAAGATGCTTTTTTCATGTGCAGCGCTGCGGAATAAGGAAGCCGGCAATTGAAGGACTGCTCGGATGACCGCATTCTTCTTCAAATAGCGGTGAAGCTCCGCTGATTGATCGGACTCGAAAAGGGATGCAGGCGTCAGGAATATTGCATAGCCGCCTTCCTTCAGATGGTTCATCGATTGTTCAATGAACAGATGATGGGAGAACGCATGCCCTTCAGCTGGCATCATTTCAAAGTTGAGTGCATTGTCATCATCCGGATAAAAGCCAACCGGAAGATCACAAACGACTAAGTCGACCGGATCCACAAGTAGTGGACGTAATGCGTCCTGGATGAAAAAGCGGACAGGCTGTTCTAAAAGATCTGCAGTGACAGCGGACAATCTGACTAACAGCTCATCTATTTCCACAGATGTAGCGGTGACGTTATCACCGATTGCATTCATGACTGTGAAAAGCAAATTGCCTGTCCCTGCAGCCGGGTCAAGCAACGTCACTTGTTCTTTATGTTGCATGAGCTTGTTTGCGAAATGTCCAATTAGCATACCGATAGCATCGGGTGTCATTTGATGATTCGGCTGAGCATTCTGCTTCATCCCTTTCAGGACAGCTAGTTGGATCCCACGCCGAATTTCCTCTTTTGATACAGTCGGGGACAAACGCGGCATTGTTTCGCCTGAGAGCCATTCATTACAAGCATCAATGACAGCTTCTAAATATAGATCCTCTTTTTTCGATTCTGCATATTCATTTAAAAATGTAAAGATAAGTTCTGTATTTGTTGCCATTATTAATCCCTCTAATCCCAAGTATAACTTCATTGAATAAGGTGTGTAACGGTAAGGCGGCCCACCCGTTTCCGAGTGGGCCAGCCAATTATTTAGTCAATTCTTTTATAGCCGCTATTGCCTTTTCATAGTCTGGGTGATCCGTTCCTTCACTTACGTATTCAACATAAGCGATTGTATCATCCTGATCGACAACGAAGACGGAGCGCGCCAATAGACGAAACTCTTTCATAACGACGCCATAGGCTTCTCCGAATGAAAGGTCACGATGGTCTGACAATGTCTGAACGTTGTTGATTCCTTCCGCTCCACACCATCTTGCTTGTGCAAAAGGTAGGTCGACGGAAATCGTAAGCACTACCACATCGTCACCAAAAGAAGTTGCTTCTTCATTGAATTTACGTGTCTGCTCTGAACAAACACCGGTGTCAAGTGATGGTACAACGCTGATCAAACGGACTTTCCCTTTCGAATCATTCAGCGTGACCGGTTGTAAATCATTGGATAGTACTGTGAAATCTGGAGCTTTGTCGCCTACTGTTACTTCTTTTCCGAGCAATGTGACCGGGTTTTGTTTAAAAGTTACATTTACCATGAAGACGCCTCCTTCTCATTTCAATTCATTCTACTAAACAATTGTTCCCGCATGCAACTCTTCGCCCTTACGTTCCTGTCTAGTCTCTATGACTTCTTTTTCAAATGCCTGTTCGTGGATAACGTATGTGTCTGCAAACAGGTCATGCAACGCTTCCTTTTTAGGCATAAAAACAACGAGCAAATAAGGGATTGTAAGAAGCTTTGAAATGAATCTGCCGATCACTTCCCTGAACAAGATTGTTCCCCAAGTGAGTCTCTCGCCATCTTGCCTGACGACTTTTATGCCTAAAATCATTTTGCCGACAGTCTGACCTGCAATTTTCGTCATGAAAGCGAAATAGGCAATAAAGAGAATGAGGAGCGTTACTTTGTACGGGCTGAATAACAGAAATGATGGATTGGATATTTTAATATCAAACACCCTGAAGATCGGCTTGATAAATATACCGCTAATCGATGAAACAATTAGCAAGTCGATGATATATGCCCAGAATCGTGTCCAGAAACCTGCAAATTTCGGTCTGAATCGCTCCGTCCGGATGATTTCGTAATCAGGAAGGCGACTCGGCTCAGGATTGTCATACATCGGCTGGTTCTGTTCAATATAATCCGTCATGCCTAATCCCCTCCTTATTTTTCACCATATAAGTACATCATCCGTGGTGCATCATAATCCGATAACAATTTACCGATCAACTCAGATTCCATATTACGACCGAAAAGATTCCCGACTTCGACTCCGAATAATGATCCAATGCTCTCCATTGGCGCATATTCAAAGACGGTTGCGTTTTCCAGTTCGTAGTCTGCTTTCATCGCATCGATGACATCCCCCATCTTGCCGAAATCATCAGCAAGACCGGATTCGATTGCCTGCTTCCCATTCATAATTCTGCCATCCGCGACCTTTTTCACTTGGTCCGTAGTCATATTGCGCCCTTCTGCAACAATCGCTACAAATCGCTCGTATGAATCATTGATCATTTCCTGTAGCATATCATGCTCTTCTTGTGTCATTTCACGGGAACCGCTCATGATGTCCTTGTAAGGACCAGTTTTGATCGTATTAAAATCAATTCCATACTTTTCGGCTAGCTTAGCATAATTGACGCTTTCCATGATGACACCGATGGAACCAGTAATCGTTTCTGGGTGAACGAAAATCTTTTCTGCCGGTGCGGATACATAATAGCCTCCAGATGCGGCCATTCCGCCCATTGCTACATATATAGGAATTTCCCTATCGTTTTGGATTGCTTTGATGGCATCGTAAATATCCGAAGATTCCACTACGCCTCCACCAGGTGTGTTCACTGATAAGACAACGCCTTTTATCGTTTGATCGTTCAGGATATCATGAAGCTGGGACATGAATAATTGGTGGTTATATCCACTTGATGCGAACAAGGAGCTGCCAACGTCTTGAATAACTCCGTCCAATGTTAGGACTGCAATTCGATCCCTTCCTTTTCCTTGTTCGATGACGACTTCGCTATAGCCCGCATTGCCTGCCGCCATTTCTTCCATGAAGCCGCTGAAATCTCTCGTGAATAAATACGAAAGTGAGTTAATGCCTATCGAAATGAATATAAGCACTGCAGCTACGATGATTGCAATCCATCGTTTCATTGCCATTATGTAATTCCCCCTTCTTTCTTGCACCATTGTATACGTTCATGTCTTAAAAACGTTTCATTTCACTTTGAAGTTTCATGTGCACTCCTTTTTGTAGAAACCGTTTCAAATACTTTAGAAACAGTGAAGAGAATTAGCGCAGCCCAAATTAATGAAAATGACAACATTTCAACACCGCCAAACGACTCTTTATATATGACGACTCCTATGAACAGCATCAAAGTAGGTGCGATATATTGTATGAACCCCGCCACATACAAAGGAACCATTCGTACACCTTGCGCATACATGACAAGCGGAAGCGCAGTTGCAATTCCCGTAAGGATGAGAAGGATATCCGTTTTTATATCTACTTGTAAAAACGCGGCTTGACCTTTCATGAAAAGAAATATGTAATAGCCGACTGCGAATGGTGTAATGAATAATGTCTCGATTGCCAATCCGCGAAGAGCATCCAATTTCACGTTTTTCTTAATAAATCCATAAATCGCGAATGTCATAGCAAGACTTAAAGCGATCCATGGAAACTTGCCATATGAAACAGTTAAGATGATGACACCCGTAAAGGCTAGTAAGAATGCAATTTTCTGCGAAGAAGAAAGCTTCTCCTTCAAAAAGAAAATGCCAAGCAACACAGAAACGAGAGGATTGATATAATAACCTAGGCTCGTTTGCACGATGTAATCGTGATTGACCGCCCATATGTAGATGAACCAGTTAGAGGTGACTAGCACGGATGCGATAAATAGGCTCCAAAATTGCGACTGGCTCTTCCATAGATTCCGGACATCATTTACAAGCTGCCTTCCATTTCTCATGATTAACACAGCAAGAAACGTGAAAATGAATGCCCACATAATCCGCCCGGTTAGAATTTCGTCACTTTGTACATGTTCAAGATGCTTCCAATAAATCGGCATGAATCCCCAAATGAGAAAGGATCCGACAACCCACAGGATACCACTTTTTTCAGACTGCATTCAGGCACCCTCCTTTCGAATAGGACAATTATAGTCCTTCCTAAACTATTCGTAAACCCGCAAAGAAAAAAACCGCCCTTGCCTTCACAGCGTTGGACGGTCTGCTAAAATCATTTATTTTGCTCCAATCTTCTCAATTCAACACGCATGATTTTTCCTGATGCCGTCTTCGGCAGTTCCGAGACGAATTCAATTTTACGTGGGTATTTATATGGAGCTGTCAACGTTTTCACATGCTCTTGCAATTCTTTTACAAGACTTTCGCTTTGCTCCATTTCGGGATTGCGCAAAACGATGAACGCTTTTACGACGCTGCCCCGCACTTCGTCAGGGCTGCCGACGACCGCACACTCGCGAACCGCCGAATGTTTCGTCAACGCATCTTCGACTTCGAACGGTCCGATTGTATATCCGGAACTGATAATAATGTCATCACCGCGTCCTTCAAACCAAAAATATCCGTCTTCATCGAGTCTCGCACGATCTCCCGTCACGTAATATTCGCCTCTAAATTGCATTTTCGTCCGTTCAGGATCATTCAAGTACTCTTTGAAGAGTGCTGGCGTAGATACGTGAACAGCAATATCCCCCACCTCTCCAGCCCTTACCGGCATCCCTTCTTCATCAATAATATCGACTCGATTCCCCGGGGTCGGTTTTCCCATCGAGCCTGGCCTTGCTTCCATCCCTATCATCGTTCCGACAAGGAGTGTATTTTCCGTTTGTCCATACCCATCTCTAACCGCTAGACTGAATGTTCTTTCAAAAATATCGATTACTTCCCTATTCAACGGCTCGCCAGCTGATACTGCACTTCGAAGTGAGGATAGGTCATAATCCTGTAAATTTTCAGCTTTGGCCATAAACCGATATTCGGTTGGTGTACAGCATAGTACATTCACTTCGAATTTCTTAATTAAATCCAAATATGTTTTTACGTCAAATTTTCCGTTATATACAAGGCCAGTCGCCCCACTTCCTAAAACGGATAGGAATGGAGACCAAATCCATTTCTGCCATCCCGGCGCCGCGGTCGCCCAAACGACATCTCCTTCCTTTATGCCAAGCCAGTTTGGACCAGCTGTTCGCAAATGCGCATAAGCCCAAGCATGTGTATGGACGACTCCTTTCGGTTTTCCTGTAGTCCCTGATGTGTATGAAAGAAACGCCATATCTGTAGACTTAGTAGCGGATGCTTCAAAATTGGAGGAAGCTGAATCCATTAACTGTGTCAATGATTTTTGGCTTTCGCATGATTGGCCAATTACAAACAATTGAACACCTTGTAAATTATTCACTGTTTCAAACTGGTCCATGAATGATTCATTAGCGACAATCGCTTTTGCCTGACTATGTTCCAATCGATATTCAATATCAGAGGAGCGGAGCATTTCAGAACTTGGAATGACGACAATTCCCGCCTTCAATGCGCCGATATACGTTATATACGCATCGATGGTCCGTGGAACCATTACGAGGATGACATCCCCTTTCTTCAAACCGCTTTCTACAAACACATTTGCCGCTCTATTCGCTGAGGCCATTAATTCATCATATGTAATTTCCTGTTCCTGACCGTCTGAATTAACGTAAATCAAAGCATTTTTTTCGGAGCCTGTTGCATACTTTTCAAATTCGGAAACGAGATTATAATCCTCCGGTGCCAGTAATTCTTCACGATTCATCTGATCTCCCCCTTTTATGTATTACTCAATTATACAAACGTCCCGTGGGAAATTCAAAACATATTCACATTTCTTTCAGTTATTTGAATAATCTATCCCTTCTCCGTCAAGACTGGTGTGTAATGAAATAAAGAAAAACTGCCCCGGAAATCCGGGACAGCTTTCATAAACTCGTTATTGTTGGTAACCCTTCATTTGTTGTTGGGCTTGACGCACTAATCGCTTAGTAATTTCTCCGCCGACGGATCCGTTGGCACGCGATGTGGAGTCTGGTCCAAGGTTTACACCAAATTCTGCTGCGATTTCGTTTTTCATTTGGTCAAGAGCTTGTTGTACCCCTGGAACTAGGAGTTGGTTTGAGTTGCCGCTGTTGTTGTTCGCCATGTCGTTGTCACCTCCTTGTGCATATAGAATGGACCGTTTCCGGAAATTCATGCAGGAGGTATTATGGTAATAATTTCTTTATTTTAAAGAAGACCCTCGAATTCATCCTTCTCTTGCTGTTGCCACACTTCGATGATCTCCCTATTTTGTACCGCTTCCTCAATCAAAGGTTGGAAATCAAAAAAGCTTTCAAAATGTTGGACTTTCTCGAGCTTCGGTTTTGTTTTTGGATTGCTTGGGGTAAAGATTGTACAGCAATCCTCATATGGCCTGATTGAAGTTTCGTACGTCCCGATCTGTTGTGAAATCTCAATTATGTCGAGCTTATCCATTGCGATTAAAGGTCGCAAGATAGGTGTTGCGGTCACTTCGTTTATCGCAGTTAAGCTTTCAAGCGTCTGACTCGCAACTTGTCCGAGGCTTTCTCCCGTAACAATTGCCAAAGCACCGATCTCTTCTCTTACTTTATCTGCGATTTGCAGCATCATTCTTCTTGTCGTCGTCATCGATAAGTTATCAGGCACCTGCTGGACGATTGCTTGCTGCAATTCCGTGAAAGGGATGACATGGAGACGGACCGGCGCTCCGAACGAGCATAGCTTTTCGGTCAAATCTATTACTTTTCGTTTTGCTAATTCGCTCGTATATGGAGGGCTCGCAAAATGGATTGCATCAATGGAGACGCCGCGTTTCATAAGTAAATAACCTGCTACCGGGCTGTCGATCCCTCCGGAAAGCATAAGCAATGAATGTCCATTCGAACCAACAGGCATGCCGCCTGCCCCTTTATAAACTTTTGACGTAAGAAAGGCTCCTTCTTTTCGAATATCGACGAGCAGCATAATATCAGGCTTTTTCATTTGAACAGTAAGCTCGGGAAAATGATGTAGTACATGTCCACCGATTGCCTGTTGCAATTCTCCCGTAACATATGGGAATGTTTTGTCTGCCCGCTTTATCTCTACTTTAAATGTTTTGCCCTCAGTATCTTCGGTACCGATCACTTCGAGTGCTTTCTTTTTAATGGCATCTAGATCCGCTTCACACATAGCAACCGGGCTAAATGACTGGATGCCAAATATATGCGGCAAGCGTTCAATCGCTTCCTTCATATCCATCTCATTATCTGCAAGCAAAAACATTCGATCTCGTTCAGCGCGCAACTGAACAGATTTCAAATCGGTCAAGGCATCTTTTATATTATTTTTTAATCTGCGAACGAATTGGTTTCGATTCCGTCCCTTTAAAGATAATTCACCGTATCGAATTAAGATCTCTTTCCATTCCATCAGTTACATTCCCCTCTCAATCAAATCCATGAAGCTTTTTAGCACTTTTATAAATTCATTTATTTGGTCTTTTGTATTAGTGTTGCCGAAACTTATACGAATGACCCCGTTTTTAAACTTATTTTCCAATCCGATTGCTTCTATAACATGTCCTGCATTTTTACTTTTTGATGAGCAGGCGCTTGAAGTTGAAATGATAATGCCTTGCTCTTGGAAGTAGTTCACAGCAACTTCTCCCTTGATTGATTTGAATGCAAGGGATAAAATATGCGGCGCTCCATAATCCGGTGATAGGACCCGAATATTTTCATATGGTCGGCAAACTGCTATCAGCAAATTTCGCCACTCTCGGAAATCTTCTCTCTCCTCTTGAACAGAGCTGATCCTCATCGCCTTAGCCATTGCTACCGCATTCGGAACTGAAACGGTTCCGCTTCTCAATCCATTTTCCTGACCACCGCCAAAGTTGATGGCAACCGGTGTAACGCCTTTTTTCAAAATTAATGCACCAGAGTTCTTTAACCCATTCACTTTATGTGCTGACAAGGTGATGGCATCCAATTGAAGTGAATCCATATTGACTGGCAGCTTTCCAAAACTTTGAACACAATCAGCATGAAAAATTGCACGGCTTTTGTTTTTAATAATTTCCGCGCATTGTCGGATTGGTTGAATCGTGCCAATTTCATTATTGACGTGCATGATACTAATGAGAATAGTTTCTTTTTTCACCGTCTTCTCTAATTCATCAAGCGAGATGCGACCTTGGGCATCAACCGGCAGGTAATCAACTTCGAATCCACTTTCCTCCAATTTTCGGCATGCGTTCAAAATGGAAGGATGCTCGATTTGCGTCGTGATTATATGATTTCCTCTTCCTCGATATGCTTCAGCGAGACCGATTATTGCCAAATTATTTGCTTCCGTGCCGCCTGATGTTAGTATGACTTCACCGCTTTCATTACCAACAAGGCTGAGCATTTGCTCTTTTGAGCGCTTTAATAAAACTTCGGTTTCCCTTCCGTATATATGCAGCGAAGCTGGGTTCGCGTAATATTTCATATTTGCCGCTATGAAAGATTCAAGGACACTTTCATCAGGCTGTGTCGTTGAGCTGTTATCAAAATAAATCATATAGATTTTCCTTTCTTTTCTTCGCCAATGTTCAGCTTTTCCCACTGTCCAGCTTCAGACGCTAGACGCTCGGGTCATAAGCCAAAGCTGCTCTGTGGCATAGAGCGCCACGATGCATCTTTGGCTTATGCCTGAGGCCGGCAGGAAGCCGGTCATGCAGTCGTTGCCGCAGGAAGCGGCGTACTTAGACTGCGAACCTATGCTGGGCAAGCGCCTTCAGCTTTTCCCACAACAAAGCCACCTGCACTCATTATGCTGGTGGCTTGTCATTGTCATTCAACATTAGACTTGTTCTTTCAACATTTCTTCAATTCGCTTCATTGCACCAGGTTCAACGGCTTCTACAGCCGTTGCAGCTTCTTCCAGTGCTTTGGCATAACGGAATTGCCTAAAGGATTCTTCTGCATCAAGCAAACGTTCATGCATCTCCAAATTTGATGCGCGATAACGATTTCCGTATTGGATGATTCGTTCAACAAGCATGACATTTTCCAGAAGCTCATCTACTTTTTCATTCACTTCTTTTACAGCGGTTTCTGCATTTGCCAAATAACTTTCAGCGACTGATATATTCAACGGGACTTCCTGCAAACTTTGACTTACAAGGAATAGCTGCTCCTCCGCTTCCTCAAGCCGAGCATCCATTTCATCAGGGATTCCCGGAATATTTCCACGGTGAAGCTTCCGATCCGCGTTTTGCAAGTCCCGCGCAAATTCGTTCAGTTTGTTTCGAACATTGTTTTCGTCAATCCGAAGATTTTTCATCCGATTTGCAAGACTTTCTTGTTCCTCGGCAATTTCTTCAAGCTCATCAGCAATCCCTTTCAGTTCAGTTTCCATGAATGAATAAGGGGATTGCTCTTCGGCCATCATGACCTTCAACATATCATGACGTTTTTGGATTGTCTCCAACCTTTTCAAGCTTGATTGCGGTAATTTCGCTTCTTTTTCATCTAGACGATAACTCTGTTGGACATAGACCGCCTCGTCGGATGTCTCCTTCGTCAATCTTATAATGGCTTCCAACGATTCTTCGATGTCAGCAAAATGATAATCCACATAATGCTTTGCATTCACTTCGTTCTCCAAGGAATCATAGAAAGCATCAATGCGATCATTCATTTCCATAACATTTTGCCTTACCGTATCAATGTCAAGTTCAGCCATCTTCGTTAATTGTTCCCCGATAGCTCCCTCGATTTCATGTAATTGCGTCTGCAAATCAAGATGTGCCAAATTATAAGATTGCTCTTCCATTTCTCGAATGCCGTTCCGCAATTCTCTTATGGAGGCAGGAATCTTGTTTTGAAGCTCCGTCAGCAAAGAAGGTATTTCATGAATAAGTGTCGATAACCTTTCCCCTTTCGAAGACAAGGTGATGACGATTTCACGGGCAAGGAGGTAGTTCCCATTAGCCGTTAATTCATCATATTCCTCAAATTTAGGGGTGAATGATTCAAGCTCCTTTTCTAATGGAGTGACAGTCATCCCGTACGAGTGCTGATGGGCTAATATTGTTTTCCGTGCTAATCGATATTGCTCGCGTAAGTTTTCGATTTCAATCCTGTTCTTTTCCTCACTGCCGATCAATTCGTTCAGCTCTTCCAAAATGTCATTTTTCCTTTTATCACATTGGCGGATTTTTTCTTGGATTTCTTTTTCGATCACTGTCGCTTTTTTGAAACGAAACCGATCAATTAAGTCTTCCGCGTCAAATAACATGGAATCAATTTTAGGCATATGTACGTCGACGACTTCTGTCCATTCATTTCGCCATCTTTCGAACTTCTCTTCTGTTTCGCCTGTCATATTCAATTGTTTAACCTTCATCATCTCTTCAAAAATCGGCTTGTTTTGAATTTGCATCTTTTCATGTTCTAGTTTATTTATTTCGCTAATATGTTTACGCCTGAATAAAAAGGCGATGGTAATAAGCACAAGTAGAACAATAATTGGAATGATGAAATATTTCACCATTGTGATCCCCCTATTCCGAAGTCACTGAAATGAACTTTTAACCACTATTTACAATAATATTATCTTATATAGTAACATGTTTAAAGCATTTTCGTACGATTTTGGACGAATTATAGGGAAAAAGGTTTTTTCGAGGCCGATTCCCACGAAATTTGTAGAATATCCACGAGGGTCGTATACTGAAAAGGAATATATTTAGGGGGTGCTTTTTTTGTTTACGACAACTACTTATTCGGACGTTCCAAAGGAAAAGTATGAACAACTGGCAAAACAACTTGATGCGTTACTTTCCGGAGAGAGCAACCGTTATGCAAATTTAAGCAATGCATCAGCTTTGCTCAACCAATTTTTTGACCGCATCAATTGGGCTGGCTTTTATCTAATGGACAGCGAGGACGAGCTTGTACTCGGGCCATTCCAAGGTTTGCCTGCGTGCATCCGGATTCCTCTTGGAAGAGGCGTTTGCGGGACTGCCGCTCAAAACAAAGAAACCATTTTAGTTCCGGACGTTAACAAATTCCCAGGACATATCGCTTGTGATGCCGCATCCCGTTCTGAGATTGTCGTTCCGTTGATGAAAGACGGAGAAGTGATCGGCGTACTTGATATCGATAGTCCGGAATATGAGCGTTTTAATGAAGACGATCAAAAAGGACTTGAGCAATTTGTGAGCGTACTTGTTAAGCATATATAAATGCATGAAAAAATGCCCGACATATGAGTAAGTACGTCGGGCATTTTTTCATGCATGTGTCGAATGTTTTTGTCCTAATGTGATGAAAGCGGAGTCCAAGTCGGCGATGAGATCGTCCGCATACTCTAGACCGACAGATAGACGAAGCAATGAATCTGTAATCCCCATTTGCAAACGGTCCGCTTCCGGCACGCCTGAATGCGTCATCGTCGCAGGATGTTGGATAAGTGTCTCGGCATCACCAAGACTGACAGCGATTTTGATCAATGAAAGGCTGTCAATGAACGATTGGGCGCTCTCCTTGCCGCCTTTCACCGTAAATGAAATAAGACCACCGCCAGCTTTCATTTGACGTTTGGCAATTTCAAACTGCGGGTTGCCTGCATCAAACGGATAATAGATGTCTTCGACGAGCGGCTGGCCCTTTAGATAGTCGAGGATTTTTTCAGCATTTGCTGTATGCCTTTCCATCCGGACAGGCAGTGTCTTTAGTCCTCGGATAAGTAACCATGCGTCAAATGGAGACATGATGGCCCCGTAATCTTTTTGAACACTCATCTTAAGTTTCTGCATTTCATCTGCATCTTTCCCGACGAGCAATCCAGCGATGACGTCACCGTGTCCATTAATATATTTCGTTGCGCTATGCAAGACATAATCCGCTCCATAGTCGATTGGATTTTGCAAATATGGTGATGTGAATGTATTATCGACAACGACAACCAATCCATGCTTCCGTGCTACATTGCACACCATTTGCAAGTCAACCAATTCCATTGTCGGATTGATCGGTGTTTCTACGTAGATACACACGGTTTCAGGCGTGATTGCCTTTTCAATCTCTTCCTCATTCGTCATACTGATCAAATTATGAGTAATATTATATTTCTCTTGCAAGATTCTAAGAAAGCCGAATGTACAGCCATAGATGCCCCTAGAGCAGATAATATGATCTCCCGCCTTCGTCAAGTGAACGAGGATAGAGCTGACTGCCGCCATACCGGAACCGAAAGCTAGTGCAGCTGCTCCATTTTCTAATGCAGCTATTCTTTCTTCAAGAACGCTGACAGTCGGACTGCCGAGTCTTGAGTAAATATTCCCCGCCTCTTCACCCGCGAAGCGTTTTTCCCCTTGAATTGCATTTTCAAATGAATAAGTCGAAGTTTGATAGAGTGGTACCGCCAAACTGCCATGATGCTTCGAATCATCATAGCCTTCATGGATGACAAGAGTATCTTTATGGAGTGTCTGTTTCTTTTTATTCATTTTCCATTCCGCCCTTCGTTTTTTGTAAGCACTTACATTCCCTATCTTCATTTTACCCTCTCTACCGAAAAAGAAAAAGAGCAACTTCAGCGACAATTTATCGCCGAAGCCGCTCCGTGCAGAACAAAACGGTTCTTACCATAATTTTTTGCGTGATATAATGCTTGGTCCGTCGATTGGAAAAGCTCCTTATAAGACTTTCCGTCCTCTGGAGACCAACCTGCCAATCCAATTGACACGGTCACTTGAGGATCTGTTGCTGCAGGTATTCCTTCCCCGAGTTGTCTAGCCAAATCGACGCCTTCCTCGATGGTCGCGGATGGGACGAAAATTGCAATTTCCTCACCGCCCCATCTGCTTGCAATCCCTCTCTCTCCCACTTTCGTCAGGATAAAGGAAGCAATTTGCTGCAATACTAAATCTCCTGTCGTGTGGCCGTAAGAGTCGTTTACCAATTTGAAATTGTCCACATCCATTAACAGGAATATGCCTGACTCTTCATTATCCATCGAAGAAGTTACAATTTCATCTAAATAGGAACGGGTAAATAGTTTAGTTAAGTGATCTTTATTCACTAGCTCCTGCAACTGATCACGCAGCATAATATTTGAAATGGCCAATGAAGAATGACCAATAAGCGAACGCATTAATTTGAAACTGTCAAATGAGAAGAAGTACTCTTTTTGATGCATAAGAACGATGAATCCAATCATTTCACCGCCGTTCCTAATAGGGAGGGCGACAATTGATTTGAAATTCTCGACATCTTCCGTGCAAATTTTCGTATTCACGTCAAAAATAGCTTCTTCCCCGCCACGCAAGCGGAGTGAAACAGTTTCGATAAATGTCTTTCCTGCATCATTGGTGAAAAAGGACGTACTCGATCGGGAAATGGAATAGTCACATTTCTCATCATAAAATACGAATGCAATTTCGTTCGGGCGGAATGCATGAAGAAATTGATCTTTAAGAAAGGCAATCATTTCATCAAGCTCCAAATTGCTGTTCAACTTCCTTGATGCTTCATTTACTAAACGCAGATCATCCACAAGTCGATGGGATTGGTCGTAAAGGCTAGCATTTTCCAGTGCGCTACCGGCAGCATTCGCTATCGATCTAATAAAGCTCTTATGCGTCACTGTAAATTCTGTATCTCCTGGGGCGGTAATCTGTAATACGCCGTAGATCCCTTGCCTTCCACGAATTGGAGCATTCATTAGAACACTTGAAATATCCGATGCATTTTCAATTGTTAGATCGCCTGACAGAAATGCATCGATTGCGGATGCCCTTTCATTCGCATAGTCAAACAAACGATATTCATTCGTTTTTCCTTTTTGTTCATTCGATAGAAGCAGACTTACATCATAAGCTGGATATGATTCGGTAACGGCCTCCAGAAGCCCTTCAAGGATGACATCACTTTCCATTGTTGAGTTGAAAAGCTCTGCCACTTCAAATAGATGACGATATGTCTTTTCCTTTACTGAGAGTTCATGCATTTTGACAGCTTGGCTAATGAACGTGCCAAACACTCTCTTCAAATCCTTCAAATGGTCCGTCAAGGCGAATGCGTGCCATTTCTCACTTGCCTTAAATAACAGCGCGCCTAGAGGAGCAAGATGAATATCTCTTATGATGAGTGAGTCGTCAGCGAATTCATACTCCCTGCCAGAGGCATGCGACATAAATGAGACATTGAAAATCGGATGGTCTTTTGTATATGCTTCATGACCCGACGAACTATTTTTCTGTGCGGCGTCACTATTATTGAGCGGTACGAACCTATTATTCTCGTAAAGAAGTATTTCAGCATCCATGATATCAAACTGATTCATGAACATCTCCTTGAACTTCGCAAGATTGTCTTCAAGAGGTTGTTCATCATTCAAATTTGATAATAAATCAAAAACAGCGCTTTTCACTTCATATAATGTCATTTTATGATCGTTCATTTGCCATCACCCTCATTTTACGACCCTCGTAATTAATACCTATATTTACATTCTAATACAAACAACCTATTATTTATAGTTTTTCAATCGTTTCTTTCTCTGAAATTTGAATCGTCATGAAAAGAGCTTGACTCATATGCGAATAATTGTTATGATGTTCCTTGTGTAAAATAGTTGCAGCAGTTGTATGATCCATGTTGTCCAGTCTATTCCTTTCAGTAAGGTGCATCGCGTAACCTTGAGGCTGCTGAGGCGAGGATGCAAGATTATAGAATGGCACACGGATTGAATACATCTGGTTCTTATTTTACAACAAAATAAAACCAAAACAGAGGAGGAGTCTTTCATGGCTCGTTATACAGGTCCATCTTGGAAACTTTCCCGTCGTCTTGGCATTTCGCTAAGCGGTACTGGAAAAGAAATTGAAAAACGCCCTTATGCACCAGGACAACACGGTCCTACTCAACGTAAAAAACTTTCCGAATACGGATTGCAATTACAAGAAAAACAAAAACTTCGTTTCATGTTCGGTGTGAACGAACGTCAATTTAAAACTGTTTTCAACAAAGCTGGTAAAATGCCTGGTAAACACGGTGAGAACTTCATGATTCTTCTTGAAACTCGCCTTGATAACCTAGTATACCGCATGGGTCTTGCACGCACTCGTCGTGCAGCACGCCAACTCGTCAACCACGGTCACATCCTTGTTGACGGTAAACGCGTTGACATCCCATCTTACAGCGTAAAACCTGGTCAAGAGATCTCTCTTCGTGAAAAATCTCAAAACCTTGATGTTGTAAACGAAGCGCTTGAAGTGAACAACTATGTTCCTGAGTACGTTTCATTCAACGCTGACACTAAAGTCGGTACATTTGTACGTCTTCCAGAGCGTAGCGAACTTGCTGCTGAAATTAACGAAGCTCTTATCGTTGAGTTCTACTCTCGTTAATAGTAGCATAAAGCATTATAATGCTAATAAAACCCTTGAAATGTTGTTTAATCAACGTTTCAAGGGTTTTTTCATTTTTTCGCAAGATAATATCTATTTGATTTTTTACTATTGACTCTCGCTACACAATGGTGCTTACATTAAGATACAGCATGCAACTGGATACGAAAGCAATTAAAAAGTCCGAAAAAAGTAGACCATGCAAAAAAAAGGAGTTGAGTTTATGAAATTTCTACTGACATCTGCAGGTATCAATAACAAAAGCATTCATGATGCATTGGTGGATATGCTGGGCAAGCCGATCTCCGAGTCTAGCGCACTCTGTATCCCCACTGCGATGTACGGCCTCCCTTGGGTAGGTCCCGGCGTCAAAACTTGGGAGTTCATCAGCGGGAAATCCGATTCCATGGTTGGACTGGGCTGGAAGTCCGTCGGCGTGCTGGAGCTTACAGCGCTTCCAAGCATCGACGAAGATCGCTGGGTTCCACTGGTCCGAGAGACGGATGTCCTGCTGGTTTCTGGTGGTGACGCCCTCTACCTGAACCACTGGATGCGGCAATCCGGGCTGGCGGACCTCTTGCCGTCGCTGCAAGCAGTTTATGTGGGAATGAGTGCAGGAAGTATGGTAATGGCACCTAACATTGGGGAATTCTTCATTGGCTGGACCCCACCCAACGGTAGCGATGAAACGCTGGGGCTAGTCGATTTTGCAATGTTCCCGCATCTGGATCACGAGATGCTGCCGTATAACACAACGGCTAATGCGGAGAAATGGGCCGCCGGGATACAGGGGCCGGCGTATGCAATTGACGATCAAACCGCCATCAAAGTGATCGACGGAGCGATCGATGTTGTATCCGAAGGTGTATGGAAATTGTTTACGCCGTAATCTTATGATGCAATGCACAATAAAACCCTTGAAATGTTGTTAAATCAACGTTACAAGGGTTAGTTCTAATCACTTTTTATTAGTTAACAAATCTCTCTGCTTTTCCGACAGACTCCCAGTAGGCATTACGCAACTGAACTTTTAATATCTTACCAGAAGCATTTTTCGGCAGTTCGTCTACAAAAGTGACTCCCGTAATCGCTTTAAAATGGGCAAGCTTATCCCTTGTGAATTGTATCAAGTCCTCTTCTGTCGCGCCTTGCCCTGACCGTAAAACCACGTAAGCGTGAGGTGTTTCACCCCATTTTTCGTGGGAAACTGCTATCACCGCTGCTTCCAGGATAGCCGGGTGATCATATAAAACACCTTCGACTTCAATCGAAGAAATATTTTCTCCACCAGAGATGATTACATCTTTTTTCCGGTCGACGATCCCAACGGTTCCATACTCATCCACTACGGCCATGTCCCCTGTATAGAGCCAGCCATCCCGGATGGCTTCCATTGTTGCTTCTTCATTTTTCCAATAACCTTTCATGACGCCATTTCCACGGACAATAAGTTCGCCAATTTCTTTTCCGTCCCAGGCCACTTCTTCTCCAAAGTCATTTACGACTTTTACATCTGTACCAATCATTTGGGTTCCGGCTTTAGCTTTCAAACGAGACTGTTCATCTCCTGAAAATTCTTTGAAGTGAGTTCGGATTCTAGAAATGGTGCTTAACGGACTGGATTCCGTCATACCGTATACTTGAATAAACTCCCAGCCTAGCTCATCTTCAACTCTATTGACGAATGCTGTCGGAGGTGCCGATCCTGCAATAAATACACGAGTATTTTGCTTCATTTCTTGCGGATGCTCTTCGTAATGCTGCAACAATGAATTCAACACCGTCGGAGCCATATGCATGACGGTAACCCCATGTTTCTCAACTGCATCAAAAATGCTTTTTGGAGTGACTTTTCTTAAACAGACTTGAGTTGCTCCGTTTGCTGTGTAATAGAACGGAGAGCCCCAGCCGTTAACATGAAACATCGGCAACACATGTGCAAGAACATCTTCATCCGTCACCCGTAAATGATGCATACATGTTAACGCATGAAGATAGTTGTTACGATGTGTCAACATCACACCTTTAGGATTACCGGTTGTTCCACTCGTGTATAGCAAGCTGCAGACATCAGTTTCTTCAAGAGCTTCACGCTCGAAAGTATCTTTTGAATACGCCTGTAAAAATTCATCATAATTCACTTCAGCACATGAGCCGTCATGATAATGAACAATAATCTCTTCAACGGTTTCAAGCTTTTCTTTAATAGGCAAAATTAAATTGTATAAGTCCTGATCTACAAACAAAACCTTCGATCCACTATGATTCAATATATATAGATAATCCTCAGGTTTTAAACGAATATTCAATGGCACCATGACAGCCCCTAACTGGAAAACACCATAAAAACCCTCCAGCATCTCTACAGTATTTGGTGCCAAGAACGCTACCCGGTCGCCTTTTTTCACACCTAACTTCCGAAGACCACCTGACAACTGATTGACACGTTCATTCATTTCACGATAAGTAAATACCCTTTCATCACAAATAATCGCTTTTTTATCCCCATAGAGCTTAACTGCATGATCTAAAAACTGAGTTAAAATCAAAGGTACTTCCATGATAATCCCCCTTTTCCGCTAATCCAATATGTACCTACCAAACTATATGATTGGTAGTACATAGAGTAAACATTATCATAAAATTCTGCTATTTGTAAACAATTTAAAACAAGGGGGCTATTTTTCCTTTAACAACTCTATCAACTGTTCAAGAACAACGGCAAACGGTTGCGCATCCCCTACTTTTCTAAATTCGAGAAATGGATCTCCAATCGTTTTCATCCGTTCGATTACGCTGTGGATTGTAAATAGATCCGGACTCAAAGAAGTCCCTACTTCATCCCAATTCAACGGGGTAGCGACCGTGGCAAGCTCGTTTCCTCTAGGCGAATAAGGAGCAACAATGGTTTTACCTTCGTGATGCTGTACGTAGTCCAAGTAAAGTTTGTTTCCCCTGTTCTTTTTTAGGCGTTCGGTCGTGAACCATTGCGGTTCCTGGTCGCAGAGGAAGTCGGCGATGAATTTGGTGAAGATGCGGGTATCATCATAGGTGAATTTGTTGATTGGAAGCGGGATATATACTTGCAGCCCCTTTCCACCTGATGTTTTAACGAATGATTTTAGTTGGAACTGATCGAATATCGCTTTCATCCGTAGTGCGGCTTCTACGGATAGTGAAAATTCATCTACTGATGGTGGATCCAAATCGAAAACGATCTCCGTCGGCATATTCGTGTCAATCGTTTGGAAAGGAATGTGGTATTCAAGTGCAAGCTGGTTCCCTAGCCATAGCAATGTCGTAATGTCATTACATACGATATAGTCAATATCCTCATCTCTTGATGTTTTTACAAATTCGGGAGCATAATCTGGAACGCTTTTCTGATAAAACTTCTCTCCTGGAACACCATGCGGAAAACGGATTAAGGTTAGATGTCGTTCTTCTAGAAATGGGATCATATAAGGCGCAGCCATTTGCAAATAAAGCAAGTAGTCATCCTTCTCCAAGCCTACTTTCGGCCAAACCGGTTTGTCAGGATGTGTAATTTGGACGTGGTCAGGAATCGGATTCAACTGTCGCAGCATATGGCGCCATTGGCATTCTTCAGTATTCATATCAAATTGAAAGGAATGGAAACGAGGTTCGCGCAAATGTTTTCCGTCAAAGCTAATACATTTTAAATTTGCACAAATGGATGGCAAGATTTCATAGATAGAATCTCCAGTTTTTTTACCATTTATAAGAAACAATTCGCTAAGCGTCTTCATTTCTTCTTCTGACAAACCGTGCTTGAACGTCACAATTTCAATTAACTGCTTATCCTTATAGACAGCGCCTGTAAAGAACCCATTGACTTGCTCATATTTCGTTATAATGACTGTAACCAATCTCCAGTTTTTCACTTTTAGCCATTGATTCGTCCGTTTTTCATTGCTCCAAATACTTTTCTTCCGCTTTGCAATTACCCCTTCCCCGTTATATAGTGAAATTTGATTCCACAAGTCTTTTTCATCTGTAAACATCTCTACCAATTGAATTAAACTTTCGTGACGATATTGAACTTTAATGGGCAACCCCAGTTGTTCGAAACATTTCTTCAGCTGTGCCTTTCTCTTTTCAAGCTCAGCTTCGGTTAAATTCTTTCCTTTAATGATCAACAGATCGAATACGATATATTGGCAAGGGAAAGTTGTTGAGTGCTGTTCAATCACATCTTTCTTTCGCATACGTCCTCTTGTTTGCACGATGGAAAATTCACTTCTGAAATCGTCTTGCAAGCAAACCAATTCACCGTCAAATGCAATGGGGAGATATGGCTTTATCAAATGTTCGATGCGGCGACATTCCTCAATAATTTCTGGAAACATATCGTTCAGTAATTTTTCGTTTCTGCTGAACAGCTGTATTCCTTTTTTATCCCATTGAAGAATTGCTCTGAATCCATCATATTTCGCCTCGTAAAGCCAATCTTTCCCTACTGGCACTTTATCTGCATCCATCATAAGCATCGGTTTCATCTAATCGCTCCAAGTTTTTATGTATTTTCCCTATTGTTTGACGGAACGTATTTCGTATACATAGGAATGCGCCAGCTTTCCATACTAAAAATAAAAGCAGGTGATTTCATTGCATACGATTTGGAAAGGCAGCATCAGTTTCGGGCTTGTCAATATTCCGATCAAGCTTCATGCGGCTACTGAAAATAACGATATAAAATTGCGCCAGCTTCACAAGGAATGCCATTCTCCAATCAGCTATCAAAAAGTATGTCCGATTTGTGATAAAGAAGTGAAGAGCGAAGAGATCGTGAAAGCGTATGAGTATACGAAAAACAAGTTCGTCGTCCTCGATGACGAAGATCTCGAAAAGCTGAAGAAGGAAAATGAAGATAAAGCTGTAGAGATCATTGATTTCGTGAAATTGGAAGAAATTGACCCCATTTATTTTGAAAGGAGTTATTTTATGGCTCCTGATGCGAACGGCGGAAAGGCGTATGCGCTATTGCGGAAAGCTTTGAAGGAATCCGGCAAAATCGGTGTGGCAAAAATTATCATCCGCTCGAAGGAGCAATTGGCGGTCGTCCGGGTTTATAAAGACGCTTTGTTAATGGAAACAATCCATTTCCCTGATGAAGTGCGAAATGTTGGAGATGTGCCGAACATTCCAGATGAAGATACTGTCGTGAAAAAAGAGCTTGATACCGCACTTTTGCTAGTCGATCAACTGACGACTGCATTCGATCCCGATAAATATACGGACGAGTATCGAACAGCTCTTATGGAATTGATCGAAGAGAAAAAAGCAGGCAATACGACTGTGGCTAAAACAGAGAAAAAAGCGATTTCTCCTTCGAATACGACCGATTTAATGGCGGCATTGCAAGCTTCACTCGATAAGACGAAAAAGAAAAAGCCCGCACCACGGAAGAAGACACCAGCAAAGATGAAAGCATAAATACTCCCGGGAGACGTGTTATCACCGATTCGTAATGGTTTATCACCGACTCTCGAGATGTTATCACCGACTCGATGCATTTTATCACCGACTCTAGAAAGTTTATCACCGACTCAGCAATTTGCGACAGACTTTAGATTGTTTACCACCGACTCTGACTTTCCACCTATAAAAAAAGGCCATCCTTTGAAGTAAAGGATGGCCTTTTTGCATTAGATGAATCTCACCATTTTATAATTTTTCTTCCCTCTACGAACGATTGTGAACGCGTCATCTAGACGATCCGCCGCAGTAACTTCATATGCGAGGTCCGTTACCTTTTCTCCGTTCAACGAAATCGCACCGTTAGTCACATCTTCACGTGCTTGGCGTTTAGAAGAAGACACGCCAGCTTCAACGATGAAATCGACGATATTCTTATTCGCCTTATCCAATTCGGCCGTCGGCACATCTTTAAATGCGTCTTTCATTTCCTCAACAGTCAATGCTTTCAAGTCTCCGCTAAATAACGCTTTCGAAATGCGGATTGCTTGGTCGAGTGCTTCCTCACCGTGGATGAGACGCATCATTTCTTCAGCAAGTGCTTGCTGCGCTTTGCGTAAATGTGGTTCTTCCTGTACGGAAACTTCTAGCGCCTCTATCGCTTCACGGTCCATGAACGTAAAAATTTTCAAGTACTTGATAACATCAGCGTCGGCTGTGTTGATCCAAAATTGGTAGAACTCATAAGGGGATGTTTTTGCTGCATCCAGCCAAACGGATCCACCAGCTGTTTTACCGAATTTCGTGCCATCCGCTTTGGTGACGAGAGGAATTGTAATACCGAACGCTTTCGTCTCTTCCTCATGCGTTTTCCGGATAATTTCAAGACCTGTCGTAATATTGCCCCATTGGTCAGATCCTCCGATTTGTACACGGCAGCCGTAATTGTCATACAAATGATTGAAGTCAGCACCTTGGATGAGCATATACGTAAATTCCGTGAAGGAGATGCCCGTTTCCAGACGGGATGCAACATTCTCTTTTGCGAGCATATAGTTGACGCTTAACAGCTTTCCGAAGTCTCGAAGGAAGCTGATGGCAGACATTTCCCCAAACCAGTCTTTATTGTTAACTAAGATAGCACCGTTTTCACTTTCGAAATCAAAGATGTGTTTCAATTGCCCGCGGATGCCCGCCACGTTTTTTGTAATTTGCTCATCTGACAGAAGCTGCCGCTCATCCGCCTTGAAGGAAGGATCCCCAATCATGCCGGTTGCTCCACCCACCAGAACGATTGGACGGTGGCCGTGTTGCTGAAAACGGCGAAGCGTTAGAAAAGGAACAATATGACCGATATGCAAGCTGTCCGCCGTCGGGTCGACGCCGCAATATAATGAAATCTTTTCCTCATTTAATACCTTTTCAAGGCCTTCCTCATCAGTTTGCTGATACAGCAGGCCTCTCCATCTCAAGTCTTCCAGCAATGCGCTTTTCATCAAAATCCCTCCTATAAATTGAAAAAGCCCCTACACGATTCAATCGAATCATGCAGGGACGTTAGACACATAGTCAAATAACGCGGTACCACCCGGCTTGAGAACATATAAATTCTCCGCTTTAAGACGCATTATCGCCGCGTACGCGTCACACTCCAAAGCTGTAATTCGTGAACGTGCTACCGGACAGCTTCCACCAACCGCTGCCTCTCTATACGGATCGACCGTTCCTACTCCGGCTTTCTCACCATGTGAAAAATGATTTAAACCTTATTGTAGTCTAAAATATCGTTTTGTCAAACATTTTCTATTGATTTCCACGAAATGTGCTATAATAGGAAGGATTTTAGGGGGGATGAAAACTTGAGCGAAAAACGTAAAAACAGGATAGATCTTATAGAAGAAAAGTTTGAATCATTGAAGAAAAAGAGATGGGCAAAGGGAGTCCGTATCACATCTGGAGTCATATGGAATCTCTTTCTTCTCTTCCTCGTCTTCGGTCTGACGATAGGTGTTTTTGCAGCCTCCGTCGGTGCAGGATATTTCGCATCATTAGTCGCGAAAGAACCGCTCCGTTCGAAAACTGAAATGCGAGGAGATATCTTCAATTACGAAGAGACTTCAGAAATCTACTTTGCCAACGACATATATTTAGGAAAAGTTAGTGCAGATATCGAACGGAAAGAAACGACATTGAAAGATGTTTCTCCTTTCGTCATTGATGCCGTCCTCGCGACGGAAGACGAGTATTTTAAAACTCATAATGGAATTGTCCCGAAAGCGATTTTCCGCGGTCTATTTCAAGACGTAACGAATTCATCCAGCCAGACGGGTGGCTCGACCCTCACCCAACAGCTGATCAAAAATCAGATTCTCACGAATGAAGTTTCATATGAGCGGAAAGCGAAAGAAATCCTTCTCGCCATGCGACTTGAACACTTCATGGATAAAGATGAGATTCTAGAAGCCTATTTAAATATCATTCCATATGGAAGAAATGCCATGGGGCAAAATATTGCAGGAATTGAAACCGCAGCAGAAGGTATTTTTGGCGTGAAGGCAAAAGAACTTAACCTTCCCCAAGCGGCTTATATCGCTGGAATTCCGCAAGCACCGTTTGCATATACCCCTTTCTTGAGCAACTATTATGGCGGCGGTTTGAAGAAGGAAGAAAATATTAAACCCGGAATCGACAGGATGAAAACGGTCCTTTTCCGTATGAAGGAAACCGGCTATATTACCGAAAAGCAATATGAAGAAGCGATCGCTTACGATATTACTAAAGACTTTCGAGAAAAGACGGAACGCGCAACCGAGAGATATCCATACTTGACCCAAGAAATCCAGGAACGCACAAAGGACATTTTAGCCGGGATTCTCGCTGAGAAAGATGGTATTGATGCAGATCGTCTAGGAGAAGAGAAAAAACTCGCAGAGAAATACCGTATCTTAGCGGAGCGCGACATGCGCACGGGAGGGTATCGTATATATTCGACAGTAGATAAAGATCTGTACGACGGAATGAATAAAGTGGCAGAAGAATATGAGAACTATGGATTCACTTACACACGTGAGGAAAAGGATATAAGCACAGGCGAAGTCATTATGAAAGATGACCCTGTACAAGTCGGAGCCATTATGATTGAAAACAAGACTGGCCGAATCCTCTCCTTTGTCGGAGGACGTGACCATAATCTTGAAAACACTAATCATGCGACAATGGCTTTCAGGCAAAACGGCTCTTCCATGAAACCGCTTCTCGTCTATGCTCCGGCAATTGAATATGGGGTGATTGGCGCAGGAAGCCCTGTCGTCGACGTGAAATTCGAAGTGCCAGACAACGGAAAAATTTGGGCACCAACGAACTATAATGCTAACGTAGAAAACGGAATTATCCCAGCTAGGCAGGCGTTAGCTGAATCCCTCAACTTACCGACAGCAAGGCTTTACAAGGAAATTGTGGATCGCCGACCTGCAGAGTTTCTTGAAAAGATGAACTTCACCAAACTCACGGAGGGAGATTACGTCCATCTATCCGTTTCATATGGTGGAATGGATGTAGGAGTCAGCGTTGAAGAGAATACAAACGCATTCGCCACTTTCGCGAATGGCGGCAAATTCATTCAGTCTTACATCATTGAACGAATCGAAGACATGTCTGGAAATGTCGTGTATGAACACGAGATTGAACCTGTGGACGTGTTCAGCCCTGAAACATCGTACATCGTAACAGATATGCTCAGAGATGTAATAAAACCTGGTGGAACAGGACAGCAATTGCCTGGTTTCATGAACTTCAAAACCGATTTAGCTGCAAAAACCGGGACGACGAACGGATACGGTGACGCTTGGCTTGTCGGGTACAATCCGAATGTCTCGATGGGCCTTTGGTTTGGCTATAAAGATCAAAAACGTAAATTGTACACTCGAAAATCCGGAGCAATGCATCCGACAACCCGGACGACAATGCTATTCGGCAGATTGATGAATAAAGCGAATGAAATAAAACCCGATATCGTCGGAGCAGGCAGCACCTTCAAACAACCAGAAGGAGTCGTTTCGAAAGCTTTTTGTGGAATTTCAGGATTGGCCCCATCAGCCGCCTGTACGTCAGCCGGATTGGTCAGATCTGATCTGTTCAATTCCAAAGTGATGTTGCCTACAGAACCGGATGACAGCATTATCAACGCTTCCTATGTATCCGTGAAAGGCAGCCGTTACATGGCGCTTCCTTCAACACCTGCTGAATTTATCGTTTCAGGAGGAACAGGAGTTAATCAGGCGTTCATCGACCGGATGCTCGGACCTTGGGGGGGAGATGCTTCGAAGCTGTTCCCATCTATGTCAGTATTCGCTTCTAGCGTCGTATCGGGAGCAACTTTCCCAGCTGACGATGCAGCACCAGCCGGCGTCAGCGCATCTCTAAACGGATCAACATTAGTATGGTCGGACTCCCCTTCCAATGATGTCATCGGTTATTATGTGTACCGGAACAATGAAAGGATAGCAACGATTGTTGATGGTGCTGCCAATTCAATTCCTGTCGGACCTGGAGATTATTTCGTCAGAGCAGTAGATATTACTGGACTGTTATCCGGAGGCTCCAATATCGTAATTGTCGACAACCCGGAACCGCCACAAACAGAAACGCCAGATGATGAGAATTCACCGCCGCCACCGCCAGGAAATGAAGGCGATGGCGATGAAGATGGTGACGGCACTAATGGAAACGAGAACAACGGTGGAACTAACGGCAACAACGGTAATAACGGTAATAACGGTAATGGAAATAACGGCAATGGTAACAACGGTGGAGGTAATAAACCTCCTGCAGACGATGATGAAGACGATGATTAAGTAGAAAGGGAGTCCCGCAACCGGGACTCCCTTTTGATATATTCATTTAATCTTCCATCGTCGATAAGTCGCCTGTCGGCAAGTTCAGTTCCCACGCTTTTAATACACGTCGCATGATTTTTCCGCTTCTCGTCTTCGGAAGCTTATCCTTGAATTCAATTTCCCTTGGAGCTGCATGTGCAGCAAGTTCCTTTTTGACGAATTGCTTAATTTCTTCTTCGAGTTCATCTGTCGGTTCATATCCTTCATGAAGTGCGACAAATGCCTTAATGATTTCACCGCGGACCGGATCAGGCTTTCCAATAACCCCCGCCTCGACAATCGCAGGATGCTCCAACAGCTTGCTTTCCACTTCAAACGGCCCTACACGTTCGCCGCTTGTCATGATGACGTCATCAACCCGTCCTTGGAAGAAGAAATAGCCATCCTCGTCCATATAGGCAGAATCCCCAGAAACATACCATTCATTATTTAAGAAATACGAATCATATTTCTCGGGGTTATTCCAAATTTGCCTCATCATAGCTGGCCAGCCTTTTTTGATGGCTAAATTGCCCATTCGATTCGGCGGCAACACTTGCCCTCGATCATCTACGATGGCGGCTTCAATCCCAGGCACCGCTTTGCCCATGGATCCCATTTTGATTGGCAAAGATCCGAAGTTACAAATCGTTTGCGCACCAGTTTCAGTCATCCACCAAGTATCGTGGATGCGCAGCTTAAACACTTCCATTCCCCAACGGATAACTTCAGGGTTCAACGGTTCACCGACTGATAGAATATGGCGCAATGAAGATAAATCGTATTTCTCCAATGGTCCCGCACCAGCTCCCATCAACATCCGGAATGCTGTCGGCGCACTGTACCAAACCGTTACTCCATACTCTTGGATAGCTCCATACCAACTATCGGTAGAAAATCTTCCACCAACAATCAGTGATGTTGCACCCGCAAGCATCGGTCCAAAAATACCATATGCTGTTCCTGTAACCCAACCAGGATCCGCCGTACACCAAAAAACATCTTCATCTTTTAAGTCCATTACCCAACGCGCCGTTTGTAATTGTTGCACCATCGCCTCCTGCACATGCAGAACGCCTTTCGGTTTTCCAGTGGATCCGGAAGTATAATGAAGCAATGTTGGAGATTCACGTTCCATCCATTCCACTTGGAAGTAAGGTGACGCATTTTTAAAATGCTTAAGGAAATCTATATACTTATTATCTTCTTTAATATTTTCACCGACTAAAAAGATTGTTTTCAAGTGAGGCAATTTGTCTTCAGGAATCCTATTCAACAATTCCGGTGTCGTCACAATCGCTTTTGCTTCACTATCCGCAAGCCTATCATAGACAGCACCTTCCATGAACGCTTCGAATAACGGCCCGACAATTGTGCCCATTTTCAATGCGCCGAGAATTGCGAAATACAATTCAGGAGAACGTGGCATGAAAACAAATAGGCGGTCTCCTTTTTCCAATGTCGAATGGTTCGTCAATACATTTGCAGCTTTATTGGACATTCTTTTCATTTCATTGTACGTATACGCTTCCTTGCGTGCCGCATCTTTGTAGAATAGCGCAACTTTGTTTTTTCGATAGGAATTCGCATGACGATCTACAGCTTCGTGCGCAATATTAATATGCCCGGTCTCATGCCAGCTGAACTCCTTCTCTACGTCAGACCATTTGAAATCCTTCGCTGTTTGGTCATAATCCTGTAATTGATAATCCCCCTGCATTACAGGTAAAATGTTAATCTCCATTCCTATCACCCTTTCATGAAACATTTACCTCTCTTATTCTACATTATCATTTCTTTATTTGCTAATAAATTGATATTTTTAGTATTGTCGTTTAATTGTTATTTATAAGTTCTCTACCTCGTATATAATTGTTGTATACTATATATATGGTCTATTTATTTGTAGGACGGTGATAAGTTTGGAGCATAAGAAAACGTATAATGCGATGGAAGTTAAACATAAGAATGGCGACCTCGTAATTGAAGGCCCAATTCCCGGAATAGAGTTGGCAAACCTTGAGTTCCATAACGATTTAATTGCTTTCAGACCGCCTGAACAGCAGCATAAGGCACTGATTGAAATCGCCGATCTCCCGGAAGGACGGATACTTATCGTACGCGACATGAATAAAATTGTCGGGTATGTTACGTACTTGTATCCAGACCCTTTAGAAAGATGGTCGAAAGGTAAGATGGAAAATCTCATTGAGCTAGGAGCAATCGAAGTAATTCCTAAATTTAGGGGCGGCGGAGTCGGAAAGGCTTTGCTTGAAGTTTCTATGATGGACGATGCAATGGAAGATTATATTATCATTACGACCGAGTATTATTGGCATTGGGATTTAAAAGGAACAAAATTGAATGTATGGGAATACCGAAAAGTGATGGAAAAGATGATGAACGCTGGCGGGTTGGAATATTACGCTACCGATGATCCTGAAATAAGCTCACACCCAGCAAATTGCCTCATGGCGAGGATAGGAAAACGAGTAGATCAGGAATCGATTCAACAATTCGACAGTCTTCGTTTCATGAACCGATTCATGTATTGATGGGAGGATATTCAAGTGCTAATTGAAGAGATTATGAAAAGGGACGTCATCTCCCTTTCACCTGACCATACAGTAAACGATGCCTTGTTGATCATGCAAGAGAAAAAGATTAGGCATTTACCAATCATTACCGAAGATAAAGGACTTGTCGGCGTCATAACAGACCGTGATTTGAAAGACGTCGTTCCTTCCCTTTATACTGATTCATGTGATGTAACCGTTTACAAAACGCCACTTTCTAAAGTCATGACAAAAAACCCTATTAGCGGCCATCCGATGGATTTTGTAGAGGAGGCGGCTGTTATTTTTTACGATAACCGCATCGGCTGTCTCCCCATCGTCACAGGAGGCAAACTCGTAGGGATCATTACAGAGACGGATTTACTATATAAGTATATCGAATTGACCGGGGTTCATCAGCCTGGTTCCCAGATTGAAGTACGCGTTCCTAATATACCCGGTATTCTTTTTGAAGTGTCCAAAGTGTTCCATGACTTTAAATTGAATGTGCTAAGTGTTCTTGTTTATCCTGACAAGGAAAATGAAAATAATAAAATTCTTGTCATTCGTGTGAAGACGATGAATCCGCTCAATGTCATAGATGGCTTGCGAAATAATGGATTTGAAGTCCTCTGGCCGAATGTACCTGGCATTGATCTATGATGAAAGATGCTGTATTTATTTATTCCGAGGAACAACTTGGCTATTCATTTTCGGATACCCACCCATTCAATCAAAAGAGAATTGTTTTGACGCTGGATCTATTGAAAAAAAGCGGTGCTATATCGGATGAAGATATTGTTATGCCGCGATCCGCGACTGATGAGGAATTAATATTAGCGCATGACCCGAAGTTCATCGACATCGTCAAAAAGGCTGGCAAGGGTCTGATTAGTGAAGAGGTAGGCTCCGTTTATGGCATAGGAACAGAAGACACTCCGATTTTCCCGAATATGCACGAAGCGAGTGCAATGCTTGTCGGAGGGACTTTGACTGCTGTCGATGAAGTAATGGAAGGAAGGGCGAAATACGCTTTGAATTTGGGAGGCGGGCTCCATCATGGATTCCAAGGAAAAGCATCCGGTTTCTGCGTCTACAATGACAGCTCTGTCGCCATAAAATATATTCAAAAGAAATACGATGCCCGTGTACTTTATATCGATACCGACGCACATCACGGCGACGGTGTCCAATGGACTTTTTACGACGATCCAAACGTTTGCACACTTTCTATTCATGAAACGGGTAGATACCTGTTCCCTGGGACGGGAGCAATAAACGAACGAGGAAACGGAGATGGCTATGGGACTTCTTTCAATTTCCCGATAGATGCTTTTACGGAAGATGAGTCATTTCTTGAAATTTATAAAACTGCCATTGAAGAAGTCGCCGCTTATTTCAAGCCGGATGTAATATTGACACAAAATGGGGCCGATGCACACTTTTTTGATCCCCTTACCCACTTGTACGGAACGATGAAGATTTATGAACAAATACCACGGATGGCACGTGATATTGCCGAGCGTTATTGTGAGGGTCGCTGGATTGCTGTTGGCGGCGGAGGTTATGATATTTGGCGGGTCGTTCCAAGGGCGTGGGCACATATTTGGCTCGCCATGAAGCAGTTTCCAGCACCTGTAGGAAAACTGCCTGAACAATGGCTTACCGCTTGGCAAGATGATTCTCCCGTACCTTTCATTGAAACATGGGAGGATCCAAATCCGCTGTACGAGCCTATTCCAAGAAAAGCGGAGATTACGGAGAAGAATGCCCAAATGCTTGAACGCGCGTTACATATCGTGCGAAGTCAGCAATAAGTTTTACATTAATAAAGCTGTTCCGGATAATCTCGCGGAACAGCTTTTAGCTTTAATTATTTCGTCGATTGACGTACTTCCTTATGATACGGCAAGATCACATTTATATCTTCAACTTCCTCACCATTCATAAGCTTCGTCAACAGACGCATCGAAACCGCTCCTAAGTCATATAGCGGAACGATAATGGCCGTCAATTGCGGCCTTACTGCACGTGACAGCAACGTATGCTGGAAACAGATCAATTCGAAGTCATCCGGCACTGAAAAACCGTCATCTCTAATTCCATTCAAAACACCTACTGCAATTTCATCATTCCCAGCAAAAATGGCAGTTGGTTGCTCTTCGAGGTTTCGTATAATGGACCATTTTTCATATGCGTCATCGTACGTATTATCCGTTTCAATGAAATATTCTTCAATGATCGGAAGGCCAGCTTCCTTCAATGCCCTCTCATAACCGACCTTCTTACACAATCGATTGATGTCTCTGGACATCGGACCGCTCACATGCGCGATGCGTTTATGGCCATTTTCAATCAATTTTCTCACTGCTTCATATGCTGCTTCTTCATGATCTATGTTCACCGTCGGCAAATCCGTCTCAGTGCCCAAAGTACCAGCCAAGACAATCGGTACATTCGCTGTTGCCATTTCTGACCGAATTTCCTCCGAAAGCGAATCGCTCATGAAAATAAGGCCATCTACCTGTTTGCCGAGATGGTCTTCTAACAGCTCCACTTCCCTCGTCGCCCGCTTATCTGAGTTGGACAAGATAATATTGTATTCGTACATCGTCGCAATATCCGCAATCCCCCGAGAAAGTTCGGCATAATAGCTTTTTGAAATGTCCGGAACAATAACACCGACCGTCGTCGTCTTTTTACTTGCAAGCCCTCTCGCAACAGCGTTCGGACGATAACCGAGACGCTCGATGCATTCAAGCACCTTTTTACGTGTTGCCGGTTTTACGTTCTGATTTCCGTTCACAACACGTGAAACTGTAGCCATGGAAACATTTGCTTCTCGTGCTACATCATATATAGTTACTGCCATTGACGAATCTCCTTCCCATCGTATGTATTCGCTTACTTTCATTATAAACAAAACACCGGATCCTTTAAAGGTCCGGCGTTGTTTATAGAATAATTAAAATAACAACCCTTGCTTAGACAGTTTGATGGGTGTTCATGAATCTTTGAATTTCTGCGTAGAACTCATCGAATTGTTTAATATCCATTTGCTGTGCAGAATCGGATAGTGCAACAGCTGGATCAGGATGCACTTCTGCCATTACTCCGTCCGCACCTACTGCAATTGCCGCTTTTGCAGTCGGCAGCAACAAATCTTTTCTGCCTGTTGAGTGAGTGACGTCAACGAAAACTGGTAAATGTGTCTCCTGTTTTAAAATCGGTACTGCAGAAATGTCCAATGTGTTACGTGTTGCCCGTTCATATGTACGGATTCCGCGCTCACAAAGCATAATTTGGCTATTGCCTTTAGAAATGATATATTCAGCCGCATTGATGAATTCATCAATTGTCGCCGCCAATCCACGTTTCAGAAGTACTGGTTTATTCACCATGCCTGCTTCCTTCAACAATTCAAAATTCTGCATATTGCGTGCCCCAATTTGGATAACGTCGATATAATCTAGAGCCTCTTCCAAATGGGAAGGGGTAATGATTTCCGTCACGATCGATAAGCCAGTTTCATCAGCGACCCGTTTCAAAATTTTCAATCCTTCCAGGCCAAGTCCTTGGAAATCATAAGGGGAAGTACGCGGTTTGTAAGCGCCGCCTCTCATCATCGTCAAACCTTTTGCCTTAATGGATTGCGCAACTGCAAGAACTTGTTCATATGATTCAACGGCACAAGGGCCAAAAACAAATGTCGGTTCCCCATTCCCGATTTTTTGCCCATTGACATCTACAATCGTATCTTCAGGCTTGCGTTCACGGGATACAAGCAATGCATTGCGTTGCTCATCTTCTTGAATTTCCAACGCTGACATGAAAATCCCTTTAAAAATTTGTTCTAGAACCCCGTTTGGAATCGGGCCATTATTCGATTGGACTAATGCGTTAAGCATTTCTCTTTCACGGATCGGATCATATCTGTTGACACCTTGCTTTTCCTTCACTCTACCAATTTCTTGGACAACCGCTGTGCGTTCATTGATCAAGTCCAGGATTTTAGTATTTAACTCATCTACTTGACCTCTAAGCTGATCTAAATCATTTTGTCTCATCATTATGTCTCCTCCCCGTACACATCATTCCCTTTTCGAAGCGGGAAATCTATGTTACATTTTTATATAATAGTCCTTAGTATAATGAAAAGTATTTGAAAAGTCACGTCATTTTTATAAATTGTTTAATTTCGTTAGTATTTGACGAAAAAGAGGTGTATTATTCTGTCGAACAAACTATTTGCACTTGATATCGGAACTCGTTCTGTCGTAGGCATCATTCTAACCGAACAGGACGGCATTTATCACGTTGACGATCTCGTCACAATTGAACATAAGGAACGCTCGATGATTGATGGACAAATACATAATATTGTAAGTGTCGCCAATGTCATATCTGAAATCAAATCCATTCTAGAAGAACGCCATGGGATGCTAAAAAAAGTAAGTGTCGCGGCTGCAGGACGAGCACTGAAAACGATGGAAGGCTCCATGACGATCGATATTGCCGGGAAACCGCTCTTCACTTCAGAAGATATTAACCGGCTTGAATTAGCCGCTGTACAACAAGCACAACAGAAATTACTATCTTCTGTATCCACCGCTGATGACTATTATTATTGTGTCGGTTATTCAGTTCTTCATTACAAGCTGGATGGAGATGAAATTGGCAGTCTAATTGATCAAGCCGGAAGGACAGCAACAGCCGAAGTCATTGCAACCTTCCTCCCTCGCGTCGTCGTCGAATCGCTTTTATCCGCATTGAAACGGGCCGAGCTTGAGATGGAAGCGTTGACGCTCGAACCGATTGCCGCCATTAATGTTCTCATTCCGCCATCCATGCGCAGGTTGAATGTGGCGCTCGTCGATATCGGCGCAGGAACATCGGATATTGCGATTACAAATAATAATACAGTCGTCTCGTACGGCATGGTTCCGATTGCTGGGGATGAAATTACAGAAGCGCTCAGCAACAACTACCTTCTCGATTTTCCGGTAGCCGAACTAGCAAAGCGTACTCTTGCAACTGCCGAAACGATTACAATTACTGATATTCTAGGATTTGAACAGCAAGTACCATCTTCGGAAGTACTTGCCGCCATTAAACCTGCCATCGAAAAGCTGGCGACGAGCATCGCAGAAGAAATCAAAAAACTAAATAACAGGAAATCACCTCAAGCTGTCATGGTTGTCGGCGGAGGCAGCCTCACACCACACTTAACAAAAGAACTGAGCAGCCGACTAGATTTACCAGAAAACCGGGTAGGTATCCGTGGGCTGGATGCATTGTCTGAAGTCACTCTATCGGATGGAATCATTTCAACCCCTGCCCTCGTCACGCCAATCGGCATCGCGATTGCAGCGAGAAGAGCACCTATCCATTATATGTCTGTTACTGTGAATGAAAAAACGATACGCTTATTTGAGTTAAAAGAAATGACGGTCGGTGACGCATTGCTTGCAGCAAATATAAAAGCGAGACAACTATACGGCAAGCCTGGCATGGGAATGTCAGTTACATTGAACGGAAGCCTTATGACAATCCCTGGTGAACATGGCAGTTCATCCAAGATATTGTTAAATGGAAATATTGCAAGTACGAAAGATTTCATTTCAAATGGGGATGAAATTAAACTCGAGCCTGGAAGGAACGGAAATGATGCGTCAGCAACCATCCGGGATTTGATTGGTGAGATTTCTCCTATCGAGGTGACATTCAATGAACGTAAGCATACAATCGTACCACGTATTGAATGCAACGGCATTCCTGTTGATCTTGATACAATCGTGAATGATAGGGATCAAATAAGTTATTCCTCCATAACGAAACTGAATGATGTCCTTTCAGTACTCGGTATTGAAACTATTGAGCCATTCGAAATATACGTGAATAACAAAAGAACGCTACTGGAAAAATGGACTACCCAGTTTTTCATCGGCGATATGCCAGCCTCACCGGATCAACATCTAAAAGATGGAGATGTTATCAGATTAGGGATTCTAGATCCACCAACCGTCGACGAAGTCGTTTCTTCTATGAACCATTCGGCTCAAACAACAGCGGTTACATTCAACGGGGAGCCTGTAACGTTGACAAACAGCGGGTCTCCTATATTATTGAACGGCAAGCAAGTGGATGCTTTTGAGATTGTTCGTCCTGGAGATCGTCTAACAATAGCAGAAGCTTCTAGCAGATCGTTTTTATTCAGTGACATTTTCCTTTTCATTAACTATACCATGCCGAAGACATCATCCACTTCCTACCAATTGCTGCGCAATGGGGAACCAATTGGCTTCAATGATCCGATTTTCAGCGGAGATGCGTTAGAGATTAAATTCGATTCCTAAAAAAATCATACTAAAAGCCAGGCATCCAAAAATGGCTGCCTGGCTTTTTATTTTTCTTTCTTTTTACTTTTCTTTTTCAACTGAAATATGATTTTGATTCACATTTTTTTCTTGTCCGATATTTTCACTGTTGTCATAGGAAACATTGCTGTTTTTGGTCGATTGATCCTCAACAGCTTTTTTATCATTACCCGTGGAAGTCGATACAAAATCCATTGCTTCTTCACCTTCAGAAGAGGCTGTTCCATCATCCATAGGAACCGAAGTCTTATTTGTCATCGATTTCACTTTATCGACGAGTTGTCCAGATTGCTCTTGGATCGTTTTTGTCAGGCCGTCCGTCTTTTCCTTCGCTACTGAAGTGATTTCCGTCGCTTTATCCTTCGCAACAGCACTCAATTCAATTCCTTTATTTTTAATTTGTACAGCTTGCTCTGAAAAATCGTCACGCATTTCTCTGCCTGTTTTAGGCGCAAGGAACAATGCAGCAGCCGCTCCGATAACTCCTCCTACGAGAGCACCTAATAAGAAGCTCCCTGCACCGGAATTGTCATCGTCATAAAAATCGTCCGTATTCGAACGGTATGGATAGCTGACAGGCAATTGGGATGGTTCACCAAAAGTATTTTTATATTCTTGGTTACCGTAATATTGGCGATCAAAATGAGTATCGTTATAGTTCGGTTTTAGTTTTTCAGTCATGTGAATCCCTCCGTTATAATTTTTTCAGTTTTTAACGGCCATCCGGACTCGGCAGCCTTTTTTGACTCGTGTCTGCTTTATAAACAGTCCATCCTGATGATTTTTCTGTTTTCATATCTTTTACTTTACCGATGATGCCGAATGCGACGTTGCTCCATTGAACAACTTGGGCTATTTTATCACTGTTCTTCTCGGCTTCGACAGTGATAGAATTGGTGACTCGGCGAACTGAACTATTTAAGTTGCTAACAGAGTCCCCTACCCCTTTCACTGCATCAACAACAGTGTTCAATTTTTCGGATTTCTGTTGAATATCCTCGGCAAGGGCATTTGTCTTATGAAGAAGTTCAGTCGTTTCCGACGTTACCCCTTCCAACTGGTTCGTCAAGCCATCCAATGTTTCGGAAACGCTTCGTAATGTTGTTTTCAATGAACCTAATGTCATTGCAAGGCTAATGCATAAAATCAAAAATGCGATTGCAGCCACTATGGCAGCAATATACAGTAAAACTTCCATGGCAATCCTCCTCCCGATAAACATCCATAAATAATTTTACCCTTTATATGAGGTAAATAAACGCCGCCTACTCTAACCTTTTTCGACATTCTTTTCTAATCTCCTGCATTTTTTCCGAAATAAATTATTTCTGGATATTATGATAAAGACTCATATATAAAAATGTAAAAAACAGCTGACCCGTGGGGATCAAGCTGTTTCTTCTTTTTTTGTATGTTCAGCGAAGACGTTTAAATACTTTTGGATATCGCCTGCGCCCATGAATAGATAAACTGCGTTTCCGTGGGCATCGAGTACATCGATATTATCCAATTCAAGATGCTTCGCTCCAGGAATTTTGCCGACAAGATCGTCAATCGACAAATTGCCTGATTTCTCCCTAGCGGAGCCAAAAATATCACATAAATAGACGTGGTCGGCCCCTGAAAGACTATCTGCAAATTGTTCGAGCAACGCTGCTGTCCGTGTAAACGTATGCGGTTGGAAAATCGCAATGATTTCTTTATTAGGATACTTCTGCCTTGCAGATTGCAATGTCGCTTTAATTTCCGTCGGATGATGGGCATAGTCGTCAACGATCGTTCTACCGTAAGACTCTGTTACAGTAAATCGTCTTTTCACACCATTAAACGTCGCCAATCTCGCTTCAATGCCTTCAACCGGAATTCCTTCATAGTGGCATAATGCAATAACACCTAAAGAATTCAATATTCCATGGTCACCCGCCAATGCGATTGTAAATGTATGGAAAAATTCATTCCGCACATACACATCAAATGACGCACCTTTCTCCGATTTCACTATGTTCTTTGCAGAGAAGTCATTCACTTCATCAAAGCCATAGTAGACAACAGGAACATTCGCTTTAATTTGTTGCAAATGAATGTCATCTCCACAAGCAATAATTGCTTTTTTAACGCGTAAGGCCATTTGGCCAAATGCTTCCATCACATCATCCAGATCTTTAAAATAATCCGGATGATCAAAATCTATATTCGTCATGATGGCGTAGTCAGGCTCATAGGCAAGGAAATGACGTTTATATTCACACGCTTCAAAAACAAAGTACTCGCTATCCTCGACACCTTTGCCCGTACCGTCTCCGATCAGATAGGATGTCGGTGCATTCCCGGATAAAACATGTGCCAACAGTCCCGTCGTCGATGTTTTTCCGTGGGATCCCGTAATACCGACCGAAATGAATTTTTCCATATAGTTACCCAAAAACTCATGATAGCGTATTACTTCTACTCCCAATTCATGGGCTTTTACAATTTCAGGATGACTGTCAGGGAATGCATTCCCGGCAATTACAGTCATCCCAGGCTTAATATTATTTTCATCAAAAGGTAAAATGGTTATTTTTCTATCATGTAACGGATCTTCCGTAAAGAAATATTTCTCCACATCAGAGCCTTGTACTGCATAAGATGAATCATGCAGGATCTGTGCAAGGGAACTCATCCCTGATCCTTTGATTCCTGTAAAATGGTACAATGTCATAATGCAACCTCCCGGGATCAAAACTGTTCCCACATTCTGGAACACCAGCCGAAAACTATTGCTTAACGGCTAATCCCCCATTCTTTTTTAGTATTCTCTATTCCCAATTCTATTTCTAATGAAGCATCTTTTATATTTCTTCACATTTAAACAGTTTTCTCATTACCATTAAGAAAATGGTTGAGTTCACTTTCCGTCAAATAAACTTCCCGTGCTTTGCTTCCTCTTTGCTCGGAAATGAAACCTAGTTTTTCCATACGATCCATCAATTTCGCTGCACGATTGTAGCCAATGCTAAAGTTGCGCTGCAATAAGGATGTGGAAGCACTGCCTTGCTCGATTATGAACATGCAAGCATTAGCAAATAAAGGATCAGACTCCTCTTCTTCCATCGTATTCGCCAGTAAATCCTCCTGACCGAATAAATAATCCGGTTCTGCTTCGTTTTGAACGTGTTCTATTATACGTTCAATTTCAGCATCCGTGACAAATGTACCTTGCAACCGCACAGCGGAGGACTGACCGTTTCCTAGATAAAGCATATCACCTTTCCCAAGTAGCCGTTCAGCTCCTGGTGTATCAATGATTGTGCGAGAATCAATCTGAGAGGAAACAGAAAATGCAATCCGAGTCGGGACATTCGCCTTGATTGTTCCAGTAATGACGTCGACAGATGGCCGTTGAGTCGCAATGATCAGATGGATTCCGCATGCTCTTGCTTTTTGAGTAATTCGGCTAATAGAAACTTCTACATCTGCAGGAGCCATCATCATTAAATCCGCAAGTTCGTCAATAACGATAAGTAAATAAGGCAGTTTCAAAGAAAACTTGCGGTCCTTCTCTGCCATTTCATTATATCGTTCAATATTTCTTGCTCCGACATGGGCAAATAATTCATATCGGCGCTCCATTTCACCGACCGCCCATTTAAGCGCGGCAGTCGCAGCCTTCACGTCGGTTATGACAGGGCTCAACAAATGCGGGATGCCATTGAATGGAGCAAGTTCCACCATTTTGGGGTCGATGAGCAGCATCTTCAAATCTGCAGGTGACGCTTTATACAATAAGCTAATCAAGATTGAATTGATGCACACCGATTTACCAGATCCGGTCGCTCCAGCAATCATCCCATGTGGCATCTTGCGTAAATCCAATGTTACTGGCTCACCCGTCAAGCTAAGTCCTAAGACCGCTTCTAATGGAGATTCGGAATCTTGAAAGCGTTTCGTTTCAATTACTTCCGATATTCGGACCGCTCTTGGCTTTCGATTCGGGATTTCAATGCCAATGGAGCTGGTCCCTGGAATCGGTGCTTGAATACGGATATCCTCCGCTGCTAGGGCTAATTTAAGATCATCAGTCAGATTACGGACTTTACTCACTTTTGTTCCATGACCAACCGTCAATTCGAATCTTGTGACGGTTGGGCCTTGCACCGCTTCAATAACATTCGCCTGTACTGCAAAATAGGAAAGCGCTTCTTCCAGCTTTTCAGACTGGGACTGCAGCCAATCAGTATCTTCTATATGCTCTTCAGGCTGAATAAGAAAGCCCTTTGAAGGGAATGCATAATAAGGTTGTTCTTCCATCTCTTCAGGAGCATCATCAATTTCAGCTGAAACTTGTCTTGATTCCGTTTTAATAGCATCTGTTCTTTCGATATTATTAGTTGTGGAATCAATGCTGGAGTAATTGGTTATTCTTTTTTCCCGTTCCTCATATTTCAGTTTATCATTTTTCAGCATAAGGACATTGAATGGCACTATTTTTTCTTTTTTCTGCTCTCGGTGCTCAGGCACAGTTTCACTTTCTAGCTGCAATTCCGTTTCTTCTGTCGGCTCGAAATCTTCTTCTATCGGTAACTCCATTAATTCCGCCGGTTCAAGATTTTCTCCTACCGGTAATTCCATTGCTTCAATCGGTTCGATCTCTTCTTCTGCTAATGACGCTATTGACTCCATTGGTTCGAACTTTTCCTCAGCTGAAGTTGCCGTTGTATAGTCAGGCTCAAGCTTTTCTTCGATTACTTCATTCGAAGGTAAATCAAGTTCTAACTCTTCCTCGGCAGTGGGCAGAGGTATAGGCTCAAACTCTTTTTCTGCCGATTCGGCAAGTGTCGTTTCTTCAACTTCGCAAGCCAACTTTTCTTTATCTACAGTATGTGCATGTTCTTCCAAATCAATGCGATGAATTTCTTCTACAATGGTTTGTTCACTAGTGAATTCAGCCTCATTTTTAATAAGATCCTTACCGGAAACAGCCGGCACCTTTGTCAATGCGGACTGTGATTCTACTTTATTTACTTTCGGTCTTGAATAGCCATAAACCGGAGATGGCACCTCAGTTGGCGTGAATGGACGGTTGCTCTTTTTCCGAATGATTGCCGAATTACTTTCCTCTTTATCTTCTGCAACGGCAGTCTCTTTTTTCGGAGCTTGCTTCGGAATGATTTCCCGTTCTGGTTCGTATTTATTTTGATACTTCAACGGTGCAGTCGCCCTGTGAATTTTTGGTTTTTCGTTTCCACCCGGCCATCTTTCATTTTTATATAACGGTACAGGTTCAAAGCCATCGTTATCCAAATCCGTAATTAAATTATCTGCTTTTTTTCGTTCGTTTTCCGGATCGGGTTCCCAGCCATAAATTTCAGCATCGGTTATGATCGGAAAACGAAATGCAGGCTTTTCGAGACGTACTTCTTCTTTACTTTCCTCCAGCTCAATATCATTAAAACTTTCTTCGAATTCTTCATTTTTTTCAGTATCAAATATGCGATTCATCATTTTTTTAATCCAAGTCAAATCTATCACTCTTTTCAAGTCGATCATTCTATTTTAGCAGGTTTTCATCAACTAAATCAATCAGATGGCCAAAATAAGAAAAACGTACTGCTGTAAACAGTACGTTCAATCAATTACGACTTGGCGTAATTGCTGGATTAAGTAAATATATTACAAATTATATTACAAATGTTTCTCCGGGTACTGCATCTTCTGAAAGGACCATAATGCCTTTTTCAGCTGGGGCATTCGGGATGCCAAGCTCTTTTGCTGAACAGATCATGCCCGATGATGCAATTCCTCTAAGTTCTGCATCTCTTATGACCATTCCGGATGGCATTACCGCTCCTACTTTTGCTACGACAACTTTTTGACCAGCATCGACATTTGGTGCACCACAGACAATTTGAAGCGTTTCATTCCCAACGTCGACCTTGCAGACACTTAATTTATCTGCATTTGGGTGCTTTTCTTTATCAACGACGTGTCCAACAACAAACTTAGGGCTGAAATCTACATCCAATTCAAGCTCCACACCATTAGCCTTTAGTGCTTCCTTTAGCTGACCGACAATTTCTTCCGTCGTTTCAACTTGACCATCGGCTTCTACCTTCACATAATTAGAAGCGTTGAAGACGTTGAAAGCTACAACGTTATTCGTTTCCTCGTCTTTAATGATTGCTATGTCCTGATTTTTTTCGACTTCTTTATTATTTGGGCGTTCTGTCGTTAGTTGGACGAAAAGCACGTCGCCCACTCCGTTTTGATTGTAAAAAATATTCATTTCCTCTTCCCTTCCTTTCGAGCAACCCGATTTTTTGCCATAATGAAAATCGGTTCCAATTTACCATCTTCATAAATAAATGACAAGGACGTGACAGGCACTGCTCCAACTGTGAAAAATTGCATCGTCATTTGTGCAAGGACATCATATCCTGTGTCGTTTCGAATGTCGCCAATAATGAGAACGTCTTGGTGGGGAACCGAAACGGTCATATGTCCTTCAATTTTCTCTTCCATTTCCTTTAGAAAAGATTGATTCAAAATACGGCTCGCATCGTATCCGTCATTATTATTGACGAAATAAAACATATTGCCAGCCACTTCATCCTTTTTCATATTTGTTGGTAATGCTCTTACTTTAAAAAGTGCGGACTCTATTATCTCCGACTCCGTCATGCCAATGGAATCTAGCATTGATTCGTCTATCAGACGATACGTCGTTCCCAAGTCCAAAGCATAGAAAATTCTCGTTTCAGCAGTGTGGTCTTTTACGATAAAACGATCTCCTGCTTTCGATGTTTGAGGGAATGAAGTAGAGCGGATAACCGGATAAATTGCATTCTCTGTCACAAATCCGTCTTTCTGTTCTTTTTCCATCGCCTTGAAAGTTTCCCTTATCGTATAGACAACTTCATTGATTGCTGCTTCTTGCTTTGTTTCATACTTCGCAAGGATTTCCGGCAAGGAAATATCCATCCCTTTTTTCAGAACAGTATGCTCTAATCGGACTTTATCAGTTTTCCGATCGAAACGCCATTGCAGATTTTCGGACGGCAAATGTTCTTTTAATAATTCCACTAGTTGTTGTGAATTCATACCTTTCATCCTTTCTTCAAAAATAAACGGCCGCTCGCCGCAATTGCGCCGGGTGACCGCCTAGTCTATGGATTACGAGCCTTGTTCGATGGATCGTACAATTTCCATCATTTTGCCCATATTCACTTCTATATTTTTGTTTTTTGTAATTGTTGTCATCTTAATTCCACCGACACTTGCAACAAGCTCAACCTGGTCTTCGCCCTTTTTTACAATCGATGCGAAACCGAAATATCCATCATCGGTAAATACTTCCTCAACCCGCTTGTCATCCTCTGTTCTAGTTAACAGATCATAAAAGAGTCTGCTATTCTTATCTTCATTCGGATTGATGAAAAGGAGAAATGTCTCATCGCCTTTTTTCATAACAATGTTTTGAGCATCGGACTTCTCTTCAATCGTAAATCCAGCTGGTTTATATAAAGAAACTCCATGGACTTCATCATTCACATGTTGATCATGTAATTGAAAGGCTTCTTTTGCCGAGAGAATTGCCTCAGCGGCTTGTTCATCGAAAGTTTTACCGCATGCGGTTAATACACTAATGGATAGGAATGCCAGGAATAAGAATTTCCACAGGCGGAACATTCAGCTTCCTCCAATCGTACATTTTTAATCAAATACCGATACCTATTTTAAAGATAATACTGCTTATATGCAAATTTCGCGATTTAGTTAGCCTTCTTATAGTATTTTAATTGGCCTATCAATAATTGCATGACATGTTCGAACAGTAAATCACGGGTGATTGTATGGGCTGTAAACATCCCGATAGCTCCTTCGCTATACCGGATGCCGCTTTCTTTGAAATATTCATCGACAACAACCCCTAGTTCACTGCCTTTCTGTAATTCAGAAGCGATTTCGTCAGGCAGCGGAATCTGAGCTCCTGCAGCTGTAAACGACTTACCGGACGGCAGCACGAGCGCTCCCCAGTTGCAAACGAACATCTCGTCACCAAGCATGCGTACTCCGCCTTCCAATCCGATACCGATTGCCCCTACTAATTCATTAGCGGCATTCGTTGCGCGGTTCAAAGCTCCTGTCCTTGTTTCCTCATCTCCAAAAGGCTGTTCTTTTACTCCGGAAGGAACTTTCACTGTGGACAGTTCACTTCCTGGAAAATGGCTTTCAATCACCGCTCTTGCCGCTTTCACTTTCGCCTGATTGGTAGACCCTATGATGAATTTCATGCTGTTCTCCTTTCCGTCGAAAAAAGCCATCCCCATTGCAACTGAAAGGATGGCTCTATTTTTAATCGGCATTGATTCAATCACATATTACTTTTGATTGTATCAACTGTCGTTTTATCGCAAGCTTTCACCAGTTTTATGAGAAGCTCCTTCGCTGCTGCGTAATCATCTGTATGGATGATGGAAGCAGACGTGTGGATGTAGCGAGAGCAGATTCCAATTACGGCGCTTGGTACACCTTCGTTAGAAATATGCACTTGTCCTGCATCCGTCCCCCCCATTGAGATGAAATATTGATAAGGGATTTTATGCGTTTCTGCCATATCAAGGATGAATTCACGCATTCCCCGATGAGTGACCATTGAACGGTCAAATATACGCAGCAGCGTCCCTTTTCCTAGCTGGCCAAATTCTTTTTTATTCCCAGAGGCATCATTTGCCGGGCTTGCATCCAAGGCGAAGAACAAATCCGGGTTGATCATACGTGCAGCAGCCTGCGCTCCACGCAACCCGACTTCCTCCATGACGTTTGCTCCTGAATAAAGGGTATTCGGCAAAGTTTCCCCATGGACTTCTTTCAATAGTTCGATTGCCAAGCCACATCCATAACGGTTATCCCAAGCTTTCGCCAAAATCTTCTTTTCGTTTGCCATCGGCGTGAATGGGCAGATCGGCACAATTTGCTGGCCAGGACGGATGCCGATTTTTTTCGCATCTTCTTTATCGTCCGCTCCAATATCGATAAGCATATTTTTAATATCCATCGGCTTATTTCGAACTTCGTCACTGAGTAGATGTGGCGGAATGGAACCGATAACACCGACAACCGGCCCTTCATCTGTCATGATTTGGACACGTTGCGCCAATAGCACTTGGTTCCACCATCCTCCAAGCGGTTGGAAGCGAAGCATGCCGTTATCTGTTATAGCAGTTACCATGAAACCGACTTCATCCATATGGCCGGCTACCATGATGCGCGGACTGTCCTCGGAGCCTTTTCGTACGCCAAACACACCACCAAGGTTGTCTTGAATGATTTCATCGGAATACTTCGCTAGCTCCTCACGCATATACTTGCGTACCATATGCTCATTTCCTGGCGCGCCAGGCAGCTCGGTCAATGTTTTGAACATTGTCAACGTTTCGTTGTTCATGAAAAGTTTCCCCCAATTCGATATGTACTTCTTCTAGTATAGTGTACGTATTTGAAACTTTCCATCATAATATTTAGGTTTCCGAACTACTATTTCAGCAGTTAAACATTTTTTTGAAATATGGTACACTTGGGGAAGATTGATGGAGGGGGTTTCTTAGCCATGAAAGTGAAAGATTTCGTTGCAGGGGTTTTGACAGGTGTAGCTGCTGGACTGGTTGTCAATCAAGCAATCGGGAAGATGAACCCGAACACTCCGGCAGAACATGTCCTGAACGCAGTGAAGGAGTCCTTCAAAAAAGAAGGCCCGATCGATGGCTCGTGGATCGTCATGAAACCTGAGCCGTTTACTAACAATGTCTTGTCGATGGAAGTATACCGAGGCGGCATCACGAGAATTCGGAATGGTGAACTAGAACAATTTGAGTTTGCGGCGAATTCGCAAACAGGTACTGTCGTTGAATTGATACAAAAATGATTCATAATAAAAGCAACAGTTGAAAGAGCAAAGCAAAGCTTGTCTTCATCTGTTGCTTTTCTATTTCTTATTTTGTGCGTTCGATTGATTCGATGATTTCCTTGCCGCTTTCATCCCACTGGACGAGACGATAAACCGCATCATGATAAAAAATGAATCGATATCCGTTCGGCAATGCTTCTTTCATTAGCTTTTCCTTTGCAAAGATCGAAGTCATCGGATAATCATCAAAAGCGAGCACCCATAGCGGATTGCTATGAGCATGCGTCGGCATAATGTCCCCCATATGAATGAGCGTTTCACCGTTTCGGGTCAGCTTAACAACGCTATGTCCGTCGCTGTGGCCTCCAGTATGGATCATCTCAATGCCCGGCAATACTTCCACTTGGCCTTCGAAAGTTTTCACTTGGTGCTGGATCGGCTCCCAATTTTCTTTCCAATACGTATTCCTTGAACGAATATTAGGATTCCTCATCTCATCCCATTCAACTTGAGAAACATGAATTTCAGCGTTCGGGAAAACAGAGACTAGCGTGTCATCCTTCCAGCCGGTCAACCCTGCAGCATGATCATTATGTAAATGAGTCATGAGGACAATATCGATATCAGCAGGCGTCAATCCGAGCTCCTCCAAGCTTTCCTCCACCTTCGTCTCAGCACGGACACCGAGATTGCGTTTCTGCTTGTCCGTAAGTTTTCCCTTCCCGATCCCTGAATCTATGATGATATGCTTTCCTTCATAGGCAATATAAATAGGATCAGTCCGCAGCTCTATCAAGTTATTTTCGTCGACATCATATTTGCGCGACCATAACGCTTTCGGAACGACCCCAAACATCGTCCCGCCATCAAGAAAATTGACTCCCCCATCAAGCCAAGCAAGCTTCATATCGTGAAAATTGTATGTATCCAAACAAAACCTCCCCTTTCACTCGTCATTAATTATTGAACATTGCTTCCAAACGATATATCGGCTGCCCTTTTGCTGAAAATTTCTCTTCATATTCGGTCATAATATTGTCTTCGGGCATTTCTGCATGCAGATCAAGCGACACATCTTGAAGGATCATTCCATAAGCAGACATCGAAACAAGCGAGTATTCAAATAGCTTTCGATTGTCAGTCTTAAAGTGGATTTCCCCTCTATTCTTCAACGCTTTCTCATAGCGTGCCAAAAACGATTCGTGGGTCAATCGGCGTTTTGCATGGCGGGATTTCGGCCATGGATCGGAAAAGTTCAAGTAAATTCGGTCTAATTCTCCAGCTTGAAATAAACCCTCTAAATTCGCGCCATTTCCTCTTAAAAGGCGTAGATTGGAAGGCTTTTCTGCCTCTATGACCTTTTCTAAGGCGGAGACGATGACATTATCAAAATGCTCGATTCCTATATAGTTGACGTCAGGATTGGCTAAAGCCATTCCGATGATAAATTGCCCTTTTCCTGTCCCGACTTCAACATGGATCGGATTTTCATTGCCGAAAACCGATTTCCAGTCAATTGTTGTTCCTTCTTCTTCATGGATCAGTACATCAGGATGTTCTGCCATGAAGTCTTTTGCCCACGGTTTATTGCGTAGCCGCATAATTCATTACACTCTTTTCTATTCGTTATTATCAGGTTCTCCCTGCTCCATCTGCTCTTCAAAAAGTCTGCTCACTGCAGTAGTTTGTCCCAAATCCAAAATCGATTGGGCCGCTTTGAATTGGTTGAACTTCATCGGAACAGTCGATTTCCGTAGTGAGTCGAACCAAGCCCCGTATGTTTTTCGATCAACGATATCCGTGTCAAACGGCAATCCCGGATAATCGATATAACCATTTCTCGAAATAACCAATTTCTTAATAGGGAAATCTATGTCATTCGCAGCAAAAATTCCTAATAGTATTTTCTCCATCCGACTCAGTCCGATAAAAGGATTCAATACCCTGGATTCTTTATCTCCGAATTTTTTCGTCCAAAAACGATCGCCATTTCCAATGAACGCCGCAGCGTCCTCCCCTTCCAACACGGTGATGCATAGGCATTCTATAGGTGTAACGAGTACAATGTCAAGTTCAACAGGTGCTTTTTTCACTTTGAGAATTGGATAATAGAACAGAAGATAGCTGTCAGGCAGCTGCTGGGTAAAGCTTCTTAACAATGTATCCCTCATAAAGCTTGCATCCAAATTCGACTTTTCCATCATCGTTGAGCTTGCCCATTTCAATTGGAAATGGAAAAGCTGGTCCAAGTAAAGCTTTCGAAGCTGCTGTTCGGTTTTTGGGTTATAGATGATGTTCGGATTAAAATCCAATACACCTACATCATCCTGTTCATCGTTCGCTGTTTCGATCGGCTCCGCTTCTTCAGAACGACCTTTCCGATTGCCAAAGAGACGGAAGAGAGGGGAGTACCATTTCCCCTCCTCAGCCGGCTCTTCCGCCTCATCAGGAATATGCTGCCATTCCGACAAGTCAACGCCATGCTCCCATTGTGTTTTCATCCGTTTCCATTGGGAGTTTTTCAAGCGGATATATTGTGTCGGATAACGTGATAAATCATTTTCATAGCGTGATACATAATCAAGCAGTTTGACGAGTTGCGCCAATTTCATCCACTCCGATCAGTAGGCAAAGTACATTATTCCCCCGCCACGGTCAATGGAATCTGCCGTGCGAAGGCCTCTTGCAATTGTCTTGTTATTACCCCAGGCGCTCCGGATCCAACCGGTTTCTCATCGATCAAGACGACAGGAGTGATTTCTGCAGTAGTCGAAGTTATGAAAAATTCATCCATCGCAGCCATTTCTTCAGGAGTGAATGCCCTTTCTTCGACAGGAATACCCATTTCAGCGCAAAGCTTCAATACAACTTGGCGCGTAATTCCGTTCAAGATAAGATTTGTAGCAGGATGTGTAATGACGACCCCGTCTTTCACACCAAATGCATTGGAAGATGATCCTTCCATGACGAGTCCGTCACGGATAAATATCGCCTCTGCACAGCCCGCTTCATAAGCCTCTTGTTTCGCAAGGACATTGGCAAGCAAGTTCAAGCTTTTAATATCGCAGCGCAGCCAGCGGACATCTTCAACCGACTTCACGGAGACACCGCCTTCAATATTGCTCAACGGCCTTGGATTATGGATTGCATAGGCGGTCACAACAGGAGCAACAGATAGTTCAGGGAACTGATGGATGCGCGGAGACGCCCCTCGTGTCACTTGCAAATAAATATGGCCGGTATTCACTTCGTTCACTTTCACTAATTCTTTCGCAATGTCAATGAGCTGTTGTTCCGAATAAGGAATTGCCATTTTAATTTTCTTAGCACTCTGACAAAGGCGCGCAAAATGCTCCTCTGCTGTGTACAATTCCCCATCATACACTTTAACGACTTCATACACTCCATCGCCGAAATAGTATCCCCTATCGTCTACAGAAATGTTCAAACTATCCTTGCTCGTGAACTTCCCATCAATAAAATAAATCGTCATTCGTTTTCCCCTTCCCCTTTATCGGATGCAAGACGGCTAATTGCTTCCGTGTATATAGCTGTCGCCTTTAATAAGTCCTCAATATATACATATTCATCCGCTTGGTGAGCGACATCGTCCCTTCCAGGGAAGAGCATACCGAAAGCGACTCCCTTATCAAGCACTCGGGCATACGTGCCTCCGCCAATCGCCAATAGCTCTGCCTCTTCACCCGTATAGGACGTGTAAATTTCCTGCAACGTTTTAATGAATGGATCATTCGCATCGACATGATGTGGTTTCGAGTTCGATTTCACAGTCAAATCGAATGATGAATCCTTTAGTCTGTCATTGCAAGTTCCGATTTTCTCTTCAAAGGGATACGTGACAGAATACCGCATGCTCACTAGAACTTGACCGCCTTGTTCAGGAGTGAAAGAAACGATGCCGGCATTCAATGTTGTATCGCCAGAAATTTCATCATTATAAGCTAACCCGAGAAAGCGGCCTCGACTCTCCGTCCCGAATGCGTCGAGAATAAATTGGGTAAAATCCTTCGATTCGCCTTCTTCGAAGATCTTATTCAGGAACGCGGCTAGTAGTACAGCAGCATTTACACCGTTATCCGGCTCCATCGCATGTGCAGACTTGCCGTGAAAACGTAAAACCGCCTCACCGTCTTCCTCGACAATTGAAGCCACAATACCGTGTATATTCGTGTAGCTTTCAAACTTACTTTGAATATCCTTGAAATCGAATCCTTTAATATGTGCTTCCGCATAATCGGGCACCATATTTGTCCGGTCGCCCGATTTGAAATGAAGAAGCTGCCCATCAGCTTTTTTCGTCTTTTGAGTAAACACTAATGTGGAGATTCCTTTTTCTGCGTTGATGATTGGAAAATCTGCATCTGGAGCAAACCCGATTGTCGGCATCTCTTCTTTTTCAAAATAACGTCGAACACATCGGAAACCGCTTTCTTCATCCGCCCCAATAATGAGCCGGACTCTTTTGTTCAAAGGTATGCCAGCTTCATTCACTAATTTCATGGCGTGCCAAGCAGCGATTGTCGGCCCCTTATCGTCAATCGCCCCACGGCCAAACAGTTTTCCGTCCTTCACGGTTCCATCAAATGGGCCGAATGTCCAATTGCCACCGGCAGGTACAACATCGACGTGACAGAGGATGCCAAGCAGTTCATCCCCTTCTCCCATTTCAATATGGCCAGCCATATTGTCGACGTTCTTCACAGTAAATCCAGCTTTCCTACCTTCCTCCAGCATCCAATCGAGCGCACGCTTCGGCTCCGGACCAAACGGTGCATCATCAGTTGACAAGCTTTCATCAAGCACCGACGGAATGGAAATCAATTGTTTCAAGTCATCAATTACAAGTTCTTCTTTTTCCAACACTTTATCATGCCAATTCACCAATCCAAGCACCTTCTTTCTTAATACCCTATTTTCACATGTTCGGTCCAGAAAATAAAGAGCTAAACAATCTCAACAGAATTTTTACAAAAAATTCATGTACTATTAGCAAAAATGAGTTATACTTATATTGTCAGAACATTGCATCTGACGCAAAGTTCTGATGAAAGGAGTGCATTGTCGGGGGGCAGTTCAACTAACATACGGTACATTCAATAGTCTCATGCCCATCGTTTTTGGAAAATGAAGATGAAGGAGTGGTTCCACAGTTGAATCCAGCTACTGATCGTATGCTTACCCGCATCAAGGACGTATATTTATATATCCTTGACAGGGGTATTGTCACAACGGAAAATGTTGTTGAAGAATTCGGCATCACAAACCGCACAGCGCAAAGAGACTTGAATGTCCTCGAATACAACGAGCTCATTACAAGCCCGGCCCGCGGAAAATGGACGACAACAAAGAAAAAAGTTAAATTGCCTTCATGATGACACTTCCATAAACAAAAGCGAAGGGCGCCTGACCAGAGGCGACAGGCATAAGGCGAAGATGCGGCGTGGCATTCTTTGCCACAGAGCAACTTTGACTTATGACCCCGAGACTCTTGCGCCCTGAGTCTAGACGTAACAAAATATGAAAAAGCTGAACCGAGTAATTCGGTTCAGCTTTTTTCATTGCGGAGCATTGCGACTTCCTCATCGGTCAGCTCCCTGTATTCCCCTAAGTATAAGGAACTATCCAATTCCAGGGGTCCCATCGATAGGCGTTTCAAATAGACGACCCGCTTCCCGACCGCTTCGAACATCCGCTTCACTTGATGAAACTTCCCTTCAGTAATCGTCAGCTCAATTTCTGACGTCTCGCCTGATTGCAATATACTGAGTTGTCCCGGTTTCGTGAAGTAACCATCGTCCAACGTGACCCCTTCTGCAAACTTTTCAATATCAGTTTCATCGACGTTCCCATCGATACGGGCGTAATACGTTTTTGGAACATGCTTCTTCGGAGACAGTAATTCATGCGCCAGCTTGCCATCATTTGTAATCAATAAGAATCCTTCTGTATCCTTATCAAGCCTTCCTACAGGGAAAGGTTCAAAATGACGATGCTCCTCATCCAGCAAATCGATGACAGTTCTATCCCGGTTATCCTCAGTTGCAGAAATGACACCTTGTGGTTTATTCAACATCAAGTAAATGAATTCCTTATAGACGACCCGTTCACCGAGGATTGTCACTTCATCCTTTTCCGGATTAACATGGAGCGCCGCATCCTTCACCGGCGCATCATTCACCTGAACAGAACCATTTTTCAATAGCTGCTTAACTTCCTTACGAGAACCATAGCCCATATTCGCCAATAATTTATCGAGTCGCATTTCTCACCCTCCAAAGCCAAGCTTCTTTGTAATCTTCGTCAATCGATCGCCGAACAGCTTTTGCGCAAGTCCCGATTTCAAAGAAAGGGCTCCGTAAACAACTACTCCTACAACCGCACAAATTAAAACATATAACAATGCCTGCATTTTGCCTTCTACAGGATTAATTGCAAGCAAACCTTTTAATGTAAAGTGAACAGCAATAAGCATAATGATGTTGAAAATCCCAATAAGGATGAGGCGTCTGAATACCATTTTCGAACGATAATGTAGAACTCTCGATATGACATATATATTGATCCCGACTGCAATGGCATATCCAATCGCCGTAGCAGCAATCGCACCGTTCACTTCAAAAAGTTTGATGAGCGGGATATTCAAAATCATTTTAAATAAAAGTCCCGTTAGCGAAGTGAAGACGATCCATTTGTGCTTGTCGATCCCTTGCAGGATAGCGGCTGTTACTGTAAAGAGACCGAACAGGATGGCGACGGGTGCATAAGAGGCGAGAACCTCCGCGCCAGCCGTACTTTTGCTATATAGGAAAGTATAGGTTTCATTCGATAGGACAATCAAGCCAAGAACCATCGGAACGGTCAAAAACAGCATGATTTGAAATGTTTGGTCGAGTGATCGGGTAATTCCTTTCTGATCTTTCTTCGTATAAAAGCTTGTAATGACCGGAATCAAAGCCATCGAAAAACCGGTAGCCACCATAACGGGAATCATGACGACTTTATGTGTCAAAAAGTTGAGCATTGTAAAGTAGTCATCCATTACGTCCGATAGGCCGATCGATTTCATCGCATTATTAAATGTAATCATATCTACAAATTGGTAAAGGGGATTAATGACTCCGACAAGAACAAATGGGATTGTATACCCTATTACTTCTTTATACATATCAAGAAAAGTAATATCGCTTGCTGGCGGACTGCTCGCATACAGTTGATTGAATTCAGGTTTATACTTCATCCAATATTTATATAATACAGCAAGGCCAGCAACCGCGCCGATGAATGCTGCAAATACCGCAAATTTCACTGCTGTCCTCGGAGAAAGATCCATGACATTCACTACAATGAACGCTCCAAGCAACACGAAAAGAATTCGGACAATCTGCTCAACAAGTTGAGAAACAGAAGTCGGTTCAAACTTCTGGTTACCTTGAAGATACCCACGTACAATACTCATCAATGGGACAACAAGTAGCGCATAACTCACCCACCGAATCACGGATGTAACTTCCGCCATCGTATATCTTTGGTCATCATCGACCACGACAAGATGCGCAATAGGTTCAGCCAGAAAAAATAATATCAAGAACGACAAGATGCCTGTAACTAACATGACAAGCATGCCGGATTTCATTAATTTCCGTCCAGTGGCATAGTCGCCCATCGCATTATATTTCGATACGAATTTTGAAATGGCAAGTGGTGCACCAGAAATCGCAACTGCCAAAGCTAAATTGTATGGAATGTATGCATATTGATACAAACCGATATTCTCAACCCCGACAATCGCGTAAAACGGTATGACGTATAAAAGACCAAGCGCCTTCGATAAGAAGAGGCCGATCGTTAAAATGGCCGTGCCTTTAACAAGATTTGATGACATATTTGATCCTTCCAATCATAAGAACTACTCCACAAAGCTACTTATCAGTTTACCCCCCGACGGCACTTTTCACAATGATTATTGAGTGCATCCATGTATAATAGAGAAAAACTGAAAGTGTGGTTCCATATATGTATGACGTCATAATCATCGGCGGGGGTCCCTCAGGACTGATGGCCTCGATCGCTGCAGCAGAAAACGGAGGCAAGGTTCTCCTTCTTGATAAAGGGAAAAAGCTCGGGAATAAATTATCGATTTCGGGTGGTGGAAGATGCAATGTAACAAACCGTCTGCCCTTAGAGGAAATCGTGAAAAACATTCCCGGAAACGGAAGATTTTTGTATGGTCCCTTTTCCGTCTTTAATAACGAAGATATCATCGCATTTTTTGAAGGGCTTGGCGTACCGCTGAAAGAAGAGGATCACGGTCGGATGTTCCCTGTTTCGAATAAGGCGAAGGACGTCGTCAATGCGTTGCTTTCCGAGATGGACCGATTGCAAGTGGAAGTGAGATTATCGACTCGCGTGAAGAAATTATTGATGGATGATGATCGGATTTTGGGCGTACGTCTGGAAGACGGTGAAGAAATCCGTTCTCATGCAGTCGTTGTTGCAGTAGGCGGCAAGGCGGTCCCGCAAACCGGAAGTACAGGAGATGGCTATCCATGGGCCGAAAAAGCAGGACATACAGTGACGGAGCTATATCCAACAGAAGTTCCGCTATTATCCGATGAACCGTTTATCCAATCCAAAGAACTGCAAGGGCTCGCACTGCGCGATGTTGCTGTTTCCGTTTTGAATGCAAAAGGAAAGACGCTTATTACCCATCAGATGGACATGCTTTTCACCCACTTCGGATTGAGCGGCCCAGCAATATTGCGTTGCAGCCAATTCGTCGTGAAGGAGCAGATGAAAAATGGAAAACAACCCGTCGAAATGCGGATTGACTCCCTTCCTTCGATGAATGAAGAAAAGGCTTTTCAAATGATCCAAGCGATGTTGAAGGAAGATCCCAAAAAAGCGGTAAAAAACAGTTTGAAAGGAATCGCTCCAGAGCGATGGCTGCTGTTTATATTTAACCGTGCAGGCATCGATGAAGCCGATATTGGCGCAGGACTTTCAAATGAAAAGATCCGCAAGCTTGCAGGGTTGCTGAAAGGATTCCCGATGACTGTAAACGGCACGCAGCCGATTGAAAAGGCATTCGTTACAGGTGGAGGCGTTTCGACAAAGGAAATCGAACCTAAAACGATGGCTTCCCGGAAAAAGGACGGGCTTTTCTTCTGTGGTGAGATTTTAGATATCCATGGTTATACCGGCGGATATAATATTACTTCTGCGCTCGTTACTGGGCGGATTGCAGGGATGAATGCAGGGGCATTTGCGAAGGATGAAGGCTAATATGTTAAAACACCAGATTCAAGGATTCTGGTGTTTTTTGATTTGGAAGAGGATTGCTTTGGACGTGATACTTGCTTTAGACGTATAGCAGCTTACTTTGGACGCACGAAGGCTCGCTTTGGACGCGGAGCAGCTTACTTTGGACGCGCAACGGCCTGCTTTGGACGCGGAGCAGCTTACTTTGGACGCGCAACGGCCCGCTTTGGACGCGGAGCAGCTTACTTTGGACGCGCAATGGCCTGCTTTGGACGCGGAGTAGATTACTTTGGACGCACGATGGCCCGCTTTGGACGCGGAGCAGCTTACTTTGGACGCGCAACGGCCCGCTTTGGACGCACAGTAGATTACTTTGGACGCACGGAGGCTCGCTTTGGACGCGGAGCAGATTACTTTGGACGCTCGAAGGCTCGCTTTGGACGCGGAGCAGATTACTTTGGACGCACGAAGGCTCGCTTTGGACGCGGAGCAGATTACTTTGGACGCGCAACGGCCTGCTTTGGACGCGGAGTAGATTACTTTGGACGCGCAACGGCCCACTTTGGACGCGGAGTAGATTACTTTGGACGCGCAACGGCCCGCTTTGGACGCGGAGCAGCTTACTTTGGACGCACGAAGGCCCGCTTTGGACGCAATCAAAAAAATCCGAAGAAATGGACGCATCCATTTCTTCGGATTTTTATTTTATTGAAATCAAACTGCCACGATATTAACCAATCTTCCAGGAATTGCAATGACCTTTTTCAATTCTTTCCCATCGATCCATTGCTTCACCTGTTCGTCTGCAAGAGCAACTTTTTCAAGTTCCTCTTTTGTAATGTCTTTAGCGACATCAATTTTCGCACGGACTTTTCCATTGATTTGAACAGCAACTTCCACTGTATCATCGAAAAGTTTCGATTCATCGTACGTTGGCCATGCAACGTATGCGATGGATTCTTCATGGCCTAACATTTCCCATAGCTCTTCAGCAAGATGCGGAGTGATCGGTGAAATCAATGTAATAAAGCCTTCGACATATTCTTTTGGAATCGAATCTGCTTTATATCCTTCATTGATGAATACCATCATTTGTGAAATGGCAGTGTTGTTGCGCATGCCTTCCAAGTCTTCCGTCACTTTCTTCACAGTTTGGTGGTACACCTTTTCAAGCGTACCGCCTGGCTCGCCACCAATTTTTGAACTTAGAGTTCCGTCTTCATTGACGAATAGGCGCCAAATACGGTCCAAGAAACGACGAGACCCGTCTAGTCCATTTGTCGACCATTCCTTCGATGCATCAAGCGGTCCCATGAACATTTCGTATAGACGAAGTGTATCTGCACCGTGTGAATGAACGATGTCGTCTGGATTGATGACGTTGCCAAGCGACTTGGACATCTTCACATGCCCTTCCCCAAGGATCATTCCTTGGTTGAATAGTTTTTGGAAAGGCTCTTTCGTTGGCACGACACCGATATCGTAAAGCACTTTATGCCAGAAACGTGCATATAGAAGGTGAAGAACCGCATGCTCCGCACCGCCGACGTAAATGTCGACCGGCAACCAGCGTTCCGCTAGTTTTGGATCAATTAGCATTTCGTCATTATCTGGATCGATATAGCGCAAGTAGTACCAGCAGCTGCCTGCCCATTGCGGCATCGTATTCGTTTCACGACGACCTTTCATGCCTGTGTCCGGATCGACGACATTGACCCACTCTTCAATATTCGCAAGTGGAGACTCGCCTGTTCCGCTCGGTTTGATATTATCCGTTTTCGGCAACATCAATGGCAATTCGGATTCATCGACAGGAGTCATCGAGCCGTCTTCCCAATGGATGATCGGAATCGGTTCACCCCAATAACGTTGTCTGGAGAATAACCAATCGCGCAGACGATACGTAATTTTCTTCTCGCCTTTGCCGTTTTCAACAAACCAAGCAATTGCTTTTTCGATTGCCTCGTCTTTACCTAGACCGTTCAAGAAATCGGAGTTGATATGCTCGCCATCACCAACATATGCTTCCTTCGAAATGTCGCCGCCTGCAACGACTTCTACAATCGGCAATTTGAATTCTACCGCAAACTCATAGTCTCTTTCATCATGTGCAGGAACCGCCATGATAGCTCCAGTTCCATACGAAGCAAGTACATAATCCGCAATCCAGATCGGCATCTTTTCGCCGCTCGCAGGGTTGATGGCATAAGCACCAGTGAATACGCCTGTTTTCTCTTTCGCAAGGTCAGTCCGTTCCAAATCGCTTTTCGTTTTTACTTTATCTAAATAAGCATTCACTGCTTCTCTTTGTTCAGCAGTCGTAATTTTATCGACAAGCTTATGTTCAGGGGCAAGAACAGCATATGTTGCACCGAAAATTGTATCAGGACGTGTCGTGAATGCTTCGAATGAAAGATCAGTTCCTTCAATGTCGAACGTCAATTGAGCACCTTCAGAACGTCCAATCCAGTTGCGTTGCATATCTTTCAAACTGTCTGGCCAATCAAGCTCATCCAAATCCTCAAGCAAGCGATCCGCATATTCCGTAATGCGCAATACCCATTGGCGCATCGGACGACGTTCAACCGGATGACCGCCACGTTCTGATTTACCGTCGATCACTTCCTCGTTCGCAAGGACCGTACCAAGTGCAGGACACCAGTTGACCGGTACTTCATCAATGTACGCAAGGCCTTTTTTATACAATTGGATGAAAATCCATTGCGTCCATTTGTAATATTTCGGATCTGTCGTATTCACTTCACGGTCCCAGTCATAAGTAAACCCAAGATCATTCATTTGGCGCTTGAATGTTGCAATATTTTTCGCAGTGAATTCAGCTGGATCATTACCCGTGTCAATCGCATATTGTTCAGCTGGCAATCCGAACGCGTCCCATCCCATCGGGTGAAGGACATTATAGCCTTGCTTTCGTTTGAATGAACTTAAAATATCCGTTGCGATATAGCCAAGCGGATGGCCGACATGAAGTCCTGCCCCAGATGGATATGGGAACATATCAAGCGCATAAAACTTCGGCTTCGATTCGTCGTTCACCATTTTATACGTTTTATTGTCTTTCCAATATTGCTGCCATTTCTTTTCAATTTCCACATGCTTGTAACTCATCTCTGTTCATTCCTTCCCATTACATTCAAATCGCGTTATTGCGGAAATAAAAAAACTCCCGTCCCTTAAAACATTAAGGGACGAGAGGTATATGTACTCCCGCGGTGCCACCCAAATTGACGGCAATGCCGCCCAACTTGATTCCTTAACGCGGAAAACGGCACTGGCTACTATTGGTTCACCGATGCAGGCTCAAAGGCGAGTTCATCGTAGTCGTACAGGCTTGCACCAACCGCCTGCTCTCTTCAATCGACCGGACCGATTACTAATTCCTTTTCAACGCCAACGCTATTTGAATTCAGTTTATTGTAGTGTACCCGAATGTGTTACAAATTACAACTAAATATCTTATAATTTAATGGAAGTCACTAGGAAACAAATGAGCCAAAGGTCCCTTTTTGGTGATACCTTTCCTGATTCAATAGATAACTCCACTTATTCGATAAATAAAAAATACCAAGTCCATTATCTAGGACTTGGCATTTCGTGCTCAACCAATATTGACTTTCAATTCCGCTTCTGTCGAATTGATGACATCTTCGATGGTGAATCCTTCGAACACTTCTTTTAACTCCAGTCCGTTAGGCGTTACGTCGATCAAGGCGCGTTCCGTAATGATTTTATGGACGACTCCTTTTCCTGTCAGTGGCAATGAGCATTCCTTCTTTATTTTCGCTGAGCCGTCTTTCGCGACATGGTCCATAATGACGATGATTTTTTTCGCACCATGCACGAGATCCATCGCGCCGCCCATTCCTTTGATCATCTTCCCAGGAATCATCCAGTTGGCAAGATCTCCTTTTTCGGACACTTCCATTCCTCCGAGGATTGCTACGTCGACATGCCCTCCACGAATCATTGCGAACGATTCTGCGCTGTTGAAAAATGCAGATCCGGGGATTGTCGTTACCGTTTCCTTACCAGCATTGATCAAATCCGGATCAACTTCGTCTTCCGTTGGATATGGTCCGATTCCAAGAAGTCCATTTTCCGACTGAAGCACAACCGTTTTATCATCTGAAATATAGTTGGCAACCAATGTAGGCATACCGATGCCAAGGTTTACGTAGTCACCGTCGTTAATTTCCTTTTCCGCACGTCTTGCAATTCTCTCTCTGAAATTCATCGTGAACATCCCCTTCCCTTATCGAATCGTTAATCGTTCTATCCGTTTTTCCTGTTTCGCTTGGAATAGACCTTGCACATAGATGCTCGGTGTATGGATCGTTGCAGGATCGAGCTGTCCTGTTTCCACAATCTCTTCCACTTCCGCAATTGTAAACTTGCCTGCCGCAGCCATCATTGGATTGAAATTTTGAGCTGTCTTGTTATAAATCAAATTTCCGATTTTATCCGCCTTCGCTGCGCGAATCAATGCAAAATCGGCGACAAGGGCTTCCTCCAGGACATATTCTTTGCCATCAAACATTCTTGTCTCTTTGCCGTCCGCTACCGTTGTTCCAACTCCCGCAGGGGTGTAAAATGCGGGAATACCAGCACCTCCAGCGCGGATCTTTTCAGCGAGCGTCCCTTGTGGAGTCAATTCAACTTCAATTTCTCCTGATAATACTTGGCGTTCAAACTCCTTGTTTTCGCCTACATAGGAGCCGATCATTTTTTTAATCTGCTTTTCTTTTAATAAAAGGCCGAGTCCCCATTCGTCCACGCCGCAGTTATTCGAAATGATTGTCAAATCTTTAACACCTTTTTCAACAAGTGCCAAAATGAGCTGTTCAGGTATTCCTACAAGTCCGAAGCCCCCCACCATTAATGTGGATCCGTCTTCAATTTGTGAAATTGCTTCCATAGCTGTTGAATAAATTGGTTTCATCCAGTATTCCCCCTTTACATACTTCAGAAAAATTGCAAATATCCTATATTCATTTAATCAAACTATTTATCGTGAAGCAATCTTCGAAACTAAAAAAACCGGAAACCCTTTATTGGATTTCCGGTTTTTCTAATGATTTCAATGGTCGATCATATAGTAGAGTCGTAACAATTGTAATAGCCATGAGGCTCGTTAATAGCAAAAGCATCATTTTCATGCCGTGAACCTCGACTAGGATCCCCCCTGCCAATGGGCCGATCATACGACCGATTGTTGCAGCGGAGTTGACAATTCCTTGGTAGAATCCATCTCTCCCTTTTGGTGCAAGCTGACTCGCCAACGTCGGAATGGCTGGCCAGACAATCATTTCACCGAATGTGAGGATGACCATCGAAGCGATGAACATTTGGAATGAGCCAGCAAAACTGACAACAATGAACGAGATAATGAAAATAACTGTTCCAATGACCATTTGTGCTTTCAGCTGCTTTTCAAGCCGTTTGATAAGCGGTTTGATAAGCGGCTGTCCGACAACGATCAGCAGTCCATTGATCGTCCATATAAAGCTGTACTCTCTTAATGTTACGCCGATTGATAGAGCATGTGTGGAAATCGTCGTCGACCATTGTGAATAGACGAGCCACGTGATCAAATAGCCGCTTACTAAAATAAGCAATGCGTAAAAAGGTGCTTTATTTTTAATTCGCGCTGTTTCCCGAATGACGTCTGTATGCCGATCAGGTGCGATTTCAAGCTTTTTATATCCGAAGTAAGCGATAAAAAGAAAAATAACGTAAAAGATTAAGTTCGCCAAAAAGATATAATCAATATGGACGGAAGCTACAAGACCAGCAAGCGCTGGACCGATAGCGACACCGACGTTCTGCGCCAAATAAATTGAGTTGAACGCCTTCCTGCCGCCTTCAGGCCATACAGTCCCCACCATCGCATACATACTCGGAAAAATAACGCCTCCGCTGAATCCCAATATGGTTAGCAAAATGATATACGGATACCAACTATGGTCGTACACAAGGTAAGCAAGTGCCAAAATCGAAATGACAATGCCCGCCATGATTGATTTGAATCCACCGATCTTATCGAATAAAAATCCACCAAGCAAATTCCCGACGACACCCGCTCCAGCGTTCGCCATTAAGACCAGCCCCGCGACCGCCAACGATTTGCCGAGGTAATCATGCATGTAAATTGTATTCAAAGGCCATAAGAACGAGTTCCCTATGACATTGACAAACATCCCTATAATGAGAAGCCAAACTTTATTAGGCATTTATTTCGCCTCCGATCTTTATCTCCTGCCAAAAGCTATTTTGAGTGTATTCCTTTTTCTGGTTTCGGACAACAAAAACGGAATATGTTCCGCAATTCAGATGACACTGATTGAATCCGACATGATACAATGTACGATTAGAGGAGTTGAAACAGATGGCAGACTTCAGTTACCCGTTCCCGACAGAAGGGAAACGGTATCATACATGGTCAAGACATTTAAAGGATGAATTCGGATTCAAAGTATTTAAAGTCGCGCTAGATGCAGGCTTTGACTGTCCGAATCGCGATGGTACGGTCGCTTTCGGCGGCTGTACGTTTTGCAGTGTTGCAGGCTCTGGAGATTTTGCAGGAGACCGGGCAAAATCGATAGATGTCCAGTTCGCGGAAATCCGTGATAAAATGCACCAAAAATGGAGGGAAGGCAAGTATATCGCCTATTTTCAAGCATACACGAATACACACGCCCCGCTTCCTGTTTTGAAAGAGAAGTTTGAAGCAGCACTTGCTCAACCCGGTGTTGTCGGACTTTCAATCGGCACACGTCCCGATTGCCTTCCCGATGATGTTGTCGATTATTTAGCCGAGCTGAATGAAAGGACATATTTATGGGTCGAATTAGGCTTGCAGACCGTTCATGAAAAAACGGCTAAGCTCGTGAACAGAGCGCATGATTACGCAACGTACGTGGAAGGCGTGGGAAAATTGCGAAGGCACGGCATCCGAGTGTGCAGCCATATCATTAATGGGCTCCCGCTAGAAGACAGAGAGATGATGATGGAAACGGCAAGAGAAGTGGCAAAGCTGGATGTCCAAGGCATCAAGATTCATTTACTGCATTTATTAAAAGGAACGCCCATGGTGAAACAATACGAAAAAGGCATGCTTGAGTTCCTTACAATGGATGAATATATTAACCTTGTCGTCGATCAGCTTGAGATTCTTCCCCCCGAAATGATTGTCCACCGAATTACAGGTGACGGACCGCTCGATTTAATGATTGGTCCGATGTGGAGTGCGTCAAAGTGGGATGTTCTAAACGGCATCGACAAAGAATTGAAACGCCGCGACAGCTACCAAGGAAAGTTTTTCGGAAAGGCGGTTGAACGAATATGAATCAAATTTTATTGCATCGGGTTTTACCATTTTCAAAGCGGTTGATCAGTGAAACTGTGTTGCCAGGTGAATCGGTAGTAGACGCGACTGCTGGAAATGGAAACGACACATTATTCTTAGCGGACCTCGTTGGTATAGAAGGACGAGTGTACGCTTTCGATATCCAGCAAGCAGCACTCGAAGCTACCGCTAACAGATTAGATACGCTGAACGAGCGCGTCACATTGATTTTGGACAGCCATGCCAATGTGGATCAATATGTTACGAAGCCAATTGGTGGTGCAATGTTCAATTTAGGCTATCTTCCATACAGTGAAGATTTATCCATCATTACAAAACCCGATTCCACAATCGAAGCGATCGATAAGCTGCTCGGCATGTTGAAAAAAGGTGGAATCATTACGATATCCGTCTATGATGGACATGAAGGCGGTAAGGAAGAGCGAGATGCATTGCTCGCATATGTGAAATCTCTCCACCAAGCCGATGTTCACGTTGCCCGCTACGAATTGTTAAACCAACGAAAAAATCCCCCATTTTTGATCGCAATTGAAAAAGTGAGGGATTTTGATACAGTTATTCAAGTTGTCGAATAAAAAACCGCTTGGACCTTTAGGATCCAAGCGGTTTTTCATTAACCGATCTGCCGAATATCCGCAATCGGTCCTAGCTTGCTGAAGTCTTCGCGATCCAAAATGGCTATCAGTTTACTCGCTGTTTCTTCCGCACTGCTTAAATGTCCTTGCTGTTTGTAGTCAACGAAACGGTCGTGCAATGGAAAATCATCCGCATTGCTCGCCCGGATTGTTTCCTGCATGCCGGTGTCGATAATTCCAGGGGCAATCGAAATGATCTCGACAGGGAATTCCGCTGTCTCCTGTTCTAAAGATACGACTCGTGAAAAATGGTCGAGCCCCGCCTTTGTTGTACAATAAACGCCCCATCCTTCATATGGATTCCGTCCTGCCCCTGAAGATATATTTACGATCCTTTTGCGCCCCTCAAACTTTTCAAGAACAGACATGAAAGCATTCGATAAAATCATTGGCGCGGTTAAATTTACAGCGAGTGCTTGCGCCATTTTCGTTTCGTCAATCGTACCGACTAAACCGATCGGCTCCACCGTTCCAGCGTTGTTGATCAATGTGAACGATGTGGCGGATGAAAGATTCTCTTCCAGTACATTCGCAATGATGCCAGTCAATCGATCAGTCTGCGAAAGATCTGCAGTCACCATATGAGCGGCGTCGTTTTCATTCGTCCTCGCAATGCCGATTACCTTGTCCCCTCTCCCCTTTAACTGTTTTACCAATTCATAACCGATTCCCTTAGAAGAACCGGTAACTATAAAAATATTCATATGACTTCCCCTTTCAAAGATGCGTCAATCCCTACATTCGATGACTCTTCTTGTAGTTTATCCTCCCCGATTTTCACCTTCGCTGGAATCTCGAAATAAGCTATCCAAATGTATAATGCAATTGCAAGAATAGCGACTATCCCGAGGAACAACCTTCTTTTCTCCATCTTCACTCCCCATTCCCCTTTGTTTACATAAGTTTACCACGATGAATAGGTGTTGGGAGCAATAAAATAGCCAACCCCCTCGGCAATGAGGGGATCAGCTTATTATCGTCATTTCAATATTTTTATTTTCACTTGTTTTCTGCCCCATTTGTACGCTTCACTTTTGCTTGGGAAGAAAACATCGATTTTATTTCCTTTTATCGAGCCTCCAGTATCTCCCGCGATTGCATACCCGTACCCTTCCACGTACACTTTCGTACCTAATGGTATAATAGAAGGATCAACAGCAATTACTTTAGCGTCAGGATTTCGCTTTAAGTTAATGCCGGTTGATGTGATGCCGGAACAGCCATTACAATTCGCTGTATAAGCACTAGCAGAAACTGTTATTTCTTTTACTACATCGTCGTCATCAGATCGCGATGGTGTTTTTGCTACCTTTTTAGTCTTCGATTGCTTCTCAACGTTAGTATCGGTCTTCACGACCTTTAATTTTTGATTCGGATGAATGGTATTCGACTTCATGCCATTCCAAGCTTTCAATTCTTTAACGGTGATCTTATGCATTTCCGCTATGCTATAAAGCGTGTCACCTTTTTTGACCTTATACGTTGAAGAGGCTGCAAAACTTTCGTTCGTACTACCAATCAATAACACTACTGTAAAAATGATAGTCACAATATGTTTTTTCAAGTTTTCTACTCCCCGCCTTTTTAGTCTATCCATAGATTATCAGTGAAGTATTACATAGATGTTACAATTTGCAGCCATTATCATTACAAAAGAAAAGTGATTATTACAATTGGAGGCGCGAGGAATATGTCAGAAATTTTAGTGAGAAAAGCAAGGATAGACGAGTCAAAAACCTTGGCTGACTTGCTTTCTAGATGCCAGTGGTTCACTTATGGAGAACTGTTTTCAGAGGCCTATATTGAACGATTAATCGAGAAATATTACAATGTCGAACGCATCAAACAGGAAGTCACTTTAATCGACAAAAACTGGCATGGCTATATTGTTGCTGAAAGGCAGGGAAACATCCTTGGAGTGATCGGCGGCGGGATGAGAGATGAAGTCGATGGGGAGATTTACGTCTTTTATGTAGCTCCTGAAATGAGGGGAACTGGAATAGGATCAAGACTGCTCGATTTTTATACGAAGATTCAAAAGCATACATACGGAGCGACTCGGCAATGGGTATCGGTTGCCAAAGGTAATATGTATGGAATCCCTTTTTATGAAGCGAAAGGCTTTTCGTTTGAAAGAGAAGAAGTTTCTTATGGAGCGATAGAAGAAGATGGAGATATTTCACTCGTGTATGCTCGGGAAATCTAAATCTGATATATTGCATATCATCCCTTTCTTCCTTCATTCGTATCATGTATACTAATAGTACTAGAAACAAAGTAAGACAGGATAGTCAAATTGCATGCAGGATGGTGACTAGTAATGCCAATACCTTCGGAGCATCAAAAGCCCACACGTAAAACAGCAAAAGAAAGTGCGTTTACCCAATTACAGCAATGGATCATCGATGGAACATTGCAGCCAGGTGAAAAGTTGAACGATATTGAATTGGCAGAAGCACTCGGTGTAAGCAGGACGCCCATCCGTGAGTCACTTCAATTGCTCGAGGTACAAGGATTTGTGAAAATGTATCCTGGAAAAGCGACACAAGTGACTGAGGTGGATAAAGAGTCCATTAACGATCTGTTACCACCGTTAGCCGCTTTGCAAGCGTTATCTGCGGAACTATCAATTCCTCATTTGGATGAAAGTGTCATAAGTGAATTGGAAGAAACAAATAATCGTTTCGCCCAAGCAGTCCACGAAGAGGATTTCTTTGCCGCCTTGAAAATCGATGAAGACTTTCATCAAATTATCGTCGACCAAACGGCAAACCAATATATACATTCCATCGTCGCTTCCTTGCAAACCCATGTGCGCCGGCTTTTCTTCCATAACTCCATCATTTTGACAGAAGAGTCGATTGAGGAGCATAATGAGATCATCCGCTTCCTAAAAGAAGGAAATGCAGAAAAAGCGGCAGCCGTCATGCGTGAAAACTGGCTCCGTGCCATCGACGAATTCAATTCCATGAAAGAAGACTAAAAAAGTACTCCAATAAGGAGTACTTTTTTCTTACTTATTTACAGATGGGCTAGGCTGAAACAACTTGGCGAGGATGCCAGTAAACAGCATTACGATTACTACCGGGAGAAGCCAGCCAAGGCCTTCGCTGTAATATGGTAAAACTTGATTGTAAAATGCAACGATGGAAGAAAGCCAATTCGGCCACTGCTCTTCAGCAAATCCAAGCGTGCCGTAAAGTGTTTTGATGCCGTCAATTGTGCTAATTAAAAACGCTACAGCCGTCGCACTCACATAGACGAACCGTGCATGATTAAACAATGGCGAAGTAAACGTCAACAACATTAGAACGACCGCTAGCGGATATAAAAACATCAATACCGGAATCGAATACGTAATAATATTGGATAGTCCGAAGTTCGATACGATGAAGCAAAATGTTGTGAAAATGACAACAAACGCCTTATAGCTCACTTTAGGTATTATCGTGTGGAAATATTCTCCACAAGCAGTAACTAATCCGATGCTTGTCGTCAAGCAAGCCAATATGATGATGACTGCAAGCATGACGGAGCCGAAAGTACCGAAATAATAAGCGGATGCGCCGCTTAAAACAGGACCACCTGTTTCAAAGAGGCCGAACTTCTCTGTAGTCGTTGCCCCTAGATAAGCAATTCCAACATAGAGAAGTGCAAGGAATCCCGCTGCTACGACGCCTGTTTTAGCTGTAGTCGTAAAAATTTGCACTTTATTCGTAATTCCTAAAGAACGGATGACATTAATAACGATAATTCCAAATACGAGTGATGCCAATGCATCCATTGTATTATAACCTTCCATAAAGCCTTTCATGAACGCCCCGCCTGTATAAGCATCCACAGGGTTTTGAATCGCACCGATTGGATTAAGGAATGCCATAGATAGCAATACAAGCAATAACACAATGATAGCCGGTGACATGATCTTACCGACACGATCAACAATCTTTGCCGGATTAAGCGATAACCACAATGTTAATCCAAAAAAGATAAGTGTAAAAACAAACAAACCGATGCGCGCAAAATCTTCAGGAATGAATGTTGAGATGCCGATATCATAGGCGACTGCCCCGGTCCGTGGAGCTGCAAAGAACGGTCCAATCGTCAAATATAATAAAGATGTAAAAAGTACCGCATAGACTGGGTGAACCCGACTCGCCAAATCTTGCAAGTTCCGACTGCCTGAAAAGCCCATTGCAAGTATGCCGAGGAAAGGCAATCCTACTCCAGTAATCAGAAAGCCGATGACCGCTGGCCAAAGATTGGTTCCTGCATTTTGTCCCAATTGAGCAGGGAAAATAAGGTTTCCAGCACCGAAGAATAAGGCAAACAGCATGATGCCAATAAATAAATATGAGGAAAAAGACAGTTTATTTTGCATGGTATATGAGTCCCTTCATGTTGTAGATTTAATTTATAACGTATGCAATATATCGCTGTTGTCTAATAATAAGCTCTCATACTGTAAAATGCAATAGTAAAATATTCTTTGAATATAATATTTTATCAGTCAACTCATTTATATGCATAATAACAAAAAGAGCAAGCGGTTGGATAACACCGCCTGCCCTTACTATCATTTTAAAACAAATCGAGTGACACTATGTCCTTCCCTTGATTTCTGAACTTCTAGTATTGCCGGGAATGCGGCTTTCAACTCTTCCACATGCGATATGACGCCGATCATTCTGCCGGACTTTTGCAAATCAACGAGTGTATCAACCGCTTTTTGTAAAGCTTCCTCATCCAATGTACCGAATCCTTCATCGATGAACATCGTTTCGATAGACACTGCACCTTGATAACTTTGGATGACATCCGCCATGCCCAAAGCCAAACTAAGTGATGCATTGAATTTCTCTCCGCCCGATAACGTCTTCACATCTCTGTTTTGTCCTGTATATGCATCATACACATCCAAGCCTAATCCGCTTTGTTTTCCGCGCACTTCCTGACGGTCGCTGCGCATCAATTCATACTGACCGTTCGATAGATTTCTCAGCCTTTCATTCGCAGATTGAATAATCCTCTCTAAATAATCAATTTGAATAAAACGTTCAAATGATAGCTTATAATCGTTTTGACCGCGTATGACATCGTATAAGCCGGTTAGCTTTCCGACTTTCCGTTCCAAATCATCTACGCCTTGTGATGTCTTTTCTATATCGGCTTTCAAACAAAGTAAAGATTTTTCATATTCGATTGAATGATTCCAATCCGCGAACGCTTTTTCATAAGCAGACTTCAATGATTGAATTGTACTTATAAGTCCTTCCAAATCGGTTTTCTCTTTGCCCATTAAGCTCGTTTCAAGATCTTTTATCGCTTCTTTCGTAGTATGAAGACGCTGATTGAAATCCGTTATATATTCCTTCAAATGAAGCTTCTCTTCATCTGACATTTTTGCTTGCCGATATTCTGCTTCTGTCTTAAATTCGGAAGCTTGTAAAGCATTTCTGAAACGGAGTTCCGCTTTCTCTCTTTTATCAATACTTTCATCAAATGATTTCTTCAAATGTTGTTCTGAGTTTACGCTCGTCGCAAGTCTTTCTCTTGCCTCTTCCAGATTTTTTCGCACCGATTGCCACGCTTCATCCAGTTGATGCTTCCGTAACTCCGTTTCTTTTATTTCTACTTGAAGGCGCGCTAAATCCCTAAGCCCTTCCGGAATGGATGAAAGCTCTCTTTCTAATAAAGCAGATTGCTGCGCAAAAAGCGTTTTTTGTTCAAACAATGCTTGCTCATGTCCCGACTTTCGTGTAATCCATTCAGTCTGTTCCCGATCTTTTACTTTTTGCCGTTCTTTTAACGAAACGAGTTCTTCGCGAATACGTTTTAATTGTTCAACTTTCTCAGCAGTTTCCTGTCCTCTGTTAAACAATGCTTCCAAACTATCCTGAATGTGAAGTTCTTCCATTTCTTTTTCTTTAGCGGTAACTTGTGCGAGGACACTTTCCGCTTTCGCCTCAGCAGACCTAAATTCACTTTCAACATCTGTCAAATTCGACCTCTTCAAATCGAGTTTCTCACGGGAGACTGCCTCGGTATCATTTTTATGTTTTTTTGACGGATGGTGATCACTTCCGCATACCGGACAAGGTTCCCCTTCCTTTAACGTTTGTGCCAAAAATGAAGCTTGATCATTCAACCACGCATTTTGCATATTCTCAAACTCAGTTTTTGACTGCTTGAATTTGGTGAATGATGCCTCTTTCATTTGCATCGAAACAGCATAGTCTTTTTTCAAGTTTTCATAATCCCGAACGACTTTGTAATGCAATCTGATCGTATTTAATTGTTCGAACAGCTTGTCATAAGGAATAATCGCATGTTCAGATTTCTCAATCTGTACATTCAGGTCGGCTACTTGTTTTTTTACTGCCTCAACCTTTTCGGATGTTGTAGATAACTCGCTTTCGAGCTTTCCAATCTTCACTTTTAAATTCCGTACATTTGCTTCTTTTTCTGCCAAGTCAGTGACGGCAGGAAGGTGATCCCTCAGGCGGATGATTCTTTCTGTCGCCGCCCCTCTTTCCTGCTCTCTTCCTTCTTCCACCTTATACGCCAGCTCTTTCTCTTCCACCCATTTCGTCGCCTTTTGTACAGCTGTAATCGCATTTTGCAATTCGATTCTCTTCAATTTTGATTCCTCATCTAATATGAGAAACTGACCTTCAATTTCATATATGAAAGATGCCCGTTCGGCGTTCTCTATTCGCTTTTGCTTTTGATCAACAGATGGGATTTCTTCCTTTAACTTTTCAAAGACGGCTTTACGTTGCTCCAGCTGTTCAAATTGCTCATTGCAATTTTTGGCCACATGGTATGTTTCCAAAACGTCAGCATGCTTTTGATAGGCAGATGTATAATTCACTTCATCTTTAGCGCATTTCTCGGTGTAATACTCGATTTCCTGTTCAAGGCCAGCTATCACTTGTGATATGTTCATATATTCTTGAGATAAAACATCAAAAATGGGTGACTCCCGAGGCGGGACGAGATTCTTAATTTGGTGGATATACCCATCCACTTTCCTTTTCTCTACCATTAATTGTTGATTCGCTTCGTCTCTTTTCATCTTTAAACGATTGACGATTTCCCGATACTCTTCTGTTTTAAAAATCTTTCGCATGATCGTTTCTTTATTTTCAGTATCCGAAGTTAGGAATTTACGGAACTCGCCTTGCGGAAGCATAACAATTTGACTGAATTGAGCTTGTGTAAAACCGACAAGCTCCTCAACTTTCCGATTGATCTCTGAAACGATTTGACGATCGACAAAAGGAACTTCTCCATCATCGATCATCTCAAAAAACTCGCATCTCGCATTTGTCTCTGTTTTATTTCCGCTTTTCGTATAAGGTATTTGCCTCATGATACGAAAAGTGCGGCCGTTTATTTCAAAAATCAACTCAACAGCTGTCTGAACGGCATCATCCGCAAAATCACTTCTCATCGATCTATATTCTGTTCTGTCTTCCCCGCTTGCCTGTCCATATAAAGCGAAGCAGATTCCGTCAAAGATCGTCGTCTTCCCTGCGCCAGTTGCACCGGAAACTACGAATAACCTATGCTCTTCGAGTTTCCGAAAATCGATTGTCTCTGTTCCTTTATAAGGTCCGAAAGCGGTCATCGTCAGTTGAATCGGCTTCATTTTTCGCTGCCCCCTTTAACTTCGTGCAGCACTTCCGCAAATATCTTCTCTGTTTCAGCGTCAGGTTCAATATCGTTCATCTCGGCATAAAAGAACCGGAAAAGGGTCAGATCATCTGGCTGTTCCTTCATAACAACCGATTCATGCTCGAGTGCGGCTGAAGTCCTTACTAGTTTTCTTTCAATATGCATCGCATTCGGATAAACGGACTTGACTTTTTCCATTGGAAATAAAACAGGTGTCTCATCTTGCAGCGTAACAAATACATAATCCAAACTAGTCGGATGATCTAGAATTTCGTCTATCGTGCCTTCCACTCTACGCATGTCATGTAAAGGATTGAGTCCTCTCTTTTCCACCTCCACATTGCCTTCGCCATCCATTTCTACAATAAAAAACCCTTTTGCATGCCTTTCTTCTGAAATGGAATATTTCATCGGAGAACCTGCATAGCGAATTTTTTCTTCGAGGACATGATGTGCCTGATGTAAATGACCGAGCGCTGTATAGTGAAACGGTGTAAACAAGTGGGCCGCCACGTATTCCGCTCCGCCAATTGCAAGCGGACGCTCCGAATCGCTCGTATTTTCTTCTTCCTCACCTAAAGGCGTGACAAAGGCATGTCCGACGAATACATGACGAGCAGTGTTATCCATCGATTCTAGAATTCTTCCGACCACTTTTTCCATCGCTGTATGATGGTCTACAACATTATGTTCTTCATATAAATGCTTTACAATCGACGGGTCACAAAATGGCACCAAGTGGAAATGAACTTCTCCAAATTGATCCGCCAGAACAACTGGTTCAAGTTGCGCAGACATTTGACCGACAATATGGAAGCCGTTCGATTGCATCAGTCTGCTTCCGAATTGCAGGCGTCCTGGGCTATCATGATTGCCCGCGACCGCAATGACCGGTGTTTTCAGCTCCATAACAATTTCCCAAAGTATATCATCCAATAAGGCAACCGCTTCCGGTGGTGGTACCGCCCGATCATACAAATCACCCGCAATGATGACAGCATCGGGCTTCTCTTCACGAACAGCATCTACGAACTGACGAAGGACGTACCGCTGCCCATCTGTCATATAAACGCCTTGCACTAATTTGCCAAGATGCCAATCGGCAGTGTGGAAAAACTTCATTACCATTACCCCCTACTTAATTTATATTTTCATTCTCTAAATGACGTATAAACTTCTCCGTACTCCTCAGAAATAATACAATCTACCATTCATTTTACAGTAAGTGCAACGTGATTTACATCAGACAATGAAAAAACGGAACACCCTTTAAATGGGTGCCCCGTAGGATTGCGCAATAGTCGGTCCGTCGTCAATTATTCGAAAAACACTTTATCTACATTATATTTTGCACGTAATGTATTGATGATATAAGTTTCATAAATTTCCCGTTCCATCGGATCATCGACTATGATGACGGAAATCTTATTGATTTCATGTCGATGATTTTTAATTGGTGAGGTAGTATCTTCAAGATGCTTTTTCACACGTTGACGTAGCTTTCTTGCTTTCCCGGCAAACAACAATTCATCACTTTTATTGTAAAAAAGAATGAGTCCTCCTTTGTCGCGTGGAATTTCATGAAGATCGATAAAACCATTGATGGGTTTGATTGGCGCTTCGTCTGCGCTCATTTCTTGCTTGCGTTGCTGAATCGTTACATCCGGATTCGGAATTGTAATTGAAATCATTCATTTTCACGTCCTCTTCTTTTGTGAATCTAAATCCTACCATAATTCGGAACGGATTGTGAAATGTTATGCCATTCGCCTTTAACCGAGTTTTATATCAAAAAAGGGCATCTGCCATTCCTCTTCTCATATACCAGAGAAAAAATACGTGCAGTATGTGCTCAAAGCGCTGCGCTTTTACTCACAATAGTCGTTCTTCATGACGGCTTTAGCTTCTTGCATTTTTCTTTATTTTTTTGTATTGGAAACCGATGAATATGAAGATCAATCCGACAATAAATATAGCAAACGCCCACCACGGGAAGGAGGATTCCTTTTCATCTCGACCTTCATGTGTACTGCCTACTTCCCGGCCTTCACCCAATGCGTTCAAATCTTCTGTTGCACCGGAAATTTCAGTTGTCCTGTGGCAAATCGTGGTAGATAAAGTTCCCGCCTCATACATATTGCTCGCTGATGCATATACGAGATATTGCTGTCCCTCTTCAAAAGAAATGCCGCAATCACCGCCGCCATATCCGGTAGTGATGACCATTTCAGATTCATCAGTTCCCTTCCATGCTTTATCAACTTTGAAATGAACGACATTTCCATACCCACGCTTAATCCCCTTATTCTCGATCACCTTTACCACTTCACCACTGAATACAGCGTCCGCCTGATCTAGTGCATCTTCCGGTGGCGGTGGCATGACGCACGAGCATGCGGAAGCGTCTAATGGTTTCCACCATAATAAAACTAATAACAATACGCTAATAGGAATAATACGCTTACAACATCTCAAGCTATTCCAACCCCTCTCCCTTGTTAACTAGTAGACGAAGGAGCAAGAGATTCGTTTCAAATTTCAATTAACAAATAGGCACAATCAGCGACTCTTCATTATTCTTCGGTGAGTTTACTGCAGATGAAACACTATATGCCTCCATTTGCTCCTCATCGAATGGCATCAACATATTCCCCAGGAAATCAATATCAGCATTCCGAGGATCAAGCCATGCAGCCTCATCTTCTCTTTTCAAAATAACCGGCATTCTATCATGAATCGGCTTCATTAAATCATTTGGTTCAGTCGTGATAGCGGTACAAGTATGAATGATCTTTCCTTCAGGAGACTTCCATGATTCCCACAATCCTGCAATAGCGAATAGTTCATCATTTTTAAGCCTGATTCGCATCGGAATCTTCTCTCCGTCTCTCCTTTGCCATTCATAAAATGAATCCGCAGGAAGAATGCAGCGCTGCTTTTGAAAAGCTTTCCGATAGCTAGGCTTCTCGGCTACTGTTTCAGCCCGGGCATTGATCATCTTATAACCGATTTTTTCGTCCTTCGCCCACGGTGGAATCAATCCCCATCTAAGATGTCCTAAACGGTTTTTCTGTCCATCATTAATAATCGCAACCACTTGTTGCGACGGTGCGATGTTGTAGCTCGGTATATAGTCGCTTTCTGCAAATGCCGATTCAATATCAAATCGATCGATAATTTCATAATACGGTGCAAATAAAGTGAAGCGGCCACACATATAGGAATCCTCCTCTTACTTTCACGATTATTTAGTTAATGATACCATTGCTATTGGGTAGTTTCATGAAAAATGGCAGAAGGGGTGATTTCAATGAAGAGAACACTTGTCATCAGCGATATTCACGGAGAGCTGGAGCTGTTCGAGGAGCTTTTGCAAAGAACTGGGTATGATTCCACCCAAGATCAGCTCGTACTTCTAGGTGACTATATCGACAGAGGGCCTCATTCAAAAGAGGTGCTTGACAAGGTGATGGAGTTGAAAAGCGAAGGAGCTATTGTTCTGAAAGGAAATCACGATGAAATGTTGGTAAAGGCATTCAGAACCAATGAGGAACGGGCTTGGAAGAACTGGACTAACCGCAATGGCGGAGATGCAACATTGAAAAGTTATGGTTTTTCCGAAGAAGAATTTAAAGTTGGGGAAGAAGAACCTTTCGTCAAACCAGAAATCCATTCCGTTGAATTGGAGGAACATATTCAGTTTATACAAACCCTCGATTATTATTTGGAATGGGATGACACTATCTTCGTCCACGCAGGCGTCCATCCAGAAAAACCGGTAGAAGAAACAGATCCTTATGAGCTCATTTGGATTCGAGATGTCTTCCACAACGGATATAATGGAGAGAAGACGGTTATCTTCGGACATACCCCGACAAAGAACTTACATAAGGACAAGCAAGGCTGTTCGGTGTTCTTTGGTGAAAATCGAATAATCGGCATCGATGGTGCTGCCGTATACGGCGGACAGTTGAACTGCCTCCAGCTTCCCGAAAAAATTGTTTACTCCGTTACAGCAAAAGAAAAAAAGAATTTGAAAAAAGGTGAGGTACATGACAAACAAACCGTATAAAGCATTAGTGACCGATCGTATCTTCTTCGGCGGTGTCGATGCAATTGAAGAATTGATGGCTAATGAAAAGATTGACGTTATTTTTGATTTGCGTGCAGAAGTGGAAGGTTCATTGCCGAGCAACGTAAGCATCCATCAACCGTTGTTGGACGGTGCTGATGAACAGGACAACTCTATCCGTGAAGCGGTGAACAAAGTGATGGAAGCTTACAAAGAAGGCAAAAATGTATATTTCCATTGTAATACTGGTAGAGGACGCGGGGGCACCCTTGCGGCAGCCACGCTTATTGAATTAGGCAAAGCGGAAAATGTGGAGGAAGCGGAGCTAATGACACAAGCGATCCGTCCCGAAACAAACATCAAACCGGCCTTTAAAGAGGCACTGAATCGTCTATACGGATAATGAAAAAGCGGAGGCAGGGATACCCCCACCTCCACTTTTTTCATTTCCTCTCCTTGCGCTTCGCTTTCTTTTTCACTTCCCGCTCAATCTTCTCAAAACGTCTGATATCAGTTGGCCTTACCGTAATCGGCTCTTTCCTCAACAACTTACCTAAAGAAAAGATGAGTAAAATGAGAAATAGAGTAAATGGCAACGCAGAAACGAGAGATGCAGATTGCAAAGCCTCCAGCCCGCCCGCATAAAGCAATACTGCCGCAATCGCCGACATGAGGAAGCCCCAAATCATTTTGACGATAAGAGGAGGAAGCAAGCTCCCCTTGGTCGTCATACTTGCTAATATATAAGTCGCAGAATCTGCAGATGTTATTAAGAATGTAAAAATGAGTACAATGGATAAAAATGAAACAACGCCTGTAAACGGTAAATGGTTGAGCGTTTCAAATATGGCGGAAGTGACGTCCGCATCTACTGCCTCGGCGATCTTCGTCCCATTGTTCAAATCGCTATATAATGCCGTCCCGCCTAATGTTGCAATCCACATACAAGCGAAGACCGGAGGAATAATCATAACTCCGGCAATAAACTCTCGGATTGTGCGCCCTTTAGAAACGCGGGCGACGAAAGCGCCGACGAAAGGAGACCATGCTATTGTCCAAGCCCAGTAAAAGATCGTCCATTCCCTTACCCACGTCCCGCCTTGATACGGCTGCAGCCGTAAACTGTATCGAATGAAATTATTAATGTAATCCCCTATTGCCAATGTGAAGCTTTCGAGAATAAAAACCTTAGGACCGACAAAAAAGAAAAAGATAAGCAATGCAATAGCCATCGCTAAATTAAAGTTGCCTAAATAAGCAATCCCCTTACTCAAACCGCTTGAAGCTGAAATCATATAAGCGACGAAAACAATGAATATAATAATTAGCTGTATCCAAAATGTGTTTTTCGTATGAAATACATACTCCAAACCGCCACTCATCTGCAACACTCCCATGCCGAGTGATGTCGCGATTCCCATGACGGTAGCAATAACTGCGAATGAATCGATGCCTGTCTTTAAATGGCGATTCGAACCGACCAACGGCTCCAGCGCTGTTGAAATTAAACCATCCTTCCTTTTTCGGAACTGGAGAAACCCGATAACGAGCCCGACAATCCCAAAGATACCCCATTGCGAGATTCCCCAATGGAAGAACGAATAGCCCATTGCAATGCGTGCCGCCTCCTCAGATTGCGGTTCGATACCTTTAAGAGGAGAAGTGAAATAATGGCTCATCGGTTCCGCGACTCCCCAGAAAACGAGTCCGACTCCAAATCCTGCCGAGAACAGCATGCCGATCCAAGTGAAAAATGGATAGTCAGGCCTTTCCTCGTCCCCTCCTAAACGTATCGCACCGAATTTACTAATTGCTAAGCCAGCTAAAAAAACAACGATAATGAAAACTGTTAATAAATAAAACCAACCGAACTTCGCAGTCGTAAAACCGTATAATTGTCCTGCAACTTCCCCAAACGGACCTGGCACTACCGTTCCTAGGATGACAAGCACTAATATAGCGACTGCTGATATCGTAAACACCGGATTCTTCCAAAACTTTCTGTCCAAAACAAAATCGACTCCCAATAAACATAGTTACCTAGTGTGTACCCTAAATTAACAAAAGATAACATGAAAAAACGGCGATGTTTTTCAACTTCGCCGTTTTCGGATGATTAAACCATATAAAGCTAATACTGCAAGGACAATAAGGGCGGATAACAAATATACATTCCGGTATCCCATTTGAACTGCTATAATTCCTAACACATACGATCCGACAGCAAGCCCCGAGTCGAATAGCGTAAAGAATGTTGCTGTCGCATACCCGCTTCTTTGATGTGACGTCGATTGGATTGCAAGCGTCTGCATGCTCGGTACAAGTGCTCCATAGCCAAGCCCGACAAACGCTCCTGCAATTAAAAATAATCCCGAGGAATCCATGAAGGATAGGATGAACAAACCGAAGAAGAAGCATAGGAATCCAGGTATCAAAATAAATGCCGGTCCTTTTTCATCAAAAATTCTCCCGGTGAATGGTCGAGTTATAAGCATAACCGCTGCAAAGACGACAAAAAAGAAACTCGCTAGCGGCAATAAGCCTTTCTCTTGCGCATAAATCGACAAATAGGAAAGGACACTGGCATAAGAAAATGCAATTAAGCTCGCCAAAAATGCAATCGGCAACGCTTTTTTCTCAAACAAGTCATTCCATGTAAAACCTTTTGACTTCGTTGCAACAGGCACCATATCCATTTTCGGAATTAGAAGAGCCACAACCGCACCGATAATCATAAGGACACTCATTAAAATGAACAATGCATCGTAGGAATATGTTTGGATAACAAAAAGGGCAATGAATGGTCCAATAACGACCGCCAAATTCGTCGACATAACAAAGTAGCCAAGCCCTGCCCCTCTTCTCGTTGGCGGGACGATATCCGCGGCGAGTGAACCTGCTGCCGTTGTCACGATGCTGAACCAAACACCTTGGAAGAATCGCAAGGCAAGCAAGCCTCCGAATGGTGTAATGAAATAATAGAGAATCGTGCAAATGAGGTAGAAGAATAAGCTGACTAGCAGCATTTTTCGTTTCCCGACAATATCAAGCAGTTTTCCAGTAAATGGACGTACAATAATAGCGGATATTAAGAAGATTGTCATTAACAGGCCAGCTTCTTCGTCTGTCCTGCTCAGTGCATCTTTTGCGTAAAGTGGTAAAGTCGAGACTAAGCCATAAAACACAATAAAAACAGATAAATTTGTCAAGAACAAACTAATAAACGGCTTCGTCCAAATAGGTTCTTTATTATTCAATGAATCATACTCCTTAACTTATATTTTTTTCAATAATTCCATGAGAAGCTTTTCCTCTTCCCCTGAAAGACCTCTCAAACTTTGTTCTTCAAACCGAATGATTGTCTTTTTAATATCGGAGAGCTGCAGAATCGCATTTTCTGTTAAGCTGACATATTTTTCACGCCTGTCCTTCCCTTCACGCGTCACTAGCCAGCCCATTTCCTCTAATCGATTGACAGTCCGAGTAATCGTTGGTGCCTCTACATTTAAGTATTTCCATATTTGCGTCAATGTCATCTCACCATGTTGATAAACCGAGTAAATAACCGACCATTGCGCGGCAAACAGGCCATGTTCTTTCAGTGCTATGTTCAGCTCCTTGCTCAATAATCGTGATCGCTGAAACAGCTCATGAATTAATGGATTCAATTTCAACACCTCATTGTTTACTTAGGTAACTAATAAAGTATACGCCTCTTCAGCATATCTGTAAAGACAACAAAAAAACCGCCAATTGAACAGCGGCCTTAATCGTTAACATTTTTGCATTACTTCATTCCATCGGTAAAACTTCTTTCTATTAGTGAGCGGTAGGCGACGTAATCTTTTGGTCTTTCGGCAAAGCGAGCCCTACAAGTCCGATGAATGGAAGGAAAGAAGCGATTACCATCGTTGGGAAGATACCGATTGAATCCATTAAATTCCCGATTACAACAGCACCGATCGCTCCCATTCCAAACGCCAAGCCGACCGTCAAACCGGCCATCGTACCGATTTTGGTCGGTACAAGCTCTTGTGCATAAATAACAGTAACAGTGAAGCTAAGCATGATAAAGAAACCAATTACTACGAGCAACACCCCAACCGCCCAAAGCGGAGCGTGCGGGAGTAATAGACAAAGAGGCAACGGAACTAATAATGACAATACAATTACATTTTTCCTTCCGAACCGATCTGCCCACGGTCCACCAAAAAATGTACCCGCAGCACCAAGTGCCATGAAAAGGAATATGTATAGCTGCCCTTGCTCAATCTTCAAGCCATATCCATCCATCAAATAAAAGATGTAAAAACTAGTGACATTCGTAACGTAAAAGGAACGGGCAAAAATGATGGTCAACAATAAAGCGAGAGCAATCCCGATTTGTTTTTTTGTCAATTCGCCAATAGAAGATAACAGCACTTTTTTGCGATTGTTCTTTTTATCTGATTCCAGCTGGCGTTTGTACCAAGCGGAAATCTTGGACAAGATGAAAATCCCGAGAGCCGCTACTGCAATGAAAACAGCTGCCCCCTTCTGCCCAAGCGGCACTAAAACAAATGCACTGATCAGCGGTGCCAGTGCTTGTCCTGAGTTTCCTCCGACTTGGTAAATCGACTGGGAAAGTCCCCTTTTCGTCCCTGCTGCCAAGAAGGATACCCTCGAACCCTCCGGATGGAATACTGCGGAGCCAAGCCCCAATATGATGACCGACAGGAGAATGAGCCAATAGCTCGGTGCGATTGCCAAACCAGCCATTCCAATGAGCGAGAATGTCATACCGATAGGAAGCGCATACGGCATCGGTTTCCTGTCGCTGAAATAGCCGACGACAGGCTGCAGGACAGAGGCAACCATATTCAAAGCAAAAAAGATGTATCCCAGCTGTGTAAAACTTAGTCCTCTTTCCTTTTCCAACACCGGGAACATCGCCGGTATGACCGCTTGAAGAGTATCATTCAGCAAATGGCATGCCCCGATTGCAAACATGATCGGATATACCGGGTTGGCTGGATTTTGTGTTTGTTTACTTGATGTCAACGAAATCCCCACGCTTTATTAAGTAATTTGAACAATATGTCCAGTATACAGCAATCGAAAGTGCGAATGTTAAGAATCCCTCAAAATCGTAAAGTTGACCGTTTTAAAACGCAGGATTTCCGGGTAGATTACATAGTACTAGCATTTGAAAGGATTGAAGTTGAAATGACAGCCTTGGGCAATGTTTCATTGATGACTTTGTTTCCAGTAACTTTACTGTTGCTTACGATGGAAATCGTTCTAGCCTCTTACAAATCGTTATCCCCCAATTGGACAATGAGGCTGGCTTACGGCAATCTCATCATTAATGTCGCTTGGACAATCCTAATTATTTTCCTTCTTCTCAATCCATCGATCATCTTGCCTCACCTTGCCGATGTCTTGGCAGAAGTGTTTCAAAGATCGCCTGATGATATTATCCCGCAAGTCCATTTGATCATTATGGGAGTTGGTCTTGCATCAATCATTACAACAGTTATCGATGCTTTCGCAGGCTTTAGAAAACCGAGGAATGAAAATAGCGGAGTGAACGAAGCTTCGCGAGAGTGAAGTAATGATAGCTCCTATGTAAGGTAGATGAGCTCTTGTACATCAATCTACGTGTTTAGTAGAGACAATTCCGGGAAAACAAAGAACGGAATCACTTTACGAAAGCGGAGGTGTCGAAAATGGCGAAAATTGCAGTAGAAAACCCATTTGACGATGTAAAAGCAGCCTTAGAGGAAAAAGGACATGAAGTGAAAATGTTTGAAAGCGATGAAAATCTGAACGGCTATGATATCGGCGTCGTACGTGCGATTGGCGATGTGAACGTCGATCAATTCGATTTTCCGGTCGTCAGCATTCACGGAATGTCTGTGCAAGATGTCGTAAATGAAGTTGAACAACGTTTACAACGATAAGATAGACCGGAGTCCAGAGCGGATTCCGGTCTTTCGTTTTTCATTCACTATCCAATACTTTTTCCGTCCCCGCAATGACGACAGCTGCGGATGCATCGCCGACAACGTTCACTGATGTTCTCATCATATCGAGCACCCTATCGATGCCGGCAATTAATGCGATTCCTTCAAGCGGCATATTTACAGATGTCAAAACCATCGCAAGCATGATCATACCAGCTCCAGGAACACCTGCTGTCCCTATAGATGCCAAAATAGTTATGAGGACAACCGTCAACAATTGAAGGAACGACAATTCCAAATTAAAAAATTGTGCGATGAAGATAACGGCAACTCCTTGATAAATTGCCGTGCCGTCCATGTTGACAGTAGCGCCGAGCGGGAGGACAAAGCTTGATATTTTATTTGGCACGCCAAGATTTTCGTTCGTGTTTTTAATTGTCACAGGCAACGTTCCCGAACTGCTGCAAGTGCTGAATGCGACAAGTGCTGCAGGCGAAATCCCTTTGAAGAACCTTTTCGGACTCATTCCTGAAAATGTCTTAACCGCTGTTGAATACACAATGACTGCGTGTAAAATACAAGCGATGTAAACCGCTACTATCACTTTGACAAGCGGTAAAAGAACGGATAATCCGTATTGACCGATAACCGGGGCAAGTAAACCTAAAATGCCGATGGGTGCCACTTTCATGACAATCCCGGTAATTTTGTACATAATTTCGGCAAACCCTTCAAAAAACGAATAGACGGGACGCGCTTTTTCTCCAACTATCGTGATCGCTAGCCCAATGAATAATGCAAAGAAGATGATTTGTAAAATGCTTCCCGTTGCCAATGCGGTAAAAGGATTCTCTGGTACAATATTCAATATTGTCGTAATGGCACTTTGCGGTTCCTGCGTCGCTGATTCTGGAGCGACCAATCCATCAGATGAAATGGATATTCCTTTACCAGGCGAAATTAGGAATGCGATGGCAAGGCCGATAATAATAGCGATAGCAGTAGTGGCTAAATAGTAGACGACAGTCTTGATACCGATTCTTCCGAGTTGCTTTGGATCGGACGTACCGGCAACACCGACGACCAATGTGGATAAAATGAGCGGAGCGATAATGAATTTAATTAACCTTAAAAATAAATCCCCGAATGGCTTCAGAAAATCAATGGAACTTCCGAATAAACTGCCTAAAATAATGGCTAACAAAAAGGCGATAAAAATTTGCGTGACAAGATTAAATTTGATCTTCATGCCTCTCCCCTTTCATGAAATTTGTACGTACACTTGCTACTACCAACATATACAAACTCCATTCATAACATGAATGAAAGAAGCAATAAAAAAGCCCCCAGACCGCTTTCGCGAAAAGGGGGACCGATCAGAACCATTTGCCGACGATTGGATAATTGTATGTTTCACCTTGCAACGATTTCACTATTCCTAGTATCGGAACGATGATCGTCATCAGACCGAAAACAATGATCATCGGTATGCCGATCAAGAATATGATCAAAATAGCCGAAATGAAAATCAAAGCGCCCATTACTAATTGGAATAACAACGCTTGGATGGATATTCTCTTTACCTCTGTATCATCCACAACCAAATAGATGATGAACGGAACAAGGAACGGTGCGAAAAATGCGCTAGCATGTACCAACACTTTCAATCCTGTATTTTCCATATTGTGTACCTCCTTGTTTTCTACTATATTATACTTTACGGATAACGAAGGAGGAAGTTTCACTTTCATCCTAATAATTCATTGAATTTCCGTTCGATCAATTTTAGATCAATTTCTTCATTCGGAGCATCTTTCAACTTATAACGTTCTTTCAGTGTCAAAATACGCTTCACACTTTCATTGATCCGTTCCTCAGATATTTTCCCTTCTTGCACTGCAGCCATCAATGCATTGATTGTACCCATTTGGTTTTCATAATCGCCGGCAATCAACAGCAGATCACTTCCAGCAAGAAAAGACTGTACTGCAGCTTCAGGAACCGTATAATCATTTACGATTGCTCCCATCGTCATATCGTCCGTAATGACAACACCTTCAAAATTCATCTCCTCGCGAAGCAAACCCGTAATGATTTTTTCCGATAAAGAGGAAGGATACTTGTCATCTAACTCAGGAAACATAATATGTGCCACCATGATCACATCTGCATTTTTCTCAATCGCCCGTTGAAAAGGGATGAGTTCGGTTTCATGCAATTCGGCTAATGACTTATCAATGACCGGCAAAGAAAGATGGGAATCTACATGTGTATCCCCATGCCCCGGAAAATGTTTTACGACAGAAATAATACCATTATCCGTCATCCCTTGCATGACTGCCATGCCTATATCCGCAACTTTGTTTGGATCTGATGAAAATGACCGGTCACCGATAACAGGATTTTTCGGGTTGCTATGGACATCCAACACAGGTGCATAGTTCATGTTATAACCGAAAGCATGCAACAGTTCTGCAAGATAAGCGCCGGTATCATAAGCAAGCGTTTCATCACCCGTACGACCGAAGTATTCTGCTGCAGGCAATTTTTTCATGCTGGATGGGAGGCGGGAAACACGTCCTCCTTCTTCATCGACCGAAATGAACAAAGGAACTTTATAATCTGTATTTGCCTGTTTGCTATCATTCAATAATTTCAGCATTTCTGCAGGATACGATATATTTTTTCCTAATAAAATGATCCCCCCGACATGATGTTGTCGAATCAGACGGTCCAACTCATCACCGTATGTCTTCCCTTGCATACCGACGATGAGTAATTGGCCGATCTTCTCTTCTAATGTCATGTCTTCCATCAACGCATCTACCTGTGAAAGAACGATTTCCGGTTGATCTGAAATTTGCGGCCTCTCACTGAACTGGGGAGGTTCATTACTCATTTCTTGCGACGCCGGACTGCATCCCGTCAATAAAAAGATGAGGCAAAAAACGAACAATCCTATGCCCCGACGCATGGGATGACTCGGGGCTAACTCCAAATTTCTTTCGCCCTATCTATAGAATCAAGTGAAATACGGCCTTTCAACATCGGAGGAGGACAATGTCTGTTATGCTCAGCAATCTTTTCATTTATTTCAATTACACGTTTTTGAAGTATGCCCTGTTCGCCACTCGGTGAAAGAGCTGCCAACTCATTGATCATACCGCTAATTTCGTGCTGCAATTTCAACCAATGCGGTTTATAACCCGCGTCTTTAGCAATCTTTTGAAAGTGCTGGAATGTGTCACCTGAAAAATACTCTTTCGGCAACGGTTTTCCGAAACCTTTCAAATTTTCCATGCCGTTTTCATTTTCACGTTTTTTTAACATATCGCCGATCAGGTCATTGTATGGAGGCATTGAATTATCAGACATTCTTATACCACTCTTTCATCGATTTTTATCAAATCATTTTTGCCAGACGTATATTCAAGTTTCATTTGCTCCAACTCAAGTTTCATCTTTTCGGTTTCGATGATGAAATTTTGCTGCTTTAACTTCTCAAGTTCAATTTCTTCCCGAACCATTTCCGCCTTAAACTTCAACGTCCTCCGTTTGTAATCGGTAATAATAGCCGTTATCGGCACACACATGACGATCGCAACGATGATTGCCCCTACCATTCATTTCACTCTCCCCAGTTAAAAGGCTGACAGTAGCCGCCTATTTATATTTTCTTTGCTCATTGTTTCTAAGTTACGGAAAAAACAGAAAAAGTTTCGTCTCTTTTCGGTTAATTCCCCGTAAATGTTGCAGGAGCGACAACTCCGACAAGTTGCCCGGTTGCGCACATAACATCATCCGCAAACACTTCGATGTCAACTTTCCATTTTTTCGGGTGGATTTCTTCAACCGTTCCGACCGCCTTCAAAACTTTCCCTTGTGGAGTCGGCTTCAAATAATTCACGTTCAAAGAAGCAGTGACAAAACGTGGAACTTCCGCGTCGTCGCCAGGCTCATGTCCATTCTTGCGATACAATGCGAGCGCACAAGACCCCGTTCCATGGCAATCAACGAACGATGCTATTAATCCACCGTAAACAAACCCCGGAATCGCCATATGCTTTTCCAATGGTTCATAATATGTAACCGTTTTCTCTCCGTCCCAGCCTGTACGGAAATGATACCCATCCTCATTCAGCCGCCCGCATCCGAAACACCAAGCAAAATCATCTGCATAGAAATCTTGTATCGCATTTTCAACTTTCGTCATTTTTCACCCTCCATATATTCTTTATTATTTGAATACTAGTATAACACTAATCTTTCCTTCCCCTGATAAGCAAAACTATTTTATAAACTATCTCATTCGTATTAATGAATCTTCCTCCAGAATCATAGCATGAGTACTATTCCGTATAAGCAAACGCTGCGTATACTATACAAACGAAGACTGGAGGAATTGAGATGAAAATTCGCGCTTTCTTGCTCATCGCACTTATAATCGGAGGGATGTATGCAATGATCGAGACGATCAATGATTTTAATGAAAAAAGTTTCAATGAGTTTTTTGAAACATTGGATGCCGATTTCAGTTCGCTTACGTTCACGAAGCCGACGATGCACGGTTCCCCTGCTGAGACGTGGAGCATCCATGATGAACATAAAGTAGACGACTTGCTTCAATTCCTGCAAAGCTACCATGTAAAGAAATTGAAGCCCGAAGAAATCAATTTAGACGATAATATTGACGAATTCACTATCAGCTTAGAGGATGCGGACGGGAATACGGTCACGATCATCATTGCGGAGAATTTGATCGTTGAAAATTCATTGCTCTATTATGAAATCGTCGACGGTCCACTCGATGTCGACTGGATTGTACGCTTTTTCGTCACAAATAAATCATAACTCCTGTATCGGCGGTGAATAGGAGTCAGTATCCACGTATAAACACAATAACTTACGTATAATTTATTTTCGTTTCGCGGCATATTGATGAATCATCGCCCGTATCATCGGGTTCAAGTCTTCCGGCAGTTTCTGCAAATTAAAGAACCCGACTTCTGATGTCTCAACGCCGTCAGCTTTCAGTTCACCGCCACGAATATCATCCGTTGCATACACAATTGTCACCGAGTAATATTCGTGGCCATTGTTTAAGACGGTATGTGTTTGGGCACCTGAAACGACGGTTACGAGTTCCATCTTTCCAGTTTGTATCCCCGTTTCCTCCAGCACTTCCCTGCGCCCGGCTTCTTCCGCAGATTCCCCGAGCTCCATGAATCCACCCGGAATTCCCCAGCGTCCATCCAAGTTTTTCTGCAGAAGAATTTCCCCTTTTTCATTGAACACGCCCACTCCAACACCTGTCAGCAATAAGGGCCGGTTTCCGACCGTTTCTCTAAGTTCTTCAATATACCCCATGACCCATTCCCCTTTTTCGTAATAAACTTATGCGTTTGACACAATAATTGTAAATGTCCCAGGCAGCCTCTCGCTAATCTTTTGTGGTGAACCTGCTGGAAATGCCCAATGCACTCCCTTGTCCTCTTTCATTTTTCTTATCTTTAAATCAGAATGAACAAGAGCATTGACTACTTCAGATAGCATCCACTGCCTGATTACATTTCTCTCTAATTCGTTTTGCATTGTTTCTGGCAAAAGTGCCGAATAGGCTACATTAACCTCCACATATCTGTCACTAAAATAGTCACCATCCAGTACAGCTTCTCCATTTATAACGCGCATCGTTTTTGAAACGAAAGGGTGATAATCTCTTACGATAAAAATTCCTGTTTCGGTCATCAACTTGGAAACCTTCTGGAATAACGGGTGTAAGTCAACAAAATAATGAAGTACCCCCATTTCAAGAATGACAATATCGAATGGTGACATATCCTCTTCACCTAAATCCAGAACGTCTTTGACAATATAAGTTAGAGAAACCTCTGCCGCTTTCGCCAACTCCATTGCATAACGTTTATTTTCAGAGGATAGATCTACTACTGTCACATCTGCGCCAAGTAGTGCCAAGCAGACTGCTTTATTTCCTTTTGAGCCAAGTAAATTAAGGACTCTTTTTCCTTTCACATCCCCAATTTCATCCAAGTAGTAGCTTACCTTTTTAGACGGATCCGCCAATAATTCCTTTGCGTAATCTTTAGGTGAACCATGCCGTGCTACCCATGCTTCATAAGCGTTTTGGTTCCACCCTATTTTATTTCTTTCGCTCATTTGCTGCTGGTTCATCAAGCTTGAACTCCTTGAAAATGATAAGGCACTGACGTTTCAAGCAGTCCTTCAATACCGTTTTCATAATAAGGCATGGCTTCATTTGCGAATGAAAGATCTTTCCATTCCGCATCTAAAATACCGCCTACATCTTGAATGGCTACTTCCCCATCCATTGCTTCCGCCAAAAATGTGAAAAACAACACATGATTGTTTTCCTTCTGCCTGAACGCCTCATTCACCTTCAGCAATCTATCGATCGTCACATTCAGTCCTGTTTCCTCCCACACTTCGCGCTTTGCTGCCTGTTCCAATGTCTCCCCTTTTTCTACACCCCCGCCAGGCAATGTCCAATTATCATATTTCCTATTCTTCACCATTAGTACTTTTCCCTTTTTTAGGATGACAGAATATACAACATCTACTCGATTCATTATTGAATCCCCCCCTGCTCGTATATACTTAAAATCATAGCTTATCACCGGAGGGATGGACAATGGAATTCAGAAATATCGATGAACAAATCATTCAAAAATATAAGGAAGATGAAACGCTCATGATTCGTCTGTTTGTTCAATGGTGCTCGAACAATGAATTAAATCCACATACACTTTATAAAAAGGCATATCCTTACCAAATAGAAAATGCCGCTTTACAGGAAGTAATCGAAAGCGACGACGGATTCGACGATGTGCATATCGACAACGTAACTATGCTCGATGTCCTTCAGCTTTTCGGCAATGAAGATCTAGCTTTTGTTGTCGCTGACGAGATAGATAGACTGTCCAGTAAATAAGTTCGCAGAAATGACAATTCATTTTTACTTTTCTATTAGTTTGCTATATACTATCATTAGTTCGACATCCGTAATAATTACGAGCTAAAAGGGAGAGATAGGAATGGTGAAAAGTTTACCACCACGTTCAGAAGTGAACATTGAAGAAACTTGGAATTTGGAAGACCTTTTCAAAACGGAAGAGGATTATAATGCAGCGATCGAACAGCTTGTAAGTGAAGTTGCTTCCTTTGAAGAACGCTTCAAAGGGAATATTACTGATGAGAAAGCAATCATCGAAGCTTTAGATGGATATGCTTCCATCATGGGCAAAATGACACCAATTGGAGCTTACCAAAGCTTGGCGCATAGTGTTGATCAAACAAATGATGAAGCACAAATGCGTGCTAGTAAATACGGCTCGACTGCATCCAAGCTCGGAAGCCAGCTTTCTTTCTTTACGAGTGAACTTTCCGAAGTATCAAGTGAACTATTGGAAAAAGCGATGACCCAATCCGAGGAGTATAAAAATTATCTTGAAGAATTGATTCGTCAAAAGCCATATAAGCTTCATCCAGAAGTGGAAAAGACATTAGCCGCATTCTCTTCTGTTTTGAACGCGCCATACGGATTGTATAATACGACTAAATTAGTGGACATGAACTTCGATGATTTTGAAGTCGACGGAGAAAAATATCCGTTAAGCTATACGTCATTCGAAGGCGGATGGGAATCTGAAACGGATACGGAAAAAAGAAGAGCTGCGTATGATGCGTTCCATGCGAAATTGAGGGAGTACCAACATACGACTGCTAAAACATACGATATGCATCTACAAAAAGAGAAAACAACTTCGGATCTTAGAGGATATGAAAACGTTTTTGAATATCTTCTATTCAACCAAGAAGTTGACCGCTCCATGTATGACCGTCAAATCGATTTGATTATGAAACATCTTGCGCCGCATATGCGTAAATATGCAAAGCTTCTTCAAAAGGTCCATGGACTCGACGAAATGACTTTCTCCGACTTGAAGATTCCATTAGACCCTAACTATGAACCGAAAATCACAATTGAAGAATCGAAGAAATATATCGATGACGCGCTTGCTATTATGGGTGACGATTATATGAATATGATTGATCGTTCCTATAAAGAGCGCTGGACTGACTTTGCGCAAAATACCGGCAAATCGACCGGAGCTTTCTGTTCAAGCCCTTATGGCGTCCACCCTTATATTTTGATTTCATGGACAGGCAGTATGGAAGATGTCTTTGTATTGGCGCATGAGCTTGGACACGCGGGGCATTTCTACAATGCACACCAACACCAAAACATTTTCAATTCACGTCCATCTATGTACTTTATTGAAGCTCCTTCGACGATGAATGAAATGTTGATGGCGAACCATTTGCTATCCAACTCGAATGATCCGAAATTCAAACGTTGGGTTATTTCTTCCATCGTGGCGCGTACGTACTATCATAACTTCGTCACACACTTATTGGAAGCAGCATACCAACGGAAAGTGTATGAGCGCATTGATGCTGGCGGCAGTGTGAATGCGAACGTACTGAACAGCCTGAAGCGTGGCGTTCTTGAAGAATTCTGGGGAGACGACGTTAAAATCAATGAAGGTGCGGAATTGACATGGATGCGCCAGCCGCATTACTACATGGGCTTGTATCCGTACACGTACAGTGCAGGATTGACGATTTCCACACAAGTATCTAAACGTATTTTGGAAGAAGGTCAACCTGCAGTTGAAGATTGGCTGAAGGTTCTTCAAGCAGGTGGCACGAAATCCCCTGCTGAGCTTTCTAAAATGGCAGGCGTCGATATTACGACTGAACAACCTTTGCTTGACACGATTGCGTATATCGGTGAATTGATCGACCAGCTAGTAGAATTGACAGAAGAAATTGAAGCTGCACAAGTGAACTAATTTTGGCTGAGCTGTCCTTTCCATGAAGGGGCAGCTTTTTATTTGAAGTTGTTATTCGCTTTTCCATCCGATATGATAAATACAAATCTATTCGCATTCCTAGTATCATTTTCGAAATGAGGGGTTTACTTGTCTTCCACACAATCCAATTGGTATGTCCGGTTCGGCTGTCTAGCACCTATCATCGGGATTGCTGCAATGTTTTATTTCATAAAGCGGGACGCCTTCCTTCCCGGTTTCTTTTTTTTCGCGGCGTTCTTCGGCTTTGCTGCACTCTTTTTATCCCTTTCCACAAGGGCGGAAGAAAAGTTGAAAGCAAAGCAGAGAGATTATTTGAATACATTTCTACCGAAAGCAGCGAACTATATTGAATCACATACATTCATCGCAGATGATCTTCTTTCAAAAATTGCGGTTGATGAAAAAAATCGTCGAATTTATTTTTGGGAGCCTGCTCCTATAGAAGGAAAGCCCGTCAAAAAAGCATTTGTCAAAATGCCTTACATACTTTCAGATTATCCATATTCCGCAATACTGGCCGTGGAAGTGTATGAAAACGGCACTCGGCAGAAAACAGTTGTGAAGGAAGCCGAAGGAACGATGGAGCGCATTGAAGCGCTCGGACAATCTATCACACCAGTCGTCGATAAGAAGATGTCGCTAGCGAAGAAAGCGATCCACCGTAGAATTGCCACCGTTGAAATGAAGATCATCATCGATGATGATACAAAGCCGGTTAGAATCATCCGTTTCTTTGCAAATCTTGATAAGAGGATGAAGAAGGAATCTACTGACCATGTCGCTATGGAACGACAAGTTGATCATTGGATATCCCTTCTTACGTTCATCATGAATAATAAATAATAGTGTTGAGCTGCCGCCTCATTTTTTAAGAGCGGCGGCTTTTTCGTTTTCAATGAAAAATCATGTTGAGTTTCCTTCGACACATATAGTAGAATGAAAGCACATCTTAGTCAGACGAGTCAAAAAACTAAGAAAACGAGGTTTTTACATGCTGATTTCTAATCGTGTACAAAACATGCCGCCCCATTTCTTTTCTTCATTAGTTGAAAAAGTGGACGCCGCCAAAGCAGCTGGAAAGAACGTTATTAATTTAGGGAGAGGCAATCCAGATCAACCGACGCCTTCTCATATTATTAAAGCGTTGCAGCAAGCCGTGGAGAAGCCTGAAACGCATGGATACTCGCCATTTAACGGAATTCCTGAATTGCGAAAAGCGGTCTCGGAATTTTATAAGCGAGAATATGGCGTTGATATTGATCCAGAAACGGAAGTCGCTATTTTAGGCGGATCCAAAATAGGACTTGTTGAAGTACCTTTAGCGATGATGAATGATGGCGATCTACTTTTGCTTCCAGATCCGGGATATCCCGATTATTTATCCGGTGTCAGTCTCGCCAACATCACTTATGAAACGATGCCTTTGCTGAAGGAAAATGGATTCATGCCGGATTTTGAGGCATTATCTGATGATGTAAAACAGAAAGCAAAAATTATGTATTTGAACTACCCGAACAACCCGACGAGCGCAGTGGCGACTGTCCCCTTCTTTGAGGAAGCGGTTACATTCGCCAAGGAAAATGATATTTTCATTTTGCATGATATGGCATATGGTGGAATCGGCTTTGACGGTGAGAAGCCGGTCAGCTTCCTGCAAGCGGAAGGTGCAAAAGAGGTCGGAATTGAAATGTATACATTATCAAAGACATACAATATGGCTGGCTGGAGAGTTGCCTTTGCTGTCGGAAATAGCCAGATGATTAAAGCGATCAATAAGTTGCAACACCATTTATTCATCAGCCTTTTCCCTGCTGTCCAACACGCAGCCATCTGAAGCTTAGCCTCCAACGGATTCAGGCGGATGTAGGGATAATGTTGTTTTTGTAGAAATCCTTCTAAAC